>NZ_JBIEOE010000006.1:0-259073 GCF_043498045.1 Sphingomonas sp. S6
GATCCGGGGTCCCGCTTCTTCTTGTGGAGCGGGGCAAATAGCGGGACCCCGGATCAAGTCCGGGGTGACGAAGGGCGGGCTCTTGCCACCACGCCCCATTTCCCCTACACGCCCACCCACGTTCCACCACGGAATGCGATCGATGGAGCGCCTACGGGTGCACGCTGGCCGGCGAGGTTTCGCCCGCCGGCGTCTTTTGCGTTGTGTGGTATGATGAGGATTTGAGGCGATGTTCGACAGTCTGAGCGACCGGCTTGGCGGCGTATTCGACCGCCTCCGCGGCCGTGGCGCGCTGACCGAGGCCGATGTGCGGACCGCGATGCGCGAAGTGCGCGTCGCGCTGCTCGAGGCGGACGTCGCGCTGCCGGTCGCCCGCCAGTTCGTCGACAAGGTCACCGAGGAAGCGGTCGGGCAGAACGTCCTGCGCTCGGTCACGCCGGGGCAGCAGGTCGTCAAGATCGTCAACGACGCGCTGGTCGAGATGCTCGGCGCGGACGAAAGCGAGCTGAACCTGTCGGTCACGCCGCCCGCGGTCGTGATGATGGTCGGCCTGCAGGGCTCGGGCAAGACCACCAGCACCGCCAAGATCGCCAAGCGCCTGTCGGGCCGCGACCGCAAGAAGGTGCTGATGGCGTCGCTCGACGTCAATCGCCCGGCGGCGCAGGAACAGCTCGCGACGCTCGGCAAGCAGATCGACGTCGCGACGCTGCCGATCGTTGCCGGCCAGCAGCCGGTCGACATCGCCCGCCGCGCACTCCAGTCGGCGAAGCTCCAGGGCTTCGACGTGCTGATGCTCGACACCGCCGGCCGTCTGCACGTCGATCAGGCGCTGATGGACGAGATGAAGGCGGTCGCCGACATCGCGACGCCGCAGGAAATCCTGCTCGTCGTCGACAGCCTGACCGGCCAGGATGCGGTCAACGTCGCGACCAACTTCTCCGAACAGGTGCCGCTGACCGGCGTCGTGCTGACCCGCATGGACGGCGATGCGCGCGGCGGTGCGGCGCTGTCGATGCGCGCCGTCACCGGCAAGCCGATCAAGTTCGCCGGCACCGGCGAAAAGATGGACGCGCTGGAGGCCTTCCACCCCAGCCGCGTCGCCGGTCGCATCCTCGGCATGGGCGACGTCGTCAGCCTCGTCGAGCGCGCCGCGGAATCGATCCAGCAGGAAGACGCCGAGCGGATGACCGCACGGCTGGCCAAGGGTCAGTTCGACATGAACGACCTGCGCGGCCAGCTGGCGCAGATGCGCCGCATGGGCGGCCTCGGCGCGCTCGCGGGCATGATGCCGGGGATGAAGAAGGCACAGGGCGCGCTCGCGCAGGCGGGTGGCGACAAGGTGCTCATCCACATGGACGCGATGATCGGGTCGATGACCGTGAAGGAGCGCTCCAAGCCCGAACTGATCAACGCCAAGCGCAAGATCCGCATTGCCAAGGGCTCGGGCACGACGGTGCAGGAGGTGAACAAGCTCCTGAAGATGCACCAGGAAATGTCCACCGCCATGAAGAAGATCAAGAAGATGGGCGGTCTGAAGGGCATGATGGCGATGCTCGGCAAGGGCGGCATGGGCGGCCTCGGCAACGCGCTCGGCGGCGCCGGCCTCGGCGAGATGATGGACAAGGCGGGCGGTGGCCTCCCCAAGGGCCTGCCCGGCCTCGGCGGCGGTCAGGACGGCATGCCCAAGCTGCCCCCCGGCTTCGAAAATCTTTTGAAGAAGAAGTAACCCACGCCCCAAACCGTCATCCCAGCGAAGGCTGGGATCTCCCGGAAAGGGCGAAACACCAACCAAAGACCCCAGCCTTCGCTGGGGTGACGATTACGAAGAAGGACAACTACAATGGCACTCAGCATTCGTCTGTCGCGTGGCGGCTCCAAGAAGCGCCCCTACTACCGCATCGTCGTTGCCGATGCGCGCAGCCCCCGCGACGGCAAGTTCATCGAGAAGATCGGCAACTACAACCCGCTGCTCGCCAAGGACGCCGAGAACCGCGTCGTGCTCGACGCCGATCGCGCCAAGTACTGGCTGTCGAACGGCGCGCAGCCGACCGACCGCGTCGCGCGCTTCCTCGATCAGGCGGGCGTGCGTGAGCGCGCCGCCCGTTCGAACCCGAACAAGGGCAAGCCGGGCGAAAAGGCCACCGAGCGCGCCGAAGAGCGTGCCGAGAAGCTGAAGGCGCAGGAAGAAGCGGCCGCCGCCGCTGCTGCCGCCCCGGCGGAAGAGGCTCCGGCCGAAGAGACCACCGAAGCCTAAGCATCGATACCGACCATGGTGCGTTGAGCCCCTCCTACCCGAGGAGGTTCACGCACCATGGCCATCGATCCCGATCCCCGCACCGCCCCCGACGAGACGTTCGAGGACGCTGCGGCTGACGCGCCCAATCAGGGCGTATCCTCCACCGATCCCGCCGAAGGGGATGACGATGCCCCAGCAGGAACCGACGGATCGCCCGACCAGGCCTGACGCGCCGGGTGCCGACGCGCCCGTGACCTTGGCCGTGGTGATTGGCGCACACGGCATCCACGGCCAGGTCCGCCTGAAGGTCTTCGCCGACGATATCGGCGCCTATAAGAGCTTCAACGGCGGCGCGCTGACGCTGAAATCCGCGCAGCCCGGCGCCAACGGCACGATCGCGCGCTTCGCCGAAATCCCCGACCGCACCGCCGCCGAGGCGATGCGCGGTACCGAACTCACCGTCCCCCGCTCGGCGCTGCCGCCGCTAGGTGAGGGCGAATATTACCACGCCGATCTGATCGGCCTGCCCGCCGTGTCCGCCACTGGCGAAGACCTCGGCCGCGTCGTGCTCGTCGAGAATTTCGGCGCCGGCGACGTGCTCGAAATCGAACGCGCCAATGGCAAGCGCTTCATGATCCCCATGAACGCCGACGCCGTGCCGGAGTGGAACCACGACGCGCTGACGGTGAACGCCGACTTCGTGGAGTAACGGTTCCCCAAACCCACCGTCACCCCGGACTCGGTCCGGGGTCCACTCCGCGGCGATGGGGGGCGGCTAGAGGCTTCGTCGTTCCCCTGCGGCCCGGTGGACCCCGGACCAAGTCCGGGGTGACGGGGTGGGGGTGGAAGCCGCGCCTCACCTCATCGCCACAAGCGCCCACGCTCCGCCAGCAAGTTCCGGATCGTCGTCGCCGCCACGCCTGCTTCGCCCATCGCATGGCTGATCTGGTCCAGCCCCTTCACCACGTCGCCCGCCGCGAATAGCCCGGGCACGCTGGTGCGCTGGTGGTCGTCCACCTCCAGGCACCCTTCGTCACTCGCCCGCGCCCCCGCCGCGATCGCCAGATGCGATCGGATCCGCGATCCCAGCGCCGGGTAGACGCTGTCGAATGCCATCCGCCCGCCCGCGGTATCGAGCGCGATCCGATCGCCCTCGATCGCCCAGCCGCCGCACGGGCCATCGACGCGCGCGATGCCCGCCTCGTCCAGCTTGGCCGCGCAGGCCGCGTCCAGCGCATGCTCCGCCTCGGGTGCGATCAGCGTCACGTCGCGCGTATAGCCACGCAGGAACAGCGCCTCACGCATGCCGTGGTCGCCGGTGCCGATCACGCCGACGCGTTTGTCGGTCACCTCATACCCGTCGCAGATGGGGCAATAGCGGATCAGCCCGCGTTCCAGCGCCGGGTCATGCACCTCGGGCAGGATTTTGGGCCGGTGGTTCACCACGCCCGTCGCCAGCAGGACGGTGCGCGCGCAAAAGTCGCCATCGTCGGTGACGATGCGGAAATCGTCGCCCTCCGGCAGGATCGCCGTGACCTTCTTTTCCTCGCGGTACGCGCCGTATTTTTCGGCCTGCTCGCGCATCCGCCGCAGCAGCTCCTTGCCCGCGATCCCCTCCGGATAGCCGGCATGGTTGCGCGTGCACGGGATCATCGCCGCGCGGCTCGACCCGCTGTCGAACAGCCGGATGGAGAGGTGGAACCGCGCCAGATAGATCGCCGCGGTCAGCCCTGCCGGCCCCGCGCCGATGATGATGCAATCGTCCAAGCCGTCGTCCCCTGAGCCGTCGCCTTGCCCCACGTCCGTCATGTATATACATTCCGTCTATACGGAGGCATGGCATGGGTAACGAATATCGCGCCAAGGTGTTCAAATCAGGCAATTCGGTCGCGCTGCGCCTGCCCAAGGCGCTCGGCCTGAAGGACGGCGACGAGATGCTGCTGCGCGAGGAGCGGGGCAGTTTCATCGTCGAACCCGCGCCGGTCGCCCGCCGGAAAATCGATCTGACCGGAATCTGGGGCTCCTGTCCCGATCTGAAGCCGCTCACGCCTGAGGAGCGGCTGTTCGATGATCCCCCTCGCATTTGGGACGATCCCGAATGGAAGGGTTGGCAGGGCGACGACCGATGAGGGTCATGCTCGACACCAACGCCCTGATCGCGGTGCTTGGCGGCGAACCCGAGATCCTGCGCGCTCGGGTGAGCGATTGTGAGGCGGGTGACGTTGGCCTGTCGTCGATCGTCTTTGCGGAGGTTGCGATCGGCAGCTGGAACGGCAAGCGCCCGCCGTGGGACGTGCTCGATCAGGTGTCGAGCCGGTTCGAGGTAGCGCCGTTCGATCATCTGGCCGCGAAAGCGTACGCCCGGTTGCCGTTCAAGCGCGGCAGCTTCGATCGCCTGATCGCCGCCCATGCCGTCGCGCTCGGATGTATCCTTGTCACCAACAACGAGGCCGACTTCGCCGACATCCCCGGCCTCGTAATCGAAAACTGGACCCAATGACCTTCGCCGCCACCGTCCTGACCCTCTACCCGGAGATGTTCCCGGGTCCCTTGGGCGTCTCGCTCGCCGGCCGCGCGCTGCGGGAAGGGGGCTGGACCTGCGATCCCGTCCAGATCCGCGACTTCGCCACCGACAGGCACCGCTCGGTCGACGATACGCCCGCGGGCGGCGGCGCCGGCATGGTGCTACGCGCCGACGTGCTCGCCGCGGCGGTGGACAGCGTCGCCGACGGCCGCCCGATCCTCGCCATGACCCCGCGCGGCGCCCCGCTCACCCAACAGCGCGTCCGCGCGCTCGCGAACGGCCCCGGCGTCATCATCCTGTGCGGCCGGTTCGAAGGCTTCGACGAACGGCTGTTCGAGGCGCGAAACATCGAACAGGTCTCGATCGGCGACTATATCCTGTCGGGTGGCGAGATGGGGGCGCTGGTGCTGCTCGACGCTTGCATTCGGCTGCGTCCCGGCGTAATGGGCGCGCCTTCCAGCGGGGATGACGAGAGCTTCGAAACGGGGCTGCTCGAATATCCGCAATATACCCGCCCCTATGAATGGGAAGGGCGCACGATCCCCGAAGTGCTGCGATCGGGGGATCGTGCGAAGATCGCGGCCTGGCGGCAACACCAGGCAGAGGTCGATACACGGCTACGGAGGCCGGACCTTTGGGAGCGCCATGAGGGCGCTCGGGTCCAACCTCCCTCTGGCGCGCGGCGACGTAAGGACTGAGACTCATGAACCTCATTCAGCAGCTCGAAGCCGAGCAGATCGAAAAGCTGACCGCCAAGCGCGCGATCCCCGAATTCCGTCCCGGCGACACGCTGAAGGTCGGCGTGAAGGTCGTCGAAGGCGAGCGTACCCGCGTCCAGAACTACGAAGGCGTGTGCATCGCGCGTTCGAACAAGGGCATGGGCTCGTCGTTCACCGTCCGCAAGATCAGCTTCGGCGAGGGCGTCGAGCGCGTCTTCCCGCTCTATTCGCCGAACATCGATTCGATCGACGTCGTCCGCAAGGGCGCCGTGCGTCGCGCGAAGCTCTATTATCTGCGTGGCCGCACCGGCAAGTCGGCGCGTATCGCCGAGCGCCGCGACACGCGCCCCGCGAAGGGCACCGCCGCCGCGGAGTAATCCGCAGCGTCGCGAGACACGAAGGGCGCGGGGGGCAACTCCCGCGCCCTTTTTCGTGCGTCCTGTCGTCACGCGCCGAAGCCGTCACCCCAGCGAAGGCTGGGGTCTCTTACGGCTCCTGGCGCACGCGATAACCGGGAGATCCCAGCCTTCGCTGGGGTGACGGCTATACCGACGGGAGTGCTCCAGACCCCGGACACGCCCGCCACCGTCACGCCGCTGAGGCCGGGCCGCCCATCGCCTCCACGAACGCCTGCCACGCCCCACTCGGCTCCAACCGCGTCCGTGCCGCGGCCGGCACGCGCACGCCCACCACGCGCGTCAGGTCGAACCCCGCCAGCGCCGCCATCGCGACGCCCGGCACGCACAGGCTGTACGGCATCACCGTGATCCCCAAACCCGCCGCGACATAGGCGCTCGCGCGGTCGTCGCTCACCGTTCGCGCCGCCATGAACGGGCGGACGCCGCGCGTGGTGAAGAAGCGGCTGACCAGCGGTAACGCCTCGCACTGGCGCCGCACGATCATCGTCTCGCCGGCGATCGCCTCCGCCGACACGCTGGCATGGTGGGCGAGGGGGTGTGCCGCCGCCATCGCGACGCCATAGCCCTCCTCGAACAATCGCACGTCGCCTCCGTCGTCGAGCGCATTGCGCGCCACGCCGGGCCCCAGCAGCGCATCGATCCGGCCGTGATCCAGTTTGCCCTGCAGCTCGCTCGCTCGCCCTTCGACGATCTCGATCCGCTCGTCCGGCGCCGCGACCCGCGCGGCGGCGAGTGCCTCGCCCAGCGCGATGGTGGAGACGGTCGGCGCCACGCCGATGCGGATCAGCCGGTGCGGCGGCGTCGCCTGCACCGCGCGTTCGGCGGCGGCGAACTCCGCCTCGATCCGCCGGGCATGATCGGCAAAGCGCGTGCCCGCCTCGGTCAGCCGCACCCGCCGCCCGCTGCGGTCGAACAGTTGCTGGCCGAGCAACGTCTCCAGCTTGGCGATCCCCGCCGACAGCGTCGGCTGCGTCACCCGCGCGCCGACAGCAGCCGCGGAAAAGCTCCCCTGATCGACGACACCCAGAAAATAGCGGATCAGATAGCGATCGATCATAGAGGCCATCTATACGTCGCCGCGTCCGCTGTCGATTTTCCATGGCGCCCGTGCCTGTGGTAGCAGGGGCGCGAAGACATAGGAGCGGATGTGACACCCGATTTCGATTTCGCCCTCGGCGAGGCGGCGGACATGATCCGCGACTCGACGCAGCGCTTCGCCACCGACCGGATCGCGCCGCTCGCCGCGAAGATCGACGCCGACGACTGGTTCCCCCGGGATGAGCTGTGGACCGCGATGGGCGAGCTCGGCCTGCACGGCATCACCGTCGAGGAAGCCGACGGCGGCCTCGGCCTCGGCTATCTCGAACATGTCGTCGCGGTGGAGGAAGTCAGTCGCGCGTCGGCGTCGATCGGCCTCAGCTATGGCGCGCATTCGAACCTCTGCATCAATCAGATCCGCCGCTGGGCGAGCGCGGAGCAAAAGGCGAAATACCTGCCCAAGCTGATCAGCGGCGAACATGTCGGCAGCCTCGCCATGTCCGAAGCGGGCGCGGGCAGCGACGTCGTTTCGATGAAGCTGCGCGCCGAGGCGAAAGGCGACGGCTACGTCCTCAACGGCACCAAATTCTGGATCACCAACGCGGCATATGCCGACACGCTCGTCGTCTATGCCAAGACGGGTGAGGGGTCGCGCGGCATCACCGCCTTCCTGATCGAGAAGGACATGCCCGGCTTCAGCATCGGGCAAAAGATCGACAAGATGGGCATGCGCGGTTCGCCCACCGCGGAGCTCGTGTTCGACGATTGCTATGTGTCTGCCGACCAGATCATGGGGCCCTTGAACGGCGGCGTCGGCGTGCTGATGAGCGGCCTGGATTACGAACGCGCCGTCCTCGCCGGTATCCAGCTCGGGATCATGCAGGCGTGCCTCGACGTCGTCGTCCCCTTCGTCCGCGAACGGAAACAGTTCGGGCAGCCGATCGGCCAGTTTCAGCTGATGCAGGGCAAGATCGCCGACATGTACGTCGCGCTCAACTCGGCGCGCGCGTACGTCTATGCCGTCGCCAAGAGCTGCGACGCCGGCAAGACCACGCGTTTCGATGCGGCCGGCGCGATCCTGCTCGCCTCCGAAAACGCGGTGAAGGTCGCGCTGGAGGCGATCCAGGCGCTGGGCGGCGCCGGCTACACCAAGGACTGGCCGGTCGAACGCTTCCTGCGCGACGCCAAGCTGCTCGACATCGGCGCCGGCACCAACGAAATCCGCCGCATGCTGATCGGCCGCGAACTCATCGGCGCCGCGCCGAAGGTGGCGCAGTGAGGGCCTCCCAATTCCTCCCTGCGCGCAGCGCGGGGAGGGGGACCGTTCGCGCAGCGAATGGTGGAGGGGCGGCGCGCAGCGCCGGCTCCGCCGGCCCCTCCACCACGCCGCTGTGCAGCGCGGTCCCCCTCCCCGTGCCGGGGAGGATCTGATGGGCCCCACGCTCCCCACCACCGTCACCCGCGACGGCGAAGCCTTCGCCCGCAACGCCACCCACAACCGCGCGCTCGCCGATCGCCTGCGCGCCGACGTCGCGGCGGCGGGTCTCGGCGGCAACGCCAAATCCCGCGAGCGCCACACGTCGCGCGGCAAACTGCTCCCCCGGATGCGGGTCGAACGCCTGCTCGATCCCGGCAGCGCCTTCCTCGAAATCGGTCAGCTCGCCGCCTACGGCCTCTACGACGACGAGGTGCCGGGCGCCGGCATGATCGCCGGGATCGGCCGCGTGTCGGGCCGGCAGGTCATGATCGTCTGCAACGATGCGACGGTGAAGGGCGGCACCTACTTCCCGTTGACCGTGAAGAAGCACCTGCGCGCGCAGGAGATCGCGCAGGAAAATCGCCTGCCGTGCATCTATCTCGTCGACAGCGGCGGCGCCAATTTGCCGCATCAGGCAGAGGTCTTCCCCGACCGCGATCACTTCGGCCGCATCTTCTTCAACCAGGCGAATATGTCGGCGTTAGGCATCCCGCAGATCGCCTGCGTCATGGGCAGCTGCACCGCGGGCGGCGCCTATGTCCCCGCCATGTCCGACGAGACGATCATCGTCCGCGGGCAGGGCACGATCTTCCTCGCCGGCCCGCCGCTGGTGAAGGCCGCGACCGGAGAGGTCATCAGCGCCGAAGACCTAGGCGGTGCCGACACGCACGGCCGCCGATCGGGGGTGGTCGACCACGTAGCCGAAAACGACGATCACGCGCTCAGCATCGTCCGCGATATCGTCGCGACGCTGCCCGAACAGACCGGCCCGCAGATCGCGCCCGCCCGCGCGCCGCTCTACCCGGCGGAGGACCTCTACGGCCTGATCCCCGACGACGTCCGCGCGCCGTACGACGTACATGAAGTGATCGCCCGCCTGGTCGACGGCTCCGAATTCCACGAGTTCAAGGCGTTGTACGGCGCCAGCCTCGTCTGCGGCTTCGCGACGATCCACGGCCTGCCCGTCGCCATCCTCGCCAACAACGGCGTGCTGTTCAGCGAAAGCGCGCAAAAGGGGGCGCACTTCATCGAACTCGCCTGCCAGCGCAAAATCCCGCTGCTGTTCCTCCAGAACATTTCGGGCTTCATGGTCGGCGGGAAATATGAGGCGGAAGGCATTGCCAAACATGGCGCCAAGCTCGTCACCGCCGTCGCCACCGCGAGCGTCCCCAAGATCACGATCCTGATCGGGGGCAGCTTCGGCGCGGGCAATTACGGCATGTGCGGCCGCGCTTATTCGCCCCGCTTCCTGTTCACCTGGCCCAACAGCCGGATCAGCGTGATGGGCGGCGAACAGGCGGCAAGCGTCCTCGCCACTGTCCACCGCGACGCGGACACGTGGACGCCCGACCAGGCCGAAGCCTTCAAGGCCCCCGTCCGCGCCAAATACGAAGACGAGGGCAACCCTTGGTACGCCACCGCGCGGCTGTGGGACGACGGCATCATCGATCCCGCGCAGACCCGCGACGTTCTCGGCCTCAGCCTCGCCGCCTGCCTCAACGCTCCCATTCCGGAGCGGCCGAGCTTCGGCGTGTTCCGGATGTGAGGGCGAACGTGACCTTATTCCTCCCCGGCACGGGGAGGGGGACCATGCGCAGCATGGTGGAGGGGCAGCCCCAAGCGGCGCCCTTGCTTGGCTGCCCCTCCGTCACCGCTTCGCGGCGCCACCTCCCCGTACCGGGGAGGATCTAATGCTCCGAGCATCGAGTGGCACCGTCCATCGCGCACGTCGTCAGCGCCAGGAGATGTCGCTGCCCGAAATCCTGCTCTGGCGTGCACTCAAGCAACGCCCGGCCGACCTCAAGTTCCGCAAGCAGCACCCAATCGGCGCCTACACGCTCGACTTCTTCTGCGCCGCTGCCAAACTCTGCGTGGAAGTCGACGGCGAAGCGCACGAGCGCGGCGACCAACCTGCATTCGACGCCAGCCGAGACGCGTGGCTTGCGCTCCACGCCATCGAAACGGTGCGCCTTCCCGCAACCGTCATCCTCCGCGACCTCGACGCGGCGGTGACGGCGATCATCGCAGCCGCCCGCCCGAGGCTGCCCCTCCGTCAGCCCTGCGGGCTGCCACCTCCCCGTTTCGGGGAGGAATAAGGACAGCCTATGATCCTCGCCATCCTCGCCATCCTCGCCGCGCTCGACCGTCGCGACGGCGCCGCCATCTGCAACGTCGCCCATGCGCTCCGCACCGACGGATGCGCCGCCATATGACGCTGTCCTACACGCTGCCGCCTGTGGTAAGAGGAGCACGCATGGCCTCGCTCCTCGCCCCCGCCGCGCATACCCCGGTACGTTTCTCGCCCCCGCGGCCCCCGGTTTCCGGGACACGACGTACCCTCCACTTCGTCCACTTCCAGCAACAATTCCCCCGGAGCGTCCCGTGATCGAATCGCTGCTCATCGCCAATCGCGGCGAGATCGCCTGCCGCATCATCCGCACCGCGCGCAGCCTCGGCATCCGCACGATCGCGGTCCATTCCGATGCCGATGCGACCGCGCTGCACGTCCGCGAGGCCGACGAGGCGGTCGCGATCGGCGGCGCGCGTCCGGCCGAAAGCTATCTGATCGGCGAGCGCATCATCGCCGCCGCGCAAGCCACGGGCGCGCAGGCGATCCACCCTGGCTACGGCTTCTTGAGCGAAAACGCCGACTTCGCGCAGGCGGTGCAGGACGCCGGCCTGATCTGGGTCGGTCCCAATCCCGACAGCATCCGCGCGATGGGGCTGAAGGACGCCGCCAAGGCGCGGATGATCGCCGCCGGCGTGCCCGTCACGCCCGGCTATCTCGGCGAAGACCAGTCGCCCGATCGCCTGAAGGCAGAGGCCGACGCGATCGGCTATCCCGTGCTCATCAAGGCGGTGGCGGGCGGCGGCGGCAAGGGCATGCGCCGCGTCGACGATGCCGCCGATTTCGCCGAAGCGCTCGCCAGCTGCCAACGCGAGGCGGCGGCCTCGTTCGGCGACGATCGCGTCCTGCTCGAAAAATACGTCCTCTCGCCGCGCCATATCGAGGTGCAGGTGTTCGGCGACAGCCACGGCAACGTCGTCCATCTGTTCGAGCGCGACTGCTCGCTCCAGCGCCGCCACCAGAAGGTGATCGAGGAAGCGCCCGCCCCCGGCATGGACGCCGCGACCCGCGAGGCGGTCTGCGCCGCCGCCGTCCGGGCCGCGCAGGCGGTCGATTACGTCGGCGCCGGCACGATCGAGTTCATCGCCGACGCCAGCCAGGGCCTGAACGCCGACCGCATCTGGTTCATGGAGATGAACACCAGGCTGCAGGTCGAACATCCGGTGACCGAGATGATCACGGGGCAAGACCTCGTCGAATGGCAGCTCCGCGTCGCCAGTGGCGAGCCGCTACCCTGCCGGCAGGACCAGCTGTCGATCCACGGCCACGCGATGGAAGCGCGCCTGTACGCGGAGGATCCCGCCAAGGGCTTCCTCCCCAGCATCGGCCGCCTCGACGCCTTCGACCTCGGCGACACCGTGCGCGTCGATACCGGGGTGGAGCAGGGCGCAACGATCACCCCGTATTACGACCCGATGATCGCCAAGGTGATCGCGCACGGCGACACCCGCGAAGAGGCACGCGAGACGCTCGCCGATGCGCTCGATGCTGCGATCGTCTGGCCGCTGCGCAGCAACGCCGGCTTCCTCGTCGAGGCGCTCGACCACCCCGCATTTGTCGCCGCGACCCTCGACACGGGCCTGATCGCCCGCGAAGGCGACGCGCTGATGCCGCCCGCGCTGCCCAGCGAAGAGGTGCTGGTCGAAGCCGCCCAGGCGCTCGCCGGCCCGCAACCGGTGCCGGGCTTCCGCCTTAACGCCGCGCCGCGCCAGATGGCGATGCTGTCGGTTGCGGGCGAGCCGGTCGAGGTCGATTTCGCCGACGCGCCTGCACGGTCGCGAACCCCCGCCGTCGACCGCCTGCTCGTCACCGAAGGCGGCCAGACGTGGGAGATTACCCCCTATCGCCCCGCCGCCGCTGCGGCCGGCGGGGCAGGGGACGGCGCGATCCTCTCCCCCATGCCGGGCCGCATCATCGCCGTCGACGTCACCGCCGGCCAATCCGTTACCAAGGGCCAGCGCCTCGTCACGCTGGAGGCGATGAAGATGGAACACAGCCTCACCGCCCCGTTCGACGGCGTGGTCGCGGACCTCACCGCCACGCCCGAGGCGCAGGTGCCCGAGGGCACGCTCCTCGTCCGCATCGAACCGCAGGGAGAGCAATAATGGCCGGCCGCTTCTACGACGACTGGCAGGTCGGCGACCGCCTGACCCACGACATCCGCCGCACCGTGACCGAGACGGACAACCTCCTGTTCTCGACCATGACGCACAACCCGCAGCCGCTGCATCTCGATGCCGAAGCGGCGAAGGCGAGCGAGTTCGGCCAGATCCTCGTCAACGGCACCTTCACCTTCGCGCTGATGGTCGGCCTGTCGGTCGGCGACACGACGCTCGGCACGCTCGTCGCCAACCTCGGCTACGACAAATTGGTGATGCCCAAACCCGTCTTCATCGGCGACACGCTCCGCGCCGAGACCGAAGTCGTGGAATTGCGCGACAGCAAGTCCCGCCCCGAGGCCGGCCTCGTCACCTTCCGCCACATCCTCCTCAACCAGCGCGACGAACCGGTCTGCCAATGCCTGCGCACCGCGCTGCTGAAGCGGAAGGGGGCGTAACGCCGGCCCCAAGCACGGGGGCAACCCGTACCGCACCGCAGCAAAGTTTTTCTTGCGGTTCATCCCCTAGGTTAGTGGGCTATCCGGCCCCATCCGCTACCCAGCGCAACGATTCCAAAAGGGGCTGAACCGTGACCATCATCAGCGAACTCCTCGCCGCCGCCAGCGCCGCAGCGCTTGCCCAGGCCGCTCCGCAAACCGCGCCGCAGACCGAACCCGCCCAGTCGGCACCCGTCGCCGACGCCGCCTCGACCGCGGATGAAGGCCAGGACATCATCGTCACCGGCACCCGCGCCACGGGCCGCAGCCGCCTCGACAGCGTGGCACCGGTTGATGTGCTGAGCGGCGCCAGCCTGCAACGGCAGGGCACCACCGAACTCGCGACGGCGCTGGCCACCGTGGCCCCCTCGATCAACTTCCCGCGGCCCAGCGCCAACGACGCCACCGACGCGATCCGCCCGGCGACGCTGCGCGGCCTGTCGCCCGACCAAACGTTGGTGCTGATCAACGGCATTCGCGGCCACACCTCGGCCAACCTCAACACCAACGGCACGGTGGGCCGCGGTTCGGCAGCGGTCGATCTCAACACCATCCCGACCGTGGCGCTCGACCGGATCGAGGTGCTGCGCGACGGCGCCTCGGCGCAATATGGCTCGGATGCGATCGCCGGCGTCGTCAACCTGCGCCTTCGCGAAGCCCGCTCGGGCGGCGGCGCGCAGGTGAATTACGGCTTCTACGACACGCAGGTCGACACCGCGAACAACAGCCGCCATGTCACCGGTGAGCATACCGTTACCGCCTCGGCATGGCAGGGCATCGGCTTCGGCAGCGACGGCTTCATCACGCTGTCGGGCGAATATCTGAAGCGTCAGCCGACCAACCGCGCCGACATCGACACCCGCGTTTCGCCCAACCGCGTGACCGGCCGCTATGGCGACCCGGAGGTCGAACAGTTCACCGGCTTCGTCAACGCCGGCACCTCGCTGACCGACAATATCAGCCTCTACGCCTTCGGCGGCTATCAGGATCGTGACACCCGCGGCGCCGCCTTCCCGCGCATCCGCGCCGCCAACGCCAGCGCGACGACGATCGCCCAGCTGACGCTTGCCGGCGTTCCCAATGGCTTCCTGCCGATCATCAACACCAAGTCGAAGGACATCAATTCGGCGATCGGCCTGCGCGGCACGGTGTCGGACTTCGACGTCGACCTGTCGCTGAGCTACGGCCGCAACACCGTCGACTTCCGCACGCTCAACTCGGCGAACTACGCCTACGGCTCGAGCACCCCGCGCAACTTCTACGATGGCGCGGTCGCCTACGACCAGTATGTCGCCGGCCTCGACGTGACCCGCAAGTTCGACGTCTTCCAATCGCTGAACGTCGCCTTCGGCGTCGAAGGCCGCCGCGAAGGCTATAAGATCACGCCGGGCGAGCGTGCCTCCTACGATTACCCTGCCGGTGCGACCGATGCGGTCGCCGGGTCGGCACCGGGCGCGCAAGGCTTCGGCGGCTTCGCGCCGCGCAACGCCACCAAGCGCAACCGCCGCAGCGGCAGCGTCTACCTCGACCTCGAAGCGCAGCTGACCGATGCGCTCCTGATCGGCCTCGCCGGCCGCGCCGAGGATTATTCGGACTTCGGCAGCACCGCCAACGGCAAGTTCTCGGCGCGCTACGACGTCGCGCCGTGGTTCGCGCTGCGTGGCACCATCTCCACCGGCTTCCGCGCGCCGTCGCTGCAGCAGCAATATTTCACCCAGGTTGCCTCGGTCGTCACCAATGGCGTGCCGATCCTGACCGGCACCGTGCCGTCGACCGATCCGGTCGGCGTGGCGCTCGGCGGGCGTCCGTTGCAGGCGGAAAAGTCGACCAATATTTCGGTCGGCACCGTCATCCGCGCGGGCGGCTTCGACCTGACGGTCGACGCCTATTCGATCCGCATCCGCAACCAGATCGGCCTTTCGGAAAATATCGCGGGAACCTTCAGCCCGGCGGTCGCGACGCTGCTCGCGCCGTTCAACGTGTCGGCGGCGCGCTTCTTCATCAACGGCCTCGCCTCGACCACCAAGGGCATCGACGCGGTCGCGCATTACCGCTGGCGCACGGAGAGCGCGGGGGCGTTCGACTTCACGCTGGCGGGCAATATCAACAAGATCGACGTCACCCGCGTCCCGACTTCGACCGCGACGCTCAACCCGGCGCCGACCTTGTTCGCGCGCAGCCGCGTCCTGACGCTGGAACAGGGCACGCCGGGCGAGAAGATTACCGGCACGATCGACTGGTCGCTCGACAAGCTCGGCGCGCTCGCCCGCGTCACCTATTACGGCGACGTCAACCAGCCGGGCACGCTGGCGAGCGGCACCGCCGACGTCCGCACCGGCCAGCACGCGATCACCGATTTCGAGCTGCGCTATTCGGCCCCCAAGGGTGCGCAGATCGGCCTCGGCGTCAGCAACCTGTTCGACGTCTATCCCGATCGCCAGATCGCCGCGAACAACTCCACGGGCGTGCTGGGCTTCCCTTATTACTCGCCGTTCGGCTTCAACGGGCGCTACCTCTACGCCCGCGTCGGCATCAACTGGTAAGCAGGGAGAGGCGGGGGACGTTACAGTCCCTCGCCACCCACCCATTGCGCGTGCGCGAACCGCCGCGCGAGCGTCCAGTTCTGCTGGCGGATATCGGGCACCGCCACGACCTCCCACAGGTCGCCGCGCGTCATCGGCCCGATGCAGAACAGCCGGTCGTCGACCGTCCCGTCGGCATGGATCACCTGCGACTGGTGGTCGACGTCCAGCCCGATGCGCAAGCTGTCGGGGCGGGCCAGCCCCGCGGCGATCAGCTGCCGCAGCAGCGGCTCCTCGGATCGCAACAGGTCGCCCTGCGGCCCGGTGCAATTGACGATCCGCCGCGCCGACGTGACCTCGATCTCCTTGCAGCCCCGCGGTCGCCAGGTCAGCGAGGCGCCATCGCCCGCCGCCTTGGCACCGACGATCCGCCCCGCCACGAATTGCAGCCGGCCGCTCTCGACCAGCGCATCGATCTTGGCCGCGATTGAGGGCGCCAGCCGATGCCGATGCACGTCCCAATAGGGCCGCACATGCCGCAGGAACCGCGCCCGCGTCACCGCATCCGCCGCGCCCCACATCAGCTGCGTGACGGGGCGCAGCTCGTCCACCGCAGCGCGCCAGCCGATCGTCGCGGTGCGGCCCCGCACATGCCGTACGAGCGCCGACAGCGTCCCCGCCGGCTTCTCGCGCAACCCCGGCTGCCCCGGCAGGTCGGCATGCGCCCGCGGCGACAGCCCGCGCCGCGACAGTGCCAGGATTTCGCCTTGGAACCCTGCCGCCTCCAGCGTCAGCGCTGCGTCGATCGCGGTCAGCCCGCTGCCGATCAACACTACGCGATCGGTGTCGGTCAGGTCCGCCGCAATGTCGCCCGCCCAGGGATCGGGCAGATAGCAGCCCGTCGGCAGCGCGGCCGGATCGAGCCCGCCCGGCGTATGCGGCGGCAGGTTGCCCAGCGCCAGCACCGCCGCATCCGCTGCAATGGCCTCGCCGCTCCGCAGCGACAGCGTCACGCCCCCGCCGCTGCGGTCGATCGCGCATACCTCGCCCTCGACCAGCGCGATCCGCCCCGGATGCGCCGCCATCGCCGCGTCCAGCAGCCCGCGCAGATAGCGCCCGTAGATCCGCCGTGAGACGAAGGTCTTGGAATCGCCCAGCCCCTCCGCCTCCAGCCAGCGCACGAAATGGCCGGGATCGTCGGGCAGCGCGCTCATATTGCCTGCGCGTACGTTCAGCAGATGCTCGGCATGCGCCGCGCTATAGGCGACGCCGCGCGCCATCTGGTGGGGCCGCCGCTCGATCAGCGTCGCGCGTGGCCCCTCGTGGCGCAGCAGGTTGATCGCGAACAGCGTCCCCGAAAAGCCGCCGCCGACGATGACGACATGCTCGTGCTGGCGCGGCGGGGCGGGCGGGCAGTCCGGCAGGCTGGTCATGGGGCGGAGCGCTATCCCCTTCGCCGGTGGCGGGCAAGCCGGTCAGGGCGCGCTGGGCTCGGTCGCGGCGGGTTCGGCGAGGGGGAGCGCGGACACCAGCTCCAGCTTCTGCGGCACGGTGCCGAGTTCGATCCCCTCCTCGCGCATCCGACGCAGCAGGACGATCAGCACGTTGCTGCGTGCGCTATACGCCGCGCGCGGGCTTTCGACATGCGCGAAGCAGTTGAAGCGCACGCGCCCGTCGGCGATCCCGTCGATATACGCCTTGGCCTCGGGCGTATCGAGGATCGCCGGTTCCGCCGCGAACGTCTCCAGCACCAGCTCGCGCACGCGATCGGCATCCGCCTCGATCGGCACGGTGAATTGCACCTGGATACGCCCCAGCGGCGCGCTCAGCGTCTTGTTGAGCACCGATTTCGTGATCAGCTCCGAATTGGGCACGATCAGCGTCGAATGGTCGGCGAGCTCGATCTCGGTCGAACGCACGTTGATGCGCTTCACGTCGCCCTCGTCGGTGCCGACGCGGATCAGGTCGCCGATCTTGATCGGCCGCTCGGCGAGCAGGATCAGGCCGGACACGAAGTTGGACGTGATCGCCTGCAAGCCGAAACCGATACCGACCGACAGCGCCGACAGCAGCAGCGCGATCCGCTCCATGCCGATGCCGAGCGAAGCGAGCGACCAGATCACCGCCAACGCGATGCCCACGTAGCGCGCGACCAGCCGGATCGAATTGCGCACGCTGCCGTCGAGGTCGGTGGTCGGCAGATAGCGCTGGTCCAGCCAGCCCATGAACTGCCGCACCAGGAACAGCCCGATGGCGAGCACCGCGATGAAGCGCAGGATGCTGCCGGGCGAAATCGCGATCCCGCCGATCTGCACGCCGCGCGCCAGCCCGCTCAGTCGATCGAGTACCGATCCGAAGCCCGCACCGAATGGGTACAGCATCAGCCCCAGCGCGATGGCGAGGATCGCCAGCCGGAGCGCCGCGGACAGCAGTACGCCGAACTGGTCCACCGCACTGCCGCCCACGCCGACGCCGTGGCGCAGTGTCGTGCCGACGCGGCTGTCGCGCTGGAACAGGCTGGTCGCGACATCGTCGATGACGATCATCAGCAGATAGGTGCAGATGCCCAGCAGCGTTGTCCACAGCACGAACTGCAACACCGTCGCCGCCAGACCGATATAGCCCGCCAGCAGCGCTAGGCCGGCGCCCGTGACGACCAGCCACAGCGCCACCGTCGCCGCGCCGACGCCGACGCCGACGCTGGTCGCCGCCTCCTGCGCATCCGCGCCATTCGCGGCAGCGCGCGCGCGCAGCCGTCCGATCACCAGCAGCGTGCCGCCGATCAGCAGCAGATTGGCGATCGCCTCCGCCACCTGCGACGCCAGCAGCACCGGCGGGCTGGCGCCGATCGCGGTGTTGAACGCATCCAGCAGGATGACGACGAAGGTCAGCGCGGCGAACACCCAGACCGTCGGTCGCAGCGCGGTCGCGACCGCATCGGTCAGCGGCACCACCCGCCACGATGGCTGGCGCGCCATCAGGAACGCGGCGCCCGCCGCGGCGGTGAAGCCCGAAAAGCCCGCAGCGCCGATCAGCGCGTCGGCCAGCTGGCTCCAGGCGGGTGCGATCAGCGCCGCCCAGCGCAACCCCTGCACCAGCACGAAGGCGGCGGCGGTCGGCATCGCGGTGCCGATCAGCACCCGCCACATCGCATTGGCCGATCGACGCACGCGGTGGCCCGGCGCGTCGCTGACCAGATAGCGCTGGCCGATCCCCCGCAGCCGCTGCCGCACGGGGAACAGCAGCAGCAGCGCCAGCGCCGCGCCGAGCAAAGCGGTCCACGGCTTGCCCGCGCGCAGCGCGACATCGCCCTGCGACCATTCGCGCCGCATCAGCGTGGCGACCCGGCGCGCATCGCGCGGCATCGCGGAGAGCAGTTCCTCCCAGAAAACGGGCGAGACGGGGGAGGGCGATCGGACCGAGATACGCTGCCCGATCTCCGCCGCCTGCGCCTCGTCGATCTCGGCGACCAGCTGCCCGGCCTCCACCGCGATCAGCTGTCCGCGCTTCACCTTCGAATCGAGCGCATCGCGCGCCTGCGCCAGCGCCTTGCGTTCGGCGCGAATGTCGGGCGCCTCGGTGACGCCGGCGGCCGGCGGCCCCAGTCCGGCGATCCGGGCATCGACCAGCGCCAGCTGCCCACGCAGCTGATCCGCCGCATCGCGCGCGTCACTTTGTGCGGCGAGCGCCCGCGTACGCAGATCGGCCCGGCCCGCACGATCGACCTTGCCATCGAGCGCCGAATCGACCGCGGCAAGGTCGGTCTCCGCCCCGGCGAGTTCGCGGCTCGCAGTGTCGATGGGGGAGGGCTGGGCCAGCGCCGGAATCGCCAGGGCAAGCAGCAGCATCGCCCATGTCTGCGCCACCGCCCTCGTCACCCTGCCCAAGCCGCCAGCTCCCATGCGTTGCGAAGCCCGCTGCCTAGTCGAAGAGGGGGCCGAAAGTCACGCGGGGTAAGAGGACGGCCACGCCACCCCTTCCTTCACCCCAACCCCGTACCGTCATCCCCGCGAAGGCGGGAATCCAGACTGGCTGAGCTGTCGGCCCTGCCGCCGCCGTCAGGGAATATGGATCCCCGCCTTCGCGGGGATGACCGTGTGGGGGAGAGGCAGGCCGTCGCCCCAACCCCTCACCGCCAGCCGGCATCCACCCAGTAATTATGCCCCGTGCACATCTTCGCATCGTCGGAGCTGAGGAACAGCACCAGCGCCGCCACGTCCTCGGGCAGGATGCGCCCGTCCAGGCACTGGCCCGCGACGATCTCCGCCTCGCCCTCGGGCGTGTACCATTTTTCCTGCCGCGGCGTCTTCACATTGCCCGGCACCACCGCATTCACGCGGATGTTGCTGCGGCCCAGGTCGCGCGCGAGGCTGCGCGTCAGGCCCTCGATCGCCGCCTTGGCGGTCTGGTAGACGATCAGGTCTTCGAGGCCCAAATGCCAGCTGATCGACCCGAAGTTGACGATCACACCGCCGCCCGCCGCCTGCATCGCCGGCACCACCGCTTTGGCGGCGAAGAACTGGTGGCGCAGATTGACGTTCATCCGCTCGTCCCAATAGGCGGGCGTGACGTCGGCGACCGTGTGGCGATCGTCGTTGCCGGCGTTGTTGACCAGCACGTCGACCCCGCCCAACGCCTTCTGCAAGTCGGCGAACACACTGGCGACCGCATCGAGGTCGGTCAGGTCCAGCCGCCGGAACAGCGGCACATGCGCCGCGCCTGCGCCCAATCGCTCGACCAGCGCCTGCGATTCGGCCTCGGCAACGTCGACGAAGGCGACCTTGGCGCCCTGCCGCACGAACGCCTCGACCAGTCCGGCACCGATCCCCGATCCGCCGCCCGTCACGATCACGCGCCGATCGCGCAGCGAGGGGTAGATGGCGCGGGTGTCGGTCATCGTCGTGTCGGTCATTGCAGCAGCCCCCGTGCGGCCAGATTGCGGATCAGCGCACCGATCCCGAAGTCCCATGCCGGCGCATCCTTCGAATGGACCACCCGGTTGACCAGCCGCCCCAGCCGCGGCGTCGCGATCGCCACCGTATCGCCGACCTTGTGGGTAAAGCCCTGACCGGCGACGTCGCGATCCTGCGTCGGCGCGAACAAGGTGCCCAGGAACAGCACGAAGCCGTCGGGATAATGATGCTCGCTCAGCGCCTGCCGCTTCAATTCCTCGGGATCGCGGCTGATCTGGTTCATCGCGCTGCTGCCATCCAGCGTATAGCCGTCGGTGCCCTCGATCCGCAGCGTGATCTCGGCGTTGCGGACGTCGTCCATCGTGAATCGGTCGTCGAACAATCGCACGAACGCGCCCAGCGAGCAGGAGGCGTTATTGTCCTTCGCCTTGCCCAGCAGCAGCGCCGATCGCCCTTCGAAATCGCGCAGATTGACGTCGTTGCCCAATGTCGCGCCCACCGCCTTGCCCTGGGCGTCGACCAGCAGCACGACCTCGGGCTCCGGGTTGTTCCACGTCGAGTCGGACCGTACGCCGACATCCGCGCCCCAGCCCACCGTCGACAGGACGGGTGATTTGGTGAAGATTTCCGCATCCGGGCCGATCGCGACCTCCAGATATTGCGACCACAGGCCCTCGTCGATCAGCGCCTGCTTCAGCGCCGCGGCTTCGGGCGATCCCGGCACCACCGCGCGCATGCTCCCGCCGATCCGGCCTTCGAGTCGGCCGCGCACTTCGGCCGCCGCGCTCGAATCACCCCGGGCGCGCTCTTCGATCACGCGCTCCATCGCCGATACGGCGAAGGTCACGCCCGCCGCCTTCACGCATTGCAGGTCGATGGGGGAGAGCAGGCGGACCGGGCCGTCGACCGACAGGCCGATCGCATCGAGCGCACCGATCGCCTCGCCCTTGGTGGGATCGAAGGCGGCGGCGGCGACCAGATCGGCGATCGTCGGTGTGACGCGGCTCATGTCATGGACGATGCCGTCCACCACCAGCACGGGGCAGGGGCCTTCGCCGCGATCGATGCGGCCGATCCAGCGACCTTCGCGCCATTCCGCGCCCAGCGCGTCGGCAGGGTCGAACACACACGCAGTCATGGGCCGGAACTCTCCCGTTATTTGTCTGTCAATTTAGCGGTTAGCGTTACCACTCGTTGTTCTCAGCCAGCCTGTCAACGCTTGCCGCCATGCGGGCCACGCTGGATCGGGCATCGCGTGCCGTCACGGGTTGCCAATGGGGCATGTCGCTGCTAGGGGCACCGTTCGCACGGCGCGGACCCCTTGTCTGCGGCCGCATTAGCTATTGACCGGAGTGATTGGGTTTTATGCAGATCGTCGTCCGCGACAACAATGTCGACCAGGCTCTTCGCGCGCTCAAGAAGAAGCTGCAGCGTGAGGGTGTGTATCGCGAGATGAAGCTGCGCCGTCACTACGAGAAGCCGTCGGAAAAGCGCGCGCGCGAGCGTGCCGCTGCGGTCCGTCGCGCCCGCAAGCTCGAGCGCAAGCGCGCTGAGCGCGACGGCGCACGGTAAGTCATTGTAAAACCGCCGGTGTGCGTGTGCAGAACACGTGCGCCGGCGTGACTTTTGCGACTTTTGAACCGGTGACGGCCGGCCCGGCACCACAGCTCCAGGTGCTCTGATGTCCACCGTCACCGCCGTTCCGCTGCAGCCCGTCAAGCGCAGCTATCTCGTCTACCTCTGGGTCGGCATTGCGCTCGCCTGCATCGCGGCGTTCGCGCTCGCGCGCCAGGGCGACGACTTCCTGACCCGCAACGCCCGCGCCCGCGGCGTCGTCACCACCCCGTCGGGCCTTCAGTACAAGGTGCTGCAGCCCGGCGCGCCGGGTGCGCCCAAGCCGACCGATGCGGACGTCGCGCTGATCAACTATGAAGGCAAGCTGCTGAACGGCACCGTCTTCGAAAAGTCGCAGCAGCCGACGCCGCTGCCTGTTGCCGGCCTGGTCCCAGGTTTCACCGAAGCGCTGAAGCTGATGCCCAAGGGCGCGAAGTACCGCGTCTGGATCAAGCCCTCGCTCGGCTATGGTGCTGCGGACAAGGGGGCGATCCCGCCCAACTCGACGCTCGTCTTCGACATCGACCTGATCGACTTCCTGCCGGAAGCGGTGGTCCGCCAGATGCAGATGCAGGCCCAGCAGGGTGGCATGCCGGGCATGCCCGGCGCGATGCCCCCGGGTGCGGTCCCGCCAGGCGCGCAGCCCCGCCGCTGATCCGCTATCTCGACACGTAAAAAAGGCCGGCGCTGGTATCCCCAGCGCCGGCCTTTTTTGTTGGCGGTCGTCACCGGCTCCGTTCGCCTGAAGTCTGTCGACGAGCAGGTCGCGAACATGCCGTCATCCCAGCGAAGGCTGGGATATCCTCGTCAATGGGCGTGACGGCAGCCGAGCTAGACCCCAGCCTTCGCTGCGGTGACACGGCGATCGACCACGCAATCCATTCCCCATCCGTCATTGCGAGCGTAGCGAAGCACTCCAGGGCGTCCTGGCCCGACTCTGGACAGCTTCGCTCTGCCGCAGCGATGCAATCACCGGCCAGCGACAGGCCCACCGCTCGCCAGGAACAGCGCCACCGTATCGCTCAGCCGCGCACCCTTCGCCTGCACCAGCTGTGCGCGCGCCTGCGCATCGGCGGCGGTGGCGTTGAGCAGCACCAGCGAATCGACCCCGCCCAGCGCCAGCTGCCGGCGGGTGAAGGTCAGCGCGCGGTTCGACGCATCGCTCGCCCGCGTCGCGGCATCCAGCGCCACGCCATCGGTCGCAAGGCCGGTCAGCGCATCGGACACGTCGCCGAACGCGGTCAGCACCGCGGTGCGATATTGCGCCTTGGCGCCATCCAGCGCCGCCTCGGCCGCACGCTGCTGATGGCGCAGCGCGCCGGCGTGGAAGATCGGCTGGGTCAGCCCACCGATCAGCGTCCAGAACGGATTGCCGTCCTTGAACATGTCGCCGAAGCGCTGCGCCGATCCGCCCGCGGTGCCGCTGAGCGTGATCGAGGGCAGCCGCGCCGCGATCGCGGTCCGCACATCAGCGCCCGCGCCCTCCAGCTGCGCCGCCGCCGCGCGCACGTCCGGCCGCCGCGCGACGAGGTCGGAGGGGAGGACGGCGGGCAGGCTGGTCGGCAATTGCAGCGCCGCCAGCGTCGGCAGCTCGGGCAAAGGATCGCCCGCCGGCCGGCCGAGCAGCGCGGCGATGACGACGCGCTGGTGCGCTTCCTGCCGGACGAGCGGCGGCAACGCACCCTCCGCGGTGGCGAGCGCGGTCTGCTGTGTCGCAACGTCCGCCGCGCCGATCGCGCCCAGGCGCTGGCGTTGCAGCTGGCTCTTCAGGATGTCGCGATTGACCGCGATGGCGATCTGCGCCGCCTGCACCTGATCGGCCAGCACCGCGCGCTGGATGATCGCCTGCACCAGATTGGCGACGACGCTGGCGCGCGCGGCATCCAGCCGGTGGCGCTGCACCTCGGCCTGCGCACGCGCCGAACGGATCTTGGATCGCACCCCGCCGAACAGATCGACCGGATAGCTGACCGCGACCTGCGCCGTGTGCAGCGTGTACAGCTGCTGGTTCTGGTCGGCGACCGCGGGCGACAGCGCGTTGGAGACGCGGGTGCGCTCCGCCTGATAGCTGCCATCGATCTGCGGCAGGGCCTGTCCGCCCGCCGCGCCGGCCAGTTCGCGCGCCTGTCGCAACGCGGCATCGGCGACGGCGATGTCATTGTTGCGCGCCAGCGCTTCGCCGACGAGCGTGTTGAGCTGCGGACTGCCGAACGCCGTCCACCAGTCGGCGGCAACCGGCGCGGTGGTAAAGCCCTGCGCCGGCCCGGTCGCGGGGGCGATCGTGGCGGGTGTGGCGGCGGCAGGCAGGGGCGCATGCGCGTCGAGGTCGTGGACGGTACTCGCGCACGCCGCGGTCGAGCAGGCAAGCAGGATGACGAGGGTGCGGGTCATGCGAGGGCCTCCTCACCGGCAGCATCGGGGTCGGGGTGGGGATGGTGGCCGACGTCGCGGCCATGCGCCCCGCGATCCTCGGGCGGCACGCGCTTCGAGAAGCGGTCGATCAGCACCGGCAGGATCAGCAGGATCAGTACTGGCGCCAACGTCATGCCACCGACGACGACGAGCGCCAGCGGCTTTTGCACCTGGCTGCCGATGCCGTGCGACAGCGCTGCCGGCAGCAGGCCGATCGCGGCGACCAGACAGGTCATCACGACCGGGCGCAGGCTGTGGCGCACCGTGGTGGCGAGCGCCGTCTTGCGGTCGTGTCCTTCGTCGACGGCATTGTTGTACGTCGTCACGACGAGGATGCCGTCCATCACCGCGATGCCGAACAGCGCGACGAAGCCGATCGCGGACGAGATGCTGAACGCCGTGCCGGTCAAGGCCAGCGCCAGCACGCCCCCGACGACGGCCAGCGGGATCGCCGCAAAGGCGAGCAGGCTGTCGCGGATCGACCCGAAATTGGCGTAGAGTAGCAGCAGCATCAGCAACAGGCTGATCGGCACGACGATCTCGAGACGCGCGATGGCGTTGTTGAGATTGTCCAGCTCGCCCGCCCATTCCAGATGATAGCCGCTCGGCAGGTGCACGGTACGCTGGATGCGTGCCCGCGCCTCGTCCACCGCGCCGCCCAGATCGCGGCCGCGCACCGAGAATTTGATCGGGATGTAGCGTTCCTGATGCTCGCGATAGATGAACGACGCGCCGCTGGTCAGGTGGACGTTGGCGACCTCGGACAGTGGCACCTGGATCGTGGTGTTGCTGCCGTCGGTCGCGGGCGCGCCGATCGTGATGCGGCGGATCGCCTCGATCGAATCGCGCTGTTCGGACTTCAGCCGAACGATGATCGGGAAGTGGCGGTCGGTGCCGGCCTCGTACAGGTCGGCGGTCGAGCTGCCGCCGATCGCCGCGGCGACTGTCTGGTTCACGTCGTCGGGCGTCAGGCCATAACGCGCAGCCTTGGCGCGATCGACATCGACGCGCACGGTCGGCTGGCCCAGCGACTGGAACACGCCCAGATCCTCGATGCCGCGGACCTTGCTCATCTGGTCCTTGATCTGGTCCGCGTATTTTTCCAGCGTCGGCAAATCGGGGCCGAACAGCTTGATCGAATTGGCGCCCTTCACGCCGGATGCGGCCTCTTCGACGTTATCCTCGATATATTGCGAGAACGAGAAATCGACGCCGGGGAAGCGCTGTTGCAGCTTCTTCGACAATTCCTCGGTCAGCGTTTCCTTGGTCACGCCGCGCGGCCAGCTGTCGAAGGGCTTCAACGGCACGAAGAATTCGGCGTTGAAGAACCCGGTCGAATCGGTGCCGTCGTCGGGGCGGCCCTGCGCCGACAGGACCGACTGGACCTCCGGGTATTTCATGATGATCCGCCGCACCTCGTTGACGACCGGCTGGCCGCCTTCGAGGCTGATTGACGCAGGCAGCGTCGCGCGGATGTACATATTGCCTTCTTCGAGGTGCGGCAGGAATTCGATGCCGAGCGAGCGCACACCGACAACGGCGACCAGCAGCATCAGCATCGCACCACCCAATGCGATCACCCGGTTGCCCAGCGCGAAGGCGGCGGCGGGTTCGTAGACGCGGCGCAGCCGGCCGACGATGAACGTCTCCACCTCGGACAATTTGTCCGGCAGCAGCAGCGTCGCCAGCACCGGCGCGACGGTGAAGGTCGCGATCAGGCCACCGGTGATGGCATAGGCATAGGTCTTGGCCATCGGGCCGAAGATATGGCCCTCGACGCCGGTCAGCGTGAACAGCGGCAGGAAGCTTGCGATGATGATCGCGGCGGCGAAGAAGATGCCGCGGCTGACCTCGCTCGACGCGCCCAGCACCGCCGAGAAGCGGTTGGCGAGGGTGAAATGGCCCTTCCCATTTTCGACGTGCGCCGATCGCTCCACCATGTGGCGGAAGATGTTCTCGACCATGATGACGCTGGCATCGACCACCAGGCCGAAATCGAGCGCGCCGACCGACAACAGGTTCGCGCTTTCCCCCTGCAACACCAGGATCAGGATTGCGAAGGCGAGCGCGAAGGGGATGGTGGCGGCGACGATGATCGCACTGCGCAAATTGCCCAGGAACAGCCATTGCAGCGCGAAGATCAGGATGATGCCGACCACCATGTTCTCGAGCACGGTGTGGATGGTCAGGTTGATCAGGTCCGACCGGTCGTAGATGCGCTGCAACTGCACGCCCGGCGGCAGGATGCCGGAGGCGTTGATGTCCGCCACTTCCTTCTGCACCGCCTTGATCGTGGGCATCGACTGGGCGCCGCGCTGCATCAGCACGATGCCCTGCACGATATCGTCCTGGTCGTTGTAGCCGGCGACGCCCAGCCGCGGGCTGTTACCGATCGTGACATGCGCCACGTCCTTCAGCAGGATCGGCTGGCCGTTGGCGCTGCCCACCAGCACGTTCTCGATGCCGCTGACCGACTGGATCAAGCCGACGCCGCGAACGATCGCGGCCTGGCTGCCGAAGTTGATCGTCTGGCCGCCGACGTTGCCGTCGCTCTTGGCGATCGCCTGCAGGACCTGGCTGACGGTGACATTGTGTGCGGCGAGCCGGTCGTTGTCGATCACCACGTCATAGGCGCGCAGCTTGCCGCCCCAGCCGGTGACATCGATCACGCCCGGAATGCGCTTGAACCGGCGTTGCAGCACCCAGTCCTGCAACGTCTTCAGATCCATCACCGAATAGCCCTTGGGCGCGGTGAGTTTGTAGCGGAAGATCTCGCCCACCGGGCTGGTCGGCGACAGCGTCGGCTGCGCCCCGCCGGTCAGCGGCGGCAGCTGCGACAGACGGTTGATGACCTGCTGCTTGGCCTGTTCGTTGGTGTAATCATAGCTGAACTGGATCTTGATGTCGGACAGGCCGAACAGGCTGATCGCACGGATCGCGGTCAGGTGCGGGATGCCCGCCATCTGTACCTCGATCGGGATGGTGACGTTGCGCTCCATCTCCTCCGCGGACAGCCCTTGCGTCTGCGTGATGACCTCGACCATCGGCGGTACGGGGTCCGGATAGGCCTCGATATTCAGGTTGATGAAGCCGATGACGCCGGCGAGCAGCATCGTGACGAAGACGCCGACGATGAGCAGCCGCTGGCGCAGCGCGAAGGCGACGATGCGGTTCATTCGCCCAGACCCGCTTCGTTGACGAACAGCGCGCCCGCCGTGACGATGCGCTCGCCCGGTTGCAGGCCGGAGGTGATCGTGACCTTGCCGTCCTGTGCGTCGCCGGTGGTGACATTGCGCGAGACGAGCAGACCGTCGGGGCGCACGACCCAGACGCGCGCATTGTCGCCTTCATGGATCACCGCGACCGCGGGCACGACGATGGCCTTGGTCGAGGTGGCGCGGTGGATCGCGAAGCTCGCGAACATCTGCGGCTTCAGCGCGCCGTCGGGGTTGGCGATCGCGGCACGCACCGGCAGGCGGTGCGTCACGGGATCAAGCGCGGCGCCGACCAGATCGATGCGCGCGGTGAACTGGCGGCCGGGCAGGGCGGGGGTGGTCACCGTCGCGGCATCGCCGACATGGATCGACGCGGCCTGCGTTTCGGGCACCTGCGCGACCAGCCAGACGCGCGAGGGGTCGGTGATCGTCATCACCGGCTTGTCGCCGCCCTGCGTCACATATTGGCCGGGCGCCACGTCGCGCGAGGCGACGAGGCCGCTGATCGGCGCATGCAGGGTGGTGACGTCATGGATGCCGGTGACTTCGCCGACGCCCTCCAGCCGGTTGATCTCGCCCGGCGACTTGCCGAGCACCGCGAGCTTGTCGCGCGCCGCGCCCAGGGCTGCGGCGTTGGTGCGCGCGGTCGCCTGCGCCGCGGCGAGGTCGGCCTGGGCCTGCTGATAATCCTTCAGCGCGCCGCCGGCGGTTTCGTAGATCTGCTTCTGCCGTTCCGCGGTCCGCTGTGCCGTCGCGAGTTGGGCCTGCGCATTCTGATACGCCGCACGTGCCGCGAACAGGCCGCTGCGCGCGTCCACGAAGTCGGTGGTCCGCACCAGCATCAGCGCCTGGCCCCGGCCGACGCGCTGGCCCGCATCGACCAGCACGCGCACGACCTGCCCCGAATAGGGCATGACGACCGGCGTGCTGCGATCGCCATCGACGGTGATCGCGCCGCTGGCCAGCGTCGCCGCGTCCGACAGCGAATCGCCGACGCGCATCGTCGTCAGCGCGGCCATCTGTTCGGCGCTGGGGCGGAAAGTGCCCGGCGGCGAGGCGGGCGGCGGCGCCTCGTCGTGATGCGTCAATTTACCGATCAGCGAGACGAGCAGACCGATGCCGACCAGCACCGCCGCGGCGATCCCCAGCCACCGCCATTGCGCCGAACGACCCAGGGTCGTGGCGGGGGGAAGCGTCTCCGGGGTGTCGGTGGCGTGCATGGTGCGTCTCGCAGGCAATGAGGCTGGAGCCGGTAGGCCGGCTCGCTTACAGAATGCTGACAAATGCTGCGGCGCGAAAGGGTCCGATGCGGATTTTGTTGGTGGAGGACGATCGCGGACTGGCCGATGCGCTGACGGCGGCGATGGTGCAGCGCGGGCTGACGGTCGACCTCGCCACCGATGCGGAGGAGGCGGAGGCGTATCTGGCGACCGCAGGCCATGCCGCGGTGTTGCTCGATCTCGGCCTGCCCGACGACGACGGCCTCGCGGTGCTGCGCCGCATGCGCGCGCGGGGCAATACCTGTCCGGTGCTGGTGCTCACCGCGCGCGGCGGCGTCGACGTACGCATCCGCGGCCTGAACGACGGTGCCGACGATATCCTGGTCAAGCCGTTCGACCCGGACGAGCTGCACGCACGCATCCTCGCGGTGTTGCGCCGGCAGGGCGGCTATCTCGGCAATGCGCTGGCGTGCGGGGCGTTGCGGTTCGACGTGGATACGCGCGTCGCCTGGGTGGGAGAGCAGCGGCTGACGCTCTCCGCACGCGAAACCGAATTGCTCGACCTGCTGCTGCGCCGCCTGGGCAAGGTGGTGCCCAAGCGCCTGGTCGAGGATCATCTGTTCGGCGTCGGCGGCGATCTCGGCTCGAACGCGGTCGAGGTCTATGTCCACCGCCTGCGCAAGCGGCTGGACGATGCGGGCAGCGGCGTGCGGATCGAGACGGTGCGCGGCGTCGGCTATCTCCTCCGCCCGGCGACATGAGCAAGGGCTGGCACCTGCGCCTGCCGCGCTCGCTGTTCGGGCAGGTGGCGCTGCTCTACGGCGCGACGGCGCTCGCCGCCGCGATCCTGCTGCCCTTCGGCACGGCGATGCTGCTCCACCAGATCGCGGGCCAATATCAGCGCGTGATGCTGGAACGGCAGGCGGATGCGGTGGCGATGCTGCTGCCCGGCGACCGGCCGCATCGCGCGGTGCGCGCGGTGGACCTGCTGGCGGGCGGACTGACGCTCGCGGTCGTCGATCGCTCGCGCCACGTGCTCGCCGAACGCGGGCCCGCGCGGCCCGAACTGGTGACGGGGATCGCCCTCGATTCGCGCACCCGGCACGTCCGCCGCGGTGCGCTCGCCGCGGTCAGCCGTCCGGTCGGCGGCCGCTGGGTCGTGGTGTCGCAGGATGCCGCCGCGCCGGAGGTGGTGACCGACGATATCGTCCGCACCTTCCTGTCGCGCTTCGTCTGGCTGCTGCTGCCGGTGACGCTCATCGTGCCGCTGGTCGGCGCGTGGATGGCCCGGCGGCTGACCCGGCGGATGAGCGCGGTCTCGACGATCGCCGCCGACATCGGCCCGCGCACGCTTGATCGCCGCCTGCCGCAGGGCACGTTGCCCGCCGAGGTCGAGCCGCTGGCGATCGCGACCAATGCCGCGCTCGATCGCCTCGAACAGTCGTTCGTCACCCAGGCCGCCTTTGCCGCCGACGTCGCGCATGAACTGCGCACGCCGCTGTCGGTCATCCGCCTGCGCGCCGACGGCGTCGCCGATCCCGCGGTGCGCACCGCACTGCTCGCCGAGGTGGATCGCGCCGCGCATGTCATCGCCCAGCTGCTCGCGCTCGCCGACCTCGAACGCCCGCCAGAGGATGCCGGCACGCCGGTCGACCTGCTCGCGCTCGCCGAACAGGTCGTCGCCGACCGCGCGCCGATGGTCATCGACGCAGGCTATCGCATCGCGCTGGAGGATCGCGCGCCGACGCCGGTCCGCGGCTATGCGCACGCCATCCAGCTCGCGGTCGAAAACCTCATCGAGAATGTCCTGCGCCACACCCCGCCGGGCACCGGCATCACCGTTGCAGTCGGCCCCGGCGCGCAGGTGAGCGTCTCCGACGACGGACCGCCGATCGACCCCGCTACGCTGGCGCAGATGACGCGGCGCTTCTGGCGCGGCAGCGCGACGCGCAGCGGCGGCAGTGGCCTCGGCCTCTCGATCGTCGCACGGGTCGCCGCGGCGCACGATGGCGCGCTCCACCTGTCGGCCGGGGCGAACGGCCATGGCCTCCGCGCGCAATTGACGCTGGAACGCGCCGACATCGGTGGCGCCGGCGAACGGCCCCGCTGACCGCATGATGGATAGCGCTTGCCCTTCAAAGCGTTAAAGCGGACCCTCAGAACTTCTGCGATGCAACGGCGTTGTGCGTGCGGTTCGGAAGGCAGGCGCCTTCGAGGATGAGGGTCGAGTGAGGCATTCGGGGTCAGAGGCGCAACCGGCCGGACAGCTGGCGGCGATGTATGCGGCATCGTCGGTCGGGCTAGCGATCCTCGATCCCGATCTGCGCTATGTCTGGGTGGACGATCGGTTCGCGCGGCTCAGCGGCGTGTCGGTCGCCGATCATATCGGGCGCACCGTGGGCGAGATCACGCCCGACCGCGCCGACCCTGCCGTGGCGCTCGCCGCACGGGTGCTGGCGGGCGAAACGGTCAAGGGGCTCGAGATGACCGGCCCCGACGGCACCAGCGTGTGGCGGCAGAACTGGCTGCCGATCCGCGACGGCGCGGGCCAGCTCACCGGTATCGGCGTGTCGGTGCAGGATGTGACGGAGGAACGTCGCGCCGAACGCGCCATCGCCACGCTCAACCGGATCAACACCGCGCTCGCGGCCGAACACGACCTCGAACGGCTGGTGCAGATGGTCACCGATGCCGGGGTCGAGCTGACCGGCGCGTCGGTCGGCGCCTTCTTCCATAACGTGATGGACGACAGCGGCGAACGACTGCACCTGTTCACGCTGTCGGGCGGCGATCGCGGCGACTTCATCCGTCTGGGCCGCCCGCGCGGCACCAATGTGCTGGGCCCGATCTTCCGCAACGAGGTGATCCGGTCGGACAACATCACCCGCGATCCCCGCTACGGCGCCAACGCCCCCTTTGCCGGCATGCCGCCGGGCCACCCAGAGGTGACGAGCTACCTCGCCGTGCCGGTGGTGTCGCGGCACGGGCAGGTGCTGGGCGGCCTGCTGTTCGGCCACCCCCATGCCGATCGCTTTTCGCAGCGTCACGAGGACCTGATCCTCGGTCTCGCCGCGCAGGCGGCGGTGGCGATCGAGAATGCGCGCCTGCTCGCCGCGGTCCAGTCCGCCAACGAACGGCTCGAACGGCGGGTCGAGGAACGCACCGCCGAGCGCGACCGCGTCTGGAACCTCTCGCGCGACCTTCTCGTCGTGGTCGAACCCGATGGCCGGTTCCGGTCGGTCAACCCCGCCTGGACCGCGCTGCTCGGCCATTCGCAGCACGATGTGGCGGGGCGACCCGTCACGGATTTCATCCACCCCGACGATATCGCCATGACCCAGGCGGCGCTCGCCGCGGCGGCGTCCGGCGCGGACGTACCGGTGGTCGAAAACCGCTATATCGCCCATGACGGATCGCTGCGGTGCATTTCCTGGCTGACCTCGACCGAAGGCGGCCTGATCTACGGTTCGGGCCGCGACGTGACGGAGGCGCGGCGGAAGGACGAGGCGCTCCAACGCACGGAAGAGGCGCTGCGGCAAAGCCAGAAGATGGAGGCGATCGGCCAGCTGACCGGCGGCGTCGCGCACGATTTCAACAATCTGCTGACGCCGATCCTCGGCGGTCTCGACTTCCTGCGCCGCAAGCTCCCCGACGGCGACCGCGGTCTCCGCCTGCTCGACAGCGCGATCCAGTCCGCCGAGCGGGCCAGCACCTTGGTGCAGCGCCTGCTCGCCTTCGCGCGGCGCCAACCACTGCAGCCCGATGCGGTCGATCTGGTCGCGCTGACGCAGGACATGGCGGCGCTGCTCACGACGACGGTCGGCCCGCAGATCCAGCTGGTCATCGACGCGCCCGAACGGCTGCTGCCGGCGATTGCCGATCGCAACCAGGTGGAAATGGCGCTGCTCAACCTCGCGGTGAACGCGCGCGACGCGATGCCCACGGGCGGTGTGATGCGTGTCGCGCTCGGCCAGCGGCATCTGGCGGAGGCGGAGCACCCGCTCGCGCCCGGCGACTATGTCTTTCTTAGCGTCTCTGACACGGGCCACGGCATGGACGCCGCCACGCTCGCCCGCGCGATCGAGCCGTTCTTCTCCACCAAGGGCGTCGGCCGCGGCACGGGTCTGGGCCTGTCGATGGTCCATGGTCTCGCAAGCCAGCTCGGCGGCACGTTCCGGCTCGCCAGCACGCCGGGGGCAGGGACCGTCGCCGAACTGTGGCTGCCGGCCAGCCTCGTGTCCGTCGCGCCCGTTCCCGACGCGACCGGCGCGGCGCCGGTGCATGGCGCGGGCTGCGTCTTGCTGGTCGACGACGAGGGTGCGGTGCGGGCCGCGGCGGCGCAGATGCTGCACGATATCGGCTATCGCGTGGTCGAGGCCGATAGTGCGGACGCCGCGCTGCGCCTGATCCACGAGGGCCTGTCGCCCGACCTCATCGTCTCGGACCATCTGATGCCCGGCATGACCGGCACCGAATTGGCGCGCCGCCTGCGCGCGGACCGCCCGGACCTCGGCGTGCTGATCGTCTCGGGCTATGCCGATGTCGAGACGCTCTCGCCCGATCTCGCCCACCTTTCCAAGCCGTTCCGGGAGGCCGACCTCGCGGCGGCGCTGGCGGGTCCCAAGGTGTTCGCCACCCCGGTGCGCGGGGCCGAGCCTGGCGTGGAGGCCGCGTCCTCGCTTCTGTGACGCCGCACGGCGATCGGCTACATCCGGTCGTTTAATACCTTTCGCGCTTCAGGATTTCCCATGCCCGTCACCGATATCGCCACGCGCGTCTACAATCACGGATGGCGGCTGGACCCGGTGGTGCGCAGCCTGCTCGACACCGATTTCTACAAATTGCTGATGCTGCAGCTCATCTGGCAGCGGCATGCCGACGTGCAGGCGACCTTCGCGCTGATCAACCGCACCACGTCGGTGCGCCTGGGCGAGGTGATCGACGAACGCGAGCTGCGCGAACAGCTCGATCATGCCCGGTCGCTGCGCTTTTCGAAGCGCGAACTGATCTGGCTCGCCGGCAACAGCTTCTACGGTAAGCAGCGGATGTTCGCGCCCGATTTCCTCGCCTGGCTCGCCGACTTCCGCCTGCCTGATTACGAGCTGCGCACCATCGACGGCCAGTTCGAACTCCATTTCGAAGGGCCTTGGACGCACACGACGATGTGGGAAATTCCGGCGCTCGCCATCGTCAACGAACTGCGTTCGCGCGCCGCGCTGAAGGGCAGGGGGCGGTTCGAACTCGATATCCTCTACGCCCGCGCCAAGGCCAAGCTGTGGGACAAGGTGGAGCGGTTGCGCGCCATCCCCGACCTCGTTCTGTCGGACTTCGGCACGCGGCGGCGTCACGGCTTTCTGTGGCAGCGCTGGTGTGTCGAGGCGGTGAAGGAGGGGCTGGGCAGCCGCTTCATCGGCACCTCGAACGTCCTGCTGGCGATGGACAATGATCTGGAGGCGATCGGCACCAACGCGCACGAACTGCCGATGGTGCTGGCGGCGCTGGCGGGTGACGATGCCGGGGTCGCCGCCGCGCCGTATCGCGTGCTGGAGGAATGGCGTGCGCATTACGACGGCAATCTGCTGATCGCACTGCCCGACGCCTTTGGCACCGCGGCCTTCCTGCGGCATGCCCCCAACTGGCTGGCCGACTGGACCGGCTTCCGCCCCGATTCGATGCCGCCGATCGAGGGGGGCGAACAGATCATGGCCTGGTGGCAGGCACATGGCGTCGATCCGCGTCAGCGGCTGCTGATCTTCTCGGACGGTATGGACGTCGACAGTATCGAAGCGACCGCGCGCCATTTCCGCGGCCGGGTGCGGACCAGCTTCGGCTGGGGCACCAACCTGACCAACGACTTCCGCGGCTGCGACCCTGAGGGCGGCCATGCGCTGGAGCCCATCTCGCTGGTCGCGAAGGTCATCGCGGCCAACGGCCGCCCGGCGGTGAAACTGTCGGACAATCCCGCCAAGGCGACCGGCGATCCCGCTGAAATCGCGCGGTACCGCCGCATCTTCGGCGACGAGGGCCGGCCGGCGCGCAGCGTCACGGTGTGACGCCGCCTTCCCGTTGCCGCGGTCGCGACCGATCGAGATTGGTCCGTTTTGCACAAAATGTTAACATGCGCGGCCCATAAGCTCCGCCGGAACGGAGTTGATTGTGTCGGTCATCGGGACATTCCTGCGCAGGGCAGAGCGGGCGTTCGATCGCGCGCTGGGTGTCCCCCACCATGATGCGGCTCTGCGTGCCGATCTGATCGACACGATGATGCTGCGCCCCTTGGGCGTGCTGACCGCAAGCCTCGGCTTTCTGCTGATGAGCGCGTCGGCCTGCTGGTTCGCGCGGACCGGCTGGGCCTTTGCATGGCTGATCGCCGACCTCGTCCTGCTCAAGGCGCGCGTCGTGCCGGCGTGGATCGCGTGGCGGACCAACCGACGCGTTCCCTATCGCACCGCCCGCATCATCATCCTGCTGGCCAGCGTGATGTTCGCGACCTTCGGCGTCGGCTGCGCGTTCAGCTTCGCGACCGGAATCCAGGAATTGCAGCTGGCCGCGACGATGGCGGTCATGGCGCTGTTCACCGGCCTTGCCATTCGCTGGGCCGCGCTGCCGCGGCTGAGCATTGCGATGCACGTCATCGTGGGCGCGCCGATGGCCTGCGCGCTCGCCGGGATCAACGCCTTCGTGTTCCTGCTGTTCGCGGTGCTTGCGATCGGGTCGATCGTGCTGACCGTCCAGAACAATCGCACGTTGCTGGCGGTCCTCGCCGCCAAGCGTCAGGCGCAGCAACTCGCGCGTACCGACGTGCTGACGCAGCTGGTCAACCGCGCCGGCCTGGATATCGAGCTCGAACGCCTGGCGGCCACCAGCACCCGATCCGTGTCACTGCTGTTCCTCGACCTCGACGGGTTCAAGGGCATCAACGATCATTATGGCCACGCCGCCGGCGACCGGGTGCTCGTGGAGATCGGCGCGCGCCTGCGCGCGGTCGCCGGCGAAAAGGTGGTGGCGCGGCTCGGCGGCGACGAGTTCGTGATCGTCCTGCCCGATGCCGGCGCCCAGTCGGCGGAGGCCATGGCCGCCGCCGCGCGCCACGCCATCACCCATCCGATCCATCTGCGCGACCAAGGCGCCCTGGTCAGCGTCGGCGTCAGCCTCGGCTGTGCGAGTGGCTCGCTCGCGGTCGATGGCGCTGCCCGGCTGCTCGCCGATGCCGACGCCGCGCTCTATGCCGCCAAGCGGCGCCGCCATCGGCAGGCCGCCCGCCCGGCCGCGCCGCGCAACGCGGCCTGACGCTGCCGTCTACAGCGTCTTTTCGTAGACGGTGTAGGTCTTGTTGACCCGGCTCTGGATCGTCTCGGCGATCGATCGCATCCCCTGATTGTCCTCCAGGATCCAGCCGATCTCGCCGCGGCTCGCGCCATAGCGCTCCACCGATGCGCGGCGGATATATTCGATCATCATGAAGGCGAGCTGGCTCGCCATCCGCGACGATTGCAGCTCTTTCACCACGCCCATCAGCGGCACGCGCATCGTGCGCACCTTGGGATGGCGCAGCCACAGCAACAGCTTCGCCCAGCCGAACGGCAGCAGCGATCCGTTCAGCGGCTTGATCGCTTCGTTGAGGTCGGGAAGCGTGATCATGAACGCCACCGGCTTGCCGTCCAGTTCGGCGATGCGGATCAGGTCGTTGAACACGATCGGCTTCAGCTTGACGCCCACGTCCTTGATCTCGGGCGGGGTGAGGGGGACGAAGCCCCAATTGTCGCTCCACGCATCGTTCAGGATGGCGAGGATGATCGCCGCCTCTTCCTCGAACTTGCGCTTGTCCACCTCGCGCACGACGATGCGCGGATTGTTCTCGCCCGATTTGATGATCCGTTTGACGATCGGCGGGAATTCCTGGGTGATATCCAGCTCGTAGGTGAAGAGCTGCTTGGCCGTCGTATAGCCGGCACGCTCGATCCACCCCTGATAGTCTGGCTTGGCATGGCCCATCATGATTGTCGGCGCATGGTCGAAACCCTGCACCAGCAGACCCGGCTCTTCCCAGATCGACTGCGAGATCGGTCCCAGCGCACGCGTGATGCCCTGCGCGCGCAACCAGTCCTCGGCCTTGGCGAGCAGCGCGATGAAGATATCCTCGCGCTCGGCATCCATCAGGCCCCATTGGCCGACGCCGGGGCCGAAGCCCTGCACCGCCGGCATGGTCAGCGCCAGCGTATCGATATGCGCGGAGATGCGCCCGACCACGCGGCCGCCCTCGCGCGCCAGGAACAATTGCGCCTTGGCATGGCTGTACCAGCCGTTCTTCTCGGGCGTGATCAGGCCCAGCGCCTCGCCCTTCAGCGGCGGCACCCAGTGGGGATCGTCCTTGTACAGCCGGAACGGCAGGTCGACGAACGCCTTGCGGTCGCTCTTGCTGGTGACGGGCGTAATCGTCAGGTCGCTCAAGATAGGCCTCCCATTTGGAACGCGATCTAGCACGTCGGGCAACGGGGTCGAGTGACGATTCCGTCATCTGTGATCGAGAGGATGCGGCGTCCCACGCCTGTAAATGCCACGCTGTCGCCACTATCTACGGGCAATGGACCACGCCATGGAAAGCTCGCTGACCCTTTCGCGCAACCCCGCTCCGGCGGCGGCCGCCGCGCGGACCCCGCGCCCGCGGATTGCCGACGACAAGGCGATGCTGCGCGCCGCTGCCGAACTGACGCGCGACCTGATCGCGCCGCGCCCCGGCATCTACTGGGCCGATCTAATCGCCTCTGCGGTGATCGGCTACGGTGCGCTGGCGGTCGCGGTGACGGTGCAGGGCACCGGCTGGGTCGTGCTTGCTGCGGTGGTATCGGCGCTGGCGCTGTACCGCGCGCTCAGCTTCATCCACGAAGTCAGCCACATGAAGCACAGCGCCTTGCCGCGCTTCCGCGGTGGCTGGAATGCGCTGGTGGGCGTGCCGATGCTCACGCCCAGCTTCATGTACGAAGGCGTGCATAACCTGCACCATGCCAAGACGCGCTATGGCACGTCGGAAGACCCCGAATATCTGCCGCTCGCGCTGATGAAGCCGTGGACGCTGCCCGCGTTCGTCGTCATCTCCGCGCTGGCGCCGATCGGTCTTTTGATCCGCTATGCGATCCTGTCGCCGGTTTCGCTGCTGTCGCCCAAGCTGCGCACGACGATCGTCGAACGCTATTCGGCGCTGGCGATCAACCCGTCCTTCCGCCGTCGCGCGCCGGAGGGTGAGGCGAAGGTGCTGTGGAACCGCGTCGAAACCGCCGCCAGCGTCTGGGCGATTGCGATCGTCACGCTGACCGCGACCGGCGTCTTCTCGCTGCGTGGCGTGCTGATCGCGCTGGCGATCGGCTCGGGCGTCGCGGTGGTCAATCAGGTGCGCACCCTCGTCGCGCATCTGTGGGAAAATGACGGCGAGCCGATGAGCGTCACCGCGCAATATCTCGACTCGGTCAACGTGCCCCCGCCCGCGCTGCTGCCCGCGCTGTGGGCGCCGGTCGGCCTGCGCTACCATGCGCTGCACCACCTGCTGCCCAGCTTGCCCTACCACTCGCTGGGCGAGGCGCACCGCCGCATCACCGCCGCGCTGGAGCAGGATTCGCCTTATCACAAGGCGAGCTATGCCGGCCTGCCGGGCTTGGTGAACAAGATCGTGCGGAGCACTTTCGTCGCCCGCTAATCCGGCGTAGGTTGATACGATCGGGGCAGATCGAGGGGGAATGGCCGCATGAGCATCGTGTTGGCCATGGCCCTGCTTGCCGAAGCGGTCACCGCAACGCCGAACCCGCTGCCGAAGGGCACCGTCACGGTCGCCATACGTGCTAACGACGATGAGGTGGCGGCCTTCACCGAAACCGTGGCATCGTCGCTGTCCGCCGCTGACTTCCTCGTGCTGCCGCCAGCCGGGCCGAGCCGCTATCAGGCCCGCGTCACGATCGATCGCGATATCCGTGGCCTCGTCACCGCGCCCGCACCGGTGGCGGGGCCCGACGTCAGCGTCGGCAATTGGGGCACAGGCGTCCGGATCAGCCTGCCGACCCGCAAACAGGATCTGCGACCCCTGGTCGTGACGCGCATGACGCTGACCCTCGTCGACGTACGCAGCGATCGCACCCTATGGACGGGCACCGCGGTCACGACGCAGGTCGGTGGCACGGCCGCCGACGATCCGCACGCGCTCGGCACGAAGCTCGCCGACGCGCTGGTGGTGCGCATGCCCGCTCTTTTGGAAGGTGCGCTGTCGATCCCCTGACCGGCGGATCACCCCATCTGATCGAACAGGCTCGGCATGGTGCCACTCGTCTGCGCGGCTAGCGTCGCGGCGGCATCGCGCGTGCGCTCGCTCCACCCGCGCGCCTGGCGCTCCTCGCTGCTCATCGCATCATACTGCGTCACCAGCGTTTGGCTGTAGGCCGCGAAGCTGCCGCCGTGGATCGCGCCCGTCGCGCCCTCCCGCTCGCGCGACTGAAGCGCGGCCTTGGCGGCGCTCACCTCGGTCCGTGAAAAGCCGCCGCCCTGGTTGAGCGCGATCGCCGCCAGCGCCCGGCCCGACAGCTCATCCAGCTTGGGCGTCGCCGTCTTGCCAGCGCTCTTATACTGGGCGTCCAGCGTTGCGCGCACCTCGTTGGACAGCGCGGTAAAATCCTTCTTGGCGTCGGCGATCTGCGCCGCGGCGCGCCTGGCCGGAAGCGAGATCGTCGCCACGTCGCCCGTCGTCGTACCGCTCGCCGTCGCGGTCTTGCCCGTCGGCATGGCGGACGTCGTTGTGGCTGTCGCTGGCGTGGAGGCGCGGGTGGCCATCCCATAGCGCGACGCCAGCTGCGCCCTCATCAACGCCGCGGCGCTGGTCCCGGTCAGATTCGCCACGCTCGGCCCCCATCATCCGCAGTCGCGCCAAGAAGGCGACCTCGACGACCGACGGTAATCCATCATGGTTAACGAACGATATGACGGCGGCCGTGTTGGATCGGCGGTCAGACTGTCGTGTGAGATTGGCGACCTAACCATTTGATCCCAGGGTTGAATGTAGGCGCCGCGCATTTGGCGCTGTCCTACACGCTGCCCATTTGCCAAACCGTTGGACGCTCTTTCTCATCCCTTCTGCACCGCCCGATCGTCATCCCAGCGAAGGCTGGGATCTCTGCATTATGGCATGCAGCAGGACCCGCAGGAGACCCCAGCCTTCGCTGGGGTGTCGTCGTCAGTCGTCCGGCTTGGACCCAAACCTGAGTCGCCCGGCCCACACACGGGCGATCATCACCATTCCGGAAACGATCGGGTCAGAGCGTTTCCGTTAAGGTGTTCATGTTGTCTATCTTCGCGCTTATTCCTCGGTGCGGATCAGCACCGCCTCGCCGATCAGCAGGAACAACAGGAACGGCGCCCAGGCGGCTAGGAAGGGCGGATAGGCACCCAGGTTGCCCATCGCCAACGCGAAATTGTCCGCGACGAAATAGGCGAAGCCCAGCGCCATCCCGATCACCGCGCGCACGAACAGCTGGCCCGATCGCGCGATACCGAACGCCGCGACCGCGCCCAGCAACGGCATCAGCACCGCCGAGAGGGGGCCGGAGAACTTATGCCACAGCGTGCCCTCCAGCGACTTGGTCGGCCGCCCCGCATCGCGCAGGTCGCCGATCGCGGCATTGAGCTGCGTAAAGTCCAGTCCGTCGGGATTGACGTTGCCCAGCGTGAACTGGTCGGGGCGCACATCGCCGGCGATCGTCACCTGGCCCAGCGACTGGAGCTTGCCGCTCGCCACGTCGAAGCGCGTCGCCGGCTCGATGTCCCAGCCGTTCGCCACGCGATGGCCGTGCGGCGCGGTGATGATCGCTTCCAGCCGCCCGGCGGTACGATCGTAGACGGTGATGTTGCCCAGCCGCGTGCTGGCGCCCCGTCCGCGCACTTGCTGCACCGCGATCAGGTCGTCGCCATCGCGCACCCAGACGTTGGTGCGCTCGCCCCGGTCGATCGGCAGCGCGCCGTAATCGACGTCCTTCCACTGATCGAGCGTCGCGGTCGCGCGCGTCACGATCCGCTCGTTGAACACGAAGCTCACCGCCGCGACGCCCAGGCTCGCGACCAGCAGCGGCGCCAGCACCTGATGTGCCGACAGGCCCGCAGCTTTCAGCGCAATGACCTCGCTGTTCTGGTTCATCGTGATTAGCGTCAGGATCGTGCCGAGCAGCACCGAAAAGGGCAGCAGGAACGCGATGATCTGTGGCGCGCGCAGCGTCACATACGTCCACACCTGCGCCTGCGTGTTGCCCGGATGCGCCAGGATCGATCCCGATTCGCTCAACAGATCGAGCGTCTGCAGGATCAGCAGCAGCGCGGCGAGCAGCCCGAAGGTGCGCACCAGGAACATCCGCCCCATGTAGATGGCGACGGTGCGCGAAGGGAAGAAGCTGCTCATGCCGCCACTCCCTTCTTGCGACCCCGGCCGGGCAGGTAGCGGGTGATCGCCTTCCCGATCTTGCCGAACGCGCGCTCGATCGCACCGATCGGCTGGCCGCCGGGGACATAGGCGATCTGGTAATACATCCAGATGATCAGGCCGGCGAAGATCAGGAACGGCACCCACAGCGCGATCAGCGGGTCGATCCGCCCCAGCTCGCCGATCGACGCGGCATATTCGTTCACCTTGTGGTACGCGACGATCATCACGATCGCCAGGAACACGCCGACGCCCGAGCTCGATCGCTTCGGCGGCACGCCCAGCGCCACCGCGAGTAGTGGCAGCAGGAACATCGTCGCCACCTCGACCAGGCGGAAATGGAATTCCGACCGGCTGCTGTCGCGCTGCTCCTCGCTCGACGAACTATGGCCAAGCTTGGCGAGTTCGGGCAGCGTGAACTCCAGATTGCGCCCCCCGCGCTGACGGAAATTCTCGTAGCGGGGCAGGGGGATGGGCAGATCGTGGCTGGTGAAGGTCAGCACGCGCGGCACGGTGAAATTGGGCGCCTTGTGCACCAGCGTGCCGTTGGTCAGGCGGAAGATGATCGTGTTGGGATCGTCCGTCGCCAGGAACTGGCCCGACTGCGCCGTCACCGAATAGGTCGTGCCCTTGTCGCTATAGCGCACGAAGATGCCGTCCAGCTTGCGCCCACTGTCGTGGCTCTGCTCGATGCGCAGCGTCATGCGGTCGCCGAAATGGGTGAACTCGCCCACCTTGATCGACGCGCCCAGCGCGCCCGTGCGCAGTTCGAAGCGCAGCTGCTCGTAATAATAGCGGGCCTTGGGCTGGACGAAGCCGACGATCGCGATGTTGAGCGCGGCGAGGATCAGCGCATACATGAACGGCACGCGCAGCAGCCGCGAATAGCTGACGCCGACCGCACGCAGCACGTCCAGCTCGGAATTGGCGGCAAGCCGGCGGAAGGCGAGCAGGATGCCGAGCAGCAGCCCGATCGGAATGCCCAGGCCGAGATATTCGGGCAGCAGGTTGGCCAGCATCCGCCACACGACGCTGATCGGCCCGCCTTCGGTCGCGACGAAGTCGAACAGTCGCCGGATGCGGTCCAGCACCAGCAGCATGGCGGCGATCGTCAGCGTCGAAAACAACGGCAACGCGATCAGCCGGGCCATGTAACGATCGAGGGAAGTCATGCTGAACGAAGGCTCGCGCCGGGGAAAGGAGCCAAGGCTATAAGCGGGAAGGCGGGGCACGTCAGCCCCCGGCGACAGCCTGCGTCGCCGTCCGTCACTCCGCGGCGATCTGGTGCGGCGGGGCGGGGCGATCGCCTTGCGCCATGGCGGTCGCGATCGCGCGCTCCAGCCCGCCCAGCGTGAACGGCTTGCGCAGCACCTGATGGTGGCCGAACTCGCTGGCATTCGCCTCGCCGGCAAAGCCGGTGACGAACAGCACGGCGATATGCGGATAAGCGGGGCCGATCTCCGCGATCAGCTCAGGCCCCGTCTGCCCCGGCATCAGCACGTCGGAGATGATCAGGTCGATCCCCGCGTGGCTAGCCAGCAGTCCCGCCGCCTTGGTCGGCGCGTCGCAGGCGATGGCGTGGTGGCCCAGCTCGTCGAGCGCCCCCATGGTCGCCATCAGCACGCGCGGATCGTCCTCGACGACCAGCACATGCAATCCCTCCGGCGCGACCGCCGGCGCCGGCGGGGTCGCGGCCACTATGGTCGCCTCGGCCTGCGGCTGCTGCCGGTCGCGCGGCAGGTACAGCGTCACGGTGGTGCCCTCGCCCGGCGCGGTGTCGATCGCGATCGCGCCACCCAGCTGCTGCACCAGGGCGAAGATCTGGCTGAGGCCCAGCCCCGTGCCCTTGCCCGCGGCCTTGGTGGTGAAGAAGGGTTCGTAGACGCGCTCGACCACCTCGGGCGTCATGCCTTCGCCGGTGTCGGCCACCGCGATCGTCACGTAATCGCCCGCCGCACAATGATCGACCTGGTGCTCGTCCAGCGTCACCGCGCCGGTCGCGATGGCCAGCTCGCCCCGGCCATGCATCGCGTCGCGCGCGTTGACCGCGAGGTTCAGGATCGCATTCTCCAGCTGCACGCGGTCAGCGCGCACCTGCCAACCCCCGGCGGTATCGCGCGTCGTGACGGTGATGCCGTCGCCCAGCGTCCGGTCGATCAGCTCCGACATGCCCGACACCAGTTGTGCCGCCGCGATCGGTTCGGGCTTCAGCGATTCCTCGCGGCTGAACGCGAGCAGCCGCCGGGTCAGCGCCGCCGCACGATTGGCGCCATCGGCGGCATTGTCCAGGTGACGCGCCGCCGTGTCGGGATCGCTGGCAAGCGACCGCCGGGCGAGCTCCAGCCCACCCAGAACCACCGCGAGCATATTGTTGAAATCGTGCGCGATGCCGCCGGTCAGCTGCCCGACCGCGTCCATCTTCTGCGCCTGCCGCAGCTTGGCTTCCTGCACGCGCAGTTCGTCGGTCGCCTGCCGCACCGCGTTCGCCAACGCCTCGGCCCGTTCGCGCGCGGCATCGGCATCGGCCCGCGCCAGCGCCCGCTCGCCGATCGCGCGCACCGTCAACCAGCCGAGCACCACCGCGCCGATCACGATCAGCCCGCCGAACACGGCCAGCACGCCCGCGATCCGGCTCGACCGGTCGACGGTGCGCATGGCATCCGCGGTGCGCGCATCAAGCAGCGCACGCTCGCCCTCGATGATCTCGTCCAGCGTCCGGTCGATCGCTGCCAGCGTCGGCGACTGGCGCGCCTTGTAATAGCGGGCGAGCGCCTGAGCGTTTTTGCCATAAGTGGTGCTGAGCGCGGTCAGCGACAGCTCCTCGCCGCGCTGCTGGTACGCCTCGCGCAGCCGCGCCACCCGCGCGCTCTGCTCGCCAGTCTCGCGCGTCAGCCCTTCCAGCTTGTTGAGCTGCGTGCCCGCCAGCCGCCACTGGTCGTAATAGAGCTGGCCCAGCTCCTGCTCGGCCTTGCCACTGATGACGTAGCGGCCCAGCGACGCCTCCGATCGGGCGATCGTGCCCGACAAGGTGCGGGCCAGGATCATCACGTCATAGCTGTGCGCCTGCGCCGCAAGCGCGCGGTCGCGCTGGCGGTTCGCCTCGCCCAGCGTCACGATCAGCGCGACGAGCACCGCCGCGCCGAGCAGTCCCATCACGACCAGCGTGACGGTCCGCCACGCCGCATTGCGTTCGGAATCCCCCCCCGGGGCCATCTCGGCGCCGTCCCGCATCACGGCAGCGACGCTAACGCGTTTGTCCGGTCAAGGAAAGGTGAGGGCGACCGGCTTCAGCCGATCGCGCCCACGGCCTGCCCCGCAGCCCGGAATCGCTCGATCACCGTATCCAGCTGCGCCGCGGTATGCTCCGCGCACAGCGAACAGCGCAGCAGGAACGTACCGGCCGGCGTGGCGGGCGGGCGCGCCATGTTGACGTAGACGCCCGCTTCCAGCAGCCCCTGCCACATCGCGACGGCCTGGGTCTGGTCGTCTAGGATCACCGCGACGATCGCGCTGTCCGGCTGTTCGGTGCCGAGGCGGAAGCCCAGCGCCTTCAGCCCGCCATGCAACTGGCGCGCGTTCGACCACAATTGCTCGCGCTTGGCGGTCGCGGTCATCAGCTTGCGGATCGATGCCGTCGCGGTCGCGACAACGCTCGGCGGCAGGCTGGCGGTGAAGATGTACGCGCGGCAAGCGAGGCGGATCGCCTCGAACTTGGGGTGGTTCGAAATGCAGAAGCCACCGACCGTGCCGACCGATTTGGAGAAGGTGCCGACGACGAAGTCGACCTCGCCCTCCAGCCCCTGCGCTTCGTACACGCCGCGGCCGTTGGGGCCGTAGAAGCCCATCGAATGCGCCTCGTCGCTGAGCACCATCGCGCCATGCTTCTTGGCGACCGCGACCATCTCCTTCAGCGGTGCGATATCGCCAAGCATCGAATAGACGCCCTCCAGCACGACGAGCTTGCCCGCGTCCTTGGGCAGGCGCCCCAGCCGCTTGTCGAGGTCTTCGACGCTATTGTGGCGGAAGCGGACGATCTCGGCGACACCCTGCTTGCAACCGTCGTAGATCGAGGCATGGCTGTCGGCGTCGAGGATGACGTATTCGCCCTTGCCGACCAGCGTCGAGATCATGCCCAGATTGGCCATGTACCCGGTCGAAAAGACGATCGCGCCGCTGACGCCATAGAAATCGCGCAACGCGGCCTCGGCTTCCATATGGTCGCGAAAGGTGCCGTTGAGCATGCGGCTGCCGTTGGTGCCCGATCCGAACTGGTCGAGCGCGGCATGGCCGGCGGCGATGACGTCGGGGTCGAACGTCATGCCCATGTAATTGTACGTGCCGAGCAGGATCGTGTCGCGGCCGGCGATCACCGCTTCGGTCGGGCTCTTCACCTGCTCCATCACGATCGCGAACGGATCGGTGACGCCGGTATCGATCAGCGCCTGCCGCTCGGCGATCAGGCCGTCGAACTTCGACATCAGGTCGGTTTCGGGGGCAACCGGGGCGGGGTCGAGGTCCAGCGCTTCGGGCTGCAGGCCGGTCTCGGTCATGCCTCGGCCTTCAGCTTGGCGACCGCATCGGTCAGCTGGCCGATATTCTCGATTTCGGCCTGCATGTTCATCGTGATGATGATGTCAAACTCGTCCTCGATGGCCGCAACGAAATCCATCACCGTCAGGCTGTCCCATTCGAGGTCGCCCTGAAAGGTCGTCGCCTCGGTGAGCGTGACGCCCTTCTTGTTGAACGGTTCGATCTGGCTCTTGATCGTATCGAGGATCTGGGTGCGGTCGGTCATGATGGTCATCCGAATGGCGGCCAAATGCGGCGGTGTTGCGGCGCTATAGCAGCCCGCGGGCGCGATACCATCGTGCCGTTGCGGCAAGGCCGTGCTCGGGTGCGATCTCCGGCGTCCAAAGTTCGGCGGGCGGGCGCATCGCGGGGCGGGCGGTCCAGTCCGGGTGCGCGAGATAGCCGACGCGATCGGCGGTAAGCTTCGCACCGTCGCGGCGGACCGCGCGATCCAGCGTCGCGCCCAGCATCAGCGCCGCCTTGGGCAAATGCAGCGTCAGCACGCGCTTCCGCCCCACCGCCCGCGCGATCGCCTGCGCCATCGCGGCATGGGTCAGCACATGGCCGTCGTCGACCTCGTAAACCGCCGGCGATACCTGCGTCGTGGCGAGCGCCAGCAGCAGCCGCGCCAGATCGTCCACTGCGATCAGCGACACGCGCCCCCGTGGCGGCAGCAGGGCGAGGCCCATCCGCGCGGCGCGGAACAGGTCGCGCATCTCCATGTCGCCGGGGCCGTAGACGCCGCTCGGCCGCACGATGCTCCAGTCGAGCCCGCTCGCTTCGACCAGCGTCTCGGCCTCGGCCTTCGACCAGCCGTAGATCGACAGCTCCGGCTCACGCGCCGACAGCGACGAGACATGGACGAACCGCCGGACGCCTGCGGTCTGCGCGGCGGCGATCATCGCCCGCGTGCCGTCGATATTGCCGGCGACGAAGCCGGCCTTCGTCGGCGTGCTGACGACGCCCGCGACATGCACGACCGCCTCGGCCCCCTCGACCAGGGCCGCAAGGCTGTCGGGCCGATCGAGCGCCCCCTCGATCCAGGTCACGCCGTCCCGCGCGCGCTGCGGCCGGCGGGTAAGCGCGCGCACGCTATGGCCGGCGGACAGCGCCCGCTCGACAAGCGCGCTGCCGACGAAGCCCGTCGCCCCGGTGATGGCCAGCGTGGTCACGATCGACCCCTCGCGACACATGCCCCGTCATCCCCGCGCAGGCGGGGATCCAGACTGGCAAACCTCTCGGCTCCATCGCCTACGGTGGAGGGTATGAATCCCCGCCTGCGCGGGGATGACGGGGAGGGGGCGGGCCCCATCACACCAACGCCAGATGGTTGCGATGCACCAGGGCCGCGCGCGGCGCATAGCCCAGGATCGCCGCCTGCTCCTCCGACCGCGTCCCCACCAGCCGCACCGCCTCGGCCGCGTCATATTCGCACAGGCCCCGCGCAACCGTGCCGTCCGGCCCTTCGATCGACACCAGGTCGCCGCGCCCGAATGCGCCTTCGATCCCCGTCACGCCCGCCGCCAGCAGACTGCCGCCGGCGGCCAAAGCACGCGCCGCCCCGGCATCGACATGCACGCGCCCCCGCGCGGTCAGCCCGCCCGCCAGCCACGCCTTGCGCGCCGACGCGGCACGCTCCGCCACGAACAACGTATGGCGCGGATCGCCGGCCAACGGATGCTCCATCCTCCCGCTTGCGATGGCGAGGTGCGCACCCGCCCCGGTCGCGATCCGGGCGGCGGCGATCTTCGACACCATGCCGCCCGATCCCATGCCCGACGCCGATCCGCCGTCCGCCATCCCCGCGACCGCATCGATCCGCTCGACCCGCGCGACGTGGCGCGCATCGGGGTTGGTGTGCGGGTTGGCGTCGTACAGACCATCGACGTCGGACAGCAACACCACGCCCTGCGCACCCGCCGCCTGCGCGACGCGCGCCGCCAGCCGGTCGTTGTCGCCGAAGCGGATTTCCTCGGTCGCGACGCTGTCATTTTCGTTGATGATCGGTACGACGCCCAGGCCGAGCAGCCGTCCCAGCGTTGCCGCGGCATTAAGATAGCGCCGCCGATCCTCGAGGTCGTCCAGCGTCACCAGCATCTGCGCCGCCGTCAGCCCGTGCGCGCCGAGCAGCTCCGCCCATGTCTGGCTGAGCGCGATCTGCCCGGTCGCCGCCGCCGCCTGTGCATCTTCCAGACTGGCGCGGCCCCCCTTGGCAAGACCCAGCCGCCGCGCACCCAGCGCAATCGCTCCGGACGACACAACCGCCACCTGCTGCCCCGCCGCGACGCGCCCGGCGATATCCGCCACCAGCGTCGCCAGCCACGCGCGCCGCACCGCCCCATCCGGTGCCACGAGCAACGCCGACCCGACCTTGACGATCAGGCGAGGGCAGGCGGTCGGCGGAAAGAGTGCGTCCTGCATGGGATCAGAGCGGCGACCAGCTGATCTCGTCTTCGCCCTCGTCGCTGTCGGGCACCGCTTCGGGGCCGGGGCCGATGATCTCGAGCAGGCGGTCGAGCACCCAGTCGACGCCCGTCCCCGCCGCGCCGGATAGGGGGATGACGTCCGCCCCGCTCGCTTCGGCCAACTCGGCGGACAGCGCCTCGATCAGTTCGTCGTCGAGCATGTCGATCTTGTTGAGCGCGATCACGTGCGGCTTGTCGATCAGTCCGCCGCCATAGGCCTCCAGCTCGTCGCGAACGATGCGATAGCTTTCGGCGACGTCGGCGTCATTGGCGTCTACCAGATGCAACAGCACGCGGCAGCGTTCGATATGTCCCAGGAACCGGTCGCCGATGCCGGCGCCGTCCGCTGCGCCCTCGATCAGGCCGGGAATGTCGGCGACGACGAATTCGCGGTTGCGGTGGCGCACCACGCCCAGCTGCGGCCGAGTGGTGGTGAAGGCATAGGCGCCGACCTTCGCCTGCGCGTTGGTGACGGCGTTGATGAAGGTCGATTTGCCGGCGTTGGGCAGCCCCACCAGACCGGCATCGGCGAGCAGCTTCAGCCGCAGCCACACCCACGCCTCCTCGCACGGCCAGCCGGTGCCGTGCTGGCGCGGCGTGCGGTTGGTCGATGTCTTGTAGCTCGCATTGCCGCGCCCGCCGTCGCCGCCACGCAGGAACACCTCGCGCTGGCCGACCTTCGTAAAGTCGAGCAGCACCTCTTCCTTGTCTTCGGACAGCACCTGCGTGCCGACCGGCACCTTGATGATCAGGTCGTCGCCGCCGCCGCCGGTGCGATTGCTGCCCGATCCGCCATGGCCGCGTTGCGCGCGGAAGTGCTGCGTGTAGCGGAAGTCGATCAGCGTATTGAGGCCGGCCACCGCTTCGAACACGATGTCGCCGCCCTTGCCGCCGTTGCCGCCATCCGGGCCGCCATATTCGATGAACTTTTCGCGCCGGAAGCTGACGGCACCGGGGCCGCCGGTGCCCGAGCGAACGAAGATCTTGGCTTGGTCGAGGAAATGCATGCCGCCTCTTTAGCGAAAGGCGCGCGAACGGCCACCCCTGCCGGCGCATCCTCACGCCCTGCACCGCGGCGAGGCTGTACCGCCATAATGAGTAGCGCTATGAGGGGCGCAGTGAAGTCGGCGTCCGATCCCCAAGCCCCGTTGCCACCCCCCGCTCGGCTGGGGTGGGTGCGCGCATTCGATACCGCCCCCTTGCCGGCGGCCGAGCGCTATGAGGTCTGGCGCGATGGCGACGTCGCCAATCTGTCGACCCGCTACGAAACCACGCCGGAAGAGCCGTTTGCGGCGGCGATGGACTGGCTCGATCTCGGCACGCTCGGGATCGGCCACGCGGTGTTCACGTCGCAGCAGTGGGAACGCACGCGGCAGAAAGCGGCACGCGACGACAATGACGATTTCGTGATCAACGTGCGCCACGCCGGTGCCGCGATCTTCGAGATGGACGGACGGCAGGCCGTCGCGCCGGCAGGATCGATCGTCATCGCCGACATGGCGCGGCCGAAGCATCATTTCTCGGAAGCCTCGATCAGCACCGGCATGGCGTTGAAACGGGCGGATGTGGAGCGTCTGTTCCCGACGACCCGCGCGCTGCACGGGCATGTCGTCGCGCCGGAACATGCCGCGCTGCTCGTGTCGCATCTGGCACTGCTGCGCGGGCAGGCGGAGCATTTGCCGGCGACCAGCGGACCGATGCTGGCGCAGACGATCCTCGATCTGCTCTCGGTGTCGGTCGCGGCGAGCTTTGCCGAGAGGCCGGTGGACCGCGACCGGCATGAGCGTGCCTTGCGCGTGCAACTGCGAGCCGAGATCGAGCGCAACCTCGGCTCGCCCTCCCTGACGGTGGCCCGGCTCAGCCGCACGCTCGGTGTGTCGCGCTCCACCTTGTACCGGTTGTTGCAGGACGAAGGCGGCGTGCAGGCCTATGTCCGCACGCGCCGTCTGGAAAAGGTCGCGGAGACGTTGCGCCGCGAAGGCGGGCGCGGGACGATCGCGGCGCTCGCCGAACGCTGGGGTTTTTGCGATGCCGCTTATCTGGGGCGCGCCTTTCGCGAGACCTATGGCATGACGCCCGGCGACTATCACGCGATGCACGCGGCGGACCCGCTGGCCTGACGCGTCCGGGCGGCACCGCGCGCCAACAGGGCTATGGACCGGTTCGGGACCAAACTCTACTGTCAGGAACATGTCGCAGGCCCCTGAGAACGAACGCTTCCCTTCGGCGTCATCCTCCCGCCTGGGCTGGATTCCCTTTTTCGACACGGCGGCGCTGCCGCAGCGGGACCGCTTCAGCGCCTGGCGGGATTCCGAAATCCGCAACCTCTCCCAGCATTACGAAACCACGCCGACGCAGCCGTTCCAGGCGCGGATCGAAGGGCTCGATCTCGGCACGATGCTGCTCAACCACGTCCATATCTCGGCACAGGACTGGCACCGCGGCGCGGCGCATCTGCGAGATCAGGCCGACGGGCTCGTCGTCAACGTGCGGCACGCTGGCGGTGCCTGGGGCCGGATGGGCGATCGTGACGTCCGCGCACTGGATGGCGCGGTGGTGCTGACCGACATGGCGCTAGGCAATACCCATGTGTCCGAAGCCTCGGTCTCGACCAGCTTCGTGCTGCCCCGCGCGCTTGCCGAACGTGTCCTGCCCTCGGTCCGCAGCCTGCACGGCCATGTCGTGCCGGCGGAGCAGGCGGCGTTGCTGACCAGCCACCTCACGGCGCTGCGGCACCACGCCCGCCATCTGCCCGCGAGCAGCGGCCCCGCCGTGGCGCAGACCGTCGTCGATCTGCTCGCACTGGTGGTCCATGCAAGCCTCGGCGAGCGTCCCGGCGACGTCGAACAGCATGACCGCGCGCTCCGCGTTCAGCTGCGCGACGAAATCGAGCGCAACCTCGGCTCGCCCTCGCTCAGCGTCGCGCGCCTCAGCCGTACGCTCGGCGTGTCACGCTCGACGCTGTATCGGCTGTTGCAGGATGAAGGCGGCGTGCAGGCCTATATCCGCGCGCGCCGGCTGGCGAAGGTGGCGGAGGCGCTGCGCCGGCGCGGTGACCGCCAGACGATCGCGGCACTTGCCGACCAATGGGGCTTTTGCGACGCCGCCTATCTGGGGCGCGCCTTTCGCGAAACCTATGGCATGACGCCGGGCGACTATTACGCGATGCACGCGATCGGCCTGCCACCGGCCGGCATCGCGACCCCCATCGCAATACCGGCCGGCCGCATCGTCACCCCCTAGGCCGCGACACGCGGTTCGGCGGCAACGCGCATCCGTGCCGCGATCGGAGCCGTCAGGCGCGATCGCGGTCGGATTGATCGAGTGCGCCCCACGTTCCACCGCTCTGGGATTTGACCAATTCGGTGCCGCAGCGGCTGCACGTACACCGCCACCGTGATCCGTCCGACCAGACCCGACGACGCGAACGCTTGTGGCCGACGACCAGACAGATGGGAGCTAAAACGCGATTCATGCCAGGTCATCCACTCGATGCGGCCTCTTTAGGGAAAGAGAGTGTGCCGCATCAGGGGCTTGGCCATTGTCGGTGTTGCAGACGCTATTGATCGCGTCTCACGCTGGTGTCTCGCCCGGCGCCTCGTTGCGCAACAGCATGCCCACCGCCAAATCGCGCGCCTTGCTGCGTGGCAGGTCGAGCGCGCGCGCCATCGCCGCGCCGAGCAACGCGTCGCCCAGGGCCATCAGCATCAGGTGCAGCGTCTCTTCCTGGATCGGTCGTTCGGGCGGTTGCACGCCATCGGCGAGTTCGTCGACCAGATCATGGACCGCGGACAGGATCGGATCGAGCGCATCGCGATTGCCCGACAGGATCATCCAGCTCGCCAGCGCACCCGCGCCGCCGCTGTCGAAGGCATCGAAGACGAGGTCGACGATGCGCCGCGGATCGGGCTCCCCGCCGCGGTTGCCTAGCACCGCATCGCGAATCACCCCGGTGATCTGCGCCGCCATCCGCGCGATCAGCGCCTGTTGCAGCCCCTCCGCCGATCCGAAGTGGTGGAGCAGATTGGCATGCGTGCGGCCGATCCGCGCGCCGACCGCCTTCAGCGTCACCGCCTGCGGTCCGCTTTCGACCAACAATTGCTGTGCGGCGATCAGCGCGGCTTCCCGGCTTTCGGTCGGAGACAGGCGGCGGCGCAATGGGGCCGGGACGGGGGTTGAAGCGCTCAGGACGATGGCCTATTTACATTGATGTAAGCAAATGCGGATATCGTCCTAGTACGGAGGAAATCATGGCGAAAGCAACCACGCCGCACGATCTGGTCATCATTGCGCGCGACCGCCGCTTCGGTCGTGGCGCCCGGATGGGACGCTGGTGGCTGAATGACGACCCGATCGCGACCGCCTTCTACAATGCCTTGTCCGTCACCTTTCCCAAGGGGGAGGGCTTCTTCGTCGACAGCGTGCGCCGCTTTCGCGAGGGCACGTCGCCGCGTCTGACGCGTGAGATCAACGCCTTCATCAAGCAGGAGGTGCTGCACACGCGCGAACATGTCGCGTTCAACCGCCATGTCACCGATCAGGGCTATGACGTGACGCTCCTCGACCGCGACGTCGACGCGGCGCTGGCGCTGACCAAAGGGCGCCCGCCGATCGCCAGCCTGGCTGCGACGACCGCGCTCGAACATTTCACCGCGATGCTGGCGCATGAACTGATCGCCAACCCCCGCCATCTCGCCGGCGGCGAGGAGCAGGCACGCGCTCTGTGGCTGTGGCACGCGGCCGAGGAGATCGAACACAAGGGCGTCGCCTATGACACATGGCTGCACGCGACGCGCGACTGGCCGCGCTTCCGTCGCTGGTGGGTCAAGTCGTTCGTCATGTTGATGACGACGAAGCATTTCTTCGTCGGCCGGACGCGCGGCATGCTGGAGTTGTTGCGGCAGGACGGCCTTACCGGTCCGCGCGTCTGGGCGCGGCTCGCCTGGTATGCGTTCGGCAATCCCGGCATGGCGCGCAAGGTGGCGGGCGTCTGGGCGGCCTATTTCCTGCCCGGCTTCCACCCGTGGAAACACGACGACCGGGCGCTGATCCGGCTGGCCGAGAGCGATTACGAGGCGGCGGTGATGCCCAAGGCGGTCACCGCCTGACGCCGGTCAGTCGAGCGCGGCCAGAAACGCGACGGCGGCGTCATATTCGCGCCGCTTGTTCGCCCGCGCCTGCTCGGCGAGCAGATCGCTGCCCCACAATTCCGCCTGCCAATCCTCGTCGACATGCGCGGCGGCCCATAAGGTATCGGGATCGCCCGCCCGCTCGACCAGCGCGAGCGCCAGCACCAGCGACCCGGTGATCGTCACCACCGGCGACAGGCCCGCGAGGTGAAATGCGTCGAGCGTCGCCACCGCCTCGCTCAGGCGCGTCAGCGTCGCGGGGGGCTGGGCGCGGTGGATGATGCCCGCGGTCGGCTCGAAATGCACATCGTAGCGGGTGCGGGCCCAGTCGAGCCAGGGATCCCACGCCGCCTGCTGTCGCGCGATCAAATCGTCGGGCGACTCGGCCCGATAATAGAGCAGGTCGGTCGCACCATAAGCGGCCAGCCCCGCCGCGAAGGGCGCGGGGTCGGCCGCGATCCGGTCGATCGCCGCATTGGCCAGGCCGGTCAGCGGCATGGCGCGCGGGTCGAGCACCTCGGGCACCGCCCGCCATTCGCCCGCGACCGCCTCTGCCAGCGCGTCGGTCGGCAGCGCCAGCGGCACGCGGCCGGGCGTGCGCACCGGCCGCTCGTCGAGCGTCACGACCCGATCCGCGTCGACCGCCACCTCTGTCCAGAAGCGCTTCATGACTTCGGCGGCGTCCGCCAGCGGTGGGCGAGGGCGGCGGGCACCGTTGCGACGACGACCAGCGCCGACAGCGTGATCGCGACACCCAGCACCTTGGTGACCATATCGGGTGCGCGCACCGCCAGCATCAGGCCGAACACCGCGCCGACGCTGCCTGCGATGCGGCTGCCGACCATCGCCAGCCAGCGGCGCCGGGCGAGGGCATCGCCGCTCATGCCAGCAGTCCGGGCAGCGCGGCTACGCGCTCCGCCACCACGTCGGCGCCCGCATCGGCCAGGTCGCGGACGTCATGGTAGCCCCAGGCAACGCCCACCGCCCGCGCGCCCGCAGCCTTGGCCATCGCCATGTCGAAACTGGTGTCGCCGATCATCGCCGTTTCCTGCGCCGTCGCGCCCGCTTCGTCCATCGCGGCGATCAGCATCGCGGGGTCGGGCTTGGAGGGGTGACGGTCTGCGGTTTGCAGCGTGACGAAATGGTCGGTCAGGCCATGATGTGCCAGAATATGCGCAAGGCCCCGGTCCGACTTGCCCGTCGCCACGCCCAACAGCCAGCCATCACTGGCAAGGCCCTGCAAGACCGCGGCGATCCCGTCGAACAGCGGCTCTTCCGCCATCGCGCCGGTCGTACGCAGGTGGAAGAAGGCGTTCTTGTAATCCGCCGCCATCTGCCGGTGCAGTGCATCCTCCGCTTGCGGTAGCAGCGTTGCGATCGCCTCGACCAGGCTCAGTCCGACGATGCGGCGGATCGCGCTGCGCGGCGGTGCGGGCAAAGCGGCGATCCGGAACGCATCCTCCATCGCCTGGCAGATATTGGCCTGGCTATCGACGAGCGTGCCGTCGCAGTCGAACACGGCGAGTCTGGTCATCCTCCGACGCCTACCGGGCGAGGGCGGGCGCGCAAAGCGCAAATCGCCCCACCCCCGTACCACTATCGTCACCCCGGCCTTGAGCCGGGGTCCCGCTGCGTCTCAAATCGCTCGGCCTAACCCAATCCCGATCCTAATCCTTCGCGGCCGCCCACCGCATCAGCGCGGCGATGTCGTCCTTACCCTGCCGGTCGAAGCCCGCGATCACCCCCGCCCGGTCGGCGGCGGTCTTGTTCTGGCTCAGCTTGGTCGTGCCGCGGACTGCGCTGACGGTGATGGTGAAGCCGCGAATGCCCGACAGTTGCTTGGCAAAGGCCTCGGGCGCCACCTTGCCGCGATCCCAGGGATTGTCGCGCGGTTCGTGTAGTGCCGCCAACCGGTCCAGTTGTTCGGTCAGGCCCGCCGCGTCGACCTCGTGCGCGATGCCGTCGATTTCGATCGTCTGGTAATTCCACGTCGGCACCTGGTCGCCCGGCGCCGCATACCAGTTTGCGCTGACATAGCCGTGCGGCCCCGCCACGCTCGCCACCACCGCCGCGCCCTCCAGATGGCGGACGATGCGATTCGCGCGTGAGACATGGAAGCGCAGGCCGTCGTCATGCAGCGTCACCGGCGCATGCACCACCATCGGACCATCGGCGGTCGCGGCGAAGACATGCGCGAAGCCGATCCGCTCGGCCTCCGCCAGCAACGCCGCCGCCTCCGGCCGAAAGAGTGGATTGGGGTGCATCAGCCCCGGCGGCCGCCCGGACCACCGCCCTTTGGCTTGCCCGTCTTCGGTCCGCCCGCCTTCGGACCGCTGCTCTTCCCGCCATCCTTGCCGGTCGGTGCCGCGCCACGCCGCCGCCGCTCGCCGCGGTTTTCCTTGCGCACCGTCTTGGCATGCGCCTTGGCGCGCTGCTTCAGAACGTCCTTGGGCGGCGGGCCCTTCTTGGGCTCCTCCAGCGGCAGCGCATCGCCCTGCGCCTCTTCGAAGCCCAGGCTTTTCAGGCTTTCGGCGAAGTGCGTCGGCAGGCTCGCGGTTTCGTCGATGCTGCCGCCATCGGGATGATCGACGCGGATGCGCCGGGCGTGGAGGTGCATCTTGCGGCTGATCCCGCCGGTCAGGAACGCCGCGGCGCCGCCGTACTTGCCGTCGCCGACGATCGGATGGCCGATCGCCGCCATATGCACGCGCAGCTGGTGCGTTCGCCCGGTAAAGGGTTGCAGCTCCACCCAGGCGCAGCGGTTGCCCGCACGCTCGATCACGCGATAGCGGCTACGCGCGGCCTGGCCGTTCTCCTCGTCGACGTGCATTTTCTCGCCGCCGGTGCCTGGCTGCTTGGCGATCGGCAGGTCGACCATGCCGTCCTCGATCGACGGCACGCCGACGACCAGGGCCCAATAGACCTTCCGCGCGGTTCGCCCCGAAAACGCCTTGGCGAAGAAGGCGGCGGCGCGGCTGGTGCGTGCGATCAGCAGCGCGCCCGACGTGTCCTTGTCCAGCCGGTGGACCAGCTTCGGCCGCCCCTCGGCATCATATTGCAGCGCATCGAGCAGACCATCGACATGCTCGGCGGTTTTGGTGCCGCCCTGCGTCGCGAGACCCGGCGGCTTGTTGAGGACAAGCGCCTGCAGATCCTTATGGATCACCATCTCGCGCGCGAAGGCGATCTGGTCCTCGCTCAGCGGCGGCCGTTCGCGCTTCGGCTTGGCGACGACGGCGCCCGTCTCGTCCTTCACCTCGGGTTCGGGCGGCGGCACGCGCAGCGTCTGGCCTGCCTTGATCCGGTCGCCCGGCGTCGCGCGCGCGCCATCGACGCGCAGCTGGCCGGTCCGCGCCCATTTCGCGACGGTGGTGAAGCTCGTGTCGGGCAGATGCCGCTTGAACCAGCGATCCAGCCGGATACCATCGTCGTCATAGCCGACGTTGAACTGGCGAATGCCGCCCTCGTCGCCGCTCATGCCACCGCACTCCCGAACAGGCCGCGGGCCAGCATCAGCCCGGCAAACAGCGCGCCGATCGCGCCCGCAACCGATACGAAGACGTACAGCGCTGCCGTGGCGACCGCGCCACGCTCCACCAGGGTCACGACGTCGAGACTGAACGACGAAAAGGTCGTGAACCCACCCAGCACGCCGATCCCTAAGAACAGGCGCCAGTTCTCGCTGCCCCCGATCCGCGCGAGCCCGCCCGCCAGCAGGCCCATCAGCAGCCCGCCGATCAGGTTCACGGCCAGCGTACCGTAAGGAAAATTCGGGCCGAGCGCGGTGAGGGCGATCCGGCCGGTCAGATACCGCGCCGCCGAACCCAGCGCACCGCCGGCCATGACGAGAAGAAGAGGAGGCATGATCGCTGCTTTAGAGCAAGTTCGCGCAAAGAGGAAATGCGCGGGTGAGGGGGGCGCTGACGTTGCTCCACCCACGTCGTCACCCCGGACTTGTTCCGGGGTCCACCGGGCCGCAGGGGGATGGCTGGAGCCGCGAACCATCCCCTTCGCCGCAGAGTGGACCCCGGAACAGGTCCGGGGTGACGAAGCGACTCTACCGCAACAACCCCGCCGCCCGCAGTGCGTCGTTCACGATTCCCGCCACGCCGCCATCCCGCGCACCGCCCGCATCGGCTGCCCGCCCCTCCGCCGCGCCCACCACCCGCGCAATGCCCCAGAAAGCGGCGATCCGCCGGGTCGACGACAGACCGACATCCAGCATGAACGGCCCCGCCTGACCGGCGGCCTCGGCGCCGTGAGTCGCGATCGGCGTGCCATGGCCCATGGCGAGGATGCGATGATCCTCGATCACCACGCGGCCATGCCGATCGCGCCACACGCGATGCGGATTGCCCCCGACCAGCGCCTCCTCGGCGGGCGTCTCGCCGATCCCGAACAGGCCACGCCACTGGTTCAGCAGCGCTTCGGCATTGGCGGGGTGGACGGTGGCGTCGGTCCCGCCATGCCAGACGGACAGTGTCGGCCACGGCCCATCGTGATGGCTGGCGCCCCGCACGGCGGCAGTCAGCGCCGCGGCATCGGGCAGGTCACGCCCGCGCATCCGCTCCAGCGCCTGGCTCACGCCGTGCGCGGTGCCATAGGGCAGGCCGCCGATGATCGCACCGCCCGCGAACACCTCGGGATAATTGGCCAGCATCGCCGCCGTCATCGCGCCACCCGCCGACAGGCCGGTCACGAACACGCGCGACGGATCGACGCCATGCGCCGCCCCCATCGCCGCGATCATCGCGCGGATCGACGCCACCTCGCCATGGCCGCCGGCCATGTCCTCGGGCGCAAACCAGTTGAAGCACAGATTGGGGTTGTTCGCGCGCCGCTGCTCGGGGAACAGCAGCACGAACCCGGCTACGTCGGCGAGCTGAGACCAGCCCGCGCCGCTGTCATAGCCCGCAGCGGTCTGCGTACAGCCGTGCAGCACGACCACCAGCGCGGGCCGGGGTTGCAGCTGGGCGGGCACATAGACGCGCGCGCGCAGATTGCCCGGATTGGCACCGAAATCGGTCAGATCGCTCAGCCGATCCTCGCCATGGGTGGTCGTCATGGCATCGGCCATGCGCTGGCCGACGAGGCGACCGATCGTGTCCGACAAGCGGGGCATGTTGGGGTCTCCGACCGGGCGGGATCATCGGTGAACCCGTCTTGCTGCATCGCACAATATGGGCGCGGGCGAGCCGAAGGCAAGCGCCGATCGGCCCTGTGGCCCCAACCCGGGCTATCGGACCAGCAGGTCCACCCGGCTGCCGCCGCCCGGCCCCGGCGTCACATGGACCACATAGGCCGCATCGCCGCGGGTGCCGCCCAGCACGTGCTCGTCGCCCTGTGCCTGATGCTCCGCGCTATAGCCCGCCCGCGTCACCCGCGCGTTATACCAGTCGAGAATGCGCGCAGCCGGCGCACTGCTCGCGAAGCTGACGACGCGCAGCCCGCAGGCATCGTTGCCCGCCGCCTCCTGCACGCGTGCATCGGGGTAGAGCGGCACCGCGGCGGGCAGGCGCGCCGCCCAGGTCGCCGAATAGGAGACGCGCTGCGCACAGCCCGCATCCGCCGGTCGCTGCCGTGCCGCCAGCTCGGCCAGCGTCAGCGCCCCCGCCGCCGCCTTGCACGATGGGCAGTCGCCCTTGGCGGGCGGCGTTGGCTTCAGGTCGGCGGCCGTGACGCCATCCGGCCGACCGGCGGTGGGGTCGGCGGGGATCGATAGCGGGTCCGGCCGGCTCGGGGGGCGCACGGCGTCGGTATTGGCGGTCCGGGTCAGCGCGGGATCGACCATGATCTGGTCGCGCAGCGCCGCGGTCAGCGCAGGGTCGCGCTGGTTACCGGCCGCGCCCGCGGTCAACTCCTTGTCCAGGCTGTCGAGGTCCTGCTGCGTCGCGGCCGGCTTGGCACATCCGGCGAGCAACAGCGCAGCAGCGGCAAGAAGGCGATTCGCATGCATCGCGGGCGATCATGGCGCATCGGCCGTTAAGTCGCCATCCGCGGGCTTGGTTAACGCGCGCTTCGCCGGTTGCCCCCGCATCTTGCCGCGCGATGGGGCAGGGGCCATGTTCGTGTCATGCTGAACATCATCTCCGTTGCGATCGGCCTCGTCACCCTGGTGCTGGGTCTGGTTGCGTTCGTACCGCTGCTCGGCTGGATGAACTGGCTGGTCATCCCGATCGGCATCGTCGGCGCCGCAGTGGGCGCACTGTCGTCCTCGACCAGCGGGCGCAACCTCAACCTCGTGCTGATCGTCATCTTCGCGATCCGCCTCAGCCTCGGCGGCGGCATCTTCTAAACGACAACGGGCCCGGTCTTTCGACCGAGCCCGCATCGTCAGCCTTGTTGGATGATCAGCGGCAGGTCACCTGACCGCGATCGATCGACTGGCCGAGCAGCGCGCCGCCGCCCGCGCCGATCAGCGTGCCGAGCAGGCGCGATCCGCCGCCCGCGATCACATTGCCCAGCGCGCCGCCGGCCAGACCGCCGACCACCAGACCGGTCGTCCCGTCGTTGCGGCGGCAGTAATACCGCCCGTTACCGCCGCGATAGATGCGGTCGTTCCGGGTCAGCCGGCGCTGCTGATAATAGCGGCCGTCGCGGTAATAGTTTTCCGCGTAATAAGCGCGCTGGCCCGGCGGCAGGCGGTTATAGTCGTAGTTGCGATAGCGGCGCCAATCGTCGCGGCGATCCTGGCGGATATCACGCAGGTCTTCGCGGCGATCACGACGGGCGTCGCGGACCTGATCGGCATATTCGCGGCGCGCATCGCGCACGTCGCGACGCGAATCGGCATCGCGCAGGTCGTTGCGGTAGTCGCGGCGCGCATCGCGCACCTCGTTGCGATATTCGCGATCCGCTTCGCGGCGCGTGTCCTGCGCCTGTGCGGGGATCGCGCTCAGCGTGGTGGCCGCCAGCGCGGCGGACAGAAGGGCAATACGCATCGTCTTGGCTCCTTTCGGATGATGTGGGCAAAGAACCGCCAGCGCGCACAAGGAGTTGCGTGAACCGAAAACTACCGTCGGTTCATCCCCGCGACAGGCGCCGGCGGCGCGGTCGATCAGCCGAAGGTGGTATCCAGCGTGATGTCGCAGTTGAGCACCTTGGACACCGGGCAGCCCGCCTTCGCTTCATTCGCGATCCGCTCGAACTCGTCGCGCTCCATGCCGTCGACATGGCCGGTCAGCGTCAGGTCGGACCGCGTGATGGTGAAGCCGTCGCTATCCTTTTCGAGCGTCACCTTCGCCTTGGTTTCCAGATTGCCCTGCGTCTTGCCGGCGCCGGCCAGCGCGAAAGCGAGCGCCATGGTGAAGCATCCGGCATGCGCGGCGGCGATTAGCTCTTCGGGATTGGTGCCGGGGCCGTCCTCGAACCGCGTGTTGAAGCCATATTGGGCGTCGGTCAGCAGGCCCGACTGGGTCGAGATATGGCCCTTGCCGTCCTTGCCCAGGCCTTCATACCGGGCCGATGCGCTGCGGGTCGTCATGTACGTCTCCTCGTGTTTCACGAGGCCATACGCAGAACGGGCGCCGCAGGTTGCCCCACAGCGCCCGTTCCGGTCTAATTTATCCGAAGCTTAGCGGCAGCGACGGTTGCCACCGCTGCGCTCGATCTCACGGCCCAGCAGGCCGCCGGCGACGGCGCCGCCCAGCGTACCCAGCGTCCGGTCGCCGCGGGTGTCGATCGTGCGGCCCAGCAGCGCGCCACCGACCGCGCCGACGACGGCACCGGTCGTGCCATCGGGCTTGCGGCAGCGCAGGCGACCGCGGTTGTCGCGCCATTCGCGATACTTGTAGCGCTGTGCGCCCGCCTGCGAAACCGGTACGACCATCGTCGCCGGTACGACCATCGCGGCACACCCCATCGCCAGCATCAACTTACGCATCTGAATCTCCCGTCATCGTTTGACTGTGGTTCGATAACGTCGGGCTATAATGACGGTTGCATGAACTGGGCACAACGTTCCGTTCAGGAAACCATTCAGGACTTTAGCGGGGTTTCCGTTCCAGTTTCCGCCTCGGCCGCCGGTTTGCGATAGCGGTTGGCGAGCAACGCCGCCCCCAGGATGAACCCGCCGGGTGCGAGCAGGATGACGGCGGCAAGGCCGATCTGGCGTTTGGTAATGGACATAAAGCGCAGGATAGCAGCGATAGGTGAACGACGGCTTGTCGTGCTACTTCGACCCCACCCCGTCACCCCGGCCTTGAGCCGGGGTCCCGCTTCTTTTTTCACCGCTCGAAAAGCGGGACCCCGGCTCAAGGCCGGGGTGACGAACGGGGTGTGGGCTACCCAGAGAACGCGATCAAAACGGCACCTTGAACTTCACCATCGCGCGCGGGCTGCTCATGCCGTTGGGCAGACTGCCCTGTTCCGCCTCGCCCGATACCCCGACCTTGCCGATCGTCGTCCGCGCGCGGATCGGCTTTTCGGCGTAGCGCGTCTCGTCGACGGGGCGCAGCCGGTTGGCATCGATGGGTCGTCCGCAAATCACGATCGTGCCGTCGGCGTCGGGCTCACCGCACGCAGCCTTCGGCGCATCGGGAGCAGGGGCGGGCTTCACCGGCCGCATGTCCGCCGGCAACGGCGGCCCCGCGACCGCCTGCATCGCCATCATCATCGCCAGCCGCATGGGGTTCGCTCTCCCGATTTTGGGAAAAGCTGACCGTCGATTACGGCAAAGCGATGGCCGGCCTTAGCGATAATTGAAGCTGATGCTGATCCGCTCACCCTTGGCCGCATTGGGCACCACCTCATGCCGCAACCAGCTTTCCCACAGGAAGACGCTGCCCGGCTTCGGCTCGGCATAGACGAAGGTCGCGTGATCCTCGCCCGCATCCGGCCGACGGGTGGGAGCCGCCATCATCATCGGCAGCCGCGGATCCTCCAGCTTCAGTGCGCCCGCACCCGCCGGGGTGGCGATATAGATCGTGCCGCTGACCGCGCTATGCGGGTGGATATGTCCCGAATGCGTGCCGCCGGGCTTCAGGACGTTGACCCACAGGCTGTCGAGCTTCAGCTTGCGCCCACCCAGATCGAACGCGCACGCCTCCGCAAAGCGCGCGACATGCTTGTTCAGCAGCTTGACCAGGTCGGCAAAGCGCGGATCGCGCGCGGGCAGGTCGTTCAGCGACGCATAAGAGGTATAGCCGCGATAGCCATGTGCCTTGGACCAGGCGACGCCCGCGCGATCCTCGCGCGCCAGATCGAGGCACGCCTCCTCCAGCTCCTCGATCAGCCCGGCATCGCCAAGGTCGTCCTCGTAGAAGCGCGTCGCGAACAGCGTACGGACCGTCATTGTGCCAACCTCATCGCGATATCGTTCATGAACCGCACGTCGTCCCCATCGGCCAGCCACGGCGCCTCCGCCCCGATCGCGCCCAGCATGTCGGACAGCGGGTCCAGCTCCGCCTTGGCGTAATTGCCGAGCACGTATCCCGTTACGCGATCCTTATGCCCCGGATGGCCGATGCCGATCCGCACCCGGCGGAACTCCGGCCCCAGATGCTGGTCGGTCGAGCGCAGCCCGTTATGCCCCGCCGTGCCGCCGCCACGCTTCACCTTCACCTTGAACGGCGCGAGATCGAGCTCGTCGTGAAAGACGGTCAGCGCATCTGACCCTAGCTTGTAGAAGCGCAGCGCCTCGCCGATCGCGCGGCCGCTTTCGTTCATGAAGGTCGCGGGCTTCAGCAGCAGCACCTTGTGGCTGCCGATCCGCCCTTCCTGCGTCCAGCCCTGGAACTGCTTCTTGACCGGCCCGAAGCCGTGCATGTCGGCGATCAGGTCGAGCGCCATGAACCCGACATTGTGCCGGTGCATCGCATATTGCGGCCCCGGATTGCCCAGGCCTGCCCAGATCTGCATGGCGCGGTGTCTTTCCTCTTTTCGTCATCCCGGCGAACGCCGGGATCCATGGACGCGATGCCCTTGCGGATCGAGTCCCATCGGCCGCCCGTATCCATGGATCCCGGCGTGCGCCGGGATGACGAAGGTAGGGACGGCTTACAAACAAAAAGGGCAGGGGAGCTGCTCGCCACCCTGCCCCTTTCGCAAACCGGATCGATCCGGATCAGCCCTCGGCCGTATCCTCGTCGCCCTCTGCTTCCGCAGCGGCTTCGGCAGCCTGGGTCTCGGCGACCTCGGCTTCCAGCGCCTCGTCGGCGGCGGTCGGGACCGTCGGCGGCACGATCGTCGCGATCGCGAAGTCGCGATCCTCGATCGCCGGCGTCGCGCCCTTGGGCAGCGTCACGTCGCTGATGTGGATCGAATCGCCGATCTCGCGGCCCTTCAGCGAAATCGTGATCTCGCTGGGGATGTCGGCGGCGTCGACGACCAGCTCGACCTCGTGGCGGGTGATGTTGAGCACGCCGCCCTGCTTCAGGCCACGGCACTCGTCCTCGTCCGCGAACACGACCGGCACCGCGACGGTGACCGTGGTGTGCTCACCGATGCGCAGGAAGTCGACATGGACCGGACGGTCGGTGACCGGGTGGAACGCCACGTCCTTCGCCAGCGTGCGCTGACCGCCGACCATGATGACCGAGTTCATGAAGTGACCCGTCATCAGCGCCTTGACCAGCGCCTTCTCCTCGAGATGAACCGAGGCCGGCTCCTTGTTCTGGCCGTAGATCACGGCGGGGACGCGGCCATCACGACGCAGCGCCCGGGAGGCTCCCTTGCCAACCCGGTCGCGCGTCTCGGCTGCGAGCGTAAGAGTGTCGCTCATGCAGAATACCTTCCGAAACGTGCTAATGTGTCTTTCCGCAGCCTCGCCTCCAGGGATGACCAAGGCCGGAAGCGGGCGCGCATAGCGGGAAGGGCGGGAAAAAGCAACTATTCCTCCCCGCAAGCGGGGAGGATTTAATAGCGCACCCGCTCCGCCTTCAGCCCCAGCTTCGCGAGCTGCGCCTGCACCGAATCCGGCCCCGCCAGATGCCCCGCGCCCACCGCGATGAACACCGTCCCCGGCTTGGTCATCCGCTGCTTGATCCACTGCGCCCAGTTGCGGTTGCGATCCACCAGCAGCACCTTGGCGACCTCGGGCGAGCTCTTCAGCTCGTCGTTCATTTCGCGCGCCAGCGCCTCGGGGTCGCCGCGCGCCCATTCGTCGACCATCGTCGCCATCTGCGTGTCGAGCTTGGGCAGCTCATCGACCGTGCTTTCCAGGAACTGGAGCTGCGCCTGGTCCGACAGGCTGCCGAAGAAGCCCAATTGCTGCTGCGGCGTCTCCAGCCCCGACAGCGGCTTGTGCGCCTGTTTCGCGGCCTCGGTAATCACCTCTTCCGGCCCGTTGGCGCTGTCGTACCCCAGCTTCGACAGCGGCGCGACCGACAGCTGCGTCGCCGCGAGCCACGGCTTGAACCGGTCGAGCGCATTGGCCGGCAGGCCCAGATCGGTCACCGCCTTGGTAAAGGCGGCGCGTTTGCCCTCGGGCAGGCGCTGCGTCAGCGGCGGCGTGCCGGGGGGCGCGACGCCGGTCGCCTGCACCAGCCCCTGCATCGTGGCAGGATCGGGCATCACGATCTCCAGCTTCACCTCGTCCGCTTTGTCGAACGCGCTTTTCACCGCCTCGTCGAACCAGGTCAGGCCGGGTTTCAGCACATGGATCGTCCCAAACAGATAGACGGTCGTCTGCTTGCCCTTCACCACCCACAGCGCCGGATCGGCATCGTTCGCAGCGCGCGCAGGCGCCTGGGCGGGTTGCTGCGCACAGGCCGGCAGCGACAGGCACAAAGCGACCGCAGACACGGCGGCGGCAAGGGTTCGTATCATGCGGGGACGTATCCGGGTGGTGGGGCCAGACCTTCACCTAATGCCGCGCCGCACCACTTGCTAGACGCGGCGCCATCGGCCAAAGCCGGGCGCGTCATGGCTGCCACACCGCTTTCCTTTCAGAAGATGATCCTGACGCTCCACGATTACTGGAGCGACAAGGGTTGCGTGATCCTCCAGCCCTACGACATGGAAATGGGCGCCGGCACCTTCCACCCCGCCACGACGCTGCGCGCGCTGGGGCCGGAGACGTGGAATGCCGCCTTCGTCCAGCCCTGCCGTCGCCCGACCGACGGCCGCTATGGCGAAAACCCCAATCGCCTTCAGCATTACTACCAATATCAGGTCATCCTGAAGCCGTCGCCGCCCGATCTGCAGGACCTGTATCTGGGATCGCTCGCCGCGATCGGCGTCGACATGACCCGCCACGACATCCGCTTCGTCGAGGACGATTGGGAATCGCCGACGCTGGGCGCCTGGGGTCTCGGCTGGGAAGTCTGGTGCGACGGCATGGAGGTGACGCAGTTCACCTATTTCCAGCAGATGGGCGGCTTCGACATGAAGCCCGTCGCAGGCGAGCTGACCTACGGCCTCGAGCGCCTCGCGATGTACATCCAGGACGTCGACAACGTCTACGATCTGCGGTTCAACGATCATGGCGTCAGCTACGGTGACGTCTTCCTCGAAAACGAGCGTCAGATGTCGACGTGGAACTTCGAGGTCGCCGACACCGCCACCCTGTTCGACGCCTTCAAGAAGGCCGCGGCGGAGTGCGAGAACAGCCTCGCCGCCGGTCTGCCGATTCCCGCGTACGAGCAGGCGATCAAGGCCAGCCACACCTTCAACCTGCTGCAGGCCCGCGGCGTCATCTCGGTGGCGGAACGCCAGGCCTATATCGGCCGCGTCCGCGACCTCGCCAAAGGCGCCTGCGGCGCGTGGATGGAGAAGAACGGGTGGGCGGCGTGACGATGGTCTGCGCCGTCAGGCGCTTGGCAATGACGATGTTCACGCGAAGCCGCGAAGACGCAAAGGTGTCGCGTCGAGAGGCTTTCGATCGTCTTTCTTCTCTTCGCGTCTTCGCGTCTTCGCGTGGATCAAACTTCTTCTTCGGCGCCGTCCAATGACCGACTTCCTCCTCGAACTCCGCTCCGAAGAAATCCCCGCGCGCATGCAGGACAAGGCGCGTGAGGATCTCGCCCGCCTGTTTGCCGCCGAACTCGCCAAGGCCGGCCTCGCCGCTACCGAGACGATCACCTACGCCACCCCACGCCGCCTCGCGCTGATCGCGCGCGGTCTGCCGCGGGAAACGCAGGCGGTCAGCGAAGAGCTGAAGGGCCCCAAGGCCAACGCCCCCGAACAGGCGCTCGCCGGCTTCCTGCGCAAGACCGGCCTGACCCGCGACCAACTCACCGAGCGGGACGGCGTCCTCTACGCCATCACCGAAAAGCCCGGCCGCGCCACCGCTGCCGTGCTGGCCGAGGCGATCCCCGCGATCGTCCGCGCCTTCCCCTGGCCGAAATCGATGCGCTGGGGCGCCGCTTCCGCATCGACGGAAAGCCTGCGCTGGGTTCGCCCGCTGCACGGCATCGTCGCGCTGCTGGGTGAGGATCTGGTCGACGTCGCAATCGCCGGCATCCGCTCAGGCGTCGCCACCTACGGCCACCGCTTCCACCACCCGGGCCAGATCACCATCGGCTCGGCGGCGGATTACGTCGAAAAGCTGCGCGCCTGCCACGTCATCGTCGATCAGGACGAACGCTGCGCGCTGATCCGTACCCAGGCCACTGCGCTCGCCGCCGAGGCGGGCCTGACCCTCGTCGAAGACGAAGGCCTCGTCGCCGAAAACGCCGGTCTCACCGAATGGCCGGTGCCGCTGCTCGGCCGTTTCGACGCCGACTTCCTCAGCGTCCCGCCCGAGGTGATCCAGCTCACCGCGCGCGTGAACCAGAAGTATTTCGTCTGCCGCGATGCGTCGGGCGCGCTGGCGAATGCCTTCGTCTGCACCGCCAATATCGAAGCGACCGACGGCGGCGCCAAGATCGTCGAGGGCAACCGCAAGGTCCTCGCCGCCCGCCTGTCGGACGCGCGCTTCTTCTACGACACCGATTTAAAGACCCCGCTCGAGGAACAGGCTGCAAAGCTCTCGAACATCGTCTTCCACGAAAAGCTCGGCACGGTGGCGGACAAGGTCGACCGCGTCGCCAAGCTCGCCCGCTGGTTGGTCGAAGAGGGCATCGTCGGCGGGGGTTCAAATCCCTCCAGCGCTATCAATTCACCCGTCACCCCAGCGCAGGCTGGGGTCTCCCGCGACGGCGCAGGACAAGAGCCGCATAAGACCCCAGCCTCCGCTGGGGTGACGGATATGGCCGACATGGCCGAACGCGCCGCGCGCCTTGCCAAGGCGGACCTCGTCACTGGCATGGTCGGCGAATTCCCCGAACTCCAGGGCCTGATGGGCGGCTATTACGCCGCCGCCCAGGGCGAACCCCGCGAAGTCGCCGAAGCCATCCGCGACCATTATAAGCCGGTCGGGCAGGGCGACGACGTGCCCACCGCGCCGGTGACGGTGGCGGTGTCGCTGGCGGACAAGTTGGATAGCGTAGCCCAGTTCTTCGCGGTCGGCCTGAAGCCGAGCGGGTCGAAGGATCCTTTTGCTCTACGCCGCGCAGCATTGGGCATCGCGAGCACGATCCAGCAAAATGCGCTTAGGCTCCCGTTCTACCCTGTCAGCGTCCGCGCAATGGGCAATACGGATGTTGGATCCACAGAGATGATGGATTTCATCATCGACCGCCTCAAGGTCCAGCAGCGCGAAGCCGGCGTTCGTCACGACCTGATCGACGCGGTATTCGCGCTCGGCGGCGAGGACGATCTCGTCCGCCTGCTCGCCCGCGTCCACGCGCTGCAAGCCTTCGTCACCACCGACGACGGCGCGAACCTGCTCGCCGGCTACAAGCGCGCCGCCAACATCCTCAAGAAGGAAGCGTACACCCCGGATACGGAGGGGAATCCGAAAACGCTGTCCTACACGCCCGAAAAGGCAGAGGCTGATCTGATCGCCGCGCTCGACTCGGCCGAACCCGCCGCCGCGGCCGCGGTGGGCGCGGAAGATTTCGAGCGCGCGATGGCGGCGCTCGCCTCGCTGCGGGCGCCGATCGATGCGTTCTTTGACACTGTGACCGTCAACGATGCCGACGCGGAGAAGCGGGACCACCGCCTCGCCCTGCTCGCCCGCGTGCGCGCGGCGGTCCACACCGTCGCCGACTTCTCGAAAATCGAGGGGTAGGAACCGGACCCCCGCGTATATTCCACATCGTCCACTTCCGAACGTTCGGTATGCTCTTTCCTCCCCGGGGATCAGGCCAACACGTCAGCTCTTAAGGACCAGCGATGACCCAATACGTGTACCGTTTCGGTGGCGGAGTTTCGGACGGCGGAAAGGGCGACAAGAACCTGCTCGGCGGCAAGGGCGCAAACCTTGCTGAAATGGCCTCGATCGGTCTGCCCGTGCCCCCCGGCTTCACGATCAGCACCGCTATGTGCACGCGCTATTACGAAGAGGGTGAGCAATTTCCCCAGTCGCTGCGGGACGAGGTGGCGCAGGGTATCGCGCATATTGAAGGAGTTACGGGGAAAAGCTTCGGCGACGCGTCCAATCCTCTGCTCGTCTCGGTCCGCTCCGGTGCGCGCGTGTCGATGCCCGGCATGATGGACACCGTCCTCAACCTCGGCCTCAACGACACCACGGTCGAAGGCCTTGCGACCAAGTCCGGCGATGAACGCTTCGCCTGGGACAGCTACCGCCGCTTCATCCAGATGTACGCGGACGTCGTGCTCGAACTCGACCACGGTGCCTTCGAGGAAGCGCTGGAGATCGCCAAGGAAGATAACGGCTTCACGCTCGATACCGAACTGACCGCCAGCGATCTCAAGGCATTGGTCGCGGAATATAAGAGCCTGGTGGAAAAGGAATGGGGCAAGCCCTTCCCGCAGGACGTGCACGATCAGCTGTGGGGCGCGGTCGGCGCGGTGTTCGGATCGTGGCAGTCGGAACGCGCCAAGGTCTATCGCCGCCTCAACGACATCCCCGCCGACTGGGGCACTGCGGTCAACGTCCAGGCCATGGTCTTCGGCAACATGGGCGACACGTCCGCCACCGGCGTCGCCTTCACCCGCGATCCCTCGACCGGCGCCAACGCTTATTACGGCGAATTCCTGATCAACGCGCAGGGCGAGGACGTCGTCGCCGGCATCCGCACGCCGCAATATCTGACCAAGACCGCCCGCGAAGAGGCCGGCGCCAAGCCCGCCTCGATGGAAGAGGCGATGCCCGAGGTATACGCCGAGCTGGCGGCGGTCTTCGACCGCCTCGAAAAGCATTACCGCGACATGCAGGACATCGAGTTCACGGTCGAACAGGCCAAGCTCTGGATGCTCCAGACCCGCTCGGGCAAGCGCACCGCCAAGGCCGCGCTCAAGATCGCGGTCGACATGGCGAGCGAAGGCCTGATCACCCGCGAAGAGGCGATCCTGCGGGTCGACCCGATGGCGCTCGACCAGCTGCTCCACCCGACGCTCGACCCCGACGCCCCGCGCGACGTCATCGCCAAGGGCCTGCCCGCCTCGCCGGGCGCGGCCTCGGGCGCAGTCGTGTTCGACGCCGACACCGCGGAAAAGCGCAAGGCGGCGGGCGACAAGGTCATCCTCGTCCGCGTCGAAACCAGCCCCGAAGACATCCACGGCATGCACGCCGCAGAGGGCATCCTGACCGCCCGCGGCGGCATGACCAGCCACGCCGCGGTCGTCGCGCGCGGCATGGGCCGGCCCTGCGTTTCGGGCGCCGGATCGCTCTCGATCTCGGCCAAGGACAAGGTGATGAAGGTCGCCGGTCGCGAGATTCGCGAAGGCGATACGATCACGATCGATGGCGCCAGCGGCGAGGTAATGTTCGGCGCGGTTGCCACCGTGCAGCCTGAACTTGCCGGCGACTTCGGCACGCTGATGGAATGGGCCGACGGCGTCCGCCGCCTGAAGGTGCGCGCCAACGCGGAAACCCCGCTCGACTGCCAGACCGCGCGCGATTTCGGTGCGGAGGGCGTCGGCCTGTGCCGCACCGAACACATGTTCTTCGACGCCGACCGCATCACCGCGGTCCGCCAGATGATCCTCGCCGACAGCGAAGCCGGCCGCCGCGCCGCGCTCGCCAAGCTGCTCCCCGCGCAGCGCAGCGACTTCACCGCGATCTTCGAGGTGATGGCCGGCCTGCCGGTAACGGTGCGCCTGCTTGACCCGCCGCTGCACGAATTCCTGCCGCACGAGGAGAATGAGTTCGCCGAAGTCGCCGCGGCGGCTGATGTCGATGTGGAAATGCTCAAGCGTCGCGCCGCCGAGTTGCACGAATTCAACCCGATGCTCGGCCACCGCGGCTGCCGCCTAGGCGTGACCTATCCCGAAATCTACGAAACCCAGGCGCGCGCGATCTTTGAAGCCGCGCTCGACGTCGCCGACAAATCGGGGGCGGCACCGATCCCAGAGGTGATGATCCCGCTCGTCGCCACCAAGCGCGAGCTCGATCTGATGAAAGCGGTGGTCGATCAGGCGGCGCAGGCCGTCTTCGCGGAACGCGGCAAGACCATCGACTATCTCGTTGGAACAATGATCGAATTGCCCCGCGCCGCGCTGAAGGCAGGCGAGATCGCCGAGACGGGGGAATTCTTCTCCTTCGGCACCAACGACCTGACGCAGACGACGCTGGGCGTCAGCCGCGACGACGCCGCCCGCTTCCTCGGCGCCTATGTCGAAAAGGGCATCTACGCCAAGGACCCGTTCGTCAGCCTCGACGTCGACGGCGTCGGCGAGCTGGTCGAACTGGCGGCAGAGCGTGGTCGCAAGACCCGCCCCGGCATCAAGCTCGGCATCTGCGGCGAACACGGTGGCGACCCGGCGAGCATCGCCTTCTGCGAAAAGGTCGGCCTCGATTACGTCTCGGCCAGCCCCTACCGCGTGCCGATCGCGCGCCTCGCGGCGGCGCAGGCTGCCCTGAAGTAACCCTTCCTCCCCTCCCTGGAAGGGAGGGGCCGGGGGTGGCTTGGCCCGCGAGGACGCGCGGCGGTGCCCCATGGGCCGACCCACCCCCAACCCCTCCCTTTCAGGGAGGGGAGAAGATCAAAGTTGAAACCTCATTCAGGTTTGCTTGACCCCGCGCCGCCGGCCCCGCTATCGCCGCGGCAACGACAGGAGAGAGGCGTTGAAGAAGCTCTATCCCGATGCCGCCGCGGCCCTCGAAGGCCTGCTGCATGACGGCATGACGATCTGCGCGGGCGGCTTCGGCCTGTGCGGCATTCCCGAACGGCTGATCGACGCGATCCAGGCCTCGGGCGTCAAGGATTTGACGATCGCCAGCAACAATGCAGGCATCGACGGCGAAGGCCTCGGCAAGCTGCTGCGCAGCCGCCAGGTCAAGAAGATGATCTCGAGCTACGTCGGCGAGAACAAGGAATTCGAGCGCCAGTATCTCTCCGGCGAACTGGAGGTCGAGTTCTGCCCACAGGGCACGCTCGCCGAACGCTGCCGGGCAGGGGGCGCAGGCATCCCCGGCTTCTACACCAAGACCGGCGTCGGCACGCTGGTGGCCGAGGGCAAGGAGGTGAAGACCTTCGACGGTCAGGATTACATTCTCGAACGCGGCATCCGCGCCGACCTCAGCATCATCAAGGGCTGGAAGGCGGACGAGAGCGGTAACCTCATCTTCCGCAAGACCGCGCGCAACTTCAACCAGCCGATGGCCACCGCCGGCAAGATCTGCGTCGCCGAAGTCGAAGAGGTGGTGCCGGTCGGCAGCCTCGATCCCGATCACATTCATCTGCCCGGCATCTACGTGAAGCGGATGATCGTCGGCGCGCCCTACGACAAGAAGATCGAATTCCGCACCGTCCGCGAGCGGGAGAGCGCATGATGCGTCGCCTGGCCCTCGCACTGGCCACCACGGCGCTGCTGACGGCCTGTGGCGGGCGTGGCGAACGGGCGGCGACGCTGCCCGCGCCGGGACAGACCTATAGTGCCGACGGCAAGGTCGTGCAGATCACCGGGCTGAAGGCGCTGCCCGCGCCGGGCGCTGCTGTCGGCGCCGACGCCGCAGTCGTCCCGCCGCAGTTCCAGTTCCTCTACGGCTCGGGCGAAGCGCTGGCGCTCAGCCGGCAGGCGTTCCGCGCGCTCGTCTCCTACGCCACCTATCGCAAGGCGGCTGGCGACAGCGTCGTCCTCGCGCCCAACGCCACGCTCGCCGCGCCAAGCTGGACCGCCTGCGCCGGCAAGCCGCGCGCGGCGGTGTTCGATGCGGACGAAACCGTGATCCTCAATCTCGGCGTCGAGGCACTGGCCGCGCGCGATCCCGCCGCCCCCTTCGATGCCGCGCAATGGGCGCGCTGGGAGCGGACCGGCGCCAAGGCCGTCGTAGCGGCTCCGGGCGCGATCGAGGCCTTCGCCGCTCTGCGCGCCGCGAATATCGCGATCATCATCAACACCAATCGCGATGCTTCCACCGCGCCGGGCACCGTCGCCACGCTGAAGGCCGCCGGTCTCGGCGACTTCACGCCGGGGGACAATCTGTTCCTGCGTCAGGGGATCAACGGCAAGGACGCCCGCCGCGCCGCGATTGCGCAGCGCTATTGCGTCGTCGCGATGGCGGGCGATCAGCTCGGTGATTTCAGCGACCTGTTCGGAGCGATCGCCTCCCCGGCCGACCGTCGCCGCGCTACCGATGCGGGCGCGATCGGCGAGATGTGGGGCAACGGCTGGTTCGTCCTGCCCAACCCCGTCTACGGCACCGGGCTGAAGGGTGGCTTCGACGAGGTCTTCCCGGCCGACAGGCGCTGGGTCGACGGGGGCGCGCGATGAGCGACAAGCCCGTCCCGATGAACCTCGATCGCTATGCCGACCTGATCGGCGGCAGCGCGGAGTTCCTGCGCGTCTGGGCCAAGCAGGACGGCCCCGTCACCTGTTTCGTCAATCCGGTGCCGATCGGGCCGGATCCGTTCGCCTTCGGCCTCGCCATGGTCGATTGCGTCCGCCACGCCGCCAGGGCCTATGCCGGTGCGGTGAACATCGACGAGGAGGCGGCCCTCGCGCGCATATGGGAAGGGCTCGACGCCGAGCGCGCCGCGCCCACGACCGATCCGATCTCCATCACCGCCAAGAGGGATGTGCATTAATGGCTTGGGACCGCAATCAGATGGCGGCACGCGCCGCGCAGGAACTGCGTGACGGCTATTACGTCAACCTCGGCATCGGTATCCCGACGCTGGTCGCCAACAACATCCCTGCCGGAATGACCGTGACGCTGCAGAGCGAGAACGGCATGCTCGGCATCGGACCGTTTCCGTATGACGACGAGGTCGATCCCGATCTGATCAACGCCGGCAAGCAGACGATCAGCGAGCTGCCGCAGAGCGCCTATTTCGGCAGCGAACAGAGCTTTGCGATGATCCGCGGCGGGCATATCGACCTGACCGTGCTCGGCGCGATGGAGGTCAGCGAGGGCGGCGACATCGCCAACTGGATGATCCCCGGCAAGATGATCAAGGGGATGGGCGGCGCGATGGACCTCGTCGCCGGCGTCAAGCAGATCATCGTCGTGATGGACCATAATGCCAAGGACGGCAGCCCGAAGTTCATCCCCGCCTGCACGCTGCCGCTGACCGGCAAGAACGTCGTCGACATGATCGTCACCGACCTCGCCGTCTTCCGGCGGCCCGATCACGTTTCGCGCTTCCAACTGGTCGAACTCGCGCCCGGCGTGAGTGCCGACGAGGTCGCGGCGAAGACGACGGCCGCCTATCAGGTGGCGCTGTAACGATCGGCAGGCGGCGCCCGGACGCCTGAGGAGGGACGATGCGCTGGCTGATCGGGATCGGGTCGCTCGGGCTGATCGTCGGCATCCTCTGCGCGACCGTGTCCGGGCCGCGATGGCTCACCATAGCCGATGGCGTGATGGGCGGTGGCCGCGGTGTCGAGCGGGTCGCGGACGGCGTTCCGTTCGGGTCGCACGGGCAGACTCTGGATGTGTGGCGGCCCGCCGGGGCGCCGCGCCGTCGACCCGTGGTGATGTTCATGTATGGCGGCGGTTGGGTGAATGGTGACCGCGCCGCTTATGCCTTCGCCGCACGCGCGTTCGCCAGGGCCGGGTTCGTCGTGGTGGTGCCCGATTACCGCAAGGTGCCGGGCGTGCGCTTCCCGGCCTTCGTCCAGGACGGCGCCGATGCGCTGCGCTGGGTGCATGATCACGTCGCGCAATACGGCGGCGATCCGGAGCGGATCGCGGTCGCCGGCCATTCGGCAGGTGCCTATAATGCGGTGATGCTGGCGATCGACCCGCGCTGGTTGCGCGATGTCGGCTTGGCGCCCGATACGATCAAGGCGGTGGTGGGGCTGTGCGGCCCGTACGACTTCTTCCCCTTCGACTCGAAGCGATCGATCGATGCCTTCGCCGGAGTAGCGGACGGTCCGGCGACGCAGCCGGTCCATTATGCACGTCCCGGGTTGAAGCCCATGCTGCTGGTGACGGGCAGCGCCGACACGCAGGTGAAGCCGCGCAACGCGATCGCACTAGCGCAGCGGTTGCGGGCGGCGGGTTCGCCGGTGGAGTTGCGCGACTATAGCGGGCTCAGCCACGAGGATGTGGTGATGGCGCTCTCGGGGCCGTTCCGCGGCAAGGCGCCGGTGCTGCACGACAGCGTCGCGTTTCTGGATCGGATATTGGGGAAGGGGAGGGTGCCATGAGCTACACACTGATCACCGCCAACCGCAATTATTCCAGCTGGTCGTTGCGGCCCTGGCTGTTGATGACGGCGCTCGGCATTCCGTTCGAGGATCGGATCGAACCCTTTGCGCAAGCCGATAGCTGGCAGGCGTACCGCGCCTTCTCGCCGACCGGTCAGGTGCCGGTCCTGATCGATGGCGATCGCACGATCTGGGACTCGCTGGGCATCGTGATGTACCTCGCCGATCGGCATGAGGGTGTCTGGCCGGCGAACGAGGATGCGCGCGCCTGGGCGCAGAGCGCGGTCGCGGAGATGCACGGCGGGTTCGCGGCGTTGCGCAACGAGCGGACGATGAACGTCGGGGTGCGCGCCGATCCCAAGCCGGGCTCCGCCGCCTTGGCGCGCGATGTCGCCCGCATCGCGGAACTGTGGGGCGAGGGGCTCGATCAGTTCGGCGGTCCCTGGCTGGCCGGCGGGGCCTTCACCGGGGTCGACGCCTTTTACGCTCCCGTCGCGTTCCGCGTTCGCACCTATGGAATCGACGTGGGAGAGGCGGGGCAGCGCTGGACCGCGGCGGTGCTTGCCCATCCCGCCACGCAGGAATGGGAGCGCGCCGCACTCGCCGATCCGACCCGGGATGCGCGCAACGAGGCCTATCTCGCAATGTGCGGCACCGTCGTCGAAGATCATCGTGGCTAGGCAATAATCTGTCGCACAGCCTTTCGTCGACGCATCGTTTCGGTTAACGCGAGCCCCATCATGGCATCCCGACCACAGACCCTGTACGAAAAGATCTGGAACGCGCACGTCGTCGAAACGCGCGACGATGGCACGTGCCTCATCTACATCGACCGCCACCTCGTCCACGAAGTCACCAGCCCGCAGGCGTTCGAAGGGTTGCGGGCCGCCGGGCGCCGTGTGCGCCGTCCCGAACTGACGCTGGCGGTGCCCGACCACAATCTGCCGACGACGCCGCGCGTCGATGCCAATGGTCGCCTGATCCCGATCGCCGATCCCGAAAGCGCGCAGCAGCTCGACGCGCTCCGCCGCAACACCGCGGAGTTCGGCGTCGATTACATCGATGCGACCGCTGCGGAGCAGGGCATCGTCCATGTCGTGGGCCCGGAACTCGGCTTTACGCTGCCCGGCACGACCCTGGTCTGCGGCGACAGCCACACGTCGACCCACGGCGCGCTCGGTGCGCTCGCCTTCGGGATCGGGACCAGCGAGGTCGAGCATGTGCTCGCCACGCAGACGCTGCTGCTCAGCCCATCGAAGACGATGGAGGTCCGCGTCGACGGCACGCTCGGCTATGGCGTCAGCCCCAAGGACGTGATCCTTGCGATCATGGGCCGCGTCGGCGCGGCGGGCGGCACCGGCCATGTCTTCGAATATACCGGCGACGTCGTGCGCGCGATGTCGATCGAGGGGCGGATGACGCTCGCCAATATGTCGATCGAGGGCGGTGCGCGTGCCGGCCTCGTCGCCCCGGACGACACGACCTTCGCCTATCTGAAGGGTCGGCCGATGGCGCCCAAGGGCGACGAATGGGATCGGGCGGTGGCTTGGTGGCGTAGCCTCGCGACCGATGCCGGCGCGCGCTACGACAAGAGCGTCACCTTGCACGCCAGCGAGATCGCACCGTCGCTGACCTGGGGCACCAGCCCGGAGGACGTCGTACCGATCACCGGCGTCGTCCCCGAACCCGACAGTTTCACCGACCCTGCCAAGCGCGAGGCGGCGCGGCGCAGCCTCGACTATATGGGCCTGACGCCGGGCACGGCGATGCAGGACGTGGCGATCCAGCACGTCTTCATCGGCAGTTGCACCAACAGCCGGATCGAGGATCTACGTGCCGCCGCGGCGGTCGCGGATGGCCGCCGCGTTGCGGATGGCGTGCGCGCGATGGTTGTCCCCGGGTCGGGGCTGGTCAAGCGGCAGGCGGAGGCGGAGGGCCTCGACCGCGTGTTCGTCTCTGCGGGCTTCGAATGGCGCGAACCCGGCTGCTCGATGTGCCTCGCGATGAACCCTGACAAGGTGCCGGCGGGCGAACGCTGTGCCTCGACTTCGAATAGAAATTTCGTGGGACGTCAAGGACCTGGCGCGCGCACTCATTTGTTGTCGCCAGCGATGGCGGCTGCTGCCGCGGTCACGGGACGGCTCGCCGATGTGCGCGATGTGATGGGAGGACGATGATGAAGAAGGTTCTGGTATTGCTCGTGGCCGGCGCGATGATGAGCGGCGTGGCCGCCTATGTCGCGGGTGCGCGGGTGCTGACCCATCCGGTCGCCTTGCAGCGCTGACGCCGTATGCAGCCCGTCACGACAGTCAGCGGCACCGCTTACCCTTGGGGTGCCAAGAATATCGACACCGACATCATCATCCCGGCGCATTGGCTGAAGACCATCACGCGCTCCGGGCTGGGTCGCGGTGCGTTCGAGACGGTGCGCGCGCAGCCCGGTAACGTCTTCGACGATCCCCGCTATGCCGGCGCGCCGATCCTGATCGCAGGCGATAATTTCGGTTGCGGATCCAGCCGCGAACACGCCGCCTGGGCGCTCGCCGACATGGGTGTGAAAGCCGTCATCGCGCCCAGTTTCTCCGACATCTTCTCCGGCAATGCCTTCAAGAACGGAATCGTCCCCGTGGTGCTGCCGCAGGAGGCGGTGGATCGGCTGGTCGAGGTGGCGAAGGAGCAGCCGATCACCGTCGATCTCGAGACGATGACGGTCACGACGCCGTACCAGGATCGTTTCGCCTTCCATCTCGACCCGTTTCGTCGCCGTTGCCTGATGGAGGGGCTGGACGAAGTCGGTCTGACACTGGCAAGAGATACCGCGATTTCGAAATTCGAAGGTGCGGTCGAGCAGAGCCGCCCCTGGATCGGGAGTAGGAGCGGGTATGCGAGCATTGCTGTCGACGGCGCCGGGCGGACCTGAAACTCTAGAGCTGACAGGATCGCCTGATCCCGTACCGGCTACGGGGCAGGTCCTGGTCGCGGTGAAGGCCTGCGCGATCAACTATCCCGACGTCCTGATCATCGAGGACAAATATCAGTTCAAGCCGCAGCGCCCCTTCGCACCCGGCGGTGAGATCGCTGGGGTCATCGAGGCGCTGGGTGAGGGCGTGACCGACTGGCAGGTCGGCGATCGCGTGATGGGCGTGATCGGCCATGGCGGCCTTGCGAGCAAGATCGCTGTCGAGCCGCAGCGCCTCTACCGCTTGCCCGAAGAACGCAGCTTTGCCGAGGGCGCGGCGCTGATCCTCACCTATGCCACCACCATCCATGCGCTGCTCGACCGCGGTCGCCTGGCGGAGGGGCAGTCGCTGCTCGTCCTCGGTGCGGCGGGCGGCGTCGGCCTGGCGGCGATCGAACTCGGCAAGTCCTATGGCGCGCGTGTCGTTGCGGCGGTGTCGTCGGAGGAGAAGGCGGTGGCGGCCAAGGCCGCAGGCGCGGACGAAACGATCATCTACGGCCGCGCGCCGTTCGACAAGGATCAGTCCAAGGCGCTCGCCGAACAATTCAAGGCGGCGGGCGGGCGCGGCGGCTTCGATGTGATCTACGATCCGGTCGGCGGCGACTATGCCGAGCCTGCGCTGCGCTCAATCGCGTGGGAAGGGCGTTATCTCGTCGTCGGTTTTCCGGCGGGTATTCCGAAGCTGCCGCTCAATCTGACGCTGCTGAAGAGCTGCGATGTCTGCGGCGTGTTCTGGGGCGCGTTCGCTGCACGCGATCCGCAGGCGAATGCTGCGCATGTCGACACGCTGTTCCGTTTGTGGCGGGAGGGGCGCATCGCGCCGCGCGTCACGGAAACCTTTGCATTCGAACGGGGTGGCGATGCGATCGCCAAGATGGCCGCACGCGCGGCGATCGGCAAACTGGTGGTCGAGGTCGGTTGACCTCGGCCACCGGGCGGGGCGTTTAGCGTACCGCGAATACGACGGCCAGGATCATCGCCCACAAGAACAGCGAGATCCCCGTGCCGATCATCACGCCCGTCAGCGGCGTGGCGCGGTGGTGGTGCGTGCCGGAATGCGTGCCGGCGGTGAGAGGCGCGTTGGTCATTGTCCTTCTCCAGCGGGTCGATCTTTGCGTCGTACCCTATATTCAATATCTCATAACGCGCTTAACGGTTCCATAACGTAGGCGTTACGTTTCACTTATTTTCATGTTCAATCTCGACGGCTGGCCGTGCGGCGCGGCAGCGTGCGTTGCGCGGGCGGTCGCCCGCTCCTATGTGGAGACCGAAGTAGACCGCCCCGGGGGGAAATGGCCGCGATGACGATGTTCGACGATCGGGAAAAGGCACTGGAAGGGCAGTTTGCTCGCGCCGAAGAAATGGCGTTTCGCATCACCGCGCGCCGCAATCGTCTGCTGGGCCAGTGGGCCGCCGAGCTGATGGGTTTGACGCCGGAGGAAACGGATTCCTACGCGAAGTCGGTCGTCCAGGCTGATTTCGAGGAAGCTGGCGATGAGGACGTCGTTCGCAAGCTGCTGGGCGACCTCACCGCCGCGCGGGTCGAAACCGACGATGCCACCGTGCGCCGCGCACTCGCCGACAAGGCGGTCGAAGCGCGTCGTCAGTTGATGCAGCCGGAGTAAGCATCGCGATGCCGATGGCCGCTGACGATATCGCCGCGCTGATCCGCGCCGCCATTCCCGATGCCGAGGTCGAGATCACCGATCTTGCCGGTGACGGAGACCATTATGCCGCACGCGTCGTGTCGGCGAGCTTCGCGGGTCTGCCGCTGCGCAAGCAGCATCAGGCGGTCTATGCGGCGCTCGGCGGCCGGATGGGCGGCGAACTCCATGCGCTGCAACTCAAGACCGCAGCAGCCTGAGGATAGAGACCATGACCGACGATACCCACGCCCGCATCGACGCCGTCGTAAAGAACAATGCCGTGGTGCTGTTCATGAAGGGCAGCCCGCTGTTCCCGCAATGCGGCTTTTCGAGCCGCGCGGTGGCGATCCTCGACCATCTCGGCGTCAGCTATGAAAGCGTCGACGTGTTGCAGGACCAGGCGATCCGTCAGGGCATCAAGGCCTATTCCGATTGGCCGACGATCCCGCAGCTCTATGCCGGCGGCGAGTTTATCGGCGGGTCGGACATCATGATGGAGATGTACGAAAGCGGCGAGTTGGCGACGCTGCTGAAGGGCGAAGCCGCCGCACAGTAAGTGCAGGCTTCGATACCTGCCCGGTGAGATCGGGCATCGGGCGGGCGCCGTATGGCGTCCGCCTTTTGTTTTTGTGGCTGTTGCGGGCGTAACGGGCCGAAAATCGGGCAGGGGGGGGCGGCCTCGCGCGGCCATATCGGCCGGGTGCGGGTGGGCCGGTGCGTGATACGATCCCGCGGCTGGCCCACCCTGCTGAAGCGTCGAACGCTCGGCTGCCCTGATATAAGCATCCAGCGTGCCAATCGTCCTAACCAACGGAAATGGTGGCACCTAGTTGGTTAACGCCACGGAGCTGGCGGGCGAAGCTGTAAAATCCTTCGACATTACGCATGCTTCTTGGAGTTTTTACGACTTGCCACCCCGACGTCCTCTATTGACTACGCTCGTAATCGCACTGATAACAGCTGTAGTCGATAAAGGAGCGTAACCGTGGCCGAACGAATCAGCGATGCCGAGCATGCGGTGATGGAGGTCCTGTGGGACGAATCGCCGCTCACCGCCCAGGACGTGGCGGAGCGGGTCGATCCGGCGCGCGGCTGGAGCGCCAATACGGTCAAGACGCTGCTGGGCCGGCTGCTCGCCAAATCCGCGATCGCCCATCAGGAGGATGGCCGCCGCTATCTCTACCGCCCGATCGTCGCCCGCGACGATTACGTGTCGGGCGAATCGAAGCGGCTGATCGACCGTCTCTTCGGCGGCAAGCTGACCCCGCTCGTCGCCCACCTCGCCGAGCGTGACGAGCTAAGCGCGCAGGACATCGCCGAAATCGAAGCGCTATTGAAGGACCTGAAACAATGAGCGCGCTGCTGCCAGGCGCGCCGTTCCTCGGCTGGCTGATCGAGGCGCTGGCCGCCTCGACGCTGCTGATGGTGCTGGTGCTACTGATCCGCCGTCCGGTCCTCGAAGCATTCGGGCCGCAGATCGCCTATGCGCTATGGGCCTTGCCACTGCTCCGCCTGCTGCTGCCGCCTTTGCCGGCCGGCCTGCGGCAGGCGGCCGCAACTCCGCTCAGCCAGGCGAGCGAGACGATTACGATCATGGTCGTGGGGCAGGGCGACGCCGCCGTCGCGCCGGCTGTCGCACCGATGGCCGAAGGTGCGTCGATCGCCTGGGGGCCGATCGTCGGTGGAACGCTGGCGCTGCTGTGGGGCGCAGGCGCGCTCGGCTTCCTGTTGTGGCATCTCACCAGTCACACCCGCTTCTGTCGGCGCCTGCTCGGCACGGCAGCGCATGTTGAAGAGATGCGCGGAGTGCGCGTCATCGCCAGCGATGCGGCGCCCGGGCCGCTCGCATTCGGCGTGCTCCGCCGCTACGTCGCCTTCCCGCTCGACTTCGCCGATCGCTATGATGCCGACGAGCGCGAACTCGCGCTGGAACATGAGATCGGCCACCACCAGCGCGGCGATCTGATCGCCAACTGGATCGCACTGGCGGTGCTCGCGCTCCACTGGTTTAACCCCGTCGCCTGGCGGGCCTTCCGCGCCTTTCGCGCCGATCAGGAGCTAGCCAACGACGCCCGCGTGCTCGCCGGCCGCTCCGCGATCGACCGTCACGCCTACGCCTGTGCCATCGTGAAGGCAGCGCACGGCGGGGCCGTGTCCGCCGCCTGTCACCTCCACACCATCGACGATCTGAAAGGGAGAATCCGTATGCTGACCACCATGCCGCGTTCGCGTCGGCGTCTCGCAACCGGGGGCGTGCTGATGTCCGCCGTCGTGCTCGCCGGCCTTGGCCTCACCGCCTCGGGCACCAGCGCTGCCAAGGCGATCAGCGGGAAGGTGGGCGACACGATCGGCGTCGACCTCCAAGCCCAGCCGCCGGCGCCGCCGGCCCCTCCCGTCGCTCCCGCACGGCCGGCACCCGCCACCGCGCCCGACGTGGCGGCGATCGCAGACGTGCCCGCGCCTCCTCCGGCGCCCGACGCGCCCGACGCGCCTGCCGCACCGCCGGTCCCCGCCACGCCTTCGAAGTCCCACCGCATCGTCATCAACAAGATGCGGGACGGCAAGACGGCAACCTTCACCTCCGACATGAACGGCCATTTCGATGATGCCGCGATCGAAAAGATGGTGGCCGACGCGCAGGCGAACATGCCCGAAGTGACGTCGCGTAACTGCACAGACGGTGTCGACGGCAACCCGCGCAAGTTCGTGATTCAGACGGTCAGGAACGGCAAGCGCGCGATGATCGTATGCAACAATCGGATCGAGGCGGCGTCGGCGTCCGCTGCGGCGGCCGGGGCATATGCCACCGCGAAGGCGGGTGTGATGTTCCACCACAAACGCGACGCGTTGCAGACCGCGCTCGCCAGCGTCACGGCAACCCGCGTCAGCATCGCCAATAACGCCAGCATCCCGCCAGCCGACCGTGCCTCCGCCCTGAAGGACATCGACGAGGCGCTGGTCGAGTTGCGCAACGAGATGGCGGGTATCGGCAAGGACTGACGTTCCGATACGATACCGGCCTCGAACCTCCCCGCGCACGGTCCCGCGTGGGGAGGTTTTGCTTGCGCCCGGGGCCACCGCACGCCACATCGATGGACAATGCCCGCGCATCCGACCGGAATCCCGATCCAGCTCGAGCCGCTCGTGACGCGCGTGCTCGCGCCCAACGCCTCGCCCTACACCTATAGTGGCACGCAGACGCACGTCGTCGGAACCACCGATCTCGCGATCATCGATCCCGGTCCCGACGATCCCGCGCATATCGCCGCTCTGCTAAACGTCATCGCCGGCCGGCCCGTGACGGCGATCGTCATCACGCATCACCACCGCGATCACAGCCCCGCCAGCCGACCGCTTGCCGCCACCACCGGCGCACCGATCGTCGGTCCGCGCGCGCACCATGTCGCGGATGACACCCTTCGTCTGGATGCCGCCTTCGACGCCGATTACGCACCTGATCGCGTGTTGGATGAGGGCGACACTGTCAGTGGAGAGGGCTGGACGCTGCAAGCCATCGCGACGCCCGGCCACACATCCAACCATTTCGCCTATGCGCTGGCCGAAAGCGGCGCATTGTTTTCGGGCGACCATGTGATGGGTTGGGCGACCAGCGTCGTCTCGCCGCCCGATGGCGACATGGGCGACTACATGGCGAGCCTCGACAAGCTGCTCGGCCGCGACGATCGCGTCTATTATCCTGGCCATGGCGAGGCGGTGGAGACGCCGCAGCGGCTGGTGCGCGGCATGCTCGGCCATCGCAAGCAGCGCGAGGGGCAAATCCTGCGCCTGCTCCGCGAAGCCCCGATGGCCATCCCAGCGATGACCGCGCGTATGTACGTCGGGCTCGACCCGCGGCTGCTCGGCGCGGCGGAGCGATCGGTGCTCGCGCATCTGTACGACCTGCGCCGTCGCGCACTGGTGGAGGAGGAGGGAGACACATGGCGGATCCGCGCGTGATCGATCCGGCACCGACGCCGGCTCGCGGATCGATCGGATCGTTCCTGGGCAAGGCCGCTGGCGTCATCGTCCTGCTGGGGCTCGCCGTGCTGCTCGGCCTGTGGGCGATCCAGCGCTATGTGGAACGGCGGCTCGCGCCCGATCCCACCACGGTCGCCAGCGCCAGCCTGCAGGGATTGCGCGAGCAGAACCGGCTGTCGGCCTTTGCCGCGCGCTTCGTCGCCGTCTCCACCTCGCGCCAGTCGCAGCTTGGCCTCTCGACCGAAAAGACGCTGATCATGCCGGGCACCGTCCGCTACGAAGTGGACCTCGCCAAGCTGACGCCCTCCGACGTCATTTGGGACGCCGGCACCAAGACACTGTCGGTGCGCCTGCCGCCGGTGGAGATCGATGGGCCGCAGATCGATCTGGCGCAGCTGCGCGAATATGGCAGCGGCGGCATCCTGTCGCACGTCACCGATGCCGAGGCGCGGCTCGATACGGCCAACCGGCGGGCCGGGCAGGCGGAGCTGGTGCGGCAGGCGCGCGACGCCGCACCGATGAAGCTCGCCCGCGATGCGACGCGCCGGGCAGTGGAGACCAGCTTCGCCATGCCACTGCGCGCTGCCGGTATCGACGCGCAGGTGAAGGTGCGCTTCGCCGACGATCCGACGCCTGCGGGAGAGCGTTGGGACACCAGCCGGTCGTTGCAGGAAGTTCTCGGCAACGCCGAGTGAGGCGCGGCGTTGAGCCCGGCGCGGGTATCGCCTAACGGGGGTGTCATGGAACTGACGACCAATCTGGCAGGGCTGGACCTGCGCGCCGAGATCGACCGCCTCCGCAAGGAGCGCAACGCCGTCATCCTCGCGCATTACTATCAGAAGCCCGAGTTGCAGGACCTTGCCGATTTCGTCGGTGACAGCCTGGATCTCAGCCGCAAGGCGCAGGCGACCGATGCCGACGTCATCGCCTTTTGCGGCGTGCGCTTCATGGCCGAAACCGCGAAGATCCTCAGCCCCGACAAGACGGTCGTGCTGCCTGATATGGACGCCGGATGCAGCCTGGAAGACAGCTGCCCGCCCGAACAATTCGCCGCCTTCCGCGCCGCACATCCCGATCACATCGCGCTCACCTACATCAACTGTTCGACCGAGGTGAAGGCGCTCAGCGACATCATCGTCACCTCCTCGTCCGCGGAAACGATTCTCGCGCAGCTGCCGCGCGATCAGAAGATCATCTTCGGCCCCGACCGCAATCTCGGCGGCTACCTCCAGCGCAAGACCGGGCGCGAGTTGTTGCTGTGGCCGGGCGTGTGCATCGTGCACGAGGCGTTCAGCGAAACCGAGCTGCTGAAGCTGAAGGCGCAATATCCCGGCGCCCCCGTCGCGGCGCATCCCGAATGCCCGGCGGTGATCCTGGATCACGCCGATTACGTCGGCTCGACGCGTGGGATCCTGGAATATGCCAATGCGATGCCCGGCGACACGCTGATCGTCGCGACCGAGCCGCACATCATCCACCAGATGGAAAAGGCAATGCCGACCAAGCGCTTCATCGGTGCACCGGGCGCGGACGGCAATTGCAACTGCAACATCTGTCCGTACATGGCGCTCAACACGCTGGAAAAGCTTTACATCGCTTTGCGCGATCTCACGCCGCGCATCGAAATCGAGGAAGGGCTGCGCATCAAGGCGAAGAAGAGCCTGGATGCCATGCTGGCGCTCGCCTCGACCAGTGTCGGCAAGGGCGACCTGGGGCCGGCACCGGTGGCGCCGGTCCCCGTCACGGGGGACTGACGCGTTAGCGCGACGATGTCGGGGTCGACGCGCCGAGCAGGTCGCGCGCGGCGTCGAGGTGGATCGCCACCATCGTCAGCCCCATCGCATCGGCCAGTTCGAGTGCAGCGGTGAGCAGTCGGCGCAATTCGGCCTCGTCAGCACCGTCGGTCATATATCCCCCTCCCGTTCCCGTGACACCTGATAGCCGCTTTTTCCCTTCCGGCGTCTCAATAGGATGATCCAGTCATGCGCTTCCGTCTGGACGGCTTCGATACCGACGTCTTTATCGCCGCCACCTTGGCGGAGGATCTGGGGGAGGCGGGCGATATTACCTCTGCCGCGGTAATCCCGGCGGAGGCGCGCTTCGCCGGTGTGATGGACACGCGCGAGCCGATTGTGGTCGCGGGCCTGGGCTTGGCGGAGGGCTTTTTTCACGCGCTCGATCCGCAGGCGGTGATCACGCCGCTCGCGGCCGATGGCGATCGTGTGCCGGCCGGCACAGACTTGATGCGGATCGAGGGATCGGCGCGCGCGATGCTGACCGCCGAACGCTCGGCGCTCAACACCGTCCAGCATCTGTCCGGCATCGCCACGCTGACCTGTCAGTACGTCGATGCGATCGCGGGTACGGGCGCGACCCTGCTCGATACGCGCAAGACGATCCCTGGACTGCGCCGGCTCGAAAAATACGCCACGCGCGTCGGCGGGGCGCAGAACCATCGCATGGGCCTGTGGGATGCGGCGATGATCAAGGACAATCACGTCGCGGTCGCGGGTGGCATCGCCGCGGCGGTTCAGCGTGCGGTCGCAGCCGGGATCGAGCGGATCATCGTCGAGGTCGACTCGCTCGACCAGATTGCGCCTGCGCTCGACGGCGGCGCGACGCATCTGCTGCTTGACAATATGGACCCTGATACGTTGCGCCAAGCAGTGGCAATGATCGGCGGACGGGTGCCGACCGAGGCGTCGGGCGGCGTGCGCCTCGACACGATTGAGGCGATCGCGGAAACGGGCGTGACCTACATTTCGGTTGGGCGGTTGACCCAGTCGGCGCCGGCGGCGGATATCGGCCTCGATTTCGCGCTGCTGTGATCGAGGCGGCTTGCGCGGCGCTGCTGCGCGGCTAGGCTGCCGCGCATCTGTTCTGCTTGGGGGCACCCATGATCAAACCACCGTCGATCGCGCGTTTCGAACAATTCTACTGGGCCTCGGTCATCCTCGGCCTGATCAACACCGCCCTCAACTGGAAGACCTCACAGGCGCTGATTGCCGCCAATCCGGTGCTGGCGGGCGCCAGCTGGATCGTGCCGGTGACGCAGCTGATCGGCCTGCTGATCGCCGTACTGCTCTGGTTCTTCATCGTCCGCCGGCCCAGCGTCGTCGCCAAGTGGATCCAGGTCGTCTTTGCTGCTCTTGGCGCGTTCGGCATTGCCTCGGCACTGTTCATGCTGGCCATGGGGCGTGTCCCGGTCACCTTACAGGTCGTGCTCGGCCTCGTGGCCAACATCCTCTACATCGCCGCCGCGGTGATGCTGTTCAAGCTGGACGCCAAGGAATGGCTGGGCGAGGGGCGCGACCCCGACGATGTCGAGGCGCCGCGCGTATGATCGGCCGGCTTCTGCTCGCCGCCACGGCGATCGCGCTGCCGGCCGCGGCACAGGCGCAAAGCTATCGCTGCTCGGCCCCGACCCAGATCGATCGGCCGCGCCCCGATCTGGCCGACGCCCGCCAGCCGCAGCGGTTGCTTCCGATCGGCGGCTATACGCTGGCGATCACTTGGGCCCCGCAATTTTGCCACGAGCATGCGCGCGATGCCTCTGCCCGTTTCCAATGCGGTAGCGGCAATCGCTTCGGCTTCACGCTGCACGGCCTGTGGCCGGATGGCGTGGGCAAGGACTGGCCGCAATATTGCCAGGCGACGCCGCTGCTGTCGCGACAGGTGATCCAGCAGAACATCTGCTCGACGCCGTCGGCGCAGCTGCTCCAGCACGAATGGTCGAAGCACGGCACCTGCATGTCGGGCTACACGCCGGAGCGCTATTTCGCGCAGTCCACCGGCCTCTACGCCAAGCTGCGCTATCCCGACATGAACGCCTTGTCCCGCGGCACGCTGACGGCGGGCAAGTTGGCGCAGGCGATGGCCGACGCCAATCCGGGCCTCACCGCCGACATGATGCGGATCACCGCGAACCGGCGCGGCTGGCTGGACGAGATCTGGCTCTGCCTCGACAAGACGTTCCGCTATCAACGGTGTCCGGCGCATCAGGGCGGGTTGGCGCCCAATGCCAGCGTGAAGATCTGGCGCGGCATGCGCTGATTCCTTCGCCGTCCGGGCCGGTACGCACCGGCCCGGCGGTCAGCCGATGATCGTCGCCGTCGCCGGGTGATGGCGGTCGAGATGCTTGCGGATGATCCGCAGGTTGCGCGTGTTCGATCGGAAGAAAAAGTCGGGCACCGCACCGACGAAGGGGATGAGGCCCAGCGCCCAGTCGATCCCGACATTGCCGAACATCCGCGCCATCTGAAGCTTCGACATGCCGAGGTTGCGCGCTTCCCACACCAGCCAAGACCCGACCAGCGCCGCGATCGTCGTTCCGACGACGGGCACCAGGTCGAGCAGCACGTCCATGCCGACTTTGCGATTGGTGCCGGGCAGCGTGAACAGCCCCTCCATCACGCGCTCCATCGCTTCTAAGCGGATGCGGACCGAGGCGGGGTCGCGCCCGGTCGGTAGCGTTGCGATCAGCGGACGCATGTCCATGGGACGGGGCCGGCGGGGCGTGGTCTGTGCCATGCCGCTTAATTGGTGTCGTCGCGCAGCCGGTTCAACGGGTGCCAGGCCCGCGTGTTCGGGCGCCACTGCCTCAGCCGCAGCGCGACCAGCGACCAGCGCAGCGGACGCGCGATCGGGATGAACGCGGTGTCGACCGCCAGCGCCGCATCGGCCAGGCCGATCAGCCGTGCGCGGTCGGCCATCGTCGGCGCATCGCGCGCGGCGATCAATGCAGCACGGGCCTCGTCGCCGCACGCCGCGCAGGCGGTGGCGAGGTACCAGCGCGCGCTGTCATAGGGGGCTACCTGATCGACGAGGCGCAATTCGGCAGGTGCGGTCAGCGCGACGCGTTCCGGCGTGATCCCGATCGCGTAGAGCGCCGCGGCCATCTGGCCATAGAGTAAGGTCGCGCCGGGACCCGGCGGCAGGGCGATCCGCAACCGCACGGGCGCACCGAACGCGGCGACGCGCGCTTGGGCGTCCGCGATCCGCTGCTCGGGAGACAGCAGCGCCCAGCCTGGTATGGCGGGTGGCGCGCCGGAGTCGAGCGACTCTGGCAGGATGCGCTCGGCCGTCTCCCACCCCGGCATCACCGCCGCCGTCACCGCAGCGCGATCGATCGCGCCGTTCAGCGCCGCGCGATTGCCGGGATCGGCGAGGAAGCCGTCGCGGGACGCGATGGCGAAGCCGAACAGGCCGACGGCAGGGTCGAGGCGGAGATTGGCGGGCGCGACCTGTGCGACGCCGAGCAGCGGCCAGTCGGCGAAGGTGCCGCCGGTGACGTAATCCGAATCGCGAGCGACGAAGCGGACGATGGCGCGTGCCGCACGTTCGCCGATCAGCCGCACGTCGTCTTCGGGGCGGGTCGTGCGGTGATCCTCGGGATCGGCGCGCGTCCGGTCGAACGCCGGGCGGAGCAGCAGGCTATGATGGGCGGCGCTGGCGATCCGCATCGGCCCTGCGCCGCCCGCACTGCCGATCCCGCCGCTGCGCCACAACGCGAGTTCGGGCTGGGCGAACAGTTTGAGCAGATCGGGGCGAGGGCGCAGCAGTCGCACTTCGATGACCTGCGGCGTCATCGTGACGATCTCGTCGATCGCCGTCAGGAAGGGGGCAAGGGGGTTGCGCGAGCCGGGGGCGATCTGGCGCCGTAGCTGCGCGACGACCTGGTCGGCGGTCACCGCGCTGCCATCGGGCCATTGGGCGTCGCGGAGGCGGAAGATGTAGCTGGTGCCCTGATCGATGACGATCCAGCGTTCGGCGAGCCCCGGTTCGATCTGGCCGCTGGCATCGAACCGCACCAGCCCCTCTGCCGTCGCATCGAGCAGCAGCCGGGTCGGCGTATTGGGTAACGTTCGGCTGGGATCGGCGAGCCGGGGTGCGGTGCCGATCGCACTGGCGACGACCGGCCCCGAATCGGGGCGCCGGTCGCAACCGGCGAGCGCCGCAGTCAACGCCAGCGCAAAAGCAATGGTGCGGACGGCGGGACTCGAACCCGCACTCCATAGGAAGCCGATTTTAAGTCGGCTGCGTCTACCGGTTTCGCCACGTCCGCACACATGGGCACGACAAGCGCACGTGGGTGCGGGCGTCAAGTCACGACCGGTATTTCATTGCCGTGCGGACCGAAGATAGTCCGCCGGACGACGTGGCAATGCCCCGCGTCACACGTTCAGACGGGCGCGCATTTCCTTGCCGGGCTTGAAATAGGGGACGCGCTTGGCGTCGACATCGACGGTTTCGCCGGTGCGCGGGTTGCGACCGACGCGGGCTTCGCGAGCGCGGGTCGAAAAGGCACCGAAGCCACGCAGTTCGACGCGGCCGTTCGCGGCAAGCCGCAGCGTGATCTCGTCGAAGAAGGTGGTGACGATCGCCTCGACGTCGTGGCTCGTCAGCTCGGGGTTGAGATCGCAGAGTTTTTGAACGAGTTCAGATCGGATCACGGTACGGGCTCCCCCCGGCGCCAGGTTGCGGAGATTGATGAAGATCAATGCCCAAGACGTATAGGGCCGCAGCGAAACCGATCCAATGAAAAATATGTCAGGTCAGGACATTTCTGCCCCGACCTGACACATGGGTAAGTGTTACTTACTTCTTTTCGGCGTCCGAGCGGGCCTTCAGCGCCTCGCCCAGAATGTTGCCGAGCGTCGCGCCCGAGTCGGACGAGCCGTACTGAGCAACCGCCTGCTTCTCTTCGGCGATCTGCATCGCCTTGATCGAGAAGGTGGGCTTCTTCGAACGATCGAAGCCGGTGACCATCGCGTCGAACTTCTGGCCGACCTGGAAACGCTCCGGACGCTGTTCGTCACGGTCGCGGCCGAGATCGGTGCGCTTGATGAAGCCGGTCGCGCCATCGTCGCCCTGCTGCACTTCGAGGCCCGCATCGCGGACTTCGAGGACGGTGACGGTGACGATCGCGTTCTTGTTCAGACGGTCGCCCGCTGCCGCGATGCCGCCGGCCGCCGGGCCGCCGCGCTCGAGCTGCTTCATGCCGAGGCTGATGCGCTCCTTCTCGGCGTCGATGTCCAGAACGATCGCCTGAACGGTCTCGCCCTTGCGGTGCAGGTTGAGGGCATCCTCACCCGACACGCCCCAGGCGATATCCGACATGTGGACCATGCCGTCGACGTCGTTGTCCAGGCCGATGAACAGGCCGAACTCGGTCGCGTTCTTCACTTCGCCCTCGACGGTCGAACCGATCGGATGGGCAGCGGCGAACGCTTCCCACGGATTGTTCTGCGCCTGCTTGAGGCCGAGGCTGATGCGACGCTTGTCCTCGTCGACCTCGAGCACCACGACATCGACTTCCTGCGAGGTCGAGACGATCTTGCCCGGGTGGACGTTCTTCTTGGTCCAGGACATTTCGCTGACGTGGACCAGGCCTTCGATGCCCGGCTCCAGCTCGACGAACGCACCATATTCGGTGATGTTCGTGACGCGGCCCGACAGCTTGGCGCCGACCGGATACTTCGCGCTCGCGCCATCCCACGGATCGGACTCGAGCTGCTTCATGCCGAGGCTGATGCGCTGCGTGTCCTTGTTGATGCGGATGATCTGCACCTTCACGGTGTCGCCGATCGCGATCATCTCCGACGGATGATTGACGCGCTTGTACGACAGGTCGGTGACGTGCAGCAGGCCGTCGATGCCGCCCAGGTCAACGAACGCACCGTAATCGGTGATGTTCTTGACGACGCCGTCGATGATCTGGCCTTCCGCCAGGCTCTGGATCAGGCCCGAACGCTGCTCGGCGCGGGTTTCTTCCAGCACGGCGCGACGCGACACGACGATGTTGCCGCGCTTGCGGTCCATCTTCAGGATCTGGAACGGCTGCGGGATGTCCATCAGCGGGGTGACGTCGCGGACGGGGCGGATATCGACCTGCGAACCCGGCAGGAACGCCACGGCACCCGACAGGTCGACGGTGAAGCCGCCCTTGACGCGGCCGAAGATCACGCCCTCGACGCGGGCGGTCTTGCTGAATTCGAGCTCCAGCTTGTCCCAGGCGGCTTCGCGGCGGGCGCGGTCGCGGCTGAGCATCGCTTCGCCATGCATGTTCTCGACGCGGTCGACATAGACTTCGACTTCGTCACCGACCTTCAGATCGGCCTTCTGGCCCGGTGCGGCGAATTCGCGCAGCGGCACGCGGCCTTCCGACTTCAGACCGACGTCGATGACGGCCATGTCGTTTTCGATCGCGGTGACGGTGCCGTGAACGACACGGCCCTCGAAGCTGTCGGCACCGCCGAACATGTCATCGAGCATCGCGGCGAAATCGTCGCGGGTGGGTTGGGGCTGGGTAGCCATAGGGTTAGAGTGTCCTCGAGTTTTTATGTTTCCGGCCAAGCGGTTGGGTCCGCTGGTCTTGGCTGAAAACGCCGCGGCGACCCCATGCCGGTCGCGGCATCCATCGGGCGGGCGTGCAGCGGGAGGAATGCGATGCGCTGAATGCGAAAAGGGCGCGGTCCGCCAAGCGGTCGCGCCGTCCCCCGCCGAACACCTGCTCGCCGGACCGGCGCGCCATAGGGGAAATGCGGGCTTTTGGCAAGGCGCGGCAGGGGCGTGGCGGGATGGTCGCGAATCGCCGTTCGGGGGCGCGAGGGCCCGCGGAAGTGGACGAAGTGGACGATACGTTATCGTCGGAAACCAGGGGCCCGCAGCGCCCGGCCGGGATCGGCGGGGCGAGGGGCGGGCGGGTCATGGAGGGGGTGTAGCAGAAACGGGGTGTGTAGGGCAGTTGTCTGCTATGCCGATCTGCACGAACGCCATATACGTTTACGCTTGGACTAGCTTGTGGGAGGGGTCGCCACCATATTGCTGATCACCTCTTCGACGTCCTTGTCTAAGTTGAGGTCGCTAGCGCTGTGAACAAGGTAAAGACCTGCTCCTGAGACTTTTCCGCTCTCGGGGTTGCCGAAAAAATGTGGTCCTAGTTCTCGTAGATACCGTGGCTCAGAAATGAAATGATTTTTGTCTTGATGGTCGACGCATTTATAAAGCGCGTGGGCGACCAAATCCGCGACCTGAAGAGCGGAGTCTTCACTCTTTGATTTTGCGGAAAGATTGCTAATCGCAATATTTTTTAGTTTTGAAGTCATTGGGTGCTTGGGGTTGCGCTGACATACCCGTAGAAAAGAGCGCAATTTATCGTAGTCGAAATTTCCCTTCTCGAAAATAATGGTCAAGTTTTCTGGAGGTATATCGTTTTTCTCCATAAACCAACCCACCCTCTATAGAAGATATTGGGCACATTTGTTGTAATAAAATTTATTATTGCTGCTGATGCTGGTTTTGTAATCCCCGAGCGTTTCTTTGCGGGATATGATACCAAATAACTTTTTGCGGTGTGCGGCAATTTCTCGAATGAAAAATATCTTCTGATAATGCTCTAATTTGGAGCAGTGAAGATCCTTCTTTCCTACGTCAATCGCCACGCGATCTAACGTTTGTCGAATGCTTTCGAGACTGTCATCAGGAAAAAGCGCAGCTCCCATAGTCATATATGGGGAAGCGCCTCTGGACGTGGTGGGCGATCGAACGAGATCGATTCCGCTGTCACCACTTTCGTCAACGAATAGAGTGAATCGTCTTTTCATGTCGACGATGCTAGCCGCAAGTGACACATCATCAAGCGATTATTCTAGATCATGCAGAAACGCTACCATCGGCCGACTACGGCGCGGCCCCAAGTTGGCTTGGGGCTGAATTACGCTGCGTAATCGTCCATCAGAGCACCTGTATATAGTCAAAAAAGGAGTGGGGCGGTTTAATTGCGGAGAGCCGTCTGGCTTGGCGGGTGGGGTGTTTGTCGCGAAAGGGTGCGTCATTCGAACCTAGTCGCCCGCCGCGCCTCCACCAGCGCGATCGCCTTTGCGACGCTCGCCTTGATCGTGAGCGCGCTCGTAGCGAGCAGTGCGGCATCGGCGGCCATCGTAAGCGGGGCGGCGGAGCGGGCGCTGTCGCGGGCGGCGCAGTCGCGGATGTCGTATAATCGCCGCCAATTTGCGGCTGTGTAACTGTCCCGTCGTAAACAGTCCATAATGGACCCAGCAGGCCAATAAGGTCGTCTGGGGAACATCATGACATCCAAATTCATCCGCGTCGCCGGGGTCGGTGGCGCGTGCCTGATGCTCGTCGCACCGCAACTGGTGCTGGCGCAAACTGCCGGAACGATCGCTGCCGAGGACAAGGCCGGCGAGGACATCATCGTGTCGGGCAAGAAGCTGCCGACCGCGGGGATCGAGATCGTCGATGCGCCCAAGGCGCGTGCGATCGTGACGCGGGACTATATCGAACATACCGTTCCGGGGCAGTCGATCTTCAACGCGATCAACATGGTGCCCGGCGTTAATTACGTCGCGGGCGATCCTTATGGCGGCAACGGCGGCGGTATCCGCATCCGCGGATTCGATGCATCGCGCATCGCCTTCAGCTTCGATGGCCTGCCGCTGAACGATGCCGGCAACTATGCCATCTATTCGAGCCAGCAGATCGATCCCGAACTGGTGCAGACGGTCAACGTCAGCTTCGGGTCGACCGACGTCGATACGCCCACCGCCAGCGCCTCTGGTGGGACGGTCAACTATCGCACGATCATGCCGACCGAACAGGTGAGCGCGACCGCGGTCTATTCGCATGGCCGCGGCAACATGAACCGCGTGTTCGGCCTCATCAACACCGGCGACCTCAATGCCAGCGGTACGCGGGCCTGGGTCTCGGCAAGCCACCAGAGCTACGCACTCTATCCCTATTCGGTCGTGCGCAAGAGCCAGTACAATGCGCGCATCTATCAGCCGCTGGGGTCGGGCAAGGATTTCCTGTCGCTGGCCGGCTTCTTCTACCAGCATCGAAACATGGGCTTCGGCGGGCCGTCGGTCGCCACGGTCAATACGATTCTGGGCGGCGTGCTGCCGATCTCCACGGCGAGCAGCGCGACGCCGGTGCGCGTCGACCTGACCCGCGCGCAATATGACCGCGTGATGGGCGCGGCGACGACGTTCACCAACACGCCGGACTGCACGCTCGCCTCCGCGACGCCCGGCAACGGGACGGTGCAGGACGACCGGTCGCTCTGCACCAATACGCGTCAGGTCGGGATCAACCCGGTCGATACCGGCAATGCGCGCTTCAACAGCCTGTTCACGCTGTCCGATCGCCTGACCTTCACGCTGGATGGCGGCTATAGCTACACGATGGCCAATGGCGGCGGCTCGACCGTGTTTGCCGAGAGCGACGCCAATGCCGGCGCGCGCGGCGTGTCGCGCAACCAGATCGGCCGCATCGGTGCAGGCATTGCGGCGGGGCGCGACCTGAACGGCGATGGCGACATGCTCGACTATGTCCGCGTCTTCTACCCTTCCAACACGCAGACGCATCGGCTGATCGCGATCGCGGGCCTGCGGTACGACGTCGACGCCGCCAACCTGCTGCGCCTTGCCTATACCTGGGATCGCGCCCGGACGGCGCAGACGGGCGAGGCGGCGTATCTGGGCGTCAACGGCTATCCGACCGCCGATTTCGGCGGGCGCGACGGGTCGGTCGCGGTGCGCGATGCGGCGGGCAGCGTGCTGAACAAGCGCAACCGGCTGACCTATTCGATCCTGCACCAGCTATCGGGCGAATATCGCGGCCGACCCTTCTCGGACGACCTGTCGATCACGCTGGGCCTGCGCGCGGCCTTCTTCCGCCGCAACATGAGCAACGCCTGCTACACGATCCCGGGCAGCGGCAGCGAGGCCTATTGCACCTCGCAGAGCGCGCAGCAGGTCGCGGCGGACAGCCGCAGTGCCGGCTTCGGCGCGCCGTACGTGGGGCGCATCCGCGAATATCACGCCTTTCTGCCCAATGCCGGCCTGGTCTGGCAGATGACGCCGACGACGAGCCTGTACGCGAGCTACAATCGCGGCTTCTCGGCGCCGACCACGGACATCTACGCCTATGACGACAAGGTCATCTCGCTGAAGGATCAGGAGGCGGTGCCCGAGCGCACGGACTCCTACGATGCGGGCCTGCGCTATTCGCGCGGCATCGTGCAGGCACAGCTCGGCGGCTGGTACATCCGCTACGACAACCGCATCGTCAGTACGACGGTGCCGCTGGACGGCGGCGGCACGATCAGCGCCAGCCGCAACGTCGGCCGGGTCGACAGCAAGGGGATCGACGCGACGCTGATCGTCAACCCGACGCGCTGGCTGTCGCTGTACGGCTTCGGATCGTACCTGAAGGCCGAGCTGAAGGAGAATATCCTGAACGCCGCGACGGGCGCAGTGCTGATCGCCACCAAGGGCAAGTCGCTGGTCGACACGCCGAACTGGCAATATGGCGGCCGCGCGCAGGTGACGCTGCCGTCCGTCGTGATGGGGGCGTCGGCCAAGCACGTCGGCGATCGCTTCATCACCGACGAGAATGACGCCATTTCGGCGGGGTATACGCTGCTCGACCTGGATGCGCAGGCGAAGCTGGACTGGGCCGGCCTGCCCAAGACGTACCTGCAGATCAACGTCACCAACCTGCTCGACACGCGCTATTACAGCAATGTCGGGACGGCGGCACGGATCCGGGATGGCGGCTGGGTCAACTTCGGCAATGGGCGTACGGTCGTCGCCAGCCTGCACTTCGAATTCTGAGCGGGCGCGCGGCGGATCGGCGGGGCATTATGCCCGGCCGGCCCGCCGCGCCTCGACCAGGGCGATCGCCTTTGCCACGCTCGCCTCGATGGTGAGCGTGCTCGTATCCAGCAAGGCAGCGTCGGCGGCCATCGTCAGCGGTGCGGTGGAGCGGGCGCTGTCGCGGGCGTCGCGGGCGCGGATGTCGGACAGGACCTGTTCGTAGGCGACGTCGCTGCCGTGCCCCTGCAATTCGCGGTGGCGACGTTGGGCGCGGACCTGGGGGGTGGCCTTCACGAACAATTTGGCGTCGGCATCGGGGGCGATGACGGTGCCGATGTCGCGGCCGTCGAGCACTGCGCCACCGGGCTGGCGGGCGAAGCGCTTCTGGCGCTGGAGCAACGCGGCGCGGACGAGCGGATGCGCCGAGACGATCGAGGCGAGCTGGCCGATCGCATCCTGGCGCAGCGCGGGATCGTCGAGCAGGCTTTCGTCGAAGTTGCAGGCGGCGACAGCGTCGGCCTCGATCGCCGGGTCCAGCTCCATCCGCTGCACGGTCAGCGCGACCGCGCGGTAAAGCAGGCCGGTGTCGAGATGCGGCAGGCCGTAATGGCGGGCGAGCGCCTTGGCGATCGTGCCCTTGCCGCTCGCGGCGGGTCCGTCGACGGCGATGATCATGCGTTGAGCCATTGCGGGGCGGCGCCGAGGCGGGTCGCGGTATCGACGAACAGCGGGTAGCTGGTTGCGATCGGCGCTGCGTCGTCGATGCGGACGGGGCGGCTGCTGTGCATGCCGGCGACCGCCATGCTCATCGCGATGCGATGGTCGAGCAGCGAGGCGACGCGGTCGCTGCCGGTGCCGGGCAGGGGCTCGCCGTCGCGGCCTTCGATCGACAGGCCGTCGTCATGTTCGGTCAGGCGCACGCCGGCGAGGCCGAGCGCGGCGGCCATGGCGGCGATGCGATCCGATTCCTTGACGCGCAATTCATGGGCGCCGCGCGCGATCGTCGTGCCTTTCGCGAAGGCGGCGGCGACGAACAAAATGGGATATTCGTCGATCATGCTGGGGGCGAGATCGGCAGGCACCTCGATCGCCGACAGGCTCGCGTGGCGGACGCGCAGATCGGCGACGCGCTCGCCGCCGATCTCGCGCCCGTCGACCTCGTCGATCGACGCGCCCATCAGGCGCAGCGCGGTGAGCAGGCCGGTGCGCGTCGGGTTCATCAGCACGTTGCGGATCGTCACGTCCGATCCCGGCACGATCGACGCCGCGACCATCCAGAAGCCGGCCGACGAGGGATCGCCGGGGACGGTGATGTCCTGCGGCCTCATTTCCGCCTCGCCGTGGATCGCGATCAGCTTGCCGTCGGGCGTCTCCTCGACGGTCAGCTCCGCCCCGAAGCCGCGCAGCATGCGCTCGCTATGGTCGCGCGTTGGCACCGGCTCGATGACGCGGGTGATGCCGGGGGTGTTGAGGCCGGCGAGCAGCACCGCCGACTTCACCTGCGCCGAGGCGACGGGCAGCGTATAGGTGATCGGGACCGCCGGGCAGGCGCCGCGCATGGTGAGCGGCAGGCGCGCGCCCGGGCTGGTCGTGAAGTCGGCGCCCATGGCGCTGAGCGGTTCGGTCACCCGCGCCATCGGCCGCTTCGACAGGCTGGCATCCCCGACGAACGTCGCGGTGATCGGATGGCTGGCGACCAGGCCCATCAGCAGCCGGGTCGACGTGCCCGAATTGCCCATGTCGAGTGCGGTCTGCGGCTGGAGCAGCCCGCCGACGCCGACGCCGTGGACGGTCCAGATGCCGTCGTCGCTGCGATCGATCTGCGCGCCCATCGCGCGCATCGCGGCGGCGGTGGCGAGCACGTCTTCGCCCTCCAACAGGCCCTGGATGCGGCTTTCGCCGACGGCGAGGCTGGAGAACATCAGCGAGCGGTGGCTGATCGACTTGTCGCCGGGCACGGTGACGGTGCCGCGCAGGGGCCCTGCGGCGGCGATGGAGAGCGGGCGGGGAGGGGAGGCGTTCGACATGGCTGGCCGCGGGCTTTGACAGTCCCCTTGCGCTATGGCAAGGCGCGCTCCACCTCGGGCCAAGGGCGACCTTTGGCTCGCGAAACCCATTTCCGAAAGGTATCAGACGGCATGGTCAAGCCGGAATGGGGCACGAAGCGTACGTGCCCGAAATGCGCGACGCGCTTCTACGACCTCGAAAAGGACGATCCCGTCACCTGCATCAACTGCGGCACGACGTGGAATCCGGAGCCGATCCTGAAGTCGAAGCAGCCGCTGCCGTTCGAGCAGATCAAGCCCGATTCGAAGGAAGCGGACAGCGATCTCGAGGGTGAGGACGAGGATCTGGAAGCGCTGGGCGAGGAGGAAGAACCCTCGGCCGACGACGAGGTGGACCTCGGCGGCGACGACGATCTGGGCGTGGAAGCGCCGACCGAAGACGACGATCATTAAGTTCTGAAACGCGCTGAGGCGCGTTTCGCGGTGCCGGCCCGCTCCCCCACCCGGCCGCCCACCGAGTATCCTTGATGGGTGGTCGGGTGGGGAAGCGGGCCGGCACCGCCGCGAAATTCGCTCTTCCGCGAATTTCAAACATAATTGTGGATAAGTGCATGGCAGGCGCAAATCGGCGCTTGCCATGCCAGGGCGCCCCGGTTAGTGGGGCGCCTCCCGGAACGATGGGGCCGTAGCTCAGCTGGGAGAGCGCTGCAATGGCATTGCAGAGGTCAGGGGTTCGATCCCCCTCGGCTCCACCATTCGTTCCGAAGAGGCCGAAAAGCCTGCTCAAACTTTCCCGATAATCCCACGCACCGAGCGATTGTTACGATTGTAGCAGGACGTGGTCTGTAGCGCCCTTGCCCAAGCCTAGGCGAGATTGAGCGACGCTTCGTTGACCTGGGCGATTTCGAGCAGGACGTCGGACGTCTGCCGCGACAATTCGCGCACCTCGTCGGCGAGGACCGCGAAGCCGCGGCCCTGATCGCCGAGCCGGGCCGCTTCGATCCGTGCATTGAACGCCAGGATGCGGGTGTCGGCGGCAATCTTCGTCACCGTGGCGAGCATGGCATGCGCGCGGCGGGTCAGCGCCTCGCGCTCCTCGACGACGCGCTCCATCGAGCGTTCGTGCGTGACGTCGACGTAGGTCAGCACCGCGCCGCCGTTCGCGATGGGCGTAAAGGTGATTTCGAAAATCTGGCCGTTCTCGAAATGATGGTCGAGCCGCTGCCGCTGGCCCTGCCGTTGCCACTGGCGGTGATTGTCGAGCACGCGGGCGACGCGATCGTCCGACCATCCTACCGCCTGGCCGATTTGCGCGAGATAGTCGGCGAGCATCGTACCGGCGGGCAACTCGCCCTCGGTCAAACCGAAGGTCGCGCCGACCTGCGTATTGATGAGCAGGATCCGCTCATCCGCGCCATAGACTAGCATGCCGTGGCGCATATGCGCCATCACCGTGGCGAGATGCTCCGCCGTGTCGATCGCGGGCGCCTGGCTGGCGTCCGGTTGCGGGCGATCGGGTGAGGGCGGGTCGAGCAGGGCCATAGGAGGCCGCCTGTAGGCGGTTGGTAGCGATATCGCGAGGGCGAATGTTTGGCCCGCAGCCGGGGTGGCGGCAGGCGCTGGATTCGGCACGGGAACTTGGGCAGGTTCGGGAGACCGCGCGTATCGGGCGCGTGGCGAACCGGGAGGGGTTTCATGATGATTGTCCGCTTGGCGCTGTGCGCTGCACTGCTCGGGTGCGCTGGGGGTGCCGCTGCACAGGAAGCGAAGGCACCGCTCGTCAATCCGGAGGCGGGTGTGCCCGTCTTTGCCGGCGATATCACGGACCGGCCCTATCAGGTGATCGGCGAGGTGAAGGCCGGGGTGCGCAAGGCGACGGTGTTCAGCAAGTCGTCGTCCGAGGCAAAAATCTATCGCGAGCTGTGGGAGCGGGCGAAGAAGATGGGCGCCGACGCGGTGATCAACGCCAAATATGGCGAGGCGCACGTCACCGCGATCAGCTGGGGCAAGACGAATGCCACGGGCACGGCGGTGAAGTTTACCAACGCGGGGAAATAGGCTCGGGGCGCGCGACCCGGTTCGGCGCGGTGTTTGTTCGACAGCGCTAATGGTGGGTCAGACCGCGGCTGTCATTGCGAGCGTAGCGAAGCAATCCAGAGCCGGACCAGGACGCCCTGGATTGCTTCTCTCCGCTAGCAATGACGTATCAGGCTGGGACGGTGCGGCTGGAGCCTTTGGCCGTCCCCGCGCTGAGAAGTGGACCCCGGAACCAGTCCGGGGTGACAGGAGATCTGGGGCGGGTGGGGCCTTACTTGGCCGCCACGCGCCAGATCGTATTGCCGACGTCGTCGGCGACCAGCAGCGCGCCGGTGCGGTCCGATTCGAGGCCGACGGGGCGGCCGCGCGCTTTGCCGTCGGCGTTGAGGAAGCCGGTCAGCACGTCCTGCGGCTTGGCGCCGTCGGCCGGGAAGCCGCGCGCGGCGAAGGGCACGAAGACGACCTTGTAGCCCGACACGGGCTTGCGGTTCCACGAGCCGTGCTCACCGATCAGCGCGCCCTGCGCGTAGCGGTCGCCCAGCTTCATGCCATTGGCGAAGGCGAGGCCCAGTGCAGCGACGTGCGGCCCGAGCGCGTAATCGGGGCGCTTCGAATATTGCTGCAGGTCGGGGCGCTGCGGCTCGACGCGGTTGTCGGGATAGCCACCCCAGTAGAACCACGGCCAGCCGAACTGGTCGCCGAGCTCGACCTGCGTCAGGTAATCGGGCGCGAGGTCGGAGCCGAGCATGTCGCGTTCGTTGACGACGGTCCAGATCTGCTGGTTGTACGGGCTGATCGCCATGCCCTGCGGGTTGCGCAGGCCGCTGGCATAGATGCGGAAGGTCTTCTGTTCGGGATAGACTTGTAGGATGTTGGCGCGGAATTTCTCCGCCTCCAGCCCCTTTTCGGCGATGTTTGAGGCCGAGCCGACGCCGACGAACAGCGTCTTGCCGTCCGGCGCGGCGATCAGCGTGCGCGCCCAATGGTTGCCGCCGCCGTTCAGCTTGACGACCAGTTCGGGCTTGGCGGTGATCTGCGTCGCGCCGTCGGCATAGGGCACGCGGACGAGCGCGTCGGTGTTGGCAATGTAGAGCTGGCCGTCCAGCAGCGCCATGCCGGTCGGCGAGTTGAGGCCGGTCATGAAGACATGGCGTTCTTCGGCAACGCCATCGCCGTTCGCGTCGCGCAGCAAGGTGATGCGGTTGGCAGACGGCACGCCGGCACCCGCCTTGTTGAGCAGGCGGCCCATGACCCAGGCCTCGATGCCGCCGCCCTTGCGGGGCGGCGAATTGGTTTCGGCGACCAGCACGTCGCCGTTGGGCAGGCGATACAGCCAGCGCGGATGGTCGAGGCCGCGCGCGAAGGCTTTCACCGCCAGGCCGGCGGCGGGGGTGGGCGTTTCGTTGCCCTGCCAGCCGACGACGTCGGCCACCTTGACGGTGGGCAGCGTCTGGTCGCGCGGTTCGGTGATGTCGGGGCGCTTGCCGGCGACCTGATCGACCGACAGCTTCGCCGTATCCGGCCAGGCGAGATAGACGACGACCGCCACGGCGATGACGGCGATGAGCGCGGCGACGCGCAGGACGTGCTTCAGCATGGGGCTAGGATAGGGGGCGCGGCGCCGGCGGGGAAGGGGCGTGTGCGGTTCATCGATGCGGTGGTGACCGGCTTTCCGTCATTGCGAGCGGAGCAAAGCAATCCAGGGCGTCCTGGTCCGGCTCTGGATTGCTTCGCTCCGCTCGCAATGACGGGTCGATGGCGGGCGCCCAAATAAAAAGACCGCCGACGCGAGAGGGGATCGCGTCGGCGGCCCGTCATCCCGGCCGGAAGGGTCGCTCCCTCCAATAGCCGGGACGAACCGTATGCCTCAGGCCGGCGAGCCGACCAGCAGATCGTAGCGATCGGCGTTCATCACCTTCGTCCACGCCTTCACGAAGTGATCGGCGAACATCGGCGCGGCATCGCTGCACGCATAGACTTCGGCGATTGCACGCAGCTGCGAGTTGGAGCCGAACACCAGGTCGGTGCGCGAGGCGGTCCACTTCTGCTCGTGCGTGTGGCGATCGGTGCCGACGAACTCCTCGTCGCTGTCGTCGCTGACCTGCTTCCACGCGGTGCCCATGTCGAGCAGGTTGACGAAGAAGTCGTTGGTCAGCTGGCCCGGACGGTCGGTGAAGACGCCGTGCTTCTCCGCCTTGGGATGGTTGGCGCCGAGGACGCGGAGGCCCGCGACCAGCACCGCCATTTCCGGCGCCGACAGGCCGAGCAGCTGGGCGCGGTCGATCATCAGCTCCTCGGTCGGCACGTTATACTTGACCTGCAGATAGTTGCGGAAGGCGTCGGCCTTGGGCTCCAGCACGTCGAAGCTTTCCGCGTCGGTCTGTTCGGCGCTGGCGTCGGTACGGCCGGGGGTGAAGGGCACCTCGATCGCATGGCCCGCGGCCTTGGCCGCCGCCTCGATCCCCACCGAACCGCCGAGTACGATCAGGTCGGCGATCGAGACCTTCTTGTCACCCTTGCCGTCGAAGTCCGCCTTGATGCCGTCGTAGACGTTAAGCACCTTGGCGAGCTGCTCCGGATTGTTGACCTCCCAATCTTTCTGCGGAGCGAGACGGATGCGGCCGCCATTGGCGCCGCCGCGATGGTCCGACCCGCGCCACGTCGCCGCCGACGCCCAGGCGGTCGTCACCAGTTCGGCGACCGACAGGCCGGAATCAGCGATCGCGCTCTTCAGATCGGCGACGTCGCCGCCATCGATCTGCGGATAGTCGGCAACCGGGATCGGGTCCTGCCAGATCAGCTCTTCCTGCGGCACTTCCGGGCCGATCAGGCGGATCTTCGGCCCCATGTCGCGGTGCGTCAGCTTGTACCAGGCGCGCGCCCAGACGTCGGCAAAGTATGCCGGGTCGGCGCGGAATTTCTGGCAGATCGCATTGTACGACGGATCCACCTTCAGCGCCATGTCGGCGGTGGTCATCATCGTCGGCACGCGCTTGCCGGCGGTGTGCGCCGCTGGGGCGAGCGTCTCGTCGGGATCGCCGACAGGGTGCCATTGATGCGCGCCGGCGGGGCTCTTGGTCAGCTCATACTCATGGTCGAAGAGCATGTCGAAATAGCTCATGTCCCATGTCGTCGGCGTCGGCGTCCACGCGCCTTCGATGCCGCTGGTGATCGTGTGATCACCCATGCCGCTTTCGTGCGTCGAGGCCCAGCCGAGGCCCTGCGAGGCGATGTCGGCGCCTTCCGGCTCGACGCCGACGAGCTTCGGATCGCCCGCGCCATGCGCCTTGCCGAACGTGTGGCCACCGGCGGTGAGGGCGACGGTCTCCTCGTCGTTCATGCCCATGCGGGCGAAGGTCTCACGCATGTCGCGCGCCGAGCCCTGTGGCATCGGGCAGCCGCCCGGACCTTCGGGATTGACGTAGATGAGGCCCATCTGGATCGCGGCGAGCGGGTTTTCGAGCGCGCGGCCCTCCTGCTCCTCGATACGGGTCTGGCCGAGCCATTCCTCTTCGGTGCCCCAATAGACGTCCTTCTCGGGCTCGAACACGTCCTCGCGTCCACCGGAGAAGCCGAAGGTCGGGCCGCCCATCGATTCGATCGCGACGTTGCCCGCCAGGATGAACAGGTCCGCCCAGCTTAGCTTACGGCCGTACTTCTGCTTGATCGGCCACAGCAGGCGGCGCGCCTTGTCGAGGTTGCCGTTATCGGGCCACGAGTTGAGCGGGGCGAAGCGCTGCTGGCCCGCCGACGAGCCACCGCGGCCGTCGCCGGTGCGATAGGTGCCGGCGGAGTGCCAGGCCATGCGGATGAAGAAGGGGCCATAGTGACCATAGTCGGCCGGCCACCAGGGCTGGCTGTCGGTCATCAGCGCGGTGAGATCGCGCTTCAACTGGTCGTAATCGAGCGTCAGGAATTCGGAGCGATAGTCGAAGTCGTCGCCCATCGGATTGCCGCTGACGCCCTTCTGGTGAAGGATGTCGACCGACAGCGCCTCGGGCCACCAGTCGCGCGAGGTGCGGCCCAGCAGGCTTCGCAGGGCCGCGGGCTTCTTGTTCGGGTCGCTGAGTGGGCTGCCTTCGGTGATCGCGTCCATGTCCTGCTCTCCCTCAAAACGCTACGTCCGCTGCGGGCATGAACGCCGCCGCAGCGATGCTGTTGCCATGGGATATCGCAGTCCGTCTGATCGGGATAACGCTTAATCGCGAAGGGTGTGATCGGGTGAGGCGATTAGTGGGCGGCCAATCGACGATCCGTCACCCCGGCCTTGAGCCGGGGTCCCGCTTCTTCTTCCCCATCGGGTAAAGCGGGACCCCGGATCAAGTCCGGGGTGACGGGAGTGGAGGGTTGGATTGTAGGAGCGGCCTGTAGTGGCGCGCGTTACGCCTCGTCCGCGCTCCGCAAACCCGGCAGGCGCCGGACGCGGTCGGCGACCCATTTGCCGGGGTTGCGCAGCGGGCGGTCGAAGCGGATGCGCAGGACGATGCGGGTGCCGCTCGCCTCGTTCCACACCTCGTGATCATAGGTGTCGTCGAACACCAACGTCTCACCCTCCGACCAGCGCACCACGCGATCGCCGACGCGCATGCGGACGTCGCCGTCGCGCGGTACGACGAGGCCGAGGTGACAGGTGATCAGCCTCTTGGTGGCGCCGCGCCGGATCGCGTGATGCGCGCCCGGCGGCAGAATCGCGAGTGCGGCGCTGTCGAGGCCGGGGATGGTCGAGACGATGCGGTGGGTCTGCGGACAGGGGGCGGGGGTGTCGCCGTTGCGGCTCCACAGCGTCAGCACCCGACCGGCCGGCTGGGGGCCGCCCGACAGCGCGGTCACGGCCTCGTCGCGGATTGTGCGCCAGTGATCGCGGAGCAGGGCGGTCCAGGCAAATTCGCGCATGTCGAGCACCGGGCCGGTGGCGACGAGCGAGGAAGCGGCGATGACGCGATCGATGCGCCGGCGCAGGCCGGCAGGGATGTCGAGGCCGCGCGACGGCCCCTGCGGCTCGGGCGACGGTGCCAGGGTGGGCGACTGCGGGGGCGTCGGGGCCAGCGCGCCCGAATCCCGCCACATTGCCGATGCCGTCCTGGTCGTCGCGATCGTCATGCCCCTGCCGTCGTCATCCTGGCGTACGCCCGGCCATGATGCCGTATGCGCCGCTCATCCTGATTGTTTTGCGGGGCTTGGGTATCGGCATACCGGGGCCAAATCATGACCGAAAGATGGAGTGTGCGGCGAGATGGCGTCCTCGCTGGCGGCGCCCGTCGTGCCACGCTACAGCAGGGGCCATGGCGTATCTTTCCCGCGCATTCGCGCCCGTACTCGTCCTTGCTCTGGCCACCGGCGGCATCGCCCAGGTCAAGGCGCCCCGCTCCGCAGTGGCGGGTCAGGCGGCCCCCGCGGTCAAGGTCGATCCGACCGCCTGGCTCTATAAGGGCAGCGACCTGCCGCACGATCCGGCCTGGGTGTTCGGCACCCTGCCCAACGGCTTGCGCTATGCGGTGCGCAAGAACGGGGTGCCGCCGGGCCAGGTGTCGATCCGCGTGCGCATCGATGCGGGGTCGCTGAACGAGACGGACAGCGAGCGCGGCTTCGCGCACTTCATCGAGCATCTGTCGTTCCGCGGATCGGAATATGTGCCCGATGGCGAGGCGAAGCGCGTGTGGCAGCGGTTCGGTGCGACCTTCGGGTCGGACAGCAATGCCTCGACTACGCCGACGCAGACGCTCTACAAGCTCGACCTGCCGTCGGCGACCGAGCAGACGGTCGATGAAAGCCTGAAGATCCTGTCGGGCATGATGGAGCAGCCGACGCTGACCGATGCGGCGGTCTCCGCCGAACGGCCGATCGTGCTGGCCGAGCGCCGCGAACAGCCTGGGCCGCAGGTGAAATTGCAGGAAGCGATGAGCAAATTGTTCTTCGCCGGCCAGCCGCTCGCCGAACGTTCGCCGATCGGGACGCTCCAGACCTTGGAGGCGGCGAATGGCGCGAGCGTGAAGGCGTTCCACGATCGCTGGTATCGGCCCGAAAACGCGGTCGTCATCATTTCGGGCGACATGGATCCGGCACTGCTGGGCCGGATGGTGACGCAGCATTTCGCCGACTGGAAGGGCAATGGCCCGGCGACGCCGACGCCCGATTTCGGCAAGCCGTCGCCCAACGAACCCACCTCTGCAGTGATGGTCGAACCGGGCCTGCCGCCGCTCGTCATGATGGGTGTCGTGCGGCCGTGGCAGTACAATGACGATACCAAGATCTTCAATCAGAAGCGGATGGTCGACACGATCGCCGCACGGGTGATCAGCCGGCGGCTGGAGCGGCGCGCGCGTGCCGGCGCCAGCTTCGTGCAGGCGGGCGTCGACCTCGACGACCGGTCGCGCTCGGCGAACATGACGACCGTCATGATTCTTCCCGTCGGCGATCAGTGGGAACAGGCGCTGAAGGACGTGCGCGCGGTGATCGCCGATGCGCAGAAGACCGCGCCGACGCAGGCCGAGATCGACCGCGAATATGCCGATTACGAAGTCGCGATCCGCAACGGCGTGGAGACCGCACAGGTGGAGGCGAGCGCCAAGCAGGCCGACGACATGGCCGGCGCGCTCGACATCCGCGAAACCGTGACCGCGCCCGCCAACAGCTATGCGATCCTGACCGACGCCAAGGCGAAGGGCATGTTCAATCCGGCCGACGTGCTCGCCTCGACGAAGAAGATCTTCGCCGGCGTCGCGACGCGCGCGCTGGTCAACACGCGGACTGCGGAAAAGGGCGCGGCGGAAAAGCTGGCGGCGGCGCTGAAGGCCGACGTGTCGACGCTCACCATCAAGCGCGCGGCGCAGGCGGCGGTCGATTTCAGCAAGCTGCCCGCGCTCGGTAAGCCCGGCACGGTCGTGTCACGGACGCAGATCGCCGGGCTGCCATCGGAAAAGGTGGTGTTTTCGAACGGCGTACGGTTGCTGACCTTCGCCAATCCCGACGATACGGGGCGCGTGTTCGTGCGCGTGCGCTTCGGGCGCGGCTATAACGCGCTGCCCGCGAGCAAGCCGAGCCCCGCCTGGGCGGGTGACCTTGCGCTGATGGAAAGCGGGATCGGCAACCTCAGCCAGGACGACCTCGACCAGTTGACGGCGGGGCGGCAATTGGGCCTCGATTTCGGGATCGACGACGATGCCTTTTCGATCGCGACGCTGAGCAGTCCCAAGGATTATGCCGACGAACTGACGCTGACGGCGGCAAAGCTCGCCTATCCCCGCTGGGATGCGGCACCGGTCGCGCGGGCGAAGTCGTCGGCGCTGACTGCGATCCCCGGCTATGATTCGTCGGCGGACGGCGTGCTGTCGCGCGACCTCGAAGGGCTGCTGCACGACGGCGACCAGCGCTGGCTGACGCCGAGTGCGAAGACGGTGTCGTCGCTGACGCCGGAGCAGTTCAAGGCGTTCTGGGCGCCGCTGCTCGCCAGCGGCCCGATCGAGGTCGACGTGTTCGGCCAGATCAATGCCGACGAGGCGATCGCCGCGGTGGCCAAGAGCTTCGGCGCGCTGCCGCCGCGTGTGGACAGCTCGACCGCGCCGCCGCCGGTGCGCTTCCCCGCGCATGTCGCGAGCCCCGTGCTGCGCTATCACAACGGCCCGGACAATCAGGCGAGCGCAGTCATCGCCTGGCCGACGGGCGCGGGCCTGGCCGACATCGCCGAGGCGCGGCGGCTGGACGTGCTGGCGCAGGTGTTCAGCGACCGCCTGTTCGAACAGATGCGCCAGGCCGAGGGCGCGAGCTACAGCCCCGGCGTCGCGAGCAGCTGGCCCCGGGGCCTGCCCGGCGGCGGCCGCCTGATGGCGGTGAGTCAGGTCGCGCCCGCCAATGTGCCGCTGTTCTTCAGCCTCGCCCGCAAGATCGCCGCGGATCTGGCCAAGACCCCGGTCACGGCCGACGAGTTGGAGCGCGTGAAGGGTCCGCTGCAACAGAGCTATGCCCGCGCCGCGACGAGCAGCCTGTTCTGGCTGCGCGAAATGTCGGGCGGCACCTACGACGAACGCCGCATCGACGCGGTCCGCCGCCTGGGCCGCGACTTCGGCGAGGTGACGCCGCAGGTGTTGCAGGCCACGGCAGCGAAATATCTGGTGCCGGAGAAGGACTGGACGCTGGCGGTCCTGCCGCGGAAGAAGTGAGGGGGGCACCTGGGCCGCGGCGGGACCTGACCCATTCCTCCTCCGCCAGGGGAGGTTGCAGCGAAGCTGACGGAGGGGGAGGGCAGGGTGAAGCTCAGCGGTTCGAAAAAGAATCTCTCCGATGCAAAAGCGCTGAGACGAAATCTTACGCTGCCTGAAATCCTGCTCTGGCGAGAGCTTCGCAAACTGCCACTTCGGATCCGGAAGCAGGTGCCCGCAGACCCGTACATCCTCGATTTTTACTGTAGCAAGGCCCGTCTCGTCATCGAAGTCGATGGAGAAGCCCATTCCCGCGGCGATCGCCCCGCCCGCGACGCCCAGCGCGATGCGTGGCTAACCAAGCAAGGCATCGCGACCCTGAGGCTAGGGGCCAATGACGTCCTTCGCGATTTCGACGCGGTGATGCGGCTCATCATCGCGCAACTTAGCGCTCGCGGAAGCACCCCCTCCACCACCCGCTTGCGCGGGCGGTCCCCCTCCCCCGCTAAAGCGAGGGAGGAATGGCAAGACGGATCATCTCCGCCAGGACCGAAGGCGTGACAGAAGGGGGAGCGCCGCGCCGCCCCCCAAACGCATCACCCCTTGTACAACCCATCCAGTCGCTCGCCGTATACGCCGCGGATCACGTGGCGGCGGATCTTCAGGCTCGGCGTCAGCTGTTCGTTTTCGATCGCGAAGGGTTCGTCCGCCAGGATGAAGCGGCGGATGCGTTCGGTGACGGACAGGTCCTTGTTCACGCGTTCCACGGCATGGCCGATCGCGGTGCGATATTCGCTATTCTCCGCAAGACGCGCCGCCTTGCACGCGGTGCCGTTCGCCGCGCACCATTCCTGCGTCCATTCTGGGTCGGGCACGATCACCGCGACCATATAGGGCCGGCGATCGCCAGCGATCATCGCCTGGACGATCTCGGGCTGCAGCGTCAGCATGCCCTCGACCTTTTGCGGCGCGACATTCTCGCCCTTGTCGTTGATGATCAGGTCTTTCTTGCGGTCGGTGATCTTGATCCGGCCCGCCGCGTCGATCTCGCCGATGTCGCCGGTGTGCAGCCAGCCGTCGCGCAGCACGCGCGCGGTCTCCGCCTCGTTGCGCCAATAGCCGTGCATCACCAGCTCGCCGCGGACCAGGATTTCGCCGTCGGGCGCGATCACCACCTCGGTCGCGTCGAGCGGCGGGCCGACCGTGTCGACCTTCACGCCAGCGCGCGGCCGGTTGCATGAGATCACCGGCGCCGCCTCGGTCTGTCCATAGCCTTGCAGGAAGGTGAGGCCGAGGCTCTGGAAGAACAGCCCGACCTCCGGTGTCAGCGGCGCGCCGCCCGAGACCATCGCCTTCATCCGCCCGCCGAAGCGCTTGGCGATCTTCGGCTTGAACAGCGTATCGACCAGCAGCTTGGTCGGCCGGTCGGTGAGCGAGAGCCGCCCCGCACTCTGCTTCGCGCCGATCTCCAGCGCCTTGTCGAGCAGCCAGGCGGACATTCCGCCCTTCTTCTCGATCGCCTTGCTGATCCGGGTGCGCAGCACTTCGAACAGTCGCGGCACGACAAACATGATCGTCGGGCGGACCTCCTCGATATTGGCGGCGAGCTTGTCGAGGCCCTCGGCATAATAGATCTGGCCGCCAAGCCCGATCGGGAAATGCTGCCCGCCGGTGTGCTCATAGGCGTGGGAGAGCGGCAGGAACGACAGGAACACCTCGTCGTCCCAGCCGAAATCCTCGGAGATCAGCGCCGCGCAACCGTTCACGTTGTGCAGCAGCGCGCCATGGTGCTGCATCACGCCGCGCGGCGCGCCGCCGGTGCCGCTGGTGTAGATGATGCAGGCCAGGTCGTTGCGCTGGAAATCCGCCTCTGCTGCGACGCGCACGGGATCGGCGGGATGATCCGCGATCAGCCGGTGCCAGTCGTGGAAATCGATGCTGGTGGAGGGCGCGCGCATCGGGTCGATGCCGATCACCGTCTGCCCCTGGTTCGATCGCAGCACCGCGGGCATCAGCGTCTTGGCGAGCTTTTCGGTCGATACGATGATCGCGCAGGCACCCGAATTTTCGATGATGTGCGCATGGTCGCGCTCGGTATTCGTCGTGTAGGTCGGCACGGTGACGCAGCCCGCCGCCATGATGGCGAGGTCGCTGATGCACCATTCCGGCCGGTTTTCGGCGACCAGCATCACCCGGTCGCCGCGCTTCATGCCGATCGCCTTCAGGCCCGCGGCAAGGCTCGACACCTGCCGCGCCGCTTCCGCCCAGCTCGTGGCGACCCATTGGCCGTCGCGCTTCGCCCACAGGAAGGGGGCGTCACACTTTTCCGCCGCGCGCGTGAAGAACATGGTGACGAGGTTGGGGAAGTGTTCGAGGGTGCGCATGGCTCTCTCCTGCATGCCGGCGGCGCGTGTGGATCCCGCGCCTGCCGTAACGTCCGTGACGCGCTTTTTATTCCGAGGGGCGGTTGGCGACGGGGGCCATGGGCAGCGGTTTGGTGACGCGGCCCGTCTCGTCGATCGCGGCGCCCTCGCTGCGCGGATCGGCGGCACCGACCCAGCGGTTGCCCTTCCATTCGATCGCATTGGCCTTGAGGCCCAGCGGGGCGATCTGCGTCCGTTCGCCGAGCTTGGCGAGCGCCGGCTGGAGCGCTTCGGCGGGCGTGCCTTTTTCCAGCGTCGCGACCGGGCCGGGCGCGTAGACGAGGCCGAGGCGGATTGCGTCTTCCGCCGACAGATTCCAGTCGAGCACGCCGATCAGCGCCTTGGCGATCTGCGCGATGATCGTCGATCCGCCCGCCGCACCGAGCGCGAGGCGCACCTTGCCCTGCGCGTCATAGACGATCGTCGGCGCCATCGAGCTGCGCGGCCGCTTGCCGCCCTCGACCCGGTTGGCGACCAGATAGCCTGCGTCGACGGGCACGATATCGAAATCGGTCAGTTCGTTGTTGAGCATCGTGCCGTCGATCATCAGCCCCGATCCGAACGGCCCCTCGATCGTGGTCGTCACCTCGACGACGTTGCCGTCGCGATCGGCGACCGCGAGGTCGGTGGTGCCGGCCACCTCGCTGACCGGCGCGGCGGTGCGCGGCGGCGCGCCCGGCGGCGTACCGGCGCTGACCGTCGCCATCGTCGTACCGGGCGAGATCAGCACAGACCGCTGCGCGATATAGGCGGGGTCGAGCATGCCTTTGATCGGCACACGCACGAAATCGGGATCGCCGACGTACATGTTGCGATCGGCATAGGCGAGGCGCGAGCTTTCGGCGAACAGGTGCCAGGCAACCGGGCTGGCCGGACCCAGCTTGCCCATGTCGAACCGTTCAAGCTGCTTCAGGATCATCAGCACGGTGACGCCGCCGGACGAGGGCGGGCCCATGCCGCAGATCTTGTACGTGCGATAGGGCACGCACAGGTTCGGGCGCGGCTTCGCCTCATAGCTGGCGATGTCGCCGGTGGTCATCTGCGACGGGTTGCGTGCGGCGCCGTTGACCGTCGCGACGAGCTTCTGCGCCTGCGGGCCGACGTAGAAGCTGTCGGGGCCGAGCGTCGCGATCCGTTCGAGCAGTGCCGCCTGCGCCGGATTGCGGATCAGGCCGTCGGCGCCGGGGGTGAAGGTAGCGCTGCCCTGCGGCGTCAGGTCGCCGCCGTACGAACGAACCGCATTGTTGAAGCGCGGCGAGGGCTGGAAGCCCTGCTTGGCCAGCCGGATCGCGGGCGCGAACAGGCGCGCCCAGGGCAGTTTGCCGCCGTTGCGATGCGCCAGCGCCATGCCGCGCAGCGCACCCGGCACGCCGACGCTGCGGCCGCCGGGGACAGCATCGGCATGCGACAGGGGCTTGCCGTCGGCGGTGTAGAACCAGCGTGGGGTGGCGGCGTGCGGTGCGGTTTCGCGCGCGTCGATCGTGTCGATCTGGCCGGTGCGGGCGGCGTGACGCACCCAGAAGCTGCCACCGCCCAGGCCGGAGCTTTGCGGCTCGACGACGTTCAGCGCCAGCATCGTCGCGATCGCCGCATCGGTGGCGCTGCCGCCGGCCTTCAGCATCTCGACGCCCGCCGCCGCCGCGCGCGGATCGGCGGCGCTGACCATGCCGGGCACGTTCGGCCCGGGTGCCGTCAGGCCGGGCGCCCTGGGTCCGACCGGGGTCTTCGCCGGTGCCGCGAGGGCGGGCAGCGGCAGCGATAGGACGGCGAGCGTCAGGGCAAGTCTTGTCATCGCGGCGAAACCTAACGCCTCGCCGCGTTAGGGCAAGCCGTTACGCCCCTACGGCATCCGTCACGCAGGCGAAGCCGTCGCGGGCGAGGCATGTGTCGAGATCGGTCAGGATGCGCCGGGCGAGGCCGGGTCCTTCGAAGACCAGTGCCGAATAGAGCTGCACGAGCGATGCGCCTGCCCGGATACGCGCATAGGCCTCCGCGCCGCTGTCGACGCCCCCCGCCGCGATCAGCGCGATGCCGCCGCCGCTGGCGGACCGCACATCGGCCAGCCGCTGGCGGGCGAGCGCGGCCAGGGGCGCGCCCGACAGGCCGCCCGTCTCGCCGGCCTGCGGGCTGCGCAGCGACGGGCGCGATACCGTGGTGTTGCCCATGATAATCGCATCGATCCGCCGTTCGATCGCCGCACGGACGATGCCGTCGATCGCCGCCGCATCGAGATCGGGAGCGATCTTCAGGAACAGCGGCGTGCCGCCCCGCGCTTCGGTACAAGCGGCGAGCAGTTCGTCGAGCGCCGCGCCATGTTGCAGGTCGCGCAGGCCCGGCGTGTTGGGCGACGAGATGTTGATCGTAACATAATCGGCGAGGGGGGCCGCCGCCGTGACGCCGGTGACGTAATCGGCGACGCGATCGGTCGCGTCCTTGTTGGCGCCGACGTTGATGCCCAGCCGCCCGCCGTGCCGCTTGGCGGCGCGCGCATTGGCGAGGCCCGCTTCCAGGCCGCCATTGTTGAACCCCATCCGGTTGATGACGGCGCGATCCGCGACCAGCCGAAACAGCCGCGGCTTGGGGTTGCCCGCCTGCGGCAGCGGCGTCAGCGTCCCCATCTCGACCGCGCCGAAGCCCATCGCGAACAGCCCGTCGACCGCGACCCCATCCTTGTCGAGACCCGCGGCGACGCCGAGCGGATTGGGAAAGTGCAAGTTGGCGATCTGCGTCGCGAGTCGCGGGTTTGAAGTGTGAGCCGCGACGGGCAGTTTTCCGCGCACCGCCAGCGCTTTGAGCGTCAACCCATGCGCCCGTTCGGCGTCGAGTGTGAAGAGAAGCGGGCGCAGGGTCTGATACATGGCCGGGCTCATCGCATCGGGGAGGGCGAAGGTCAAAAGCGTCTTCGTCATCCCGGCGAACGCCGGGATCCATGGTCACGATGTGCTCAGCGAATCCTGTCCGACCGCCGTCCCGCATCCACGGATTCCGGCGTGCGCCGGGATGACGAATGGGGAGGGCGCTCTGCCCACACCCCATCCGTCATTCCCGCGAAGGCGGGAATCCATAACCTCTACCGGTGCGGCACCATAGAAGCCCTGCGCGTCTGGATTCTCGCCTACGCTGGAATGACGAGGAGAGGGCGCCCTGCACGAAGTCCGCGCCCCTTCCGCATCACATCGCCTCAAACGCCACACCCCCGCTTGACCCCGCCACACAAACCCCTATCTGGCAATCGGATCGCATTGATCCGATTTGCGAGCCGTTCTCAACAACCGGCGCGCAACAAGCAGTTCGGAGCCATGCGCCTTTCCAGCCTCGCCGATTATGCGGTCGTGATGATGTCCGCTGCCGCGCGCCATTGCGGTGCCGCGGGTCGGCTGAACGCGACGCTGCTCGCTGAGGAAACCGGCGTGCCGCTGCCCACCGCGCAGAAGCTCGTCAGCCGCCTGTCGTCCGCCGGCCTGATCGAGAGCGCGCGCGGCACCGGCGGCGGCTTTCGCCTGTCGCGTCCGCCCTCGGCGATCAGCCTTGCCGACATCGTTGAGGCGGTCGAGGGCCCCATCCAGCTGACCTCCTGCATCGAGGGCAGTCGCCACGATTGCGCCATCGAGGGCGCGTGCCAGGTTCGCCCGCATTGGGGCATCGTCAACGAAGCCGTCCGCGACGCGCTCGCCGGTGTCAGCCTTGCCCATCTCTCCCGCGCGCCGGCCGCCGCCGCCGCGCCCCGCATTCCTGTACAGGTGTAACCCATGGCCACCAAGAACGCCGAAGCCTATGCGGCCGTCTCGAAGACCTACGAATGGGGCTTCACCTCCGACATCGAACAGGACTTCGCGCCCAAGGGGCTGAGCGAAGACACCGTCCGCTACATCAGCGCCAAGAAGGACGAGCCCGAATGGATGCTCGACTGGCGCCTGAAGGCGTTCCGCCTGTGGCAGACGCTGGAGGCGCCGGACTGGGCCAAGCTCAACGTGCCGCCGATCGATTACCAGGATGCGTACTATTACGCCGAACCCAAGGCGAAGCCGAAGCTCGGCTCGCTGGACGAGGTCGATCCCGAAATCCTGCGCGTCTACGAAAAGCTCGGCATTCCACTGGAAGAGCAGAAGATGCTCGCCGGCGTCGAGGATGGCAGCGAGCCCAAGCGCCGCGTCGCGGTGGACGCGGTGTTCGACAGCGTGTCGGTGGCGACGACGTTCCGCAAGGAACTGGAAGCAGCGGGCGTCATCTTCCGCTCGATCAGCGAAGCGATCCGCGAATATCCCGATCTGGTGAAGAAGTGGCTCGGCAAGGTCGTGCCGCAGCGCGACAATTACTTTGCGACGCTCAACAGCGCGGTCTTCAGCGACGGCACCTTCGTCTACATTCCGGAGGGCGTGCGCTGCCCGATGGAGCTGTCGACCTATTTCCGCATCAACGCCGAAAACACCGGCCAGTTCGAACGCACGCTGATCGTCGCCGATAAGGGCTCGTACGTCTCGTACCTCGAAGGCTGCACCGCGCCGATGCGCGACGAGAACCAGCTGCACGCCGCGGTCGTCGAACTCGTCGCGATGGACGATGCCGAGATCAAATATTCGACCGTCCAGAACTGGTATCCGGGCGACGAGAACGGCCTCGGCGGCATCTACAATTTCGTCACCAAGCGCGCGCTCTGCCAGGGCAAGAACAGCAAGGTGTCGTGGACGCAGGTCGAAACCGGCAGTGCGATCACTTGGAAGTACCCAAGCTGCGTGCTCGCGGGCGACGGTTCGGTCGGCGAATTCTACTCGGTCGCGGTGACCAACAACCGGCAGCAGGCCGACACCGGCACCAAGATGATCCACCTCGGCAAGAACACCAAGTCGACCATCGTGTCCAAGGGGATCAGCGCCGGCCGCTCCGACAACACCTACCGCGGTCTGGTGCGCGTCGCCCCGACCGCGGAGAACGTCCGCAACTTCACCCAGTGCGACAGCCTGCTTCTGGGCGACCAGTGCGGCGCGCACACCGTGCCGTACATCGAGGTCAAGAACCCCAGCGCGCAGATCGAGCATGAGGCGACCACGTCGAAGATCAGCGAGGATCAATTGTTCTACGCAATGAGCCGCGGCCTCGATCAGGAAGCCGCCGTCGCGTTGATCGTCAACGGCTTCGCCCGCGAAGTGCTGCAACAGCTGCCGATGGAATTCGCCGTCGAGGCGCAAAAGCTGTTGGGGATTTCGCTGGAAGGCTCCGTCGGATGACCCAATCCCCTCGTCATGCCGGACTTGTTCCGGCATCCACCGTGCAACACGGGCAGCCTCCCCGAGTGGAGGAGTGGACCCCGGAACAAGTCCGGGGTGACGGTGGGATGTTGAGCGACGTCGGACTCTACAAATGACGATCGTCGGCTGGTCGAGTTTGGCGCTGGTCATCGCGACTAGCTTGGCAAGTACGATGGCAATTGTCGTCTCACTGCTATTTTTCGTTATCCATCTTTCAAAGAAGAAGCGTTCCCGCTGATGCTGAAAATCGAAAACCTCCACGCCGAGATCGACGGCAAGCCGATCCTCAAGGGCCTCAGCCTCACCGTCAACGCGGGCGAGATTCATGCGATCATGGGTCCGAACGGCGCGGGCAAGTCGACGCTCGGCTACGTCCTCGGCGGCCGTCCCGGCTATGAGGTGACCGAAGGCTCGATCCTGTTCCGCCCCACCGCCGTCACCCCGGCCTTGAGCCAAGGTCCCGCTTCTGCGGACGGCGGCGAGGACAGCGGGACCCCGGATCAAGTCCGGGGTGACGATGAATGGATCGACCTTCTCGAGCTCGAACCCAACGAGCGCGCCGCCGCCGGCGTGTTCCTTGGCTTCCAATATCCGGTCGAAATCCCCGGTGTCAGCAACGTCCAGTTCCTGCGCGAGGCGCTCAACGCCCAGCGCGCGACGCGCGACGAAAAGCCGCTGTCGGGTGCCGAATTTCTGAAGCTCGCCCGTGCCCAGGCCGCGAGCCTCGAGATGGACGCCGAGATGCTCAAGCGCCCGGTCAACGTCGGCTTTTCGGGCGGCGAGAAGAAGCGCAACGAGATGGTCCAGATGGGCATCGTCGATCCCAAGTTCGCGATCCTCGACGAAACCGACTCCGGCCTCGACATCGATGCGCTGCGCATCGTCGGCGACGGCATCAACCGCATCATGCGCAAAGCCGACAAGGCGGTGCTGCTGATCACCCATTACCAGCGCCTGCTCGATTACGTGCAGCCCGACCACGTCCACGTGCTCGCCGACGGCCGCATCGTCCGCTCCGGCGGCGCTGATCTCGCGCGCGAACTGGAACGCGAAGGCTATGCGGGGGTGGTCGCGTGAGCATCCTGCAAATCCTCCCCAGCACGGGGAGGGGGACCATGCGGAGCATGGTGGAGGGGCAGCCCCAAGCGGCGGCTCTGCTTGGCTGCCCCTCCACCACCGGCTGCGCCGGCGGTCCCCCTCCCCGTGCCGGGGAGGATTTGGGGGCGAGCGCGGCCGACGGTTCTACTTCTCTTCGCGTCTTCGCGTCTTCGCGTGAACATCATCTGAGCACAGCTGCATGACCGACGTCCTCGACCTGCCCACCACCCGCGACGAGGCGTTCCGTTGGGCCGACATGCCCGCGCTCACAGCCGCGCGCGCGCTGGCGGCAACGACGGCAACGATTCCGCAAGCGATCCTGGCCGACGCCATTCGGCTGGTGTTCGCGGACGGCCAACTCACCGACCAGCCCGCCACCCTCACGATCGCCCCGACGACGCTCGCCAGCGACCACCCGCTCGCCCGCCACGCGGCAGGGAAGGGGCACGCGATCACGCTCGCGCCCGGCAGCATCACAACGATCGAGATCGCGCGCGTCAATGCCGGCGAGGACAGCCATACTCCGCTGACCATCACCCTCGGCGAGGACGCCGTCCTCACTTTGGTCGAGACCTATACCGGCGCCGGCTGGACCAACACGCTGACCCGCTTCCACCTCGGCAAGGGCGCCCGTGTCATGCGTGCGGTGCGGATCGTACAGGACGCCGGCTTCGTCTCGACCCGGGACGAAGTGGTCATCGCCGAAGCCGCCCGCTTCGTCAGCGTCGCGCTCGGTGCCACCGCCGCCGGCACGCGCCTCGACGCCGCGCTGACGCTGAACGGCGACGGCGCCTATGCCGAACTCGGCGGCGCGCTGCTGACCCGCGACGACCAGCGGCAGGAATGCGCGGTCCGCGTCCGCCACGCGCACCCCAACGGCCAGAGCCACCAGCTCTGGCGCGCGGTCGCCGCCGATCGCTCGACCGTCAGCCTCGCCGCCGCGGTCGAGGTCGCGCGCGACGCGCAGAAGACCGACGGCGAACAGTCGCTGCGTGGCCTGCTGCTCCAGCGCACCGCGACGGTGAACCTCAAGCCCGAACTCGAAATCTTCGCCGACGACGTGAAATGCGCCCACGGCGCGACGGTGGGTGAACTCGACGCGCGGGCGCTCTTCTACATGCAGAGCCGCGGTATCCCCGCGCCGCGCGCGAAGGCGCTGCTGACGCGGGCGTTCGTCGCGGATGCGCTCGACCGGATCGCGGATGAAGCGGTGCGCGAGGTGTTCGCCGCCGACGCCGATGCGTGGCTGGAGCGCGCGTTGTGATGGCGTCCCTCCAAATCCTCCCCGGAACGGGGAGGGGGACCATGCGCAGCATGGTGGAGGGGCAGCTCCAAGCGGTAGCCTTGCTTGGCTGCCCCTCCGTCACCGCTGCGCGGTGCCACCTCCCCGTGCCGGGGAGGAGTTTTGGAGGCTTACATACCCTCCACTTCGTCCACTTCCGCGGCCGCGGAGCCGTCGCATGACCGCCACCGAAGCCCCCCTCGATCGGCTCGCCGACTTTCCCGCGATCCCTGCCGGCTGGGCGTATCTCGACACCGCTGCCACCGCGCAGAAGCCGCAACCCGTGCTCGACGCGATCGCACGCGCCTATGGCGAAACCTACGCGACCGTCCACCGCGGCGTGTACCAGCGTTCCGCCGACATGACGCTCGCCTATGAGGCCGCTCGGCAAACGGTGGCGCGCTTCATCGGCGCAGGCTCCCCGGATGAGATCGTCTTCACCCGCGGCGCGACCGAGGGGATCAATCTCGTCGCGCAATGCTGGGCGGCGACGCAGCTGAAGGCCGGCGACCGTATCCTGCTGTCGATGCTGGAGCATCACAGCAATATCGTGCCGTGGCAGATGGTTGCCGAACGGGTCGGCGCCGCGATCGATGTCGTGCCGCTGACGGACGGCCATCGCATCGACCTCGACGCGATGGAGCGCATGCTGACGCCGCAGCACAAGCTGGTCGCGCTGGCCCATGTCTCGAACGTGCTCGGCTCGGTTCTCGACGCGAAGCGCGCGACCGATCTCGCGCATGCTGTCGGCGCAAAGATCCTGCTCGACGGCTGTCAGGCGGTGCCGCGCGTCGCGGTCGATGTCGCTGCGATCGGCTGCGATTTCTACGTCTTCTCCGGCCACAAGCTCTACGGCCCGACCGGTATCGGCGTGCTTTGGGGCAGGGGCGATTTGCTCGCCGCGATGCCGCCGTATCAGGGGGGCGGATCGATGATCGATCGCGTCACCTTCGCCAAGACGACCTATGCGCCCCCGCCGGGCCGGTTCGAGGCGGGGACCCCGCATATCGTCGGCGCGCTCGGCCTCGCTGCCGCGATCGATTACGTCGAAGGCATCGGCCTCGCGTCGATCCACGCCCACGAAGCCGCGCTCGTCCGCGATGCCCGTGCCGCGCTGTCGTCGCTCAACTCGGTTCGCCTATTCGGGCCGGAGGACAGCGCCGGCATCGTCAGTTTTGCGGTCGAGGGGGTGCATCCGCACGACGTCGGCACCATCTTGGACGAAGGTCGCGTGGCGATCCGCGCCGGCCACCATTGTGCGCAGCCGCTGATGGAAGCGCTGGGCGTCGACGCGACCGCGCGCGCGAGCTTCGCGGTCTATAACGGCCCGCAGGATATCGAGGCGCTGGTGAAGGGCGTCGAGCGAGTAACTCGGATTTTTGGGTAGGGATTTTCGGATGAGCGATACGATCCGTATCGAAGAGGTGGACGCAGTCGAAACGCCGCCGCGCGCCCGCGTCGAAGACGCTGTTGGACGGCGCGTCGAGGATGCGGCCGAGCCGCGCCAGCGCGACTATCTGTCGGGCTTCCTCCAGCAGCAGCCGCAGGGCGATGCGCCCGGCGAGCCCGGCGGCGCGCTGTACGAAGGCGTGATCGACGCGCTCAAGGAAATCTACGACCCCGAAATCCCGGTCAATATCTATGATTTAGGCCTGATCTACGGCGTCGAGGTGACGGCCGAGGGGCAGGCGGTGGTAACGATGACGCTCACCACGCCGCACTGCCCGGTGGCGGAATCGATGCCGGCCGAGGTGGAGATGCGCGTCGCCGCGGTGCCGGGCATCGCCTTCGCCGACGTCAACCTCGTCTGGGATCCGCCCTGGGACCCGCAGAAGATGTCCGACGAGGCTAAACTCGAATTGGGGATGCTGTGATGGCCACCACGCTTCGTCAGCGCCCTGCGCCGCTGATCCTCACCGCATCGGCGGATGCGCGCATCGCCGACCTGATGGCGCGCGCGCCCGACGGCGCGATCGGCGTCAAGCTGTCGACCCCGCGCCGCGGCTGCTCGGGCCTCGCCTATTCGGTCGATTATGTCACTGAAGCCAAGCCGTTCGACGAGCGGATCGAGACGCCCGGCGGCACCCTGTTCGTCGACGGCGGGTCGATCCTGTATCTCGTTGGATCGACGATGGACTGGGTGGAGGACGATTTCACCGCGGGCTTCGTCTTCAACAACCCCAATGCCAAGGGCGCCTGCGGCTGCGGCGAGAGCTTCACCGTCTGAGGCGCCACCCCGGGGGGGCGCCTCCTGGGGTTTCAGGCGCGGTTGGCGGCGCTGAGCACCGCGCGGACCGAGGCGGTGGCGATGTCGGTATCGAGGCCGACGCCGAACACGGTGCGGCCATCGGCCGTGCGGCATTCGACATAGGCCGCGGCCTGCGCATCGGCGCCATGGCCGATGGCGTGTTCGCTATAGTCGACCACGTCGAGGTCCGGCCCGGTCGTTTCGCTGAGCGCTGCAATGACGCCCGAAATCAAGCCGTTGCCGCGACCAGAGATCGAGCGCTCCTCGCCGTCCACTGCGACACGACCGACGAACAGCCGATCCCCGGCGGTGCCGCGCTCCTCGTAATCGCGCAGCACGAACCGATCGCCCTCGCGGGGCAGGTAGGTCGCCTCGAACCGCCCCCAGATGTCGGCGGCGCCGAGTTCGCGGCTGGTTTCGTCGGCCAGCGCCTGCACATGGCGGCTGAAATCGGCCTGGAGGCGCTTGGGCAGCTTCAGCCCCTTGTCCTGTTCGATCACCCAGGCGACGCCGCCCTTGCCCGACTGCGAATTGACGCGGATCACCGCTTCGTAGCTGCGGCCGAGATCGGCGGGGTCGATGGGCAGATAGGGGACTTCCCACGCCTCATCATTCTGTTGTTCGCGGGCCGCAAACCCCTTCTTGATCGCGTCCTGATGGCTGCCCGAAAAGGCGGTGAACACCAGCTCGCCAGCATAGGGGGTGCGGGGATGGACGGGAATGCGCGTCGCATATTCCACCGTCTTCACGATGGCATCGATGTCCGACAGGTCGAGCCGCGGGTCGACGCCTTGCGTGTACATATTGAGCGCGACGGTCACGAGATCGCAATTGCCGGTGCGCTCGCCATTGCCGAGCAAACAGCCTTCGACGCGATCGGCGCCGGCCATCAGCCCCAGCTCCGCCGCGGCGACGCCGGTGCCGCGATCGTTGTGGGTGTGGAGCGAGATTACCACCGCCTCGCGGTTCGGAATGTTGCGGCCGAACCATTCGATCTGGTCGGCATAGACGTTGGGCGTCGCGCACTCGACCGTCGCGGGCAGGTTGAAGATGATCGGCTTGTCGGCGGTGGGTTGCAGAACGTCCATCACCGCCGCGCAGACCTCGACCGAGAAATCGAGTTCGGCGGTCGAGAAGGTTTCGGGGCTGTATTCGAAACGCCAGTCGGTGTCCGGGCGCTTGGCGGCCTCGTCGCGCAGTACCTTCGCGCCCTCGATTGCGATCCGCTTCACCTCGTCGCGGGTCATGCCGAACACGATCTTGCGCCAAGCCGGCGAGACGGCATTGTAAAGGTGGACGATCGCCTGTTTGGCGCCGTCCAACGACGCGAAGCTCGTTTCGATCAGGTCGCGGCGCGACTGCGTGAGCACCTGCACGAACACGTCGTCGGGGATGCGATCGTTCTTTACCAGACCGCTGATGAAGTCGAACTCGGTCGCGCCGGCGGACGGGAAGCCGACCTCGATCTCCTTGAGACCCACCTTCACCAACAGGTCGAAGAAGCGCGTCTTCTTTTCGGCGTCCATCGGGTCGATCAGCGCCTGATTGCCGTCGCGCAGGTCGGTCGACAGCCAGCGTGGCGCCTGGGTGATCACCCGCGACGGCCATTGCCGGTCGGGGAGGTCGATGGTGGGGAAGGGGCGATATTTGGTCGAAGGATCGCGAAGCATGGGGAGTCCCGTCGTCGGCCGCGGCACGCGCGCGGCAAGGTGGCGCTGAAGCGTTATCCGGCCCTTAGGGGAGCGTGCATGAGCAGTGGCCGCCCCTAAGGGCGGGTAAGTCGCAGAATGGTGGCGGCGCTCATCATCACGGCTGCGTCATGACGGAGCGCGGCGGCTTTGTCCACCCGCCAAACGGGCGGTGCGTGCGGAAAAGTTTCAGGCTGTCCCGCACGCACACGTGCTTTATTGCGCGGAGAAGGCCGCGTTGATGTCGAGCTTCACGTCGTCGGCGACGACGGGCAGGGCATAGCCGAGGCCGAAGTCGCTGCGCTTGATCATCGCGGTGCCGCGGAAGCCGAAGTTCAGCTTCTTGCTCATCGGGTTGGTGCCCGCACCGACGAAGGTCGCGTCGATCGTCACCGGCTTGGTGACGTTCTTGATCGTCAGATTACCGGTGATCTTGGCGCGATTGCCGTTGGCGACGACCGAGGTCGAGACGAAGCGTGCGGTCGGATAGGTGGCGGCGTCGAAGAAGTCCTTCGATTCCAGATGATGCTTGAACTGCTCCGACGTGGTGGACAGCTTGTTGATCGCGAACGTGACGTCGAGCTTCGTCGCGGCGGGGCGCTTCGGATCGATGGTCAGCGAGCCGCCTTCCGCGCCGAACTGGCCGGACAGCATGCTGAAGCCCATGTGGTTGAGCGTCCACGTCACCTGCGTGTGCGCGGGGTCGACGGCATAGGTGCCGGCGGTCACGGCGGCGGCATTGGCCGAGCCGGGCAGGCCGGCGGGGGCCTGTGCGATGGCGGGCACGGCGGCAGCGGCCAGGACGGCGGCGAGAATCAGGCGCATGTGGTGGGTCTCCCTGGGAACAATCGTTTCGCGTTTGACCACAACGCTGCGCAGGGGAAAAGTGCCGGTTCGGAAACGGTTGGTTGCTTTCGACGTGTACGAAAGGTCACAAAAGTCACGCCGAGGAGGGTATTTTTCGAAGGCAGTGATAGCGCGCTTGAAAGCAGTGCATGGTTTCGCGCGACGATCGGCCAATGGGCCGTCACACTACCATACAATCCGGAACATTTCAAGAACGAATCGGTGGAGGGCGCGTCTTGGCGAGCGTTCCGTGCCCACCCTGACCCCGTCGCTGCCCTAGGCGTCTCTTCCCTCTCCCAATAGGAGAGGGAAGGAGCCCGCGAACCGCTTAGTTCTTCGCCTTGTCGACCAGCTTGTTGGCGCCGATCCAGGGCATCATGGCGCGCAATTCGGTGCCGACCTTTTCGATCGGATGCGCGGCGGCCTGCTTGCGGCTGGCCTTCAGCTCGGGCTGACCGGCGCGGTTGTCGAGGACGAAGTTCTTGACGAAGCGGCCCGACTGGATGTCGGCGAGCACGCGCTTCATTTCCTTCTTCGTTTCCTCGGTGATGATCCGCGGGCCGGTGACGATGTCGCCATATTCGGCGGTGTTGCTGATCGAATAGCGCATGTTGGCGATGCCGCCTTCATACAGCAGGTCGACGATCAGCTTGGTTTCGTGGAGGCATTCGAAATAGGCCATTTCAGGGGCGTAGCCCGCCTCGGTCAGCGTTTCGAAACCCGCCTGGATCAGGTGGGTGATGCCGCCGCACAGCACGGCCTGCTCGCCGAACAGGTCGGTTTCGCATTCCTCGCGGAAGTTGGTTTCGATGATGCCAGACCGGCCGCCGCCGACGCCCGACGCATAGGCGAGCGCGACGTCATGCGCGTTGCCGCTGGCGTCCTGATGGATCGCGATCAGGCAGGGAACGCCGCCGCCGCGGACGTATTCGCTGCGCACCGTGTGGCCCGGGCCCTTGGGCGCGATCATGATGACGTCGATGTCCGCGGGCGGCTCGATCAGGCCGAAATGCACGTTGAGGCCGTGCGCGAAGGCGAGCGCCGCACCGGGCTTCATATTGCCCTTGAGGTCCGCGTCCCAGATCGCCGCCTGATGCTCGTCGGGCGCCAGGATCATGACGATGTCGGCCCACTGCGCCGCTTCCTTGTTCGACAGCACCTTGAAGCCGGCGTCGATCGCCTTCTTGGCGGTCGCCGAGCCTTCGCGCAGCGCGATCGCCACGTCCTTGACGCCGCTGTCGCGCAGGTTCTGCGCGTGGGCGTGGCCTTGTGACCCGTAGCCGACGATGGCGATCTTCTTGTCGGTGATGAGGTTCAGATCGGCGTCGCGATCGTAATAGACCTTCATGGCAATATCCCTTTCGTAATGTCCGTCATGCCAGCGCAGGCTGGCATCTCGTGGGGCAGGGGCAGTGCGCTCTTACCCGGAGACCCCAGCCTTCGCTGGGGTGACGATGGTTGTGTGGAGTGGGTGTGGTGGGTCAGGCCGCCTCTTTGCCGCGGGCGATGGCGACGATGCCGGTGCGGGCGACCTCGATCAGGCCGACTTCGCCCATCAGTTCGACGAACTTGTCGATCTTTTCGATCGATCCCGTCACCTCGAACACGAAGCTGGTCGTCGTCGCATCCACCACGCGGGCGCGGTAGACGTCGGCGAGGCGCAGCGCCTCGATCCGGTGATCGCCGGTACCGGCGACCTTCACGAGCGCGAGTTCGCGTTCGACATGCGCGCCCTGCGCGGTCAGGTCGGTCACCTTGTGGACGGGCACCAGTCGGTCGAGCTGGGCGATGATCTGTTCCATCGTCGCCGGCGAGGCGCTGGTGACGATGGTGATGCGGCTGACGGTCTTGTCGGCGGTGATCTCGCTGACCGTCAGGCTTTCGATATTATAGCCGCGTGCGGTGAACAGGCCGGCGATCCGGGCAAGAATGCCGGGTTCGTTATCGACGATGACCGCCAAAGTGTGGCGTTCGGTGGCTTCGGTCTTGATGTGCATCCGGATCGTCACCCCAGCGAAGGCTGAGGTCTCCCTGTTATGTAAACGCGCTCTTGCGGGTCGGGACCCCAGCCTTCGCTGGGGTGACGGTCAGGTCACACCAGCGCTTTCGCCTCGTCGTCCATCGTGCCGCTGACCTCATTGGCCTGCAGGATCATGTCGGTGTGCGCGGCGCCGCTGGGGATCATCGGGAAGCAATTGGCGAGCTTCGCGACGCGGCAGTCGACGATCACCGGGCCGTCGTGGTCGAGCATCGCCTGGATGCCGTCCTCCAGCTGATCGCGACTGTCGATCAATATGCCCTTCCAGCCGTATGCCTCACCCAGCTTCACGAAGTCGGGCAGGCTGTCCGAATAGCTTTCGGCATAGCGGCTCTCATAGGTCAGTTCCTGCCACTGGCGGACCATGCCCATATATTCGTTGTTGAGGATGAAGATCTTGACCGGCAGGCGATATTGCGTCGCCGTCGCCAGTTCCTGGATGTTCATCTGGATGCTGGCTTCGCCGGCAATGTCGATGACCAAGGCATTGGGATTGCCGAGCTGCGCGCCGATTGCGGCGGGCAGGCCGTAGCCCATCGTGCCGAGACCGCCGCTGGTCAGCCACTTGTTCGGCTTTTCGAAACCGAAATGCTGCGCCGCCCACATCTGATGCTGGCCAACCTCGGTCGTGATGATCGGATTGCGGGCGTGCGTCGCCTCCCACAACGCCCGGATCGCGCGCTGCGGCATGATGTCGCTGGCGGTTTCGGGGAAGTCGAGGCAGCCGACCGCGCGCCAACCGGCGATGCGGCGCCACCAGTCGGTGGTGTCGGGCTTGGGATGCTGGCGCGCCTTCCAGATGCGGACCATGTCCTCCATCGCGTGGCCTGCATCGGCGATGACGGCGAGGTCGACGCGGACGTTCTTGTTCACGCTGGACCGGTCGATGTCGATATGGACCTTGCGGCTGTTCGGGCTGAACGCGTCCAGTCGCCCGGTGACGCGATCGTCGAAGCGGCTGCCGATCGCGATGACCAGATCGGCCTGGTTCATCGCCATATTCGCCTCATACGTCCCGTGCATGCCGAGCATGCCGAGGAACTGTTGCGACGAGGCGGGGAAGGCGCCGAGGCCCATCAGCGTCGAGGTGACCGGCGCGCCCGAGATACGGGCGAGCTCGATCAGCAGCTGCGACGCCGCCGGACCCGAATTGATGACGCCGCCGCCGGTGTAGAGGATCGGGCGCTCGGCGGCGGCGAGCATGTCGACGACCTGCTCGATCTCGCTTTGCGGCGCCTTGACGCGCGGGCGATACGTTTTGTGCTGGATCGGGCCGGGCTTGGTATAGCGCGCGGTCGCGACCTGGACGTCCTTGGGAATGTCGACGACGACGGGGCCGGGGCGACCGCTGGTCGCGATATGGAACGCCTCGTGGATCGTCGGCCCCAGCTTCGCCGGGTCCTTCACCAGATAATTATGCTTGGTGCAGTGACGCGTGATGCCGACTGTGTCGGCTTCCTGGAAGGCGTCGGTGCCGATCAGCCCCGTTGGGACCTGGCCGGTGATGACGACCATCGGGATCGAATCGAGCAGCGCATCGGTGATGCCGGTGACGGCATTGGTGGCGCCGGGGCCGGAGGTGACGAGGACGACGCCGGGCTTGCCGGTCGACCGCGCATAGCCCTCCGCCGCATGGGTCGCCGCCTGTTCGTGGCGGACAAGGATGTGCTTGATGCGCGTGCCGTTGGCGTTCGCCCGGAACATCGCATCATAGATCGGCAAGACTGCCCCGCCGGGGTAGCCGAACACGACCTCCACGCCGAGATCGCACAGCGCCTCGACCAGGATGTCTGCTCCGCTCTTTTCGCCCACGGTTCGTCTCCACCAGAATTGCGTTTGGTGCGGCGCGGGTAGCCGGGCGAACCGGGAGGGTCAACCCTTTTCTATAATAAACTTGCTATGGCGACATCTATTTCATTCGAATCTGTCGCAACGTGCCAATCTTTGGGCGGTTGATGGCGAAACCAGGTATATTGCCGTTTCGCGTAGCGTCGCGTGTCGAGTTGGACCTGCGCCAGTGCGGCGTCGCGCGTGATCGCGTCGCGCAGGTATTCGCCGATCGGCGGCACGCCGATCGCCCGACGGATCGGCGCGTCGGCGGGCAGGTCGTGGCGGGCGAGCAGCGTGGCCACTTCCTTGATCGCGCCATTTGCGAACATCGCCTCGCAGCGGGTGTCTATCCGGTGGAACAGCGCCGAACGGTCGGGGAGCAGGACCGCAGCGGCGAGCCGGATGCGGTGGCCGATGCCGCCGACCCGTTGCGCCTGCCAGTGCACGAGCGGCCGGCCGGTTGCGCGCACCACTTCCAGCGCGCGCGCCACGCGCGTGGTGTCGGCGGGGGCGAGGCGGGCGGCGGCGGCGGGGTCTTCCTGAGCGAGGAGACGATGCGCCTCGGCCACCGGCAGCCCGCGGACTTCGGCGCGGATGGCGGGGTTGATCGGGGGTACGGGCGCGATGCCGTCGAGCAACGTGCGCATGTAAAGGCCGGTGCCGCCGACCAGGATGGGCAGGCGGCCTTCGGCATGGACTGCGTCGATCGCTGCGCGCGCCTCTTCGGCCCAACGCGCGGCGGAATAGGTCGCATCGGCGCCGTCGACATGGCCGAACAACCGGTGGGGCGCTCGCGCCTCCTCGTCGACATCGGGGCGGGCGGTGAGGATGCGGAGATCGGCGTAGACCTGGCTCGCGTCGGCATTGATGACGACGCCGTCGTGGCGTTCGGCGATCCGGATCGCCGCAGCGGACTTGCCGCTGGCGGTCGGCCCTGCGATGAGCGCGACGCTCGGTTTGGGGTGGGAGACGGACATGTTCACGGCGACGCTCATAGGCGAAGCGCTGACGCGAGGCGACCTGTCGGCCGCGGTCGACCGGCTGGCGAATGCGGGATGCGCGCCCGACGCGGCGGTGTGGCTGGACGAGAGCGTCGCGGCGGATGTCCTGTTTGCTCGCGACGCGGCGGCGGGGCGCGGGGCGCTGGAGGGCGCGTTCGCCGCCACCGACGTTATCGTTCAGCCGACCGCGTCGCGGCGGAAAGCGCTGCTCGTTGCCGACATGGATTCGACGATGATCACCGTCGAATGTATCGATGAACTCGCAGACTATGCCGGGATCAAGGCGGAGGTGTCTGCCGTCACCGAGGCGGCGATGCGCGGGGAGCTTGATTTCGAAGGCGCGCTGGACGCCCGTGTTGCGCTGCTCGAAGGGCTCAGCGAAGACGTAATCGCGCAGTGTCTGGCCGAGCGGGTGACGATCATGCCGGGTGCCAAGGCGCTGGTGCGGACGATGCGCGCGCATGGCGGGCATGCGGTACTGGTGTCGGGCGGCTTCACGCGGTTCGCCGAGCCGGTGGCGGCGGAGATCGGTTTCGACCGGGCGATCGCCAATGTCCTGCTCATCGAAGACGGCAGGCTGACGGGCAAGGTCGCCAAGCCGATCGTGGGGTCGGCGACCAAGGAGGAGACGCTGCGTGCCGCGATTGCGGAGCGTGGAATCGATCCCGCGCTGAGCCTGGCGGTGGGGGACGGTGCAAACGATCTTGCGATGATCGGCGCGGCGGGGCTGGGCGTGGCCTATCATGCCAAGCCGATCGTCGCTGCCGCCGCGGCGGCACGTGTGGATCACGGGGATCTGACGGCGCTGCTGTACGCGCAGGGGTATGTGCGACAGGATTGGGTAGCGTAAGCGGCTGGAGCCGCGCCAAACCTCCCCGTCACTGTGGAGGTATTGCGACCTACGTAGACGCGGGATGTCGCTGGAGGCTCAGGTCGCCCCCTCGCCGCGGAGTGGACCCCGGAACCAGTCCGGGGTGACGGGGTGGGGAGGGGGGGGGCTCTGAACCTCGCCGACGTTAGGGCGCCACCACCACGCAGGACAGACCCGATGCCGCGCAGGCCTTCTGCGCCGCCGCCTTGTTGGCGAAGCCGCTGGCCTGCAGCCGGATCACGTTGCCCGCCTTAGCGTAGACGGGCTGCGCGCCACCCAGCTTGCCGCGGACGCGCGCCCATTGCGTGCTGGCATTCGCCTGTGTGCTGAACGCGCCGAGCTGGATCTTCCACGATCCGCCCATGGCGGCGGGGGCAGCGGCGGCGGCCGGCGCTTTGCGGATCGGCTCATGCGGCGCGATCCGATCATTGACCGGGCGATCGGGCGAGCGCTGGTGCGGCGGGATGACGTCCTCCGGCTTGCGCGGCGGCGTCTTCGCGGGACGGGGCGCTTCGACGGTGCGGGAGGGCGGGACGCTGGTCGTCGCCACGGCGGTGTTGCGCTGGGCGGCAGGCGGCGCACTGCGAAGCTCGTCGCGATAACGCTGGGCCAGCGCCGTGCCGCGCTCGCGATCGGCCGGAGTGATGTACTGGTCCATCTGCGCGAGCGTTTCGGACGCGGCCTTGAGCCCCGCCTGCGAAGCCAGCGTCATCAGCGCATAAGCTCGCGGATAGTCGCGCGGCACGCCGTCGCCGTTGAACAGCATCGTGCCGAGCACCAGCTGCCCGCGCGGCTCGCCGCGGGCGACCGACTTTTCCAGCCACGGCGCAGCCTCGGCCTTGCGGCCCGACTGGAACAGCGCGAGCCCGTAATTGTCCTGTGCCTGATAGTGACCTTGGAGCGCCGCCTTGCGGAACCAGCTTTCCGCAAGTGCCGGATCGACCGGCACCCCGCGCCCAAGCTTATACGCCTGGCCGAGGTTGAACTGCGCATCGGCGTCGCCCGCCACCGCCGGCCCGCGCCATTGTGCGACCGCGCCATCATAGTCGCCGCGACCCCAAGCGTCGACGCCCGCCTTGACGCTCTGCGCTCCCGCCGGCGTGGCGAGCGCCATGCCCGCCGCCAGCGCCGCGCGCGCGAGTCCACCGAAGTTCCGCATTCCGCTGCCCTTTTCGATCCCGTGTTGCCGCCACCATGCCCCGCCAGACCGCGCAAGGCAAAGCGGCATCGCCGCACACTGTCCCATTAACGGGTTCTTAGCCTCGATCTGACAGGTATCGCGACAGATTTGGACGGTTCGAAGGGAAGCTATGCGCGTCCTCGCGGTGGCATCGCAAAAGGGTGGGTCGGGCAAGACGACCTTGTCGGGGCATCTCGCCGTGCAGGCGCAGATGGCCGGCAACGGCCCCGTCGTGCTGATCGACATCGACCCGCAGGGCAGCCTGTCCGAATGGTGGAACGAGCGGACCGCCGACTTTCCCGCCTTCGCGCAGACCACGGTCGCGCGGTTGCAGGCGGATCTGGAGGTCTTGCGGCAGCAGGGTTTCAAGCTGGCGGTAATCGATACGCCGCCTGCGATCACCATGGCGATCCAGAGCGTCATCTCCGTGGTCGAACTCGTGGTCGTGCCGACCCGGCCCAGCCCGCACGATCTGCGCGCGGTGGGTGCGACCGTCGACCTGTGCGAGCGGGCGGGCAAGCCGGTGGTGTTCGTCATCAACGGCGCGACGCCGCATGCCCGCATCACCAGCGAAGCCGCGATCGCGCTGTCGCAGCACGGCACGGTCGCCCCCACCACCATTCACCAGCGCACCGATTTCGCGGCATCGATGATCGATGGCCGAACCGTGATGGAGGTCTACCCGGACGGACGATCGGCCGAAGAGATCGCGGAATTGTGGACGTTTGTCGCCGATCGCCTCGAAAAGAATTTCCGCCGGACCGTGTTCAGCGTGCCGAATGCGTCGGGCCATGCCGGTTTCGGCGCGCGTCCGGCAGGCGGTGGCTTCGGTCGCCGGGTGATCGGGGGCTGATCGCGTGACCGCTTCGCCCAAGCCTATGGCAGCCTTGTCGTCCGGCCTGCTCGCCCGCAAGGGACAGGCGCGGCCGGCGATGCGCAGTGGCGCGCTGATGAGCTTTCCTCCCAGCCAGAGCGACGATCTCGGCTGGAACGACATGGGGGCGGGAGAGGGCGTGCCGCCGGTATTGGTGCAGCGCGACCTGCTGGAAGCGCGCATCGGCAAACCCGCTGCCGTGGCCGAGGTCTCCCTGGCCGCGGCACATCGCATCCGCCGCGAGACGCAGACCGAGGGCCAGACGGCCTTGGCGCTGCGCATCGATGCCGATCGGCATCTGCGGCTGCGGTTGGCCAGCGCCATCACCGATCGATCCGCACAAGACCTACTGACCGACGCCCTCGACGCGCTGCTCGTCGCGGTGCCCGAGGTCGATACGCTCGTCGCGCAATTATCGCGCGCAAGGACTCGGCCATGACCCGGCCGCACCGCACCAGGGTCGCGAAACACTGGGGGTTTATCCGATGACACCGCGTCTCATCCTGTCGCTCGGCCTGTCCGCGCTCGTGCTCGGCGGCACGATGGTCGGCTGTACCGCGACCGGCAACCACCTTGCCAAGGCGAGCGACCGCGCTGCCGCACGTTCGGCCAAGGCGGCGCACCGCGACGCCGAAAAGGCCGCGCGCGCGCTGGCGACGCGGGACCCGTCCGCGGTGGCTTATGCCGAAAGCGCGGTATCGCACGCGCCGCGCGACGCGGGCTATCGCATGCTGCTGGGCCAGGGCTATCTGCAGGCGGGGCGCTTCGCATCGGCGCGCGATACCTTTGCCGATGTCGTCGACCTGATGCCGAGCAACGGCAAGGCCGCGCTGAACCTCGCGCTCGCGCAGATCGCGACAGGCGACTGGTCCGCGGCGCGCGCGACGCTGGACGCCCATGCCAAGGATATCCCCGCGGCCGACCTTGGCCTTGCCACTGCGCTGGCCGGCAATCCGGCGGGCGCGATCACGATCCTCGATGCTGCGGCGCGCGCGCCGGGCGCGACCGCGAAGATTCGCCAGAACCTCGCGCTGAGCTATGCGCTCGCCGGGCGCTGGGACATGGCGCGGATCGCCGCGGCGGCGGATATGTCGTCCGCCGATCTCGACGCACGGATGGAGCAATGGGCCGCCTTCACCCAGCCGAAAGGTGCGCCGGATCAGGTCGCGAGCCTGCTCGGCGTGCGGCCGGTTGCCGATGCGGGCCGGCCGGTGGCGCTGGCGCTCAACGCGCCGACGCCGGTGACACCGATGCCGGATGCGCCGGTGCAGACTGCCGCGGTCGAGACGCCCGCTCCGGTCGCGGCTGAGGCGCCCGCACCGGCTGCCCAATTCGCGAAGGTCGATCTCCCACCGCAGCACGAGGCGGTGCAGCCATCGCCGACGATGCTGATCCGCGCCGATGCCATGCCGGCCAAGCTGGCGCTTGCCGCGAGCGGTCGGCGCCATGTGGTGCAGGACGTGCCTGCGGCGACGCCGTTCGCCCGTGCCGCGCCGACGGGTGACTGGTTCGTCCAATTGGGTGCGTTCAGCAACCCGGCGGTGGCCCGGTCGGGCTGGACCAATGCGACCCGCCGTTTCGCCTCGCTGTCCGGTCATCAGCCGACGGGCGCGCGCTTCGCCGCCGAACAGGGGTCGCTGTACCGTCTGTCGGTGGGTGGCTTTACCCGCGATACGGCGGTGCAGATGTGCCGCGCCTATCGCGCCAAGGGCGGCGCATGCTTTGTCCGGCGCGAGGCGGGCGACCGCATCGCGCAATGGCTACGGACGCCCGTACAATTGGCGTCGCGCTGACGGGCAAGGTGGGAGCGCGGGTCGCCTAAGCGATCTCGCGCCCGCCCTTCCAAACGCGCAGCACCCGGCCCTGTACGGGTAGACCGTCGAAGGGCGTATTGCCTTCGGAGGCGAAGGCGGTGCCATCGACCTGCCAGGGCGTTTCCGGATCGAACAGCATCAGGTCCGCCGGCTGCCCGCTGGCGAGCGTGCCCGTCTCCAGTCCCAGCACGCGCGCGGGGTTGACCGACAGCATCGCCAGCAGCCGTTCGAGCGGCAGCAGCCCGTCACGCACCAGCATGAGCCCCAGCGGCAACAGCGTCTCCGCGCCCGCCATGCCGGCCGCCGAATCGACGAAGGGCATGCGCTTCGCCTCCGGTCCGTGTGGATCGTGGCCGGAACACAGCACATCGATCGTCCCGTCCGCGATCGCGGCGCGGGCGGCCTGCCGGTCGCTCTCGCTGCGCAGCGGCGGTGAGACATGCGCGTAGGTGCGAAAATCGCTCATCGCGATATCCGACAGATGGAGATGGGCGGGCGTGATGCCGCAGGTGACGCGTACGCCGCGACGCTTGGCGGCGCGGATCAGGTCGAAGGACGCAGCGGTGGTCGCCTGCCGGATGTGCAGCCGGGCGCCGGTTTCCTCCGCCAGCATCAGGTCGCGCGCGACGGCCAAGGCTTCGGCGATGGCGGGGGCGGCGGGCAGGCCGTGCCGCGTCGCGGTCTCGCCATCGGTCGCGACGGCACCCGCGGTCAATGCGCCATCTTCGGCATGAGCGACGACGGCTATGTCGAGGTCACGGGCGTAGGCGAGGACGCGCAGCATCACACCGGAATCGGCGATCCAGCCGCGCCCCGTGCCGACCGCGCGCGCGCCAGCGGAGGCGCAGATCGCCATTTCTGCCATCTCGGCCCCGGCCAGGCCGCGCGTCGCCGCGGCGATGGGGTGAATCCACAGGTCTGGTTTACCGATCAGCGCGGCGCGCTGGACGATACCGGGATCGTCCAGCACCGGATTGCCATCCGGCATCAACGCGACGCGGACGATGCCGCCGGCCCGGAAGGCGGCGCGATCGATGCGGAATACGCCGAGGTCGACGATGCCGGGGCTCAGCGTCTTGCCGCCGCAATCGACGATGGTGGCATCAGCGGGCAGCTCGATCGTGCCGCTGGCGACGATCGCGCCGTCGCGGACCAGCAGGCTGCCGCCGCGGACGCCGCCGGCGGGGCAGGCGAGGCGGGCGTTGGTGAAGGCGATCGCGCTCATGCCCAGCCCTCCACCTTGCGTGCGCGTCGCGTGAGCACATCGAGGCAGGCCATGCGTACCGCCACCCCCATTTCCACCTGTTCGGTAATCGCCGATTGCGGCCCATCCGCGACGCTGGAATCGATCTCGACACCGCGGTTCATGGGGCCGGGGTGCATGACCAACGCGTCGGGTAATCGAGCGATTCGCTCGGGCGTCAGGCCGTAGCGCAGCCGGTATTCACGGCTTGACGGAATGTAATCGCCCGCCATCCGCTCGTTCTGCACACGCAGCATCATCACGACGTCGGCACCGACCAGCGCCTTGTCAAAATCGGTGAAGGGCGTGACGCCCATCCGCTCGATCGCCTTGGGCATCAGCGTCGAGGGGGCGCAGACGCGGACCTCTGCGGCCAGCGCGGTGAGCGCGAGGATGTTCGATCGCGCGACGCGGCTGTGCAGCACGTCGCCGCAGATCACCACGCGCTGGCCGGCGATGCTGCCACGGCGGCGGCGGATGGTCAGCGCGTCGAGCAGCGCCTGCGTCGGATGTTCGTGGCGACCGTCACCGGCGTTGAGCACCGGGCAGTCGACCTTGTCCGCGATCAGCCGCACCGCGCCGCTCGCCATATGGCGGATGACGATCACGTCGGCGCGCATCGCGTTCAGTGTCTGCGCGGTGTCGATCAGCGTTTCGCCCTTCTTCACGCTCGACTGCGCGGCATGCATGTTGACGACATCAGCGCCCAGGCGCTTGCCCGCGATTTCGAAGCTCAGCAGCGTGCGCGTGCTGTTTTCGAAGAAGGCGTTGATCTGCGTCAGGCCGTCAAGGCGCTTGTCGGGCGCCGCATGATTGCGGTTTGCGGCGATCCACGTTTCCGCCTCGTCGAGCAGAAAGGCGATCTCATGCGGCTGAAGGCCGTCGATACCGGTCAGGTGCCGGTGCGGGAAAACGGCGCCGCCCGGAAGCTGGGCGGCGGGGCTGTGATCGGAGGCTTGCATCAAGTCGCCCGGTTAGCGGGCGTCCGGGGCAGGGGCAACCGGGAAGGGCTGGGAACGCGTCGATCCGGCGCTGTGCCGCGGTGGCAGGCCGAACGTCCCCGGCAGACATCGGACAAAAAAATAGCGGCCCGAAGACCGCTATTTCCCAACCGAAGTTGTCAAAGCAACTTAGTTGCTGTCAGCCTTGCCGCTGTTGTCGTCAGCGACGACGACGATGCCAGCAGCAACGGCTGCGACCGCCAGAACGGCGATCAGGATGCCGCCGCCGGCCAGCTCGTTCTTCTTGCCCGACACCGAACCGGTGCGGACCGACTTGGCGACCGACAGGCTCGCCGCCGGATTCGCCGGAGCGGCAACCGCCGGAGCAACCGCCATCGTCGCAGCCGCAGCGGCCATCAGATACTTCCCAAGACGCATAAAAACTCCCTCTTCAAGTTCGTCACGGTCGCCCTGCCATAAACAGGTAAACAAGACAACCACTCACGCCGGCCGTTTACGCTCGCGGACAGCATTTCATACGACACCGGACGATGCCGTCTCCGCGGTCATAGCAGGGGTCGGTCCGGCATGACCCCCCCCATATGCCGCGCCTCCAACGCCTGATCGGGCCAGAGTATCCCTTCAACCCGTCAGCCGACCTGCACGGTCCAGCGCTCGGTACCCTGGAGCCCCAGAGCGGTCAGTCGGCCGGTCTGGTAGGCGCCCGTATCGACGCCGATGCGATAGCCCTGCACGTCCAGATTTTCGCTGATCGTGTGGCCGTGGACGATCACCTTTTCCAGTGGGCCGTTGTGATTGAGAAACGGCTTGCGAATCCAGCGCAGGTCGGCGCTGCGCTGGGTCGACAGATCGGTATCGGGGCGGACGCCGGCGTGGACGAAGGCATAATCGCCGATGACGATGAGGTCCTCGAATCGCTCGACGAACGCCTGATGCTCGGCCGGCACGTGGCGCTGCATAGCCTGATGCAGTTCGTCATAGTCCATGCGGTCGTAATCGGTGGAATCGACGCCGTAGCTCAGGATCGTTTCGCGTCCGCCGATTCGGCAGAACATGCGTAGCGCTTTGGGATCGCCCTTCAGCGCATCGAGAAATACCTCTTCGTGATTGCCGAGCAGGAACCGGGTGGCGGGGCCTCCGGCTGCCAAACGGTACAACCGCTCGATGACCCCGGCCGAATCTGGGCCGCGATCGACCAGATCGCCGAGGAAGATCAGCGTCGTCCGAGCCGGTCCGCGCGTCGCTTCGTCCGCGTCGATTGCGGCGAGCAAGCGGCTCAGCTGATCGTCACAGCCGTGGATATCGCCCACCGCATAGACGCGTTCGCCATCGGGGATCGCAGGGGTGGGAGCGGCCGCCGCGCGGCGCCCCTGTAGCAACTTTTTGAGCATGAAATCCCGTCAGTCGAGCAGGCAGGGCAGATAGGGCGCCGTACCGGTGGCGGCAACACCCTGAACCCAGACTGACGGGCGGCGCCTATCCGGCGAGGCGGAGCGCGTCGCGTGGCGATCGGGGCGCGGGCTGGTCCGGCCAGATGCCGCGTGTGTCGAGCACCAGTTTGTCCGCGCGCTCCTCCAGCGGCACCGACCGGAACACGTCATGGTCGACCAGCACGATCATGATCGGGCAAGCATCGATCGCTGCGTCGATGTCGATCAGTTTGGCGCCATGGGCCTCCAGCGAGGCGGGGAGCCGGTCGGCGTAGGGCTCGACGATCGCCAGGCGTGGACCGAACCGTTCGCCCAGCGCCTCGGCAACGCGCAGCGCCGGGCTCTCGCGAAAATCGTCGATATTCGCCTTGAACGCGAGGCCCAGGCACGCGACCGGTGCGCCGGGGTGCGCCTCGATCAGCGCTGCGGCCTGGGCGATGACGTGATCGGTCTTGCCGTCGTTCACCAGTCGAGCGGTACGGATCAGCGGCGTGTTGGCGGGATCGGCATGGACGAGGAACCACGGATCGACCGCGATGCAGTGGCCGCCGACCCCGGGGCCGGGTTGCAGGATGTTGACGCGCGGATGGCGGTTGGCGAGGCGGATCACCTCCCACACGTCGACGCCCATCGTATCCGCGACGAGGCTCAGTTCGTTGGCGAAGGCGATGTTGACGTCGCGGAAGGCGTTCTCGGTGAGCTTCGTCATCTCCGCCGCGCGGGCGTTGGTGGTGACGCACGCACCGCGGACGAAGCGGCGGTAGAAGGTCAGCGCCTTGCGCGCGCAGCGTGGCGTGATGCCACCGATCACGCGATCGTTGTCGATCAGTTCCACGAGGATGCGGCCGGGCAACACGCGTTCCGGGCAATAGGCGATGGCGACGTCTGCAGCTTCGCCGGCCCGGCCGGGCACGCGCAGATCGGGGCGTAACTGGGCGAGCAGGTCGCGGACCCGCTCGGTCGTGCCGACCGGCGATGTCGATTCGAGGATCACCGTGTCGCCCGCCTTCAGCACGGCGGCGATCGTCGTAGCGGCGTCAAGCACGAAGCGGATGTCGGGCGCGTGATCGTCCGCGAACGGTGTCGGCACCGCGATGACGAAGACGTCCGCCGGCTCGATCGTCAGCGAAGCGCGCAGCGATCCTCGTGCGACCACGCCGGAGACGAGGCCGTCGAGGTCGACCTCCTCGATATGCACCCGGCCCGAATTGACCGTGTCGACCACTGATGGCGTGACGTCGACGCCCAGCACGCTCGCGCCAGTACGCGCGATCACGGCGGCGGTGGGCAGGCCGATATAGCCCAACCCGAGGACGACGACCTTCAATTCAGAGTCCGAAACCATCGGCGACGATCCTTGCGATCCGGCTGCTGGCATGACCGTCGCCGAACGGATTGTGGGCGCGGGCCATCTCCGCATAGGCCGCCTTGTCGTCGAGAAGGGTGAACACTTCGGAAACGATGCGCTCTTCGTCCGTGCCGACGAGGCGCGCGGTGCCCGCTGCAACCCCCTCCGGCCGCTCGGTCGTGTCGCGCATCACCAGCACCGGCTTGCCGAGTGCAGGTGCTTCCTCCTGCACGCCGCCCGAGTCGGTCAGTGCGATCGTGCAGGCGTCGAGCGCACGGATGAAATGCGGATAATCGAGCGGCGCGATCCGCGCGACGTTCGGGGCGGCGGGCAGAACGGCGTCCATGACGGCCGCGACATTGGGATTGGGGTGCATCGGGAAGAGCACGGCGACGTCCGGCCGTGCGGCGATCCGCGCGATCGCCCGCCCGATTGCCGCCATGCCGTCGCCGAAATTCTCGCGGCGATGCGTCGTGACCAACACGATCCGCTTGCCTGCGAAGCGCGTGAGTAATGGGGCGAGATCGCTGGCGAGGTCGGGCTGTTCGGTGATGCGCGCGCGGGTCCAGTGCAAAGCATCGATCACGGTGTTGCCCATGACATGGACGCCGGCGGTTACGTTTTCGCGCGCTAACGCCGCCGCCGCCGTCTCGGTCGGCGCGAAGTGCAGGTCGGCGATCGGGGCGACGATGCGGCGGTTCACCTCTTCGGGCCACGGGTGATAGATGTCGCCGGAGCGCAGCCCCGCTTCGACGTGCGCGACGGGAATCTTGCGATAATAGGCCGCGAGCGCCCCCACCATGGCGGTCGCGGTGTCGCCCTGGACGATGACGCGGCTGGGAGAGACGCGATCCATCACCTCGCCCAGTGCGATCAGGAGGCGCGCAGTAAGCCGGTCGAGCGACTGTCCCGGTTCCATGAGGTCGAGGTCGACATCCGGGGCGAGGCCCGCGATCGCGAGCACCTGATCGAGCAATCCGCGGTGCTGCGCGGTCACGCAGGTGACGACGTCCATGCCATCGACCTGTTGCAGTGCCCGGACGACCGGGAACAATTTGATCGCTTCCGGGCGGGTGCCGAAGATCACAAGAGTTCGGGGACGGCTTGTCGTAGTCATTCCCTACGGTTAGTGCGGCGCGTGTTAATAATCGAGTAAACGTTGGCGCCCTTTTTACCAGGCGTCACGCCAGGTTTAGGGAAACTCATGACGATCAAGCGCGTACGCAAGGCGGTTTTCCCGGTCGCGGGCCTCGGTACCCGGTTTCTGCCAGCGACCAAGGCGATGCCGAAGGAGATGCTGACGGTCGTCGACAAGCCGCTGATCCAATATGCGGTGGACGAGGCGCTCGAGGCAGGGATCGAGCAGATCATCTTCGTCACCGGCCGCGGCAAGCATGCGCTCGAAGACCATTTCGACATCGCCTACGAACTGGAAGACACGATGCGTGCGCGGGGCAAGAGCCTCGATATCGTCAACGGCACGCGCATGAAGCCGGGCAGCCCGGTCTATATCCGCCAGCAGGAGCCGCTGGGTCTCGGTCACGCCGTCTGGTGTGCGCGGGAGATCGTCGGCGACGAGCCGTTTGCGGTGCTGTTGCCCGACGAGTTGATGGTCGGCACGCCAGGCTTCGTCGCGCAGATGGTCGCGGCCTATGAAAAGGTCGGCGGCAATATCGTCGGGGCGTTGGAAGTGGCCGACAGCGAGACGGACAAATATGGCATCATCTCGCCGGGGAGGGTCGACGGACGGCTGACCGAGGTCACGGCGCTGGTCGAAAAGCCGGCGAAGGGCACCGCGCCGTCCAACCTGATGATCCCGGGGCGCTACATCCTGCAGCCGGAAGTGATGCGTATCCTCGAGCGCCAGGAAAAGGGTGCGGGGGGCGAGATCCAGCTGACCGACGCCATGGCGCAGCTGATCGGCCAGCAGCCGTTCCACGGCTTCACCTTCGATGGCGCACGCTACGATTGCGGGGACAAGGCGGGCTATATCCAGGCGAACCTGGCACTTGCGCTGGCCCGACCGGATATCGGACCGGCAGTGCGCAGTTTCGCGCAGACGCTGCTGGGCTGATCCGTCAGCCGCCGCAGGTGCGGCAGCCGGGGTCCTTGGGCAGCGACAGGGTGCGGAAGCGCAGGTCGAGCGTGTCGGCGAGCAGCAGCTTGCCGGCCGCATCCGTGCCGAAGGGGTGTAGCGCGCGCAAAACCTCGAGCGCAGCCAAGCTGCCGATCATGCCGGCCATCGGCCCCAAGACGCCGTCCTCGGAGCAACTGACGCCTGCTCGTTCGGGATCGTCGCCGACGAAACAGCGATAGCAGGGTTTGTCCGCTTCCCAGCCACGGAACACGCCGAGCTGCCCGTCAAACTGGCCGATCGCCGCCGACACCAACGGCACGCGCGCGGCATAAGCACCATCCGCCACGGCGAGCCGCGTGGCGAAATTGTCGCAGCCGTCCAGAACGACATGCGCATCGGCGAGCAGGGGCGCGATCGACGTGGCATCGATCCGTCGGCATATCGCATGTGCCTCGACATGCGGGTTAATCCGCCGGGCGGCGGCGCCGGCGGTGTCGGCCTTCCGGTGCCCGATGTCCCCGGTGGTGTAGATCGTCTGGCGTTGCAGGTTGGACAGATCGACCGAATCGTCGTCGACGATCGTCAGCGTGCCGATCCCGGCTGCGGCGAGATACTGGATCGCGGGCGAGCCGATTCCCCCCGCGCCGATGACCAGCACATGCGCCTGTCGCCAACGCTGCTGACCGGCGCCCCCCACGTCCTTCAGGATGATATGGCGGGCGTAGCGAGTGAGTTCGGCGTCCGACAGGATCACGCGCAGCGGCTCGACCGGCGCGTCATTGCGGCCATGAGAAGGTCAGGCTGGTGCGATACCAGTTGCCGGGATCGACGGCGCCAACGGGTGTGCCGTTGCGCATCATGCTCGACACGAGGCCGGCGGAATATTGCTCGACCGATGGGCAGCCGATGGCACGGGGGACGATGCGCCGCGGCTGGGAGGTGGTGGAGAACAAGACGGCAAGATCGACCTTGAGCGTCCAGCCGGCGGCCGTCTGGATCGCGGCGGTGCAGCGACCGGCCTGGACCTCGCTCCGCACGAACGCGGACAGGTTTACGCCGTCATCGAAAACCCGGGTCGACGGCAGCGGGCGCAAGGTGCTCCAGTCCTGCGGCGGCATCGGTGCGGGCGATGCGACGGCAAGCTGCGCTGCAAGGAACCATGCGATCATCATCGTCCAGTGGACCCGAATCCTCCGCTACCACGCGCAGTATCGTCCAAAGTTTCAACACTTTCCAGTGTCGCGCGCTGGACGCGGGCGGGCACGATCTGAGCGATCCGGTCGCCGCGCGCGATCGGGAACGGGGCGTCGCCCAGATTGATCAGAATCACCTTCACCTCGCCACGATAATCGCTGTCGATCGTCCCCGGCGTGTTGAGGCAGGTGATACCGTGTTTCAGTGCGAGCCCAGATCGCGGGCGCACCTGAACCTCGAAACCGTCAGGGATCGCGAACGCGAAGCCGGTAGCGACCGCCGCGCGCGCGCCGGGGGCCAGGGTCAATGCCTCGGCCGCAACGACGTCCATGCCGGCCGCGCCATCGGTGGCATACGCAGGCAGGGGCAGGCCTTCGCCATGGGGCAGGCGCTGGATACGGATCGAGATGGCGGTCATGGCGTCGCTCTTAGCGCCCCGGCGCGGGGCTTGTCGAATGTGGCACGATCAGCCGTTGTGGACGATGGCCAGCGTGTTGCCCGTCGGATGGCCGTACAGGTCGCTGAGTAATCGCGTCCTTCAGCCGATCAGGACGTGGCGAAGGCGTCCGCGATGCGGGCGGCGATGCGTGTCGCGACATCATCCTTGCCCATGCGCTCCCACGATTCGACCCCGTCTGCCGTCACGAGGTGGACCGTGTTCGCATCGCCGCCGAAGACATCGCCCGACACGTCGTTGGCGACGATCCAGTCGGCGCCCTTGCGATCGCGTTTGGCGCGAGCGTGCTCGATCACCTGTTCGGTTTCCGCCGCGAAGCCGACGACGAGACGGGGGCGGTTCGGCCCTTGCGCGACCGTGGCGAGGATATCGACGTTCTCGGTCAACACGATCGCGGGCGGGGCGTTGCCCTTCTTGACCTTCTGCGGCGCGGCCTCGACGCGCCAGTCGGCGACCGCGGCGACCATCACGGCCGCGTCGGCGGGGAGTGCGGCCTGCACCGCGTCCGCCATATCTTGCGCCGACACCACGTCTACGCGGCGGACGCCCTTCGGCGTGGCGAGCTGGACCGGTCCCGCTACCAGCGTTACCTCCGCTCCCAATGCTGCCAGCGCGCCGGCGATGGCGAAGCCTTGCTTTCCCGACGAGCGGTTGGCGATGTAGCGCACCGGATCGATCGCCTCATGCGTCGGGCCCGCAGTAACGAGGATATGGCGGCCGGAGAGGCGCGTATCGGGCGGGGCGAGCGCGCGATCGATGGCTGCGGCGATCGCGTCTGGTTCGGGCAGGCGGCCGGGGCCATATTCGCCGCAGGCCATCGTGCCCTCGTCCGGCTCCAGCAAGGTAACGCCGTCGCGGCGCAGTTGCGCGACGTTGCGCGACGTTGCGGGATGCTGCCACATCCTCACGTTCATCGCTGGCGCGGCGAGAACGGGCTTGTCGGTTGCGAGCAGCAGGGTTGTTGCGAGATCGTCGGCGATCCCGGCCGCCATGCGCGCGATCAGGTCGGCGGTGGCGGGGGCAACGACGATCAGGTCGGCCTGACGGCTGAGCTGGATATGACCCATCTCCGCCTCGTCCTTCAGATCCCACAGACTGGTGTAGACCTGGTCCTCGCTCAGCGCCGCGAGCGTCATCGGCGTGACGAAATGGCTCGCCCCGTCGGTCATCACGCAGCGCACCGCATGGCCGCGCTTCTTGAGCAGGCGGATCAGCTCGCACGCCTTGTACGCGGCGATGCCGCCGCCCACGATCAGGAGGACACGTTTCATCGCACGATCCTTTTCACCGTGATCCGCCGCCGGTCGAACACGGCGCTCGACAGGTCTCGCAGCGCATCGGGCACGAAGACGAGACCGACGAGCAGCACCGGCGCGATCAGCAGGCCCCAATAGAAGGTGTCGAGCCGCCCGAAGACGCTCAGTACCAACGCATAGCCGCTGAGCAGGACGACGATCCGCAGGCCCAGCCCGGTACTCCACGCCGCCCAGCCGAACAGCGACAGGCCGACGAGGGGGGCCGCAAGCCACATCGGGAGCAGCGCCAGCCCCGTCGACAGCGTCATCGTCCGCACGAAGAAGCCGAAGCCGAGTTGCCCCGACCAGCCCGGCGACAGCGGATCGAGCGGGCGGACGAAGGCGGCGACGGCATGCGCATGGAGCGCCAGGACCGCAGCGAGCAGCACGCAAGCGATGGCCCAGCCGATCGCCTCACGCAGGCGTCCCTCGACCAGCGCCATCGCCAGCATGACGATCAGGTACAGCCCCGAAGTCTCGCGGATCACGGCGGCGGCAAGACCGATGGCGATGGCGGGCAACGGATCGCGGCTGCGGTAGAGCGCCAGCGACAGCGCAAGGAGAAGGCCGGCCCAGATTTCGTGGAAGGCGGACAGGCTGGGCTGAACGAAGGGGATCAGCCCCGCGCCGAGCAGCATCATCGCGACGATCCGTGGCGGCAGGCGTGTGAACACGCCGCGCAGCCGTACCCACCAGGCGACGACGACGGTCGCTGCCAGCAGATCGAGCAGCATCAATACCACCGGTCCTGGCAGGGCTGCCTCCACCACGGCAAGCGTCGGCAGCCGTACGGTGACGAAGGGCCGCAGCGGATAATCGCCCGCCCGCATCGCATCGATCGCGGCAGGATAATAGGACGCACCGTGACGCACCGCCTCGACGATGCCGTCGTATAACGCGATGTCGGTCTGGCCGTCGGCGACCCGCGCGCCGTCGGTCGCCGCAGCCGGGACCGGCGTCGCGAAGACCAGCAGCGTCGCAAGGAGCAGCCCGACGAGCGCCACCACCACCAACCAGGCATCGCGCACGTTCAGCCCGGCAAAGCGTGACGGGCGCGCGATCCAGAGCGGGACGAGCGGCCGGCGCAGCATCGGCGTCAGTGCAGCACCAGCCATGTCGCCGCCACGCTGGCACAGGCGGTCAGCACGGCAACGGCGGCATAGCGCCAGCCGCCACCGATGCGCACGACCTCGATCTCGCGCAGCGGCGGGGCGGGGGGCTCGCCGCCGGGGGCGGGGTAGCGCGCCTCGATCCGGCGGATGAGGTCGGGCAGGCCGGCGATGGTGCGCACGTCCTGGATCAGACGATCCGCGATCGCGGCTTCGGGCCCCAATTCGGTGCGGATCCATTCGCGCACGAACGGCGCGGCCGATTCCCACAAATTGATATCGGGGTCGAGGCTGGTCGCCACGCCCTCCACCATCACCATCGTCTTCTGGAGCAGCAGCAGGTGCGGCTGCGTCACCATGTCGAAATCGCGGGTGATGCTGAACAGGCCGTCGAGCATCATGCCGATCGACATGTCCTTCACCGGCAGGCCGCGCATCGGTTCGCCCACCGCACGCAACGCGGTCGCGAACTCGGCGACATTGTGGTGCGCGGGGACATAGCCCGCTTCGAAATGGATTTCGGCGACGCGGCGATAATTGCCGGTGATCAGGCCGTAGAGAATCTCCGCCAGCCACACCCGCGCGCGCCGATCGATCCGGCCCATGATGCCGAAGTCGATCGCGGCGATCTTGTCACCGGGCAGGGCGAACAGATTGCCCTGATGCATGTCGGCGTGGAAAAAGCCCTCGGCGATCGCCTGGCGAAGAAACGCCTGCACCAACGTGTTGGCGAGCTTCTTCACGTCATAGCCAGCGTCGATCAGCGCCTGACGGTTCGACAGCTTGATGCCGTCGATCCATTCCATCGTCAGCACGCGCGTCGACGAGCGCTGCCAGTCGATCGCGGGAACGACGAAATCGGGCTCTGCCGTCATCGCCTCGGCGAGTTCGGATGCGGAGGCGGCTTCACGCTGGAAGTTAAGTTCGCGCAGCGTCCAGCGGCGGAAATTCTCGACCGTCAGGCGGGGGCGCAGGCGCTTGGCCTCGCCGCCCAGGCCTTCGAGCTGCGCGGCGGCCCATTGATAGGTGTCGATCGCGCGCGTGAAATCCGCCTCGACACCCGGGCGCAGCACCTTCACCGCGACCTGCCGGCCATCGGTGGTGATCGCGCGATGGACCTGTGCGATCGACGCGGCGCCGACGGGGGTTTCGTCGATCTGGGCGAAGACGGCGCTCGGCGGACGGCCGAGGCTGGCCTCCATCGCGGCGCAGATCGTGTCGAAGGGGACGGGGGGCAGCTGGTCTTGCAGGCGCAGCAGGTCGTTCGCGGCGACGTCGCCGACGAGGTCCGGCCGGGTCGCGAGCGTCTGGCCGAGTTTGATCGCCGCGGGGCCGATCGCCTGGAAGGCATCGGCGTAGCGCGGGGTTGCCGGCACACGCGCACCGAAGCGCGCGACACGGGCGAGGCGACGGACGGGGGCGGGGGTGTTGCGATCCTGCTCGATCCCGCGCAGCGCGCCGTGGCGCGCAAGGATGCGGCCCCACTTCAGCAGTCGCCAGATATGGACGACGGAGGTCGTCACGCGAGCGCTCCTCCCGTCCGGGAGGAGCATGGCCGGTACGCCATCAAATCTTCCAGCCCGAATGGATCGCGACGAGGCCGCCCATGATCGGCTCCACCTTCGTCCGCACGAAGCCGGCATCGGCGATCATGCCCTTGAACGTCGGCATGTCGGGGAAGCGGCGGATCGATTCGATCAGATAGCGATAGCTGTCGGCATCCTGCGCCAGCAGCTGGCCGAGCTTGGGCACCAACTTGTGCGAGTAGCCGTCATAGACTTCCTTGAACCCCGGCCAGGTCGTGGTCGAGAATTCGAGACAGAAGAAGCGGCCGCCGCGGCGCAGCACGCGATGTGCCTCGCGCAACGCCTTCGGGATATCGGTGACGTTTCGGATGCCGAAGGCGATGGTATAGGCGTCGAAGAATTTGTCCGGGAAGGTCAGCGTCTCGGCATTCGCCTCCGTCCATACGAGGCTGTCGAGCCCGCGCTTGGCAGCGCGTTCCATGCCGACGGCGAGCATGTCGGGGTTGATGTCCGCCACCGTCACCGATGCGCCCGATTCCGCGATGCGGAAGGCGATGTCGCCGGTGCCCCCAGCCATGTCGAGCACCTGCTCGCCCTCGCGGGGTTGCAGCCGGCGGACGAAGCGGTCCTTCCACAGCCGGTGCATGCCGCCCGACATGGCGTCGTTCATCAGGTCGTAGTTCTTGGCGACGCTGGAAAAGACGCCGCCGACGCGGGCGGTTTTTTCTTCCGGCGCGACATCTTCGTAGCCGAAGGAGACGGTTCCGGTGGGGGCGGTATCGGTCATGGCACCCGCCCTAGGGTCCAAACCCCATCAGAACAAGGATCGTGATCGTCCTGGGGAGCCCGCCGGCAAGGCGCCGGGCGCAGACGCGTGGCCGCGCTATGCGCAAGCCAGCGACGTCGCCGGCGGGCTTCCCAAGACGAGCGCGCAGCGGCGGGCCGATTCTGGCGCGATGCGGCGTCGCCTCGTCGGTCGCGATGCTTTGGCATCGCTCCCTCCTTACTCCTGCTCCGGCGCCGGAATCGGCTCCGTCCCACCTTGTTTCGATGGGGTTTGGGCCCCGGCGATGGCTTGTGGCGGGGGCAAACGCTACCTAGCTTCGGCGGCGTGCCAGAGCTTCCCGAAGTCGAAACCACCATTCGCGGGCTGACCCCCGTCCTCGCGGGTCAGCGCCTGACCCATGTCGAGCCGCGCCGCGCCGATCTGCGCAAGGCGATCCCCGTCGATCTGCGCCAGCGGCTGACGGGCGCCACGGTGACGGCGCTGGGCCGGCGTGCCAAATACGGGATGATCGATACCGATCGCGGCGACACGCTGATCTTCCACCTCGGCATGTCGGGGCGCTGGCGTGTCGACCCGGCCGAGCGACTCGCGCACGACCATCTGCTGATCGAGACGGGGGAGGGGCGCAGCCTGGCGCTCAACGACGCGCGGCGATTCGGCTTTCTCGATCTGTGGGAGACGGCGGCGATCGACGCGTATCCGCCCTTCGTGGCGATGGGGCCGGAGCCGCTGGGTGAGGGCTTTACCGGCGCCTATCTGCACGATGCGTTGCAGGGCCGCGCGGCGCCCATCAAGGCAATGCTGCTCGACCAGCGGATCGTTGCGGGCCTCGGCAACATCTATGTGTGCGAAGCGCTCCACGTGGCGCGGATTTCGCCGACGCGGCCGGCGGGGCAGATCTCCGCGAAGCGACTCGAGGCGCTGGCCGTGGCGGTGCGGGAGGTGTTGCTCGCGGCGATCGAGGCTGGCGGATCGACGCTGCGGGACTACGCCCGGCCGGACGGCGAGCTGGGGTATTTTTCCAAGCAATTCCTGGTCTATGGCCGCGAGGGTGAACCGTGCGCGTGCGGCGGGACGGTGCAGCGGCGGGTGGATAGCGGGCGGTCGACGTTTTACTGTCCCAAGTGTCAGAGGGGGTAGATCGCTCGCCACGCCTTCGTCATTCCCGCGCAGGCGGGAATCCAGAGACGCTACCCTGTCGGTTTCCTCTCCGACGTTAGAGGTTATGGATCCCCGCCTTCGCGGGGATGACGACCGAGCTTAGGGATGACGAAAGAGGAGCGAAACGGTTGACCCCGCTTCCCGCAATCGCTAAGGGCGCTGCCTTCGAGACGGCGTAGGGTGTTCCCGGCGCCTCTTTCACATCGACCACATTACTCGCAAGGACGTACCGAATGGCGAATACGCCGCAAGCCAAGAAGCGCATCCGTCGCAACGCACGCCGCGCCGAAATCAACGGCAACCGCGTCGGCCGCATCCGCACCTTCGTTAAGAAGGTCGAGTCGGCGCTTGCTTCGGGCGACAAGGCTGCGGCGACCACGGCGCTGTCGGCCGTTCAGCCGGAGCTGGCCCGTGGCGTCGCCAAGGGCGTGCTGCACAAGAACACCGCGAGCCGCAAGTTCGCGCGTCTGACCAAGGCCGTGACCGCGCTCGCCTGAGCCCTCCCTCACGTCCGCAAATCAGCCCGTCGGGACCGTCCCGGCGGGCTTTTTTGATGCCCAAAATGGATGGGTCTGGAACGAAAAGTGAAAGGCAGGACTCACCGCGATTCGTGCCCCGAGTCCGGCGTAGTCGCGGGTCTCAATCCCTGTATTAATACAGCAAAACCAATAGCTTATAAGATTTCCGAACGCATTTCCGCGGGCGGAGGGCTGTCAATCCTCTTTATTTCAGGAATGTGACCTGCGGGGGGCTTGATCGACTCGGTGGAGGCTTCATAACTCGCCTTCACCGCGGCGCCGTTCTGGGCCAGCGGGGACTTGAACAGCGTGGGCATGCCGAACGGCCGGTGGTCGTAAGGGGGATCTGTCTGTCTGAACTACAGCCACTGGGGTGACACGCGTCGCTTCCGGTAACGAAGGGGCGTGCGTTGAACGATCGGCAGGTAGCGGCGGTGACGGAGAGCGAGGCGCAACGCGCCTGGGCGCGCGTCCGCAGCAACCTGCGAGAATCGGCCGGCGCGCGGCTGTTCGAACAATGGCTGAAGCCGATGGAGCTGATCGAGGACGGTGATCCCGACGCGATCCGCCTCGCGCTGCCGTCCGCGTTCATGACCAACTGGGTTCGCAACCATTATGCGGACCGGCTGATGCTGGAATTCCGGGCCCTCTTGCCGGGCGTGCGTAGCGTGTCGATCGAGACGCGGGTGGCGGCCCCGGCGGTGAAGCTGGTTGCCGAGGCGCCTGCGACCCCCGCGCCGCAGCCCGCCGCCGTGCTGCCGTTCGTGCAGCCGGTGCCCGCCGTCGTCGCCAGCGATGCACCGCGCGCCGAGCGGCCACCGCTCGACCCGCGCTTCACCTTCGATCGCTTCGTCGTCGATGCGGCGAATCGCGTTGCGTTCAACGCCGCGCGCGCGCTGGCCGAACCGGGCGTGCCGCGCTTCAGCCCCTTGTTCCTCCATTCGGGGACGGGGCAGGGCAAGACGCACCTGATGCATGCGATCGGCCACGCTTTCCTGGCGCAGCATCCGGACGCGACAGTGCTGTGCATGTCGGCCGAACGCTTCATGTTCGATTTCGTCAGCGCGCTTCGGGCGCGTGACACGCACGCCTTCAAGCAGCGTCTGCGCAGCGCCGATCTGCTGCTGATCGACGACCTGCAGTTCATTGCCGGCAAGGATTCGACGCAGGAAGAATTCTTCCACACGATCAACGAGATCATGGGGGCGGGCCGCCGCCTCGTCATTTCCGCCGATCGCTGCCCCCAGGCGCTGGACGGAGTCGAGGCGCGGATCATCAGCCGCATGTCGGTCGGCCTCGTTGCCGACATCAAGGCGCCGGACCTCACGTTGCGCCGTGCCATACTGGACAGGAAACTCGCAGACCTGCCCGAGGCAAAGGTTCCCGCAGAGGTACTCGACCTGCTGGCCGCGCGCATCCACGCCAATATCCGCGAACTGGAAGGCGCGCTGAACCGCGTCATCGCCTATGCGCAGCTGACCGGCGACCGCATCGACCTGGACTTCGCGCTGACGACGCTGGGCGACGTGCTGCGCGGGGCGCAGCGGCGGGTGACGATCGACGAGATCCAGAAGCTCGTCAGCCAGCATTTCGAGCTGAAGCCGCTCGATCTGGTGTCGGCGCGCCGCAGCCGCGCCGTCGCCCGCCCGCGCCAGATCGCCATGTATCTGGCCAAGCGCCTGACGACGCGCTCGCTGCCCGAGATCGGCCGCAAGTTCGGTGGGCGCGACCATTCGACCGTCATCCACGCGGTCCGCAAGATCGAGGAATTGCGTGATCAGGACCGCGATATCGATGCGGCGGTGCGAACGCTGATGCGGGAATTGGAAGCTTAAACCCTAATTCCATCATCGATGAGGCTGGAGTTGTGCGTGTTGCTACAACTACCAATTATGTCGATGTTGAAGGTGATTATGGCTTCGTGGATGGTGCCGTGGTCACATGCGATCGATGTGTCCACTCTGAGGAAAGCTGTGGCATCGGCGACAGTTCGTTCCGTCGATGCGCTACGCTGCTGCGGCCGAATTGCGCGCGATGAGAGCCATTACTACGAGGTAGGCTGAAGTAGCAGCCTTCTGCGGCGGATCGAAATGATGGCGCAGACATGATTGGTTCGTCATTGCGAGCGCAGCGAAGCAATCCAGAGACGGACCCGGACGCCCTGGATTGCTTCGCTGCGCTCGCAATGACGGATGGTGGCTGATGCGAAGGCATTCTTCCTACAGCATCAGGCCCATGGCGTCCTGTGCCTGGCGCAGCACTGGGGCGGCGAGGTCGCGTGCCTTTTCCGCGCCCTTGTTGAGGATCGCGTCGATCGCGCCGCGGTCGTCGAGCAGGCGGACCATCTCGTTGCGGATGGGCCCGAGCTTCGCGACGGCGAGATCGGCGAGGTCGGGCTTGAACGCGCCGAAGCCCTTGCCCGCATAGTCACTCAGCACGTCCTGCGGCGTGCGATCGGCGAGCGCGGCGAAGATCGTCAGCAGGTTCCGCGCTTCGGGCCGCTCCGCGAGTTCCTCGACGGTGGCGGGGAGCAGGTCGGGGTCCGTCTTGGCCTTGCGGAACTTGTCGGCGATCGTCTCGTCGCTGTCGATCAGCTTGACGACCGACTGTTCGGACGGGTTCGACTTGGACATCTTGGCCGACGCATCGCGCAAGCTCATGATGCGTGGCGCCGCGGCGCTGACCAGCGGTTCGGGAAGCGTAAACAGGTCGACGCCGTAATCGGTGTTGAACTTGGTCGCGATGTCGCGTGCCAGCTCCAGATGCTGCTTCTGGTCCTCGCCGACGGGCACGTGTGTGGTGTTGTAGAGCAGCACGTCGGCCGCCATCAGCACCGGATAGTCGTACAGGCCGACGCTGGCGCCTTCGCGGTTCTTGCCCGCCTTGTCCTTGAATTGCGTCATGCGATTGAGCCAGCCGACGCGCGCGACGTTATTGAGCAGCCAGCTGAGTTCGCTGTGCGCAGGCACGCGGGCCTGGTTGAACAGGATCGAGCGGTCGGGATCGATGCCCGATGCGATCATCGTCGCCGTGACCTCGATCGTGTTCGCGCGCAGCTCCGCTGGCGCGATATATTCGGTGAGGCCGTGAAGGTCGGCGATGAAATAGAGCGTCTCGCCGCCCTCCGCCTGGATCGCATCCTGCATCGCGACCCACTGCTTCACCGCGCCGAGATAATTGCCGAGGTGGAGGTTGCCGGTGGGCTTGATACCGGACACCACTCTTTTGGAGAGGGGGCGCTGAGCGGACATGAACGAACCTTAGGACTGGGAACGGAGAAGCTGGCGAATGTCGCGTGGCTTGAGGGCGCCGGTCGCGAACACCGCGGCGGCATAGACGAGTGCGCCGGTGCCGACCAGCACCGCCATCGCCGCCCAGCGGATCAGGCTGGCGCCTGTGGTGTAGGGCTGGAACAGGTCGTTGAGGAAGTACATCACCGCGCCCATCGCGAGCGCGGCGGCGAGCAAGCGCGGCGCGCGGCGCTTGAGTTGTGCGTCGACGACGAACTGGCCGCGCTTGACGAGCGTGCGATACAGGAGCGCGACGTTCACCGTGCTGGCGATCGCGGTGGCGAGCGGCGGCCCCATATGCTGGAGCGGCACGATCAGCGCGAGATTGAGCGCCAGGTTCACGCCCATCGAGATCGTCGCATAGCGCACCGGCGTCTTTGTGTCGGATCGCGCATAATAGCCCGGCGTCAGCACCTTCACGAGGATGTAGGACGGCAGCCCGATCGAAAAGGCGGCGAGCGCCTGGGCGGTGAAATGCGTGTCGGTCGCATCGAACTTGCCGTGCTGGAACAGCGCGGCGGCGATCGGCGCGCCGCAGACGACCAGCGCGACCGTGGCGGGCAGGGTGAGCAGCAGGGCAAGCTCCATGCCGCGGTTCTGCGTCGTCATCGCGGCGGCATCCTCGCCGCGGCCGAGCAGCCGCGATATGGTCGGCAGCAACACGGTGCCGAGGCCGATGCCGATGAGCCCAAGCGGCAATTGGTTCAGCCGGTCGGCGGCATAGATGTACGACACGGAACCGGACGGCAGCAGCCGTGCGGCGAGCGCGGTCGACACCACGAGGTTGATCTGCACCGCGCCCGCGCCGGCGGCGGCCGGGCCGATCAGCGCCATCAACCGCTTCACATCGGGACCCAGGCGCGGCAGCTTCAGGCGCAGCGTCACGCCCGCCCGGCGGCAGGCATACCACAACCACAGCAGTTGCAGCGCGCCCGAGACGGTGACCGCGATCGCCTGATTGCGCGCGGTCATCAGCGGAAGCTCGTCATGGAAGAACAGCAGCGCGGCGATCAGCGTCGCGTTGAGCAGGATCGGCGCCGCCGCATTCACCCAGAAACGGTGCAGCGAATTGAGGATGCCGCCGAGGAGCGACACCAGGCTGATGAACAGCAGATAGGGGAAGGTGAGGCGGGCGAGCTGGACGGCGAAGTCGAATTGCTTTGGATCGACGCCGTTGAACCCGCCCGACAGAGTGTAGGTAACGGGCCATGCCGCCACTTCCATCACCGCGGTCATCACGATCAGGACCGGCAGCAGGATCGACAGCGCATCCTCGGCAAAGGCGATGCCGTGCGCCAGGCCGCTGCCCTCCTTCGCCTTGTCGCCCTCGGCCACCTTGCGGTTGAACATCGGGATGAACGCGGCGGAAAACGCACCTTCGGCGAAGAGGGCGCGGAACAGGTTGGGCAGGCGGAACGCGATCATGAACGCGTCCGAGGCGAAGCCTGCGCCCACGAAGCGGAAGAACAGCGAATCGCGGACCAGCCCCAGCACGCGGCTGGCCAGCGTCAGCCCGCCGACCGAGCCGAGCGCCTTGGTAAGGTTCATGGCGCCCGGCCCCGTCGATCAGAAATCAGGCGTGGCCGACGTCGCCGACCGAGAAGGCGCCGTTCTGCTCCGCCTGCGCGAGGTAGAGCTGGCCGAAGTCGATCGGCTCGAGCAGCAGCGGCGGGAAGCCACCGTCGCGGACGCAATCGGCAAGGACGCGGCGCGCGAACGGGAAGAGCAGGCGCGGCGCTTCGCCCAGCAGGAACGGCTGGATCGCATCGGCCGGCACGTTGCGCAAGCCGAACAGGCCGGCATAGGTCAGGTCGACGATGAACGCGGTCTGGCCCTCGGCTTCTGCCTTCACGTCGATCTTGAGCAGGACTTCATGGACTTCCTCGCCGACCTGCGCGGTGCCGATGTTGAACTGCACGTCGATCGCGGGCGGGTTCGGGTTCTGGAAGATCGCCGGTGCGTTCGGGTTCTCGAACGAGAGATCCTTGACGTATTGCGAGATCAGGCCCGCCGCGGGTGCGGTGTCTTCGCCATTGCCGGTCGGCTGCGTGTCGATCGTGGTGCCGTTGTCCTGGTCGGCCATGGAGACAATCCTTCGCGAGAATAAGCGGTGAAGAAGCAGCGAGGCCGTGGGACCGAAGCGGCCCCTCGGACGTTCGATGCCGATGGCGCCCGCGCCTAGCAGCGCCGGTGGACTGTTTCAACGGCGGTAAAGGCCGCGGAGGCGGATCGATGCTGTGGTTTGAAACCTAACGGCTTTCGGCCTATGTATCGATCAAGATCGGAGGCACGGTGTTCTACGTAGTACTTCTCGCAATGGTGGCGGCGTTTCTGGCGCTGCGCCTGTACAGCGTGCTCGGCAAGCGTACCGGCCACGAACAGCAGCCGTTGCCTCGCGCCGCTGACGATCGCGCGGCGACGGCCGTGCCGGTGGTCGCCCGCCCGGTGGACGCCGCGGCAGAGACGCGCGAGCCGGTCGGTCGCAATATCGAACCGCAGGCCGAGGCCGGGTTGCGCGCGATCATCGGTGCCGAGCCCGGTTTTGATGTCCAGCAATTCCTCGGCGGTGCGCAGGCGGCGTATCGCATGACGCTCGAGGCCTTCTGGTCGGGCGACGAAGGGAGCCTGTCCGAACTGGCCCAGCCCGACGTGGCGCATGCCTTTGGCGAGGCGATCGCAGCCCGGCGCGAGGCGGGTGAGACGCTGGAGAACCGCCTGATCTCAATCGAACGGGCGGTCATCACCGATGCCGCGCTCGACGGCCGCGAAGGCCGGATCACGGTGTGCTTCGACGCAGATATCGCAGCGGTGACGCGCGATGCGGAGGGGCAGGTGGTCGCCGGGTCGCTGACCGACGCCGTCGAGACGCACGACCTGTGGACCTTCTCGCGGACGCTTAAGAGCCGCGATCCCAATTGGAAGCTCGCCGACACCGACGAGGTGTGAGCGTCGCACGCTACACGGTGCCAGCTGCGCGACGGAACGGCGTCGGCCCAGCCGCACCGCCCTTGCCCCGCACGCATAGCTTCGGCACAGCCACATGTCGTGGCCTCGCGCAGGGCGGGCGGACAATCGGGGTTTTCGGTATGAACGGGCATCGCGCCTTGGCCGGCGTTACGCTGGCTCTCGCCCTCAATGCGTGCGGCGGGCGCATCGTGCCGGTGGATGGCGGCTATGCCCCGCCGCCGACGACGAAGCGGCCAACGCAACCGTCGGTCACCCCGCCGCGTCGAGGGGGCAGCGGAGGCCAGGCTAACGTTATCGCCAGCGGGCGCAGCTTCGACGGGCGCATTCAGCCGTCGACGCCGCTGCTCGCGACACCGGTGACGGTCGATCCTTCGGCCACTACGGCGGCGACCGCAGGCGTCACGCCGGGACCGGCGATCGACACGCTGCCGATAACCGAAGCACAGGCGGAGGCGGCCCGTCAGGCGTTCCTGACCAGTTGCCCCGGCCTGATGCGCCGCACCGATGCTTCCGGCCTGACGCGCGGCACCGATTGGCAGCCGGCATGTGCCGCGGCGGTAACTGTGCCGCGTGGCGGGGCGCGACAATTCTTCGCGACCTATTTCGAGGCGGTGCAGGTCGGCGACGGAAGGGCCTTCGCCACCGGATATTACGAGCCCGAGATCGCGGCGTCGCGTGAGCGGCGCGCCGGTTATGAGGTGCCGATCTACGCCCGGCCCGACGATCTGATTGATGTCGACCTTGGCCAGTTCAGCGACGCGCTGAAGGGCAAGAAGGTGCGCGGGCGGGTGCAGGGCAGCGCCCTGGTGCCCTATTACGATCGCGCGGCGATCGACCGTGGGGCATTGCAGGGCAAGGCGCCGGTGCTTGCCTGGGGGGCGGACGAGGCGGCGGTGTTCTTCCTGCAGATTCAGGGATCGGGCCGGCTGCGGCTGCCGAACGGCGAGATCATGCGGGTCGGCTACGACACGCAGAATGGCCGCGACTATACGGGGATCGGCGCGCTGATGAAGGCGCGCGGGTTGCTCCAGCCGGGGCAGACCTCGATGCAGGGCATCGTCGCTTGGCTGCGCGCGCACCCCGAGGAGGGCCGCGCGATCATGGAGGAGAATAAGAGCTTCGTCTTCTTCCGTGAGCTCGACACGCCGCCGGTGGGCGCGATGGGCTATGTGGTCAACGGCGGGGTCAGCGCGGCCGCGGACGTGAAATACGTGCCGCTGGGCGCGCCCGTCTTCCTGTCGATGGATCGGCAGGATGCGACCGGCCTGTGGGTGGCGCAGGACACCGGTGGCGCGATTAAGGGCAGCAACCGCTTCGACACCTATTGGGGCGCGGGGCCGGTGGCGGAGGCAACCGCGGGCGGCATGGCGGCGCGCGGCACCGCGTTCCTGCTGCTGCCCCGGGGCACGCTGGCGCGTTTCCAGAGCGGCTCCTTTGGAACGACGGTCGGTGCGCCAGCTCAACCCTGACGAGGCCGACCTGTGGGCGCGGGTGATGGCGACGGTGAAGCCGTTGCGTGGCGTCGTACCGGCCGCGCGGCCTGCGGCCCCAACGCCCGTCGCACCCACCAAGACGACGAAGCCGTCGAAGGCGCTCACCCGCGCGCTCGGCCCGGTGCCGGCACCAGCGGCGCGCATGGCCGCCCCACCCGCGCCGCCGCGGCAGAACACGCTCGACGGGGGCTGGGACAAAAGGCTGTCGCGCGGGATCGTCATTCCCGACAGTTCGATCGACCTGCACGGGCATAGCCTGTCGTCGGCGCATGCGTTGCTGGACGAGGGCCTCGCCCGCGCCATCGCGCGGGGCGACCGCGTGCTGCTGCTCGTGACCGGCAAGCCGCCGCGTCCCGAGAGCGAACGCCCGCACGCCCGTGGAGCCATCCGCGCCGCGATCGCCGACTGGCTCGCCGCGTCTCGCCACGCCGATGCAATCGCGGCGGTGCGGGGCGCGCATCCGCGGCATGGCGGGCAGGGCGCGCTTTACATCGTGCTGCGGCGGGGACGGCAGGGCTAGCGCAACAGGATCAGCGCCGCGCCGCACAGGATCGCGCTGATCGCCGCGACGCGGTGCGCCGTCACGGGCTCGCGTAGCGCTGCGAGCGGCAGCGTCATGCCGCGCGGGTGATGATGTCGGCGTAGATGGTGGTGAGCGATTGGAGGTCGGCTACGGCAACGGCTTCGTCGACCTGGTGCATCGTCGCGTTGAGCAGGCCGAATTCGACCGTCGGGCAGAGCTTCGACAGGAAGCGCGCGTCGGAGGTGCCGCCGGAGGTGGAGAGTTCGGGGACGAGCCCCGTCTGCGCCTCGATCGCGGCGCTGACCATCGCGGTCCAGGGGCCGGGCTGGGTGAGGAAGGCTTCGCCCGAGGCCTTGCCGGTGACGATCGCCGCGGGGGCGTAGGCGTGAACGACGGCGCGGACGCGGTCGATGAGGTCGGCCCCGCGCTGTTCGTCGTTGAAGCGGATGTTGAGGCGCGCGCTCGCCTTCGCCGGGATGACGTTGTGCGCGGGGTTGCCGATCGCGATGTCGGTGATCTCGAGGTTCGACGGCTGGAACCAGGCGTTGCCGTCGTCGAGCGCCATTTCCTCAAGCGCGGCGAGCGCGCGGGCGAGCTTGCCGGCGGGATTGTCGGCGAGATGCGGGTAGGCGACGTGACCCTGCCGGCCCGGCACTTCGATCCAGATGTTCACCGATCCGCGGCGGCCGATCTTCACCATGTCGCCGAGCTGGCGGACCGAGGTGGGTTCGCCGACGAGGCAGAGGTCGGGCTTGATGCCGAGAGCGGCCAGCCGTTCGATCAGCACGGGTGTGCCGTAGGTGGCTGGGCCTTCCTCGTCGCCGGTGATGAGCAGGCTGAGCGTCGGGCCGCTCGCGCGCGCCGCCGCGGCGACGAAGGCGGCAACCGCGCCTTTCATATCGACCGCGCCGCGGCCGTAGAGCAGCGGGCCGCGGATCTCGCCGGACCAGGGGGAGCCCTGCCACCCCTCGCCGGGCGGCACGACGTCGACGTGGCCGGCGAAGGCGAGATGTGGACCGCTCCCCTTGCGCAGGGCGATCAGGTTTTCGACCGGGCCGTCGGGGGCGTCGCCGCTGACGACGCGGTCGATCGTGAAGCCGATGGGCGTGAGCGCCGCCTCCAGCACGTCGAACACGGCGCCCCGCGCGGGGGTGACGCTGTCGGCGCGCAGCAGCGCCTGGGTCAGCGCGACGACGTCGAGGGGGGCGCTCACGCGGTGGGCTGCTCGAATTGTTCGATGACCCAGTCTTCCTCCTGCGCGGCCCCGATCCAGTCCTGCATCCACGGGTGCTGGACGACCGCGTCGATATAGGCTGCGGCGAAGCGCGCGATCGGCAGCTGGTAGGAGATGATGCGCGTGCAGACGGGCGCGAACATGATGTCCGCCGCGCCGAAATCGCCGAACAGGAAGGCGCCGTCGCTGCCGAAGCGGGCGCGGGCCTGCGCCCACAATTCCATGATGCGCTTGAGATCGACGATGACGTCATCGTCGGGGCGCTTGGCCGGGAATACCTGACGGATGTTCATCGGGTGCTTGCGGCGCAGCGCAACGAAGCTGGCGTGCATTTCCGCCGCCATCGAGCGGGCCATGGCACGTGCAGCCTCATCGGCGGGCCAGAAGCGATCGCGCCCGACCTTGTCGGCGAGATAGTCGACGATGGCGAGACTGTCCCACACCACCGCGTCGCCATCCCACAGGATCGGCACCTTGCCCGACGAGGGGGCGAATTCGGCGCCTTCGCGGCGGCGGTCCCATTCGGCGTCGTACAGCGGCACGACGACCTCTTCGAAAGGGAGGCCGGATTGCTTGGCGGCGAGCCAGCCCCGCAGGGACCAGCTGGAATAGGCCTTGTTGCCGATGATGAGCTTCATGGTGGCTGGGTTAGCGGCGGGGTGGGGTGAGGTCCAGCGGGGCGAGGGGGCGTAAGATAGACAACATGGACACCTTAACGAAAACGATCGGGGGCGATTGTTTCGATTTGTGTGGTGATCGGGTGGGGAGGGGCGGGTGGGCTATCATCGGCCGCGGGGGTAGGCAGGCGCGGGGGTGTAGGACAGGGGGTGGTTGGTTCTGGTTTGATTGGAGGGGTTTGTGAGGGGTTTGGTCCAACAGGCGTTGGGGCGATTTGGCGGCCTGCTTTCCTTCGTCATCTTCGGGGCCCGCCGTCGGGCGTTGCAGAAGAAGCGGGATCCCGGCTCAAGGCCGGGATGACGGAGGTTTTTGGGGGCATTGATTGCGTCACAACCCGTCACCGCGTCACCCCGGACTTGTTCCGGGGTCCACTCTGCGGCGAGGGGGTGGTTTGAGGCTCTTGCCGTCCCCCTGCGGCCCGGTGGACCCCGGAACAAGTCCGGGGTGACGGGGTCGGTTGGGAGCGCGCAGGCCTTTCAGTCATGCCAGTCCACCTAGGCGCCGTCACCCCGGACTTGATCCGGGGTCCCGCTTTCAGGCCTCGCAGAAGAAGCGGGATCCCGGCTCAAGGCCGGGATGACGGGGGTTCTTGGGCGGCATTATTCGCCTCATTCACCCCGTCACCCCGGACTTGGTCCGGGGTCCACTTTGCGGCGAGGGGGGTGGTTTGAGGCTCTTGCGTTCCCCTCGCGGTCCGGTGGACCCCGGAACAAGTCCGGGGTGACGGTGTGGGTAGCCTCAGCCGATCGCTTCGATCACCGCGGCGCGGAGTTCGGGGATGCCCATGCCGCCTTCGCTGGAGGTGGCGAGGATGTCGGGGTGGGCGGCGGGGCGTTTGCGCGCCTCAGCGGCGGTGCGGTCCATGACGTCCGCCAGTTCGGTCGCCTTCACCTTGTCGGCCTTGGTCAGGACGAGGCGGTAGCTGACGGCGGCCTTGTCGAGCATTTCGAGGATGTCGCGGTCGACGTCCTTGATGCCATGGCGCGAATCGATGAGCACCAATGCGCGCTTCAGCGTGTCGCGACCGCGGAGGAAGTCGTTGACCAGGAAGCGCCATTTCTTGACGACATCCTTGGGCGCCTTGGCGAAGCCGTAGCCGGGCATGTCGACCAGCCGGAAGGCGAGCGGGCTGCCGATGTCGAAGAAGTTCAATTCCTGCGTCCGGCCCGGCGTATTCGACGTGCGCGCCAAGCCGTTGCGCCCGGTGAGCGCATTGAGCAGCGACGACTTGCCGACGTTCGAACGGCCGGCGAACGCCACCTCCGGCACCACGGGCGCCGGTAGATGTTCGAGGCTGGGGGCCGACTTCAGGAAGCCGACGGGCCCCGCGAACGTCTTGCGCGCCGCCTCGAGCATCTCGGGCGTGAAGCCCTCATGCTCGGGCGCTACGATTTCGTCGCTCACTTGGCCGCCGCGATCTTGAGGTCGGGGTGGCGGGCATAGAGGATGCGCTGCTGCAGGATCGCGAGGAAGTTGGACGCGATCCAGTAGACCTGCAGGCCGACCGGATAGCTGGCCATCACGAACATCAGCACCCAGGGGATCACCGCGAACACCTGCTTCTGCGTGTCGTCCATCGGCGCCGGGTTCAGCTTGAACTGGAAGTACATCGAGATGCCGAGGATGATCGGCACGACGCCGATCGCGATCAGGTGCGGCGGAGTGAAGTGCAGATAGCCGAACAGGTTGACCGGGGTCAGCGGATCGGGCGCGGACAGATCCTTGATCCAGGCGACGAACGGCTGGTGCCGCATTTCGATCGTCAGCATCAGCACCTTGTACAGCGCGTAGAAGATCGGAATCTGGATCAGCGTCGGCACGCAACCGGCGACGGGATTGACCTTTTCCGTCTTGTAGAGGCCCATGACCTCCTGCTGCATGCGCGGCTTGTCGTCCTTGTAGCGTTCCTGCAGCGCCTTCATCTTCGGCTGCAGCGCGCGCATCTTGGCCATGCTGGCGAACTGGCGCTGGGCGATCGGGAACATCAGGCCACGGATCGTGACCGTCAGCAGGATGATCGCGACGCCGAAGTTGCCGACCATGCGGAACAGCCAGTCGAGATAGGTGAAGATCGGCTTTTCGAGGATTTCGAACCAGCCCCAGTCGATCGCCTTGTCGAGCTTGGTGACGCCCTGATCGTTCTCGTAATGCTGGAGCGCCTTCACTTCCTTGGCACCCGCGAAGAAGCGCGTCGTCTGCGTGATCGCACGGCCCGGCGGCAACAGCTTGGGCGCGAAGGCGTAGTCGGCCTGATAGGCGGTGTTGGCGCCGGCACGGAACTGGCCGTCGAACTGGGCCTGCTGATCGGGGATCAGCGCGGTGAGCCAATATTTGTCGGTGAAGCCGAGCCAGCCGCCGGTGGTGGCGAACTTTTCAGGCGCCTTGTCGAGGTCCTTGAACTTGACGCCATAATCGGCGCCGCCGTTGTGGACGGACATCGGGCCGGTGTGGATCTGCCACGTGCCGGGGTCCTTCGACACGCCGACGCGGTTGACGTAGCCATAGGGCGCGACCGGCACCGGCGCGGCGCCGGCGTTCTGCACCGTCTGCTTGACGGTGAACATGTACTGATCGTCGACCGACAGTTCGATCGCGAAGCGCTGTCCGCTGGCGTTGGTCGCGGTCAGCGTGACCGGCTTGCCGGGGGCGAGGATGGGCGACGAGGCGGTCCAGACGGCATCACCCGCGGGCGGCTTCAGCCCGTCGTCACGCCAGCTGAAGCCGGCGAAATAGGCCTCCGGCGCGCCGCTCGGCGAGAGCAGGCGGATGGGCGGCGAGTCCTTGGCGATCGTTTCCTTGTACTTGACCAGTACGAGGTCATCGATGCGCGCGCCCTTCAGGTTGATCGAACCCTGGAGCGTCGGAGTCTGGATGCGGACGCGCGGGGAATCGCCCAGCACCGCCTGGCGGCTGCGGATGGCGGCGGGTGCGTCGGCGGTGGGATCGGCGGTCTTCGCGGTCACCGGCACCGACTTGCCGTTGACGATCTTCGTCACCGGCGGGTTCGACACGGGGAAGAACTTGCCCTGGATCAGCGGCCACGCGAACAGGATCAGTGCCGCGATCACCGCGAACAGGACGAAATTCTGGCGTTCTTTGTTCAAGGTCTTGCCCCGTCGTAGCTCAAGGGACCGGGTCGGGTCCGTGCCCGCCCCATGGATGGCAGCGCGCGATCCGCTTCACCGCCAGCCAGCCCCCTTTGACCGCGCCATAGCGGCGAAGTGCCGTGATTGCATAGGCCGAACAGGAGGGTTGGTAGCGGCAGCTGGGCGGCAGGATCAGCGATGGGCCTAGCTGCCAACCGCGCGCGATCAGGATGAGAAGGCGCGCGATCACCGTTTCGGCTTTCGGGGCCCGCGCGGTCGCGAGGGCGAATCCTCGCCGCGCGCGATCTTGCCCAGCGCTTTCGCAAATTCGGCCTTCAGCAGCGCATGGTCGCGCTCGATCCCGCCGTCCCGGCCGATCAGAACGTGGTCGGCGCCGCGGATGCCGCCGGCCGGCAACAGCTCACGCGCCAACGCCCGCAACCGCCGTTTCATGCGGTTCCGGACGACGGCGTTGCCGATCTTCTTGGTGACGGTGAAGCCCACGCCCATGGCGGGGTCACCATCCTTGCGGTCGTGCACCAGCAGGACGAATCCCGGCATCGGCGCACGCCGCCCCGCATTCGCCGCGAGAAATTCACTGCGACGCGAGAGAGTGCGGATGCCGGCGACGGCGCCGACATCCACGGGCGTGCTTACGCCGACAGCTTCTTGCGGCCGCGCGCGCGGCGCGCACGGATCACCGCACGACCGCCGACGGTCGCCATCCGCGAGCGGAAGCCGTGGCGACGCGCACGCACCAGGTTGCTCGGCTGAAAGGTCCGCTTCATGATTCATCCCTCGGATACGTCGAAATAGAAAAGGGCCACCCCGAAGAGGCGGCCGTGATGGGGCGCGCTTAACCAGCAGGCGCGGCGAAGTCAATGCGGTGACGCGGGCCGCGGTGGGAGAGGGGACCCTCATGGCGCGCGATGTGGCGCTTGTGTGTTACATCTACAAGACGCGCTGGAAAGATGGCACGCGCGATCGATCCGAAATGGTCATTCCCCCTCCCGCGAAAGCGGCTATGACCGATCCCCGGGGGGACGGACATGACGGCGATCGTGCGGACGGTGGCGTATCTGGGGCTGGAGGCGCGCGGCGTCGAAGTGCAGGTGCAGCTGATCGCGGGCCTGCCCGCCTTCAATGTCGTGGGCCTGGGCGACAAGGCGGTGGCGGAAAGTCGCGAGCGGGTGCGCGGCGCGATCGCGGCGATGGGGCTGGCGCTGCCGCCCAAGCGGATCGTCGTCAACCTGTCGCCCGCCGATCTGCCCAAGGAAGGCGCGCATTTCGATCTGCCGATCGCGCTGGCGCTGCTGGGCGCGATGGGCGTCGTCGATGTCGAGGCGCTGAGCCAGTATCTCGTCGTCGGAGAACTGGGGCTCGACGGGCGGATCGCGCCGTCGCCGGGGGTGCTGCTCGCCGCGCTGCATGCGGGCGCCGAAGGGCTGGGGCTGATCTGTCCCGCGGCGCAGGGGAGCGAGGCGGCATGGGCGGGATCGGTCGAGGTGCTGGCGGCGCCGGACCTGCTGTCGCTGATCAACCATTTCAAAGGCCATGGCCTGCTGGGCGCGCCGGTGCCGGGCGAGGTCGAACCATCGGGCCACGGCCCGGACCTGCGGCAGGTGAAGGGGCAGGAGGTCGCCAAGCGCGCGCTGGAGATCGCCGCGGCGGGTGGGCACAATCTGCTGATGGTCGGGCCACCGGGTGCGGGCAAGTCGCTGATGGCGTCATGCCTGCCTGGCATCCTGCCACCGCTCGATGCCGCCGAGGCGCTGGAGGTGTCGATGGTCCAGTCCGTCGCGGGGACTCTGACCGGCGGGCGGCTGACGCGCAACCGGCCGTTCCGCAGCCCGCATCACAGCGCCTCGATGGCGGCGCTGACCGGAGGCGGGCTGAAGGTGAAGCCGGGCGAGGTGAGCCTCGCGCATCTCGGCGTGCTGTTCCTCGACGAACTGCCGGAGTTCCAGCGCGCGGTGCTCGATTCGCTGCGCCAGCCATTGGAGGCGGGGGTGGTCAGCGTCGCGCGGGCCAATGCGCACGTCACCTTTCCGGCGCGGGTGCAGCTGGTCGCGGCGATGAATCCGTGCCGGTGCGGGCATCTGGGCGACGCCAGCCTCGCCTGCGCCCGCGCGCCGAAATGCGCGGCGGATTATCAGGCGAAGGTCTCGGGCCCGCTGCTGGACCGCATCGACCTGCACGTCGAGGTTGCCGCGGTCAGCGCCGCCGACCTCGTGCTGCCGCCACCGAAGGAAGGATCGGCCGAGGTCGCCGCGCGCGTCGCGGCGGCCCGCGCGATCCAGAGCGCACGCTATGCGGGGGAGGCGCCGCGGACCAACGCCGAGGCGGACGGCACGGTGCTGGACGCGGTTGCAACCCCCGACGATGCCGGCCGCCGCCTGCTCGCCCAGGCCGCCGAAGCGACCCGCATGTCGGCGCGTGGCTACACCCGCGTGCTGCGCGTCGCGCGGACCATCGCCGATCTGGCGGGCGCAGACGACGTGGGGCGCGTCCATGTCGCGGAGGCGTTGAGCTATCGACGACGGGCGCCGACCAGCTAAGCCGCGTTGCGGAGGGCATGATGAAGCTTGAGGACACGCCGGCGTGGGACGACGCCTTCGGCGCCGCGTTGATCGGCAAGCGCGTCCTCGTCGGCATCACGAGACAGACCGCAGCGGGGCTGCTGCAGGAGCAGGTGTTCGGCACGGTCGAGACGGCCGACGCGCATGGCATCAAGCTGGTGCTGGGCGGCGAGCGGTTCGGCCTGCCACCCGACCCCCGCGCCTTTCAGGCGGCGGCGCCGGGGTCCTATCGGCTGCGCTCCACCGGAGGGACGCTGACCGACCCCGACGTCACCGCAATGTGGACGATAGAGTAGGTCCGGTTGGGGCGGCGATCCGGCGAGGACCGGCGGGGCGCACTTTCTTGTCCGGTTCGGGCGGGCAACCCTTGCGGTGCGCGGCCTGACCCGCTAGGCGCGCTGACTTCGCTGCCCCTGTGGCGAAATTGGTAGACGCATTCGACTCAAAATCGAACGCCGCAAGGCATGCTGGTTCGAGTCCGGCCAGGGGCACCACTTCCGGTCAAACAGAGGCATCGCGCGCTCTTTGACGGGAGATCCGGACGAGCCCGCCGAAAGGCGCGCCGCCGGACCTTCGTTCCCGATCCCGTCCTGCGCTCCGCCTACCAGTTGCGGCGGTAGCCGATCGTCAGCGTGGCGCCGTTGGCGGGCACGCGGCTGCTGTTGAGGTTGCTGCGCAGCAGCTGGCTGTACACCGGGAAATATTGGGTGTTGAACAGGTTCTCGATCCCGGCCGTGATCGTGTCCCGGTCGGTCGGGCGCCAGCGGCCGGTCACGTCGAACACCGTATATTGTTCGACCTTGCGGCGGCCGAAGCTCTGCACGCCGTTCAGCCGATAGTCGCGATCGCCCGACAGGAGCCCCTGAAACCGGATGTCGAGCCGCTCGACGGGGGTGACCTCGACATAGGCGGTGACCTTGAGCGGGGGGATGCGATAGCCGGTCATCGGGCGCGACGCGGCGGCGTTGGCGGGGCGTTCGCGGCCGCGGATCCAGGTGGCGGTCGCGCCGGCCCGGACGCGGTCGATCGGTTCGCCGACATCGAGCGATCCCTCGAGGCCGCGGATGCGCTCGGCGGTGCGTACCAGGATCAGGCCGTTGTTGAGGCTCTGCACGTCGCCCAGTTCGGACGTGGTGCGGAATGCGGACGCGGTCATGCGCGCCTTGCCGAACCGGCCACGCCAGCCGACTTCATAGCTGTCGATCCGGACCGGCTGCAGGTCGGAATTGCGGATGTTGAAGCCGAGGTTGGCGTTGCGCAATTGCAGCCCGATATCGGGCAACTGGAAGCCTTGGGAAAAGGTCGCAAAGAAGTCCTGACCCGCAACCGGGGTTACGGTCGCGCTGCCGTTGAAGGTCCAGGCGCCATAGGAAATGGTGCCGCCAGGGATCGTGCCCGGCCGCGCCGCACGCGATTGCGAGAGCGGGATGAAGTCGTCGAAGCGGGCGCGGGCACGGTCGTAACGGGCGCCCCCTTCGACCGCGAGCCAGTCGGCGAACCGGTGCTGCGCCTGGACGAAGCCGCCATAGGTCAGCGTCGTCAATTCCGGCATGTAGAGGAGAGTCGCAATCCGGTTGAACACCAGACCCCGGCTCGCGTCATAAGCGACGGGGTCAAACACATCGAGCGGCATGTCGCTCTGTTCGTGGGTGAGATCGCCACCCCAGGTGAGCGAGCTGCGCTCCCCTAGCGGTGTCTCGATCGTCAGCCGGCCGCCAAAGACCCGGCTGTTCTGCGTCACCTGATCGACGTTGCGTCCGCGCGTCGCGATGCCGCGCGCATCGAACGGCGTGTAGCGCGAGAAGAAGTCACGGTAATAGCCGAGCGCGGTCAGCCGGCTGCCGAGCACGTCGCGCGCGGCGAGATTGGCCGTCAGCACCGTGCTGTAGAGCTGGTTCTGGTCGGCGAGCTGTATCCCGCGCAGGGGGCGGGCGGCGGCCGCGCCGGCGGGCAGGCGATCGACCGCGGGGTCGGAGACGAAATCGGTATGCTGATCGGCGCGATAATGGCTGGCCGACAGCTGGACATAGGCTCCGCCGACGCGCAGCCCGGCCTTGCCGCCGACGTTCCACACGTTGCTGTCGAACAGGTCGCCCTGGCTGGGTTCGGGCGCGCGGCGGTTGCCGTTGCCGTCGAACCCGCCGCCGATCCGCTGATAGCCGCCGTTGACGATGAAGTCGAAGCTGCCCGCGGAGCCCGAGACGAATTGCTGTACCCGGCCACCCAGACTGTCGGTCGTCAGGTTGGAGAGCGATCCGGTGCCCGCCAGCACCGTTTCCGCCCGGAGCGGCCCGCCGGCGGGGCGGGTGTTGATCGAGATGATGCCCCCGGTTGCGCCGCTGCCGTACATCGCGCTGCTGCCGCGCAGCACCTGCACCTGCGCGATGTTGGAGGGTTCGAGGCCGATGAGGCCGCGGGCGCTGTCGCGGTTCGTGTTGTACGGCACGCCATCGACCAGGATCAGCGCCCCGCGCCCGCGCAACGTCTGGCCAAAATCGGTGATCGTGCGGCTGGAATCGGCGAGGCCCGGCACGGTCTTGGCAAGGATGGTCGCCAGCGTATCGGACGCGGAGCGGGCGAGTTCGATCTGGCTTTGATCGATCGTGGTCAGCTGATGGCCTGACGTGACGATATCGCTGCGCGACCGTTGCGCCGTGACGACGATGTCGTCGACATTGGCCTCGTCCTGTCGAGGGGGAGTGGTCTGCGCGGTCGCGGCCGTCGTTCCCAACAGCGCGCTGACGATGGTCAGATACACATACTTCATTACCGCCCCCTAATTGACTACGATTCGCAATAGCAACATCGCAAAGTGAGTCAAATATGGACGGGAGGTGGGTGCCGACCACGCGCGTGCGGAAACGGTGATGCGTTCAGCGGTCGGGGGCTTTTTCAGGACATATCAAGGCGACGAGGACGCCGGGTGGGGCGGCAGATGGCGTTCCTACCGCGACCGCCGGCGCCGGCGCCGCAACCGGCGCGGTGCGCGGCGCACCGGTTTTTGCGGAGGACGGCGCGGGGATTCGCTCGCGGCCTCCGACGCGCGCCGGAAACGGCGCCACATCACCTTCAGCCACTGTGTCAGCCTGTCCATGCCCCCGGCGATACGCAAGCAAGGCCTGAAATCTGCTGAACCCCTTCGTCAACGCAGGTTCAGCCTTCGTGTCATTCGTCGGCCCGCGCCGTTCCTCTGCACCATTTCCTCACGCGCGTGCCGTGCGGCGACGGTTGCTCCGGCGCGGATGTGCGCCTAAGGTCCGGCCGCTTTCTCCCCCATGCGATAGGACCCCATGAGCCCCGCGCCGCGCTACAAACGCATCTTGTTGAAATTGTCCGGCGAAGTGCTGATGGGGGAGGGCGGTGGCCTGTCGATCGACCCCACCGTCACCGCGCGCGTCGCCGAGGAAATCGCCGACGTGAAGGCGCAGGGCTATGAGCTGTGCATCGTCGTCGGTGGCGGCAATATCTTCCGGGGCATTTCCGGTGCGGCGCGTGGCATGGAGCGCGCGACCGGCGATTATATGGGCATGCTCGCGACCGTCATGAACGCGCTCGCGGTGCAGAATGCGCTGGAGCAGATCGGCGTCGAAACGCGCGTACAGTCGGCGATCCCGATGTCGTCGGTGTGCGAACCCTTCATCCGCCGCCGCGCGATGCGGCACCTGGAAAAGGGGCGGATCGTGATCTTCGCAGCCGGCGTCGGCTCGCCGTTCTTCACCACCGATTCGGGCGCGGCGCTGCGCGCCGCCGAGATGAATTGCGACGCGCTGTTCAAGGGCACCAGCGTCGATGGCGTCTACAACGCCGACCCCAAGCAGGATGCGAGCGCCAAGCGCTTCGAAACCGTCAGTTATGACACGGTGCTCGCGCAGAATCTGAAAGTCATGGATGCCAGCGCCGTCGCGCTGTGCCGTGATTCGAACATCCCGATCGTCGTCTTCAACATCCGCGAACACGGCAATTTCGCCGCGGTGCTGCGCGGTGAGGGCGTCTCGACGGTCGTGCAGAAGGAAGTGGAGTAACCCATGGCTGCCTATGACAAGTCCGATCTCGAGCGCCGCATGGCGGGTGCGGTCGAAGCGCTGAAGCACGACCTTGCCGGTCTGCGCACCGGCCGTGCGTCGACCGCGTTGCTCGATCCCGTTACCGTGGAAGTGTATGGCAGCCACATGCCGTTGACGCAGGTCGCGACCGTTTCCGTGCCGGAGCCGCGCATGATCTCGGTCCAGGTGTGGGACAAGTCGAACGTCGGGCCGGTGGAAAAGGCGATCCGCTCGGCGGGCCTGGGCCTCAACCCGATCAACGACGGCCAGACGCTGCGCCTGCCGATCCCCGACCTGACCGAAGAGCGCCGCAAGGAACTCGCCAAGCTCGCCGGCAAGTACGCCGAAGGCGCGCGCATCGCGGTGCGCAACGTCCGCCGCGACGGCATGGACAACCTCAAGACCGACGAGAAGAAGGGCGTGTTCAGCGAGGACGAGCGCAAGCGCCACGAAACCGAGGTGCAGAAGCTGACCGACGCGACGATCGCCGATGTCGATGCGGCAGCGGCGGCGAAGGAAAAGGAAATCCTGGGCAAGTGACGGGTAAACAGCGCCAGCTGTTTGGCTCATGCCGGGGGCATGAGCGGCCCGGCACTCCTTCGGGAGTGCCCGCGTGAGCAGCGCACCCCTCCTCTCGGCGGTTCCGAACACCGGCCTCGTGCCGCGCCATGTTGCGATCATCATGGATGGCAACGGCCGCTGGGCGAAGGCCCGGCACCTGCCGCGCGTCGCCGGGCACAAGGCGGGGGTGGAGGCGGTGCGCCGCGTCACCCGCGCCGCGCGCGCGATGGGGATCGAGGCGCTGACGCTGTATGCGTTCAGCTCGGAAAATTGGCGCCGGCCCGAGGAAGAGGTGGGCGCGCTGATGGGCCTGCTGCGGCTGTTCATCCGCAGCGACCTGGCTGAGCTGGTCGAAGAGAATGTCCGGCTGCGCATCATCGGCGACTATCGCCGGTTCGCACCCGATCTGGTCGCGCTGGTCGACGATGCGGTCGCCAAAACCGCGGGCAACACCGGCCCGGTGCTGGTGATCGCCCTCAACTACGGGTCGCAGGCGGAGCTGGTCGCGGCGGCGCAGACTCTGGCGGCGCGGGCGGCGGCGGGGGAGATCGACCCTGCGTCGATCACGCCCGAGCATATCGAGGCGGAGTTGCAGACCGCGGACCTGCCGCCGCTCGACCTCGTCATCCGATCGTCGGGCGAGCAACGACTGTCGAATTTCCTGTTGTGGCAGGCGGCCTATGCCGAGCTGCTGTTCGTCGAGACCCTGTGGCCCGATTTCAACGGCGACACGCTGGCCGATGCGGTGACCGCATTCGGGCAGCGTCAGCGGCGTTACGGCGGCCTGTGAGCGACGCTGCCCCGGGCAAGCGCCCGTCGGACCTGGCCGTGCGCGCGGTGACCGGTGTCGGCATGATCGCCGTCGCGCTGGTCGCGCTGGCGTTCGGCGGCTTTGCGCTCTGGTTGCTTGCCGCGGTGATCGGCGTGTTCATGATGGCCGAATGGAGCGAGCTGAACGGCGCGTCGCCGCAGACCAAGCGGCTGGGCCAATATGTCCTGTTCGTGCCGCTGGCGATCATGTGCCCGATCGCGGCCGGTCCCAATTTCTTCGCGCTCGGGCTGCTGGCCGGCGCCTTCTTCTTCCTCGGTATCGTCACGCGGCGCCCGGCGCTGGCGCTCGGCGTCTTATATTGCGGACTGCCGATCTATGCGTTGCTGCTGATCCGGCATGAGCCGGACGGCCTGCGCAACGCCTTGTGGGCGCTGAGCCTCGTGTGGGCGACCGATATCGGCGCCTATTTCGCCGGACGGACGATCGGCGGGCCGAAGCTGGCACCGGCGATCAGCCCCAACAAGACCTGGGCCGGGCTCATCGGCGGGATAGCCGCCGCGACCGTGCTCGCGCTCGTGATGAGCCGCGTCTATCTGCTGCCGGTGCGCTTCGTGGCGGCGACGCCGGTGCTCGCGATCCTGGCGCAGGCGGGCGACCTGTATGAAAGCCATCTGAAGCGCCGTGCTGGGGTGAAGGATTCGGGCAGCGTGATTCCGGGCCATGGCGGCGTGCTCGACCGGCTGGATGGCGTGGTGCCGGTGCTGCCGATCGCGGCGCTGCTCGTCGTGGTGCCGCTGGGATTTCCTGCGTGAAGACCGTCACCATCCTGGGCGCCACCGGATCGGTCGGCACGTCGACGCTCGATCTGGTCGAGCGCGAGCCGGACCGGTTCCGCGTTCGCGCGCTGACCGCCAATTGCGACGTCGCAAACCTGGCGGCAGCCGCGATCCGCACGAAGGCGGAGGTGGCCGTCGTCGCGGACGAGAGCTGTCTGCCCGACCTGCGCGCGGCGCTGGCGGGAACGGGCACCGAAGCCGCGGGCGGGCGGCAGGCGATCTGCGACGCTGCGGCGGGTGCGGACTGGACAATGGGCGCCATCGTCGGCTGTGCGGGCCTGGAGCCCGTGATGGCGGCGATCGCGCATGGCGGCACCGTCGTGATCGCCAACAAGGAGCCGTTGGTATCGGCGGGCGAGGTGATCCTGGCCGCCGCTGCGGCGTCGGGCGCGACGCTGCTGCCCGCGGACAGCGAGCATAACGCGATCCACCAATGTTTCGACTTCGCGCGCCCCGAGCGGGTGCGGCGGATCATCCTGACCGCCAGCGGCGGGCCGTTCCGCGACTGGTCGCTGGAGCGGATGGCCGACGTCACCGTCGAACAGGCGGTCGCGCATCCCAATTGGTCGATGGGCGCGAAGATCAGCGTCGACAGCGCGACGATGATGAACAAGGGTCTCGAGCTGATCGAGGCGGCGCGGCTGTTCCCGGTCGACAACGACCGGATCGAGGTGGTGATGCACCGCCAGTCGGTGATCCATTCGATGGTCGATTATGTCGACGGATCGATGCTGGCGCAGCTCGGCCCCAGCGACATGCGCGTGCCGATCGCGCATACGCTCGCCTGGCCCGACCGGATGGCGACGCCGATGGAGCCGCTGGACCTCGTCAAGATCGGCCGGCTCGACTTCGAGGCGTGCGACCCGGTGCGCTTTCCCGCGCTGTCGCTGGCGCGGGCGGCGCTGGAGGCGGGCGGTGCCCGTCCGGCGATCCTCAACGCGGCCAACGAGGTGGCGGTCGCCGCCTTTCTGGCGCGACGGATCGGCTTCCTCGAAATTGCCGCAATCGTCGCCGATACACTGGAGCGTTACGACCCGCAGGCGCCCGCCACGGTGGAATCGGTCCTGGCGGTCGATGCCGAGGCACGGCGGATAGCGGACGAGCAGGTTCGGGGCCGAAGCACGGGCCGGACCGGGGGGCGTGTAGAGGTTCACGCGTGAAGGATTGCGCAGCTTGATCCAGTCCCCCGGTATCCTGATGGCGGTCCTCGCCTTTCTGTGCGCCATCGGGCCGCTCGTGTTCATTCATGAGATGGGCCATTATCTCGCCGGCCGCGTCTTCGGCGTGAAGGCGGAGGCGTTTTCGATCGGGTTCGGGCGCGAGATCGCGGGCGTCACCGATTCCCGTGGCACGCGCTGGAAATTCGGCTGGTTGCCGCTGGGCGGCTATGTCCGGTTTGCGGGCGACATGAACCCCGCGAGCCAGCCCGATGCGGCTTGGCTCTCGTTGCCCGCCGAGGAGCGGATGCGCACCTTCCAGGCCAAGCCCTTGTGGCAGCGCGCGATCATCGTCGCGGCGGGGCCTGCGGTGAATCTGATCCTGGCGGTGCTGATCCTCGCGGGTTTCGCCTATAGCTATGGCGTCGATCGCACGCCCGCCGTCGTCGGCGCGGTGGTGGACGGCGGTGCCGCGGCGAAGGCGGGCCTGCGTGCAGGCGACCGGATCGTCGCGCTCGACGGCCGCGGGGTCGACACCTTTTCCGATTTGGCGCGCTACGCGCTGATCCGGCCGGGCCAGCAGGTGACGGTGACGGTGGCGCGCGCCGGCCGCGATATCGAGACGCCGCTGACGATCGGCACGGTCCATCAGCGCGACCGGTTCGGCAACGAATATCGCATCGGCCGGCTGGGCTTGCAGAGCGGCGACCCGGTGCTCGCCCCCGTCAGCCTTGCCGAGGCGCCGATCGCCGGCGTGCGGATGACGGGCGAGATCATCGGCGGGACGCTGGAGACGATCGGCCAGATCATTAGCGGTCGCCGCTCGATCGACGAACTGGGCGGCCCGATCCGCATCGCAAAGATTTCCGGCGAACAGATGGCGTTGGGCGTTTCGGCCTTCGTCTGGCTGGTCGCGATGCTCTCCATCAATCTGGGGTTCATCAATTTGCTGCCAGTGCCGATGCTGGATGGCGGACACCTCTTCTTCTACGCGATCGAAGCGGTGCGGCGTCGTCCCCTCGAACCTCAGGTACAGGAATGGGCATTTCGCGGCGGATTGGCTGCGGTATTGGCGTTGATGCTGATCGTCACGTTCAACGATTTGGGCGCGGTTGGTCTGTGGCAGCGGTTGGCCGGGTTGATCGGCTGACCGGGTTGGGGCAGGGCGTTGCGCTGCGGTTCCCGACGTTACGTGGGTATCCTGACGTTTTTGGGGTGGGTTGAGTGACAGCGATGACAAGTTCCAAGTTCGCCGGCCTGGGTGCCGCGCTGCTCGCCGGCACCATGCTGTCGGGTGTGCCCGCCATGGCGCAGACGGCGGCCGCTCCGGCCCAGGTGCCGGCAACGACACCCGCGGCCGGCGCACAGGCGGCAACAGCCCCCGCCGCCACGCCGGCGCCCGTGCGCACGATCAAGTCGCTGCGCGTCGAAGGATCGCAGCGCATCGAGCCCGAAACGGTGCTGTCCTATACGAAGCTGCGCGTCGGCATTCCGTACACCGCGGAAACGCTGGACCAGGCGCTGAAGGACCTGCAGGCATCCGACCTGTTCGTCCAATATCAGATCGACGGTGTGCAGACCGGCGACATCGTGCTGAAGGTGCGCGAGAACCCGATCATCAACCGCGTGATCCTGGAAGGTAACAAGGCGCTGAAAAGCGACAAGATTACCAAGGAAATCAAGCTCGCGCCGCGTCAGATCTTCACCCGCACCGCGGTGCGGCAGGACGTCAGCCGCATCCTGGAACTGTATCGCCGCCAGGGTCGATTCGCCGCTGTCGTCAATCCGAAGATGGTCAACCTCGACCAGAATCGCGTCGACGTGGTGTTCGAGATCAACGAAGGGCCCAAGTCCAAGGTCCGCCAGATCAACATCATCGGCAACGAGGTGTTCAGCGACGGCAAGCTGCGCGGCGAGATGGCGACGAAGGAATCGCGCTGGTTCCGCCTGCTGTCGTCCAACACGTCGTACGATCAGGATCGCCTGAATTACGACCAGCAGAAGCTGCGCCAATTCTATCTGACGCAGGGCTATGCCGATTTCCGCGTCACCAGCGCCGTCGCCGAGCTGACGCCCGACAAGCGCGACTTCATCATTACCTATGTCGTCGAAGAGGGTAAGCGCTACAAATTCGGCGACGTCACCGTCGACAGCGAAATCCGCGACTTCGACAACAAGAAGCTTGCGGCATCGCTGCCGGTCAAGAAGGGCGACTGGTACAACGCCAAGCTGGTCGAGGATTCGATCGATCAGCTGAGCCAGTCGGCCGGCCTGTTCGGCTATGCCTTCACCGACGTGCAGCCGGATTACAGCCGCGACCCCGAAACGCTGACGATGGGGATGAACTTCCACATCGGCCAGGCGCAGCGCACCTATGTCGAGCGGATCGACATCAACGGCAACACGCAGACGCAGGACAAGGTCGTGCGCCGCGAAATCCGTCTGGCGGAAGGCGATGCGTTCAACAGCTTCCAGGTGAAGCGCAGCCAGGATCGCATCAACAGCCTGGGATTCTTCCAGGACAAGATGGAGATCAAGCAGAACCCCGGTTCCGCACCCGATCGCGTCGTTCTGGAAACGACGCTGGAAGAACGCAGCACCGGCGAATTGCAGCTGTCGGTCGGCTATTCCAGCCTCGAACGCTTCATCATCCAGGCGAACATCACGCAGAACAACTTCCGCGGCAAGGGCCAGGTGCTGCGCGCGGGCGTGAACTATTCGACCTATTCGAAGTCGGTCGAACTGGGCTTCACCGAGCCGTATCTGTTCGACAAGAACGTCGCGATCGGCGTCGACGTGTTCCGTCGCGACTTCAACTCGTTCAACTATATCGGCACGCAGCGCCAGACGACCTATTCGCAGGTGTCGACCGGGTTCCAGGTGCGCGCGGGCGTGCCGCTGACCGAATATTGGTCGCTCGCCGGTCGCTATGGCCTGTCCTACGATCAGGTCGGTCTCGATTCCGCGACCTATTTCACCAACGGCGTCTGCGATCCGCTGAAGGCGGGCCGCTATCTCTGCGAAGCGATCGGCAACCGCTGGACGTCGACGGTCGGCTATTCGCTGATCTACGACAGCCTCAACAGCCGTCTGCGCCCGACCGCGGGCCAGCGCTTCGCCTTCAATCAGGACTTCGCGGGCCTGGGCGGTGACGTGAAGTATATCCGCACGCGCCTCGAAGGCTCGAAGTTCTGGAACGTGGGCAGCGGCTTCATCGGGTCGATCGTCGGCGAGGGCGGCTATATCCACTCGCTGGAAAAGAGCCGCGGCCCCGGCATCGACAGCGTCCGCATCACCGACCGCTTCTACCTCGGCGAACCGCAGTTCCGCGGCTTCGACATCCGTGGCGTCGGCCCGCGCGTGCAGCGTCAGGCCTATACGACGGACGCGAACGGCAAGCAGATCCTCGTCACCGATCGCGACCAGATCGTCGACGACGCGCTGGGCGGCCGCGCCTATTACCTCGTCCGTGCCGAGCTGGAGATCCCGTTGGGCTCCGGCGCGCGCGAACTGGGCCTGCGTCCGTCGGTCTATGTCCAGGCGGGCAGCCTGTGGGGCCTAACCAAGCCGCTGCCGACCGCGAGCTTCCCGACGATCACCGATTCGGCCGGCAACGTGACGGTGCTGCCGATCCAGCGGCTGCTGACCGATTCGGCGGGGCGCCAGCTCTATTACAACACCTACACGCCGGACGGCGCGACCGCACCGGCGCTGCGTGCGACGACCTGTTCGATCGGCTATTCGGCGGTTGCGGGCGGCGCATGTTCGGGCAGCGAGACGAACACGATCGCGTTCGATCAGGCGATCTCGCCGTTCAAGGAAACCTATTACGGCAGCAGCCCGACGCCGCGCGTCAGCATCGGCATCGGCGTCAACTGGACGTCGCCGTTCGGTCCGCTGCGCATCGACCTCGCCAAGGCGCTCGTCACCCAGAAGGGCGACGATCCCAAGCTCATTACCTTCAACGTAGGGACGCAGTTCTAATGAAGACGATTACCAAGACGTGCGCCGTGGCGATCGCCTCGGCTTCGGTCGCCCTGCTCGCCGGTGGCGCCTCGGCGCAGACCGCCGGCATCGCCACCGCGCAGCCCGACGCGGCGATCTTCAGCGCGAAGGCGTTCGAAACCGCCAACACGCAGATCGGCACCACCTATAAGGCGCAGCTGGATCAGGCCGCTGCGGCGCAGAACGCGCTGAACACGAAGCTGCGTGGCATCCTCGACACCAACAAGGACGGCCAGATCAGCCAGGCGGAAGCCGCCGCGGCCGAATCGAACCCGACGGTCGCCAAGCAGGTGCGCGATGCGCAGGCCGCCGCGCAGCCGGGCATCGAAGCCGCGCAGAACCCCGCGATCAAGGCGCAGGCCTATGCGCTGGAACAGATCGTCGGCAAGTATGACCCGGCGCTGCGCGCGGTCGTGACGGCCAAGAAGATCAACCTGGTGCTGTCGCCGAACGCGATCCAGTACGCGCCGCCGGCGACCGACATCACGCGCGACATCATCGCCGAGATCGATCGCACGACGCCGACCGTCTCGATCACGCCGCCGGCCAACTGGCAGCCGCAGCAGCAGACCGTCGAGCTGCTGCAGCAGTATCGCCAGATCGTCTACGCGAACGCCCAGCGCCGTCAGCAGGCGGGCGCTCCGGCTCCGGCGGCTGCGCCGGCCGCCGGCACGCCGCAGGGCCGCTAAGGACCCGCGTCGGTGAGCGAAGACGCACAGACCATGGGGCCGCTCGATATCGGGCGGGTCATGGCGGCGCTGCCGCATCGCTACCCGATGCTGCTGGTCGATCGTGTCGAGGAGATCATCCTCGACCGGTCGATCGCGGCGATCAAGGCGGTGACGATCAACGAAGGCTTCTTCCAGGGGCATTTCCCCGGTCGTCCGATCATGCCGGGCGTGCTGATCGTCGAGGCGCTGGCGCAGGCGGCGGGCGTGCTCGCGGTCGAAAGCCTGGGCCTCGCCGGATCGGGCAAGCTCGTCTATTTCATGGCGATCGAAGGCGCGAAGTTCCGCAAGCCGGTCGAACCCGGCGTGCTGCTGCGCCTGGAGGTCGAATTTGTCCAGAAGCGGTCCAGCGTCTGCAAGTTCGCAGGTGTAGCGAAGGTCGACGGGCAAGTCGTTGCCGAGGCTAACTTTACTGCGATGATCGCCGATCCGCCCAAGGCGTAACGCGTGTGACTTTCGCTGACTTTTGACTTTTCGGCGGCGCTCCGTTACGGGCGCCGCTTCCCTTTCAGGCTGGTCGGAACCAGCCGCATACGGAGCGTGTGACGTGAAGAAAGATACCCACCCCGACTACCACATGATCAAGGTCCAGATGACGGACGGTACCGTGTTCGAAACCCGCTCCACCTGGGGCAAGGAAGGCGACACGATGCAGCTCGACATCGATCCGCTGGCGCACCCCGCCTGGACCGGTGGCCGTGGTCAGCTGCTCGACGCGGGCGGCCAGGTCGCGCGCTTCAACAAGCGCTTCGGTGGCGGTCTCACGCTCCGCAAGAACTGATTGGATCGTTGACTCGGCGTTAACCATCGACGCACTAAATTTGATCGATGTTTGCCGCCGAGTTCGAACCTGCAGAACCCAATGGCCGGCGCCGCTCCCCGCGTGCGCCGGTTTCGTTGGATGCGCATATCGGCAAGGCCGTTCGCACCTTGTGCAAGGTGGTCGATATCTCGATCCACGGCGTTCGCTTGCAGACCTATTCCGCGCTGGCCAAGGGCAGCACGATCTGGCTGACATTGCCAGAAGCGGGCACGATCGCAGCCGACGTGATGTGGTCCGATGATTATCTCGCCGGTTGCCAGTTTAAAAAGCCGTTGGAAATCGACGTTTTCGATCGATTGCTCGCGCAGAATCGCTGACTGCGCTATGACGGGCGCGTAAAGCGTCTTGCTGCGATGCAGCATCACCGATTATGGATGCGAGGATGAACCAGCCCTCTGCGCCGACCGGACCGGTGCCGACGATGTTCGAAGCCATCGTCCGCCAGATGACCGTCACCGCCACCTACAACAAGGGTGCGGTCACGATCGCCCCCCACATCCTCTACACGCGCCATGGCGAGATCTATGTCGATGCGACCACGGTCGAGCGTGACGGCAAGCCGCCGCGCGAGGAGAAACTGGGCACGTTCAAGCTTGACGGCCTTGGCGATCCGACGCTGACCGCGAACAGCTTCCGCCCGAGTGCGTTGTTTGAGCCTGAGGCGGAGAAGTATGTCGGCGTGACGCTGATGGCGGTGGAGCTGGGGTAAGGTTCGGTAAAGTTACGGGTGACGCAGACTCTCCCGTCACCCCGGACGTGTTCCGGGGTCCACCGGGCCACCCGGGGAGGGCAAGAGCCTCCGGCCTCCCCCTCGCCGCAGAGTGGACCCCGGAACGAGGCCGGGGTGACGAAGCGTGAGGGGCGGGGGCGCACGGTTGCCCGCGCGCCCCATCCTTTTTAGCGGCAGCGGACCTGCGACTGGTTCTGGTCGATCGCCTTGCCGGCGAGCGCGCCGGCTGCGCCGCCGAGCAGCGTGCCGACGATGCGGCTGCGGCCGCCGTCGATCACATTGCCCAAGATGCCGCCCGCGGCGCCGCCGATGACGAGGCCGGTCGTGCCGTCGCTGCGCTTGCAATAGTAACGGCCGTCATTGCCGGCATAGACACGCTCGTCCGCGCTGAGCACGCGCTCGCGATAATTGTCGCCGCTGCGATAATAACGCGACGGGTCGTAGCCGTTTTCGTCGCGGTCACCGGGGTAGCTGTTGTTGTTGTTGTAATAGCCCGCGGCCGGCGCTTCACGATAGCCGCCGGTGCCGGTGTAGCCGCTGCGGGCCGAGCGGTAACGGTCGACCTCTGCGCGATAGCGGGCGAGTTCGGCGTCGAAGCGCTGCTGCGCGGCGTTGAAGCGCGCCTCGTCCTGCGCCGACTGGGCGACGACCGGAGTGGCGGCGGTGAGCGCGGCGGCCGCAGCCGCGGCGATCGACAGCGATTTCAGCATGGCGATGGTCCTAAACTAGCTAGTCCGTTGATTCGGACCCGTAACGGCCATACGCGGAATGCCCCCTGCCGGTTCCTGAACGGGCGTGGTGGGGAGCGAACACCGGGTTGTTGCCGCGGAATGCGCCACGGTCGTCCGTCATTGCGAGCGCAGCGAAGCAATCCCGGGCGTCCTAGTCCGTCTCTGGAGCGCTTCGCTGCGCTCGCAATGACGGGATGGGGGCGATGTTCACCCGATCGTGACGAAGCTGTCCATCACCCGCTTGCGGCCAGCGGCTTCGAAGTCGATCTCCAGCTTGTTGCCCTCGATCTCCGCGATCGCGCCATAGCCGAATTTTTGATGGAAGACGCGCATGCCGACGCTGAGGTCGCTGCGCCCCTTGTTGCCGATGCTGACCGCACTTGCCCGGCTTTCCACGATCCGCGTCGGCTGGGTGGTGAAGCCGGAGCCGGACCCCGCTGCGCGCTGCCAGCCCGGGCCGCGACCGGTGCCCCGCGCGACATTGGCGAAGGGATCGGCGCGCTCGCTCCAATTGGCGCGCCACAGGCTTTCGCCGCCCGACATGGTGGTGTCGCTGTCGGTATGGTCGGGCGGCAATTCGCCGACGAAGCGGCTGGGGATGCTGGACGTCCACTGGCCGTAGATGCGGCGGTTGGCGGCGTGCAGAATCGTCGCGCGGCGCCGCGCGCGCGTGATCGCGACATAGGCGAGGCGGCGTTCCTCCTCCAGGCTGCGCGTGCCGCCTTCGTCGATCGCGCGTTGCGAGGGGAAGAGACCCTCTTCCCAGCCGACGAGGAACACGGTGTCGAATTCGAGCCCCTTGGCGGCGTGGATCGTCATGATCGTGACCTCGGGCGCCTGCACCGCGCCTTCCTTGTCCATCACGAGGCTGACGTGTTCGAGGAACGCGCCGAGCGATTCATATTCTTCCATCGCGCGGACGAGTTCGGACAGGTTTTCGAGCCGCCCGGATGCCTCGACCGACTTTTCGGCCTGCCACATGGCGGTATAGCCCGATTCGTCGAGCATCTGCCGCGCCAGTTCGGCATGCGGCAGGTCGCGCGCCCGGTCGCGCCAGCGGGCGATGTCGCCGACGAAATTGCCGAGCGCGCGGCGCGCCTGCGGGGTCAGTTCGTCGGTGTCGAGAATGCGCGCCGCGGCGATGGTAAGCGGCACACCTTCCGCGCGGGCAAGCTGGTGGATCTTGGCGATCGCCTTGTCGCCGAGGCCGCGCTTGGGAACGTTGACGATGCGTTCGAAGGCGAGATCGTCCGACGGCTGGTTGACGATGCGCAAATAGGCGAGCGCATCGCGGATTTCGGCGCGTTCGTAGAAGCGATAGCCGCCGACGATGCGGTACGGCATGCCGATCGAGATGAAGCGGTCTTCGAACTCGCGCGTCTGATGCTGCGCGCGGACGAGGATGGCGATATGGTCGAGGGGGGTGCCGTTACGCTGCGCGGCCTCGATCTCGTCGCTGACCCGGCGCGCTTCTTCCGGCCCGTCCCAGACGCCGAGTACGCGCACCTTTTCGCCCACGTCGAGCTCGGTCCACAGCGTCTTGCCGAGCCGCCCGCCGTTATGGGCGATCACGCCCGACGCGGCGCCGAGGATATGCGGCGTCGACCGGTAGTTCTGTTCGAGGCGGATCACCTTGGCGCCGGGAAAATCCTTCTCGAACTTAAGGATGTTTTCGACCTGCGCGCCGCGCCACGAATAGATCGACTGATCGTCGTCGCCGACGCAGGCAATATTCTTGCGCGTCTGGGCGAGCAGCCTCAGCCACAGATACTGGACGATGTTGGTGTCCTGATATTCGTCCACCATGATGTATTTGAAGCGCTCCTGATAGGTGCGCAGCACATCGGCATGGGTCTTCAGGATGGTGAGCATGTGGAGCAGCAGGTCGCCGAAGTCGCAGGCGTTCACGCTGCGCAGCCGCGCCTGATATTGCGCGTACAGCTCGCCGCCGCGCCCGTTGGCGTAGCGTTCGCTTTCGCCGGCATCGATATCGGCGGGGATGAGGCCCCGGTTCTTCCAATCATCGATCAGGCCGGCGAGGCTGCGCGCGGGGAAGCGCTTTTCGTCGATGTCGGCAGCGACGATCAGTTGCTTGAGCAGACGCAGCTGGTCGTCGGTGTCGAGGATGGTGAAGTTCGACTGCAGCCCGACCAGCTCGGCATGGCGGCGGAGCATCTTGGCGCCGATCGCATGGAAGGTGCCGAGCCACGGCATGCCCTCCACCGCGTCGCCCACCATCCGGCCGACGCGCTCGCGCATCTCGCGCGCGGCCTTGTTGGTGAAGGTGACGGCGAGGATTTCGGAGGGCCACGCCTTGCGCGTCCACAGCAGATGCGCGAGCCGCGCGGTCAGCGCGGCGGTCTTGCCCGTACCCGCGCCGGCCAGCATCAGCACCGGGCCTTCGGTGGTGAGCACCGCATCGCGCTGCGGCGGGTTCAACCCCTTCAGATACGGCGGATCCTGCAGGGCGGCGGGGGAGGCGGTGTCGGTCACCGGCGAACAGGTAGGGAACGGCGCTTGGCTCGGCAAGCTGCGAGCGCGGGAAGCCCGGAAAAATCGGGGCAGCCACCGGTGCGGCCGCCCCGTAGTTCAGGGAGCATCGGGCGACAGAAAGCCGACCGATACATCGCGACCCACAGGGGGAGGGGAGCCGCGGTGGCATCCCGCTAGCGGCGGAATGTTGCGAAGGGATGGCAACTTTGTTGCCAGATGCCTTTATTTGGGGGTTAGAAGGGCGGCATGAGTCAAGCCCCTGCCGCCGAAGTCCCGGACGCCGCCGTCACGCCAGCCTCGCCGCGCCGGATTTTGACCGCGAGCCTCGTCGGTACGGCGGTCGAATTCTACGATTTCTACATTTACGCCACCGCCGCGGCGCTGGTGTTTCCGGCGCTGTTCTTTCCGGGGGAGAGTGCGTCGGCGCGGCAGATGATGAGCTTCGCGAGTTTTGCCGTGGCCTTCTTCGCCCGGCCGATCGGCGCGGCGGTGTTCGGGCATTTCGGCGACCGGATCGGCCGCAAGTCTACCCTGGTCGCCAGCCTGTTGCTGATGGGCGGATCGACGGTCGCGATCGCCTTCCTGCCGACCTATCAGCGCTTCGGTCTCGTCGCGCCGCTGCTGTTGTGCCTGATGCGATTGGGGCAGGGGCTGGGGCTGGGCGGCGAATGGGGCGGCGCGGCGCTGCTCGCTGTCGAGAATGCGCCGCCGCATCGGCGCAATACGTGGGGCATGTTTCCGCCGCTGGGGGCGCCGGTGGGGTTCATCCTGGCGAATGGGCTGTTCCTGCTGCTGGGGCTGACGCTGAGCGACGATCAGTTTCGTGCCTGGGGGTGGCGCCTGCCGTTCCTGCTCAGCGTGGTGCTGGTAGCGCTCGGCCTGTGGATCCGGCTCAAGCTGACCGAGACGCCCGCTTTCGTCGAAGCGGCTAAGGCGGAGGCGCTGCCCAAGGTGCCGCTCGCGACGCTGTTCGCCGGTCATGGCCGTGCGCTGCTGGCCGGCACCGGCGGGGTGGTGGCGTGCTTCGCGCTCTTCTACCTCGCGACCGCCTTTACGCTGAGCTACGGCACGACGACGCTGGGATATGACAAGACGGCGCTGCTCGGCGTCGAGCTGGTCGCGATCCTGTTTCTGGCCGCGGGCGTGATCGTCGCAAGCGTGCTGGCGGACCGGACGGGGGCGGAGCGGATGCTGGTGATCGGCTTTCTAGGCTGCATCGTCGCCGGCGCGCTGATGGGGCCGATGCTGGGCGCCGGGTCGCTGGTCGTGGTGTTCGCGTGGCTGGCCTTCGCGCTGTTCGTGATGGGCTTTGCCTATGGCCCGCTTGGCGGCTGGCTGCCGACGCTGTTTCCGGCAGGCGTGCGCTACACGGGCGTGTCGATGACGTTCAACGTCGGCGGCATTCTAGGCGGGGCGCTCGCGCCGATCGCTGCACAGGCGCTGGCCGCCCGCGGGCTGTGGTGGATCGGCCTGTATCTGGTCGCGGCGGGTATGGTGAGCCTCGCCGGCCTTGCGCTGTTGCCGCGGGTCAGGACCGCCGGCTAAACCAGCGCGGCCAGCGCGACACGCTGCGCTTGGGGACGTCGGCCTCGGAATAACCCGTCGCGTTGAGCAGGAAACTGGCGAGCAGCAGCGCCTGGTTGCGGCTGAGCACCAGCCGCGTCGTCGCGATCTGCTGATTGTCGAGCGCCTGTGCGGACGGCGTCGTCTGCACCTCCAGCTCGATGCCCTTGGGCAAAGGATGATGCACCCATCCGACCACCGCCTGCGGCCCCGACCGCCGCGGGGCATCGTAATGGTGGGGAATCAACTGCGTCGCCATGGCTCCCTCCTGTTGCGATCAGGCGGCCCGCAACAGTGTGACACGGGCCTTTCCATGCACGCGGCTGGTATCGATGGCGAACCCGGCGACCTCGACCTCCTCGTCGCGTGCGGTCTCTATGCTGACCCAGGTCGCGGCGTTCGTCCAGCCCAGCCGCGCCAATTTATCCAATGCAACCAAGCCTGCACCGGTGCCGTAGGGCGGGTCCATCATGATGAGGTCGAGCGGCGCGCGTGCTGGCCCCAGCGCCATCACCGACCCGCTGCGCACGTCGCCGCGCGTGCCGAGCTTGGCGAGGTTGGCCTTGAGCGCATCCAGCGCCGCACCGTCCTGTTCGACGAACAGGCAGGACGCCGCACCGCGCGACAGCGCCTCGATCCCCAGCGCGCCCGATCCTGCGAACAGATCGGCGACGGCGAGCCCTTCGAAGCTGCCGAGGCGGCTGGTGAGCATCGAGAACAAGGCCTCGCGCGTGCGATCGGCGGTCGGGCGCGTCGCGTCGCCCTTGGGCGCGACGAGCGGACGCCCGCGCCACTGGCCGGCGATCACCCTCACGAGCGGCCCCCGCGCGGTCCGCCCTTCGGCCCGCCCTTGAACCCACCGCTGGGCGGACGCCCGTTCGACGGCCGCGACGATCCGCGACCGCCCGCGGGGCCGCCACGCGCCGGTCCGTCGCCACGCGGGGGGCGGGGGCCGGAGCGGGAGGCGTCGGGCTTGTTCCGGCCGAAGCGGGGCGCATCGCCCAAGCGGTTGCGATCGGCGGTGCGATCGCCGCCACGGTCGTCTGCCCGTTCCCACGGCTTCATCGCCGAGCCACCGGTGGGGACGTTGGCCTTTTCCTCGCGGGGCCGCGCGTCGTTTCGGGTTCGCGTGCGGGCGGCGCGGTCGGTCGTCGCGGGCGTGCGGAAGCCGGGGCGGGGCGCTTCGCCGGTGGCGGCGGAGCGCGGGGTCGACGTGCGGGCCGCGGCGGGGCGTTCCACGCCACCCTCGGGACGCGGGCGCGATCGCGTCGGGCGCTCACCTGTCGTCGTCGGCCGTGCGGTTGCCGGCCGCTCCACGCCACGCTCGGCGCCGCGACGCGTGCGGGTGGTGCGATCGACGCTGGGCGCGGTGCGGAAGCCGGCGCGGGGAGTGGCCGCGATCGGCTCGTCCGGTGCGCCGCCCTTCAGCGTCTTGCGGAAGCCGACGATCTCATGCTGCTTCACCTCGCCGATCCCGCCGACCGGCAGGTCGCCGAGTACGAACGGGCCGTAGCGGGTACGGATCAGGCGGCTGACCTGAAGGCCCAGATGTTCGAGGACGCGGCGGACCTCGCGGTTCTTGCCTTCGGTGATCGTGATCTCGATCCACACGTTGGCGCCGGTGCGGCGCTCGATATTGGCATCGATCGAGCCGTAGCGAATGCCCTCGATTTCGACGCCCTCGGCCAGTTCTTCGAGCTGTTGCTGCGTGACGTTGCCGTAGGCGCGCGCGCGATAGCTGCGCTCAACGCCGGTTGCGGGCAGCTCGAGCTGACGCTTGAAGCCGCCGTCGGTGGTGAGCAGCAACAGCCCCTCTGTATTGAGGTCGAGCCGCCCGACGGGGACCAGCCGCGGCAGATCGTTGGGCAGGCGATCGTAGATCGTCGGCCGCCCCTTGGGGTCGCGTTCGGTGACCAGCAGGCCGGTCGGCTTGTGATACAGGAACAGCCGCGTCGGTTCGGGCGAGCCGACGGGCTGGCCATCGACGGTAACGCCGCGCAGCGACGTCAACACGGTGGCGGGGGTATCGAGCACCTTGCCGTCGAGCGCGACGCGGCCTTCGGCGATCATGCGTTCGATCTCGCGGCGGCTGGCGACGCCCGCGCGGGCCAGCAGTTTCGCGATCCGGTCGCCGGGCGTCTTGCCCGCGGCGGCAGGGGTGCGGGGGTCTTTGGGGTCGGCCATCGACGCCCCATACGCGCAATTGTGCCGAGCGTGAAAAAATTTGCATCACTTGCCGCCAGATGCGCGTTACCCGAATCGGGCGTGACAAGGGATAACGCCGTCAACCAAGGGGCGTGTCGTCATATGTTGTTCGGGCGGAAGAAGCGGCTGATCGAGCGGCTGCTGGTGGTCGAGGACGAGCCACTGATCGCCTTCGATACCGAACATATCCTGCGCGAGGCGGGCTATACGATCATCGCGACGGTGGACCGCGTGGCACAGGCGGTGGCCGTGCTGGAATCGGGAGAGGCGCTGGACCTCGTCCTGGTCGACGTCAATCTGGCGGACGGATCGGGGCTGGACGTCGCGCGCAGCGCCCGCGAGGCCTCGGTGCCGGTGCTGTTCGTCACCGGTCGCTTCCCGCCCGAGGCGGAGGTGCTGGCGACCGGGCGCCTCGTCAAACCCTATCAGCAGCGCGACCTGATCGGATCGATCGAGGCGATCGACTCCGCGCTGGCGGGCAAGCGCCCGCGCAAGCTGCCCACCGGCTTCGCGCTGTTTGCCGCACCGCCGGGGGAAGCGCCCGCCGCGTAATCCCGCTGGTCGGCGGCGAATAAGCCGTTAGTGTTGCCGCCATGTTGACCGGCAACAATCTCTACTTCCTCATCGTCGCGGCCTGCGCCGCGCTCGTCATCGCGATCATGCGCCGTTCGCCGGCGATCCGGGCGCGGCTGACGCCGCTGGCGCCCTATGCGGAACGCGGGCCAATCGCGGTGTTCTTCATGGGCATCTCGTCGGGCCTCGCCTTCACGATGATCGGCGCGACGCTGACGACGCGGCTGAAGCAGGACGGGCTGGACAAGGCGACGATCACCGCCTTCACGCTGGGCTTCCTCGTCTACAATCTGAAGCCGTTATGGGCCTGGATGGTCGATGGCGTGCGCCTGCCGGTGATCGGCGCGCTGGGGCAACGCGTGTCGTGGATCCTGCTGGCGGGCGTAATGGTGATGGCGGCGGTCGCCAATCTGGCGCTGGTCGACCCGGCGGCCAATTTGCAGGCGACGATCATCGCGGTCGTGCTGGTCGGCTTTGCCGGCGCGACCTACGATATCGTCATCGACGCCTATCGCATCGAGACGCTGGAGCCCGAACAGATGGGCGTCGGTTCGGGCATGACGCAATATGGCTGGAAGATCGGGTCGGTGCTGGCCGGATCGCTGGCGCTGGTGATCGCGGCCCGATCGAACTGGCATGTCGCCTATCTCGCCTGCGTGCTGTTCGCGCTGCCAGCGATGATCGTCGCGCTGACCCGCGGCGAGCCGGCGCGGCGGCGTGAACCGGCGCAGCGGCGCGGGCTTGCCGAGGTGCGCGCGTCGATCGTCGGGCCATTCCTGGAATTCTTCCGCCGCCACGGCGCGTGGCTGATCCTGGCCTTCATCCTGCTCCACAAGATCGGCGATACGCTGGGGCAGCAGGCGCTGCGGTTGCTGCTCGACGACCTGGGCTTCACCAATGACGAGATCGCGCTGTACGACGTGGTCATCGGTTTCTGGGCGTTCTGGATCGGTCTGGCGCTGGGCGGTGTGCTGTATGCGCGGCTGGGGCTGAAGCGATCGGTGATGCTCAGCCTGATCCTGATGATGGTGTCCAACGCCAGCTTCGCGCTGCTGGCGGCGTCGGGGCATTCGAACCTTGGCCTCGCGGGTGCGATGGCGTTCGAGAATATGGCGAGCGGGATCGGCGGCGTCACCGTCGTCGCCTATTTCTCGGCGCTGTGCGACCTGCGCTTCACCGCGTCGCAATATGCGCTGATCTCTGCGGCGGCGAGCATCGTCGGCCGTATCCTGACCGCGACGACGACCGGGCAGTTGGTCGACCGGTTCGGCTATGTCGCTTTCTATTGGGGCACGACCTTTGCCGCGCTGCCCGGGGTGCTGCTGTTCTGGTGGATGAGCCGGTCGGGCCTGATCGACCGTTCGATCGGCAGCGCCGGCACGGCGGGCGACGGCGACGTGCGGGAAGAACCGAAGGACTGACGCGTCAGAAGGCGTTGCGGTGGACCAGCACCCGCAGCGTCATCAGGATGATGCGCAGGTCGCGGAACAGCGTCCAGCCGCGCAGATAGGCCAGATCATGGTCGACGCGGCCGTGCAGGTCGTCGGCATGCTCGGTGGCGCCGCGATAGCCGCGAACCTGGGCGAGGCCGGTGATGCCGGGCTTGATCGCGTGCCGCTGCCAATAGCGGGGCTCGACGTCCCAGAATAACCGGTCGCCCGCCAGGCTGCCGAGTGCGTGGGGGCGCGGGCCGACGATGCTCATCTCGCCACGCAACACGTTGAGCACCTGCGGCAGCTCGTCGATGCTGGTCGCGCGGATGAAGCGCCCGACGCGGGTGACGCGCGGGTCGCCGCGTTGCGTTGACCGATTGCCCGCCAGATCGGCGCCGTCGACGCGCATGCTGCGGAACTTGAGGACATGGAACAGCCGGTTGCCGCGCCCGACGCGGGGCTGGCGGAACAGCACCGGCCCGCGGCTGTCGAGCTTGATCGCCACCGCCGTGAGGAGCAGTATGGGGGAGAGCAGCACCAGTGCGCCCCCCGCCACCGACAGGTCGAACGCGCGCTTGAGCAGGCGGCTGCGCGTGTCGAGCGGCCCCAGCGACACGACCGCGCTGGGCATATCGGCCAGGTGCGACAGGCGGACGGGGCCCAGGCTCTGCCATTCGGGCAACAGCACCTCGCCCTGAACGTTGGCGCCGCGGAGCAGCCGCGCCCAGGCCTCGCGGCGGTCCGCTGCGCAGGCGACGATGACGCGCTCGGCGTCGGCGGTCCGTTCGCTGAACGTGGCGAGGATATGGTGGGGCAGCGCGGGCGCCGTGATGTCGATGCCGGTCATGTCGATCGCCGGCAGCCGGGCGATCGACGGATCGTGCAGCGCGGCGGGCTGAATGCCGTCGATGACGACCATCGTGGCGATATGCCAGCCGCCGGTATGCGCTTCGGCGAGTTCATGGAGGGCCCAGCGTCCCGCCACCATCAGCGCGGCGGCGATCACGACGCCGGCCAGCAGCAGGCGGAACGACACGTCGACTTCGGCGTGCAAGTAGGACACCAGCAACAGCGCCGTTCCTGTCGCGGTCAGCAGCGCGGTCACCGCATCGCGCGTCGTCCGCCGCCAGTTCTGAAAGAACCGGCCGCTATATGGCTTTCGCTGGAGCACGATACCGAAATAGATCGGCAACAGCACGGCGAGATCGTTGACCACCCAGACGTCGAGCGCGTCGTTCAACGTGACCGCGCCGGCCAAGGTGAAGGACGCCAGCAGCGCGACCAGATCAAGCGTGATCAGCGCCGCGTAAATGCCGAGGCGAAACCCGCGCCCGGCGATCGTGCCGCTGGCCGGTCCGGGCCGCACTGAGGCGGCTGGGGTCACTCCGCCGCCGCCGGCAGCTCCGTCCGCGGCGAGACGGGGGACAGGCCGGCACCATGGGCGGCGACCGCGTCGGTCATCGCGGCGATCATCATCTCGATATGCCGATCGCGTGCGAGCGTGCCGTTGAAATGGTGGTCTGCGCGGTCGAGCGTCACCATGCGGACGGGCGGATAGTGGCGGAGCAGGCGGGCGCCGCGCCCCAGCTTCATGGCCATGTCGGCAAGGCCGGGGTCTTCGTCGCTGAAGACGAGGTGGACGTGGGCGCCGCGTGCCGAGAGCGCCTGGAGCTGTTCGCGCACCTGTGCGGCTTCCGATCCGGGCTTGGGCGGCAGCAGGCTAGTCGCGGCGTGACGCAGGCGGACGGCGCTCCGCTTGGCGAGGACGCGGGCGATGCCGGGCAGGTCGGCCTCGCCCTTCAGCATCCGGCGCCATTCGCCCGGATTGCGCATCGCGCGGATATAGCCCTTCAGCGACCGTTTGTTATCGCGTACCGCGACGCGGATATCGTCGCCATAATGCCAGATGAACTTCTGGAGGTTGAGCACCACGCTGCCCACCGCGCGTTCGTCGGCGAGCGTCACCTGCAAGGCGGTGTGCGCGCCTGAGCACAGGCCGGTGACGATCGCGCGGGGGAAGCCATGTGCCTCCAGGCATTCAAGGCTGGCGACGCCCTCCGGAATGCGTTCGGGGTCGTAATGCGGGTGACGCGGATTGTCGCCTGCCGGGCTGTCGCCCATGCCGGTCAAATCCATCCGCAGCGAGGCAAAACCCTCTCCCGCCAGCCGGCGTGCGAGGCGCACATAGGCGCGGCCGTTGCCGATATGATGGGTGCTGCCTTCGTGCATCAGCAGAGCGGCGACGGGCGCCGCCGGGCGGCCGGCGGGCCGACACAGCATGCCGAACAGCGCTCCGTTTGCACCGAAGCGCAGCGGCTCTTCGATATAAGTGTCGGTCAAGAGCGATATGGCGTCAGACAGCGGCGGGATGGCGGCGCCGGCGGGCGTCCCGGCGTGTTGGGCCGCCCAGTCGGCGACGGCGGCGAAGGTGTCGACCGGCGTCTCGTTGGTCGTGGGGTCCTGCATCCAGCCGTCGTAATCGGCGAACGGCAGTTCGGTGACCGCGCCACCGGCGTCGCGCCAGCGCTGCGCCAGCTTGCCCGAACGCCGGTCCGTCCGCGGCGGCACGAACAGCGCCGTCTGGACGGGCGCGTCCGCGGCCGTGAGGTCGATCGCCGCCACTTCGCGCTGAAACGCGGCGGTCCAGCGAAAGCCGTTGGTGTTGAGCGGCTGATCGCCCTCCAGCGGCGGAACGGGATCGAGGCCCGAGAGGCTTGCCACCGCTGCCGAGGCGCGGGTTTCGCGGAGGAACGCTTGACCCGACAGCACCGGCGCGAGCAGAACGAGGGCGCTGACATCATCGAGGCGTTTGGCCGCCAGCATGGCGACCGCCGCGCCCAATCGCACGCCGGCCATCATCACCCGATCTACCCGAGCATGGCCACGCAGCCATGCCGCCGCGGCTTCGGCATCGGAGATCAGCCCGTCCAGCGTCACCGGCCCGTCGATCGAGTCTCCAGTCCCGCCATAATCGAAGCGGACCGCCGCGACCCCGCGCGCGGCAATTGCCTCGCCCAGCGCCATCAGGCCGTGGTGGGTACACACCTCCTCCTGCGCGAAGGCGGGGCACAGCACGACACCGACCGGCGCATGGGCGCCCTCGGCCGGCGCATGCAGCCAGCCGAACCGGCCGTCGATATAGATCGGGGTCATCGCCATCGGACGCTCAGTCGAGGCCCAGCGTCGCGCGCACGCCTGCGGGCCAGGCGGCAAGGTCGAAGCCGTGATGACGCAGCAACGCCAGCACCAGTCGCTCCATGCCGAACGCGCAACAGGCGGTTTGCGCCGGCGCGCCGTCGGGCGTCCGGATGTTCCAGGTGTCGCCGAAATAGGTCATGTGATAGTTGAAGCTGAGGCAGGCGGTCGGCCCGGCGCCGTCGTTGACCGGCACCAGCAGCTCAAACTTCAGATTCTGCATCCGCTGATTGTCGGCAAGCAATTTGCCCGCGCGGCCGAAGAACGGGTCGTTGGCGACGTCGACCTCGAACGGCAGCTCCAGCGTGCGGACGAAGTCCTGCCCGCGCTCCATCCAGTCGGCGCGGAAGGCGAGCACCTGTTCGGGCGTGCCGATCCGCACATATTCGCGCATGCGGAACAGCTGCAGCCGCGTCGGTTCCAGCGAGGGTTCGTGGCGGAAGCAATAGGAGGCGACGTCGACCAGGTGGCCGTTGTCACCGAGCACGCCGCGTTCGGCGACGATCGGATAGACCGCATAGCAGGCGGCGGGCGTCAGCACGAGATCGGCAGGCTGCTGGTTCCCCATCCAGTCCTCGCCACGTTCCATCTGGCCCATCAGCTTGTGATGCGCGCGATCGTCGCCGCAGAAGCAATGGACCGTCCCCGCGAAATGCGGGAAATTCTTCATGTAGCCGCTCTTTTCGAACGTCTTCTGCGCCATGGCAGGCGGAAATCGCATCACCTCCGGCTTGTCTTTCAGCCCTGCCGCGGTGATCGCGCGCTCCAGGCCGTCGAACACCGCCTCGAACGTGCCGCTGCGACCCCAAAGGCCGTCGATACCGGTCGGGAAGACGAGACCGGCCTCGATCAGGTGGGTACGGAAACTGGTGGGCATATCCATGATTCAGAGCGTTCCCAGTTCGGCGCGCTGTGCGAACAGCATGGCGCCGGTGCCGCTGGCGATGCGGTCGTTGTTGATCATCAACTGCGCCGACAGGATGTCGCGCAGATGACGGCCGATGCTGAATTCGGTGCCGTTGCGATATCCAGCCATGCCACAGATGCGCAGCGCCTCCAGCACCACCTCATGGCATTGCGTCGATACGTCGTGCTTCAGCATGTTGAGCACGGTGGCGCGCGCCATGCCCTGCGGCCAGCCGGTTTCCTGCGCATCGGCGACGGCGCGGTCGTTGCCGAACGCATAAGTGGCGTCGAACTGGTCGATCAGCGTGCGCAGCCGCGCCTGCATGCCGTCGAGCAGGCCGGCGGCGTGCATCAGGCGATGCGCGCCGGGCTGCGTCTGACTTGGCTGGCGGCGCGCGGCGGTGCGCAAGAAGGCGCGCGCGCGGGTCAGCGCCTCAACCGCGATGCCGGTCCATACGCCGCCCCACATCAGGTGCGATGCGGGGACCATCGCTTCGGCGGCGATATCGGCGAACGGGGCGGCCATAATCTGTGCGGCCACCCCCTCGGCGCGGAAGGTGAAGCCGACCGTGCTGGTGCCGCGCATGCCCAGCGCGTCCCAGCCGCCGGTCGATTCGAACGTCGCATCTTCGCGCGGCACGACGACGAGCACCTGATCGGACGGGGGTGCTTCGGCGTGGGTGCGGGCGGTCACGAAGAAGACGTCGGCGTAATCGCCGTAGGAGACGGTGGGCGCCTGCTTTTCCAGCGTGAAGCGACCATCGTGCACGTCGACCGCGCACCGGCTCGACCGCATGTCGCCGCCGATCCCGACCTCCGACGTGATCGAGGCGATCAGCAGGTTCTCGGTCGCGATCCGGCGTGCGAAGTCGCGCTGCCAGGGTTCCTCCAGCGCATGCATCACAAGGCAGGCGAGCTGGCTATGGTGCATCGCATAGACCATTGCGGTCGAAGCGCAGGCGCGGCCCAATCGCTGGCACTGCCCGACGATATCGGCCATCGTCGCGCCGCTGCCACCCAAGGCCATGGGCACCAGTGCGCCGAGTAGCCCTTCCTGCCGCAGGGCCTCGACGGCCTCGGCGGGAAAGCGGCCTTCCCGATCCACCGCGTCGGCATGCGCGGCGGCGACGGCGACGACCCGCTCGATCGCGGCGGCCATCGCACGTCCGGTCGCGGACGGATCATGCAGCATCGGCATCTCCCCGAATGCTCTCGATCGCGGCCGTCAGCGCAGCGATGCTGCTGAAGGTCGCGCGGGTGAGCAGCTGGTCCGGAAACACCACGTCGAATTCCTCTTCGATCGCGAGCATCACGCCCACGGTCTTGAACGAGGTGAGACCGGCGGCGAACAGGTCGTCCCGCGGCGACAGCGACGCTGCCGGCCTCAACAGCCCGCCGGCGTCGTCGAGGATGTTGCGCAATTGGTCTTCCACGAAAATGTCCTCAGCAAGGGAAGTATTGGATTTACCGCGACTTGATCATGTCTGAAACGGCAGAGCGCAGGAAACCGACTGCGCTGGGGCCGTAGCGTCGTAACATCCGTTTGGGTTCGAGCATTACGCGCCAGAGCCACTCCAGATTGAAGCGGACCATCATCTCAGGCGGTGGCGGTGTCGTACCCAGCAGCAGGCGAAACGATTGGCCGACGCACAGCGCCCATGCCGGTGGCAGCAGCGCGCGATAGTGATAGGCGAACAGCTCGCTCTTGGGGGCGCCGATGCACAGAAAGATCAGGGTCGCGTCGAAGGTCGCGATCGCATCGGCGAGCGAGCGACAATAGGCGGCGTCTTTCTCGAAGCCGAACGGCGGCACCAGTGTCTCGACCGCAAAGGCGGGCGCGAAGTCCTTGAGCCAGCATTCGATGCCCTCCGCCGTGGCGCGGCTGTCGACGACGAAGAACCCCCTGTGGCCTGCCAGCGCGGCGGGGTCGGCGAACATCCGCTCGATCACGGCGCGCCCGGCAACGCGGCCCGGCAGAGAGAGCCCGCGCAGCTTCGCGAACCGATAGACCGGGAAACCGTCCGCGACGATGATCTGGGCGCTTTGTAGCGCGCGATTGAATTCGTCGTCCTTGCGGGCCAGCGCGATATGCTGGATGTTGGGCGTGACGAACACGCCCAGGCCTTCATCGACACTGCGCGGCGTCTGCAGCATGTATTGGGCTGCGCCGTCCTCATCGAGATCGCGGATGCGCATGCCCAACACCGGCTTGCGCAGACGGCGTTCCACCCCTTTATAGGGTTCGCCGTGCTTCGGATCGGTCGTAGTGTCGGACGTCAAGACCACGCACTCCGGAAACGGGCTCGAAAATTCCTTAGGCCGCAAAGCCTTAACATTGCGTTTTCTGTTTATTGCAGCCAACGAATTTATAAAAGCATGTCTGGCACTTAGCAGCCAAGTCGAACCATTGGCTCATTGCGGTAACGCCGTTCGGCGGCGCTGCCACGTTGCGTAGACTGCTCCCAGCGGCGTGAAGCCCAGTTTGTCTCGCGCGATCAGGCTGCATCCGATCGCGTTGACCAGCATGGTCGCACTCGTCGCGATCGCCGCGCCTTGCGCGCCCAAAGGCGCCGACAGCAGCACCAGGCCGCCGATCAGGACGAGGGTCGCAAGGCCGTTGACGCGCAGCAACGCGCGCGCATAGCCGGTCATGCCGAGCAGTTCCGGTGTGGTGGTGGTGAGCGCAGCAGCGACCTGGCCGATAATCAGGACATGAAGCGCGGTGGCGGCGGGCAGGAACTGCTGGCCGAACAGCGCGAGAATCCGGTCTGGGAACACAATCACGACGAGGATCGGCGGGATCGCGAGTGTCAGCGCGAAGGCGATCGCGCGGGCAGCCTCTTGCCGAAGGCCGGCGAGATCGCCGATCATGTAGAGCCGGGCGAAGCGCGGCGCGACCATCGACGCGACGCCGCTGACGAACATGTAGATCACCAGCACCACCCGCCAGGCGATGGCGTACAGGCCCACTTCGTCGGTAGAGGCCATGATGCCGAGGATGAAGGGCGGTGCCGCGCTGATGAGCAGCTGGACCAGTTCCAGGCTGAACAGGGACAGGCCGGTACCGAGCAGAGGTTCGGGCGGATGGGACGCCCCGCCCGGCGTGACCACCGGCAGATCGCGCAGCAGCATCACGCCGCCGATCAGCGTCGCGAGCGTCATACTCGCCGCCACGGCCGCCAGCCCATGTGCGTCCGACATCGGTAGTGCGAACACCAGCACGCAGAACAGCCCCGGCCACAGCCAAGTATAGACGATCTGGCTCTGCGTGACGCGGTGGAGCCCGGCGAGTGCGCCAGCGACGAGATTGGCGAAATTCTGTGGCAGGATGGCCAGTGCGCCGATCACGAACAGCGGTGCCATGTCAGGCTTGCGCATCACGTAGGCGGCGAGCGGCCAGGCCGCGAGCAGCGCAAGGGCGGTTAGCGCGAGCGACAGCAGGAGCACCATGATCGCCGCCCGCCGCATCGCCGCCCGTGCGCCCGCCGCATCGTCCGCGGCAAGCAGGCGTGCCATTTCGCGGGTCAGCGCGCGGTCAATGCCCAGGCGGCCGAGGCCTGATGCGATCATCAGCGCGCCGAACACGATATAGAAGGCACCGACCTGATCCAGCGACAGGCGCAACGCGATCATTAGGTGCATGCCGTAGCGGCAGGGTATGTCGATCAGCCGCGTGCCGACCGTCACCAGCGACCCGCCATAGCGCTGGTGCAGACGACGCAGCAGGGATTGTTCGGCCGCGGTGCTCATCGACGGCGTCCGCTCGCTGCGGGTAATTCGCGGGCGTAGAGGGCGATCGCCATGATCGACGTAATCTCCCCGGGAGCGAGGGTCATGGGGAGCATTTCCGATATCAGCAGCGAATAGACGAGATAGTCGCGGAGCGCGGCGAGGAAGGGCGTGTCATGCAGGCGGCGGGCGCTATCCATCAGCAGCACGCCGCGCAAGGGGACGGCGGCGATCAGCAGCGCGCCGATGATGCCATATTCGAAAATGATCCCCATCCAGGTGATGTCACCCAGAAAGAAGAAGTGGTTGAAATAGGTCATCAACCCGGCGGGATCGATCGGGCTGATCGTGCCGACGCCAAAAATCCAGCGAAAGGGATCGGTGCCAAGAAATCCGATCGCCTTCATTGTCGAGATATAGCGGACGTCGAACGCGAAGGCTTTGTCGGTGCTGAAGATCGACGCCATGAACGGCACCGAGAACAGCGCGGCGAGCGCGAAGGGAATGAGTGCCAGCATCAGCAACCGCAGGCGCGGCCCGGCAGCCAGAAAGCCGTTGATCGCCGCCATCAGCGTCAGGCCGAGCACGAAGGTGCGCATGCGGACGAGGCCGAACACCATGGCGAAGCCCGCCCCCCAGGCCGCGAACCAGCGCGGCTGCCAGCGCACGGTGAAGCGGCGCCAGGCATAGAGGATGCCGATCAAGCCGAAGTACATTGGCATGCGGATGCGATTGCCGCGCGCGTCCGCCGACAGAAGTGGCGAGTCGCCCGCCACATAATGTTCGGCATAGGCCGATTGCGGCGCCAGCCGCCAGATTACGAGCAACAGGACGAAGGTGACGACCGCACAGATCAGGAAGGCGGCGGCGATTTCGCGCAGCGTCGGTCGCATCCAGCGGAGCAGTCCGAGCAGCGAGAAGATGTAGAGCAGCGGCAACAGCTTCAGCTGAGATGCCAGCGCGATGAAGAAGGTCTGCTGAAAGGTGAAGAGCGAGATGAAGGTGGGGACGAGCACCAGCCACAGGATGGTCACGACCATCTGCCGCGACCCTTCCGGCCGGCGCCCGGCGAACAGGATCAGGCACAGCGGCAGCGACAGCAGCGGAAACGCCTTGGACAAGGCCCAAGCGGGTTTGAGCAGCTTCACATAATGAAAGCTCTGCCCGAACAACGGCAGCAGCGCGACGAGCAGCGCGACATAGGCCCAGCGGACGTCGGCCGCCTGCATCCAGCCGCGCAGGCTGCGTCGCGGAAAGGGCAGGGCGCGCGTCGCGGCGGTCATGTCAGCGGCCGAAGACGGCTCCGCCGCCCAGATTGTAGTTCAGGCTGCGGCTGAACGGCAGCAACTTGTTGATATGCTGGTCGATCCACAGATTGGCCTCGGCGATCGACGAGCGTGGCACGAACACGATATCCTGCGATTGCAGATCGATGCCGGTGGCGATGCCGCTTTTCGTATAGGCCTTCAGATCGACCTGACGCTGTGCGATCGAGCCGTCGGGATTGCGGTGGATCACCACTACCTTCCGCGTGCGCGCAGTGTCGAGCAGGCCGCCGGCGCCGATCACTGCCTGCATCGGGTCCATCGTCGCGGTGAGCTTCACCGGACCAGGCTGGCGCACTTCGCCACCGACATAGACGACGCCGCCATATTGGCGCACCGCCACCGTCGGGCGGGCATCCTCGACCACACCCTGCCGGCGCAAATCGGCGGAGATGAGCGCGGCGACCTCGTCGATCGTACGGCCGCCGACGGGGACGTTGCCGACCAGGGGTATCGCGATGCGGCCATCGGGACCCACCGGTCCGGCATGATCCAGCTCGGCATTGTAGGGGAAGCTGATCGCCAATTCGTCGCCCGGCGCGATGCGATAGGCGGTGCGATCGACGACGGGGGCGGCGAGAGCGGCCGCGGTGGGGGCGGGGGCTGGCACAGGCGCTGCCACCATAGCCCGCGGCGCCGGCGGCGTCCGCACGATCGGCGCGACCTGCGCCAGCGCGTCCATCGTCGGCGAGACCAGCGCCAGCACCGCCGCTATGGTCGCCAAGCCGTATCTGCCCATCGTCACCGTCCTGTTGCCCGCGCGCCACCCGGCCGTCCCACTGCAAGACACGGGACGGGCCGCTTCGCGTAAGCCGATATAGCGGAAGGCTTAATGGAAAGGTAAGAGGAACCGACCATAAGGCGCACCAGCCCTTTCCAGCAGCCTTGGACATTCCACCAGATGCTTGATTTCACGTCTTCGTCCGAGCAGCAGGAAACGGAGACGCGCCACGGGCAATTCGCACTGCGCGACCTGCTCAACGGCATTTTCTATTATCGCCGACTCGCGTTGATCGTCGCGGGATCGATCATCGGACTTGGCGTCCTGGTCGCGTTGCTGTTGCCGCCCACCTATAGTGCCGAAGCGCGGCTGCTGCCGCTGAGCGCCGGCATCTACGACATGCAGGACGCCGGGCGCGCGCCCTTGCCGGGGCAGGTGCTCGACCCGGGGGCGGTCGCCAATGTCGAGCTGCAGATGCTCGACAGCCTGGAGCTGCATCGCGACGTGGTGCGCGCGCAGCTGGGTCCCGCCGCGTCGCCGGCGGAGATCAATGCGGCGCTGGAGAAATTCCAGTCGCACCTGCACGTCACCAAGGCGAACGAAGCGAACGTCATCCAGCTGACCTATACGGCGCGCGACCCGCAACGGGCCGCCGACGCGCTGCGCCAACTGATCCGCCGCTATTTCGAAAGCCGCGCGACGGTGCTGACCTCGGGGCGCGTCGCCTTCCTCGAACAGCAGCGCAACGCGATCAAGCGCCAGCTGGACGAATCCAGCGCGCGGATCACCGCCTATCAGCAGCAGAACGGCATCGTCGACATCGCGGCGCAGGTGGCGGGCGCGGTCGCGCAGGACGACCTGCTGCGCAAGAGCAAGCTGGAAAGCGATGCGGAGCTGGCCGACGGGCGTCGCAGCCTGTCGAGCCTGAGCAGCCAGGCCAAATCGGTTCCTGCCGATATCCGCTTGTACAACGACAATACCGAGGCGGCGCGGGCGCTGGGCGAGATGCAGGCGCAGTTGCTGGGGCTGCAGGCTAAGCGCGCCGATCTGGCGTCGCGCTTCATGGCGACGTCGCCGCAGGTGACGCAGCTGGACAAGCAGATCGCCGCATTGCAGGCGACGATCACCCAGCAGAAATCGTCGCTGGTCATGACGCAGCGCACGGGCCGCAACCAATATTTCGATTCGACCAAGGACAAGCTGATCCAGTCGCGCGCGACCGTGGCCGGTGCGGAGGCGCGCGGCGCCGAACTGGCAGGGCAGCTCGGCCAGTCGCGGGCGCGCCTCGCGCAGCTGAATGCGATCAGCGACCGGCTGACGACGATGAAGCTCGACCGCGACGTGCTGGCGGACAGCTTCAAGTCGCTGTCGTCGCAGGTCGAACAGGCGCGCGTGCAGCTGAACCAGACGACCGAGGCGGGCAGCCCCAACGTCCGCGTCATCGAGGCGCCGACCCCCCCGACCAAGCGCACCAACCCGCCATTGCTGCTGATCGCCGGCAGTATCTTCGCCGGCATCCTGATCGCGGGCGCGGCGGTGTTCATCGCCGGCAGCCTGCGCGAAACCTTCCTGACCCCGGTAGAGGTCGAGCGGGCTTTGGGCCTGCCGGTGCTCGCCGCCCCCGTCGCCGAACAGGGCGAGGGCGTGGCGCGCGATTACAGCCGGCTGATCGCGGCGGTCGACGCGCACCACCAGGGCAGCGGGCGGGCGGTGCTGCTGGTCGCGCCGAGTTCGCGGATGAGCCTGCAAACCGCCGCGCTGGGGCTGGGCCGTGCGATGGCGCGCCGCGCCGGTGCGCGCGTGCTGCTCGTCCGCTTCGCCAGCGATGCGCCGGTGCCGGAGACGGCCGCGAGCCTGGAACTCGAGCCGTTCGAAGACATGATGACGACGATCATCGGCACCGCGGCCTGTTCGCTGCAACGGCGCGACGTGCGCCTGCTCGCCGAGCTGCGCGATCGGTTCGACTATATCGTCGTCACTGCGCCGCCGATGGCGGTGGGGTATGAGGGGATCGAGCTGTCGCAGGCGGTCGATGTCGTCGTGCCCGTGGTCGAAGCGGAGGCGACGCGTCGCCCGGTGGCGCGAACGCTGGTGACGCAGCTGCGCGATGCCGGCGCGGTGCTGATCGGCGCGATCCTGCTCGGCCGGCGCTGGCATATCCCCCAGCGCCTGTATCGCCTGCTGATCGAGCGGCGGGCCTAGGCAAAGCGACGCGCGCCGGCGCGTAGCGGCTTGACGACGCACGCCATTCGGGGCGACGCCCTTCGGCAAACGCTGGAGAGGACGCCCGATGCCCGATGCCTTCATCTGTGACGCGATCCGCACGCCGATCGGCAAATTGAACGGCGCGCTCGCGAGCGTGCGGGCCGACGATCTCGCGGCGATCCCGTTGCGCGCGCTGATGGAGCGCAATCCGTCGGTCGATTGGGACGCGGTGGACGATGTGCTGCTCGGCTGCGCCAATCAGGCGGGCGAGGACAATCGCAACGTCGCGCGCATGGCGGTGCTGCTCGCCGGCCTGCCCGACGGCGTACCGGGCGCGACGGTGAACCGGCTGTGCGGTTCGGGGCTCAACGCGGTCGGCAGCATCGCGCAGGCGATCCGCTGTGGCGATGCGGCGTTCGGGATCGCGGGCGGGGTCGAGAGCATGACGCGCGCGCCTTATGTGATGGGCAAGGCGGCCGGCGCGTTCGATCGGGCGCAGCAGATCGAGGATACGACGCTCGGCTGGCGCTTCGTCAACCCGGCGATGCGGGCGGCCTATGGCGTCGACACGATGCCGCAGACCGCGGAGAATGTCGCCGACCAGTGGCGCGTGGCGCGTGAAGATCAGGACGCCTTCGCGCTCGCCAGCCAGCAGAAGGCGGCGGCGGCGATCGCCAGCGGGCGGCTGGCGGCGGAGATCGTGCCGGTGACGATCCCGCAGCGGAAGGGCGATCCGATCGTCTTCGACACCGATGAACATCCGCGTGGCACCAGTCTGGAGGCGCTGGCGAAGTTGAAGCCCGTCGTACGGGCGGACGGCACCGTCACCGCGGGCAATGCCTCGGGCCTGAACGATGGCGCCGCGGCGATGCTGGTGGCGGGCGAGGCGGCGGCGGCGCGCCACGGGCTGACGCCGCGGGCGCGGGTGCTCGGCATGGCATCTGCCGGGATCGCGCCGCGGATCATGGGCGTCGGGCCGATCGAGGCGGCGCGCAAGCTGTGCCGGATCACCGGAATCGGCCTCGACCAGCTCGACGTGATCGAGTTGAACGAGGCCTTTGCTGCGCAGGCGATCGCGACGCTGCGCGACCTGAGCATTGCGGCCGACGACCCGCGGGTGAACCGCAACGGGGGGGCGATCGCACTGGGCCATCCGCTCGGCATGTCGGGCGCGCGGATCGTGATGAGCGCGGTGGAGGAGCTGCACCGCAGCGGCGGCCGCTACGCGATGGCGTTCATGTGCATCGGCGTCGGCCAGGGGATCGCGCTGATGCTGGAGCGCGTCTGACCGACGCGCTCCAGCCGGCCGGTCAACCGATCGCCATCAGGCTGGCGTTGCCGCCGGCCGCGGTGGTGTTGATCGAGGTCGACACCTCCTCGACCAGCCAGTCGAGGCGATAGCCGGCGCAGGCTGCCTGGGGCAGCACGATCGGGCCGGGCAGCGCGGCCAGCTTAGCCAGCGCGGCGGACACGTGCGCGGCCTCGCCCTCGATCAGCGCGCCTGCGAAGGCCGGCGCGTGCCGCCAGTCGTCGGCGATGCGGACGCGGGCGGTGACGCTTTGCGGCAGCTCGGCCAGCGCCTTGGCGAGCGATCCTGCGTCGCCGACGACCGCGTCGTTCCCACAGGCGAGCGCGGCGCCGATCTGTTCGATCAGGCCGTCTCGCGTCTGCGGCAGCATCAGCACGCGCCCACGCGGGTGGAGGGCGTAGAGGTTGCGCTCGCCGACCGGGCCGGCCAGCTCGGTCGCAGCACCCAGCATCGATGTGGCGATCGCGTCGCGGACGCGCGTGGCTAGCGCGCTCTCGCCCCGATCCTCCAGCCAGACCGCGAGGTCGCGCGCCGCGGGATCGGCATGGTCCGATACCACTGCCGGCGGCAGGTCCGCGCCCGACACGAGCCGGCCGAGGTACAGCGGCCCGCCCGCCTTGGGGCCGGTGCCCGACAGGCCGCGCCCGCCGAACGGCTGGACGCCCACCACTGCGCCGATGACGTTGCGGTTGATGTACAGATTGCCCGCCTTAACCCGGCTGGTGACGTGCGCGATCGTCTCGTCGAGGCGCGTGTGCAGGCCGAAGGTCAGGCCATAGCCGGTGGCGTTGATCCGGTCGATCAGCCGGTCCAGTTCGGCGCGGCGGAAGCGGACGACGTGCAGGACCGGGCCGAACACCTCGCGCTCCAGTTCGGCGATGTCGGACAGTTCGACGATCGTCGGCGCGACGAAGGTGCCATGTGCGGTATCGCCCGCGAGCGCGAGCTGTTCGACGCGGTGGCCGCCCGCGCGCATCCTGGCGATGTGCGCGTCGATATTGGCCTTCGCCTCTGCGGTGATGACGGGGCCGATGTCGGTCGCCAGCGTGTCGGTGCGGCCGATCGACAGTTCGTGCAGCGCGCCCTTGATCATCGCGAGCGTACGGTCGGCGACCTCCTCTTGCAGACACAGGATGCGCAGCGCCGAACAGCGCTGGCCCGCGCTGTCGAACGCGGAGGCGATGACGTCCGCGACCACCTGTTCGGCGAGCGCGGAGGAATCGACGATCATCGCATTCTGCCCACCGGTTTCGGCGATGAAGGGAATGGGCGATCCATCGGGAAGCAGACGCTTGGCGAGTTCCTTCTGGATCAGCCGCGCGACCTCGGTCGATCCGGTGAACATCACCGCCATCGTCTCTGGCGCTGCGACCAGCGCCGCGCCGATCGCGCCGTCGCCGGGGACGAAGTGCAGCACGTCCGTCGGCACGCCGGCCTCATGCAGCAGGCCCACGCCCTGGGCGGCGATCAGTGGCGTTTCCTCGGCGGGCTTGGCGAGCACCGCATTGCCCGCGACGAGCGCTGCCGCGACCTGTCCGATGAAGATTGCCAGCGGGAAGTTCCACGGACTGATGCAGGTGACCACGCCCAGCGGGCGATGGCCGGTGCCGAGCGTCGCGCGCGCCTGTTCCGCGTAATAGCGCAGGAAGTCGATCGCCTCGCGCACCTCGGCAATGGCGTTGGGGAGCGACTTGCCCGCCTCGCGCACGGTCAGCGCGAGCAGCTGCGGCATGCGCGCCTGCATCGCGTCGGCGGCGCGATCGAGAATCGCGGCGCGCTCCGCCGGGGTGGTCGCGGCCCAGCCGGGCGCGGCGGCCTGCGCGGCGTGGGCGGCAGCCTGCGCCTGCTCCACCGACACCTCGTGCGCCGTACCGACGCGGTCGCGATGATCGGCCGGGTTCAGCACCGCGCGGGGCGTGCCGACGACGCCGGCGTCCCACGGGCCTTCGCCCGCCATCGTCTCGCTGAGCATCGCCAGCGTGGTTTCGTCGCTGAGGTCGAGGCCGGCGGAGTTGCGGCGCGCGCCGTACAGGTCCTGCGGCAGGGCGATCTGCGGGTTCTTCTGTCCCGGCGCGGCCATCGCGCGCACTGCCTCGACCGGGTCGGCGATCAAATCGGCGATCGACACTTCGGGATCGGCGATGCGATTGACGAAGGACGAGTTCGCGCCATTTTCCAGCAGGCGGCGGACGAGATAGGCGAGCAACGTTTCGTGCGTGCCGACCGGCGCATAGATGCGGCACGGGCGGTTCAGCTTCTCCGCGCCGACCACTTCGTCGTACAGCGGTTCGCCCATGCCGTGCAGGCACTGGAATTCATAGTCGCCGACCGTGAAGTCGGTGCCCGCCAGATGGTAGATGGTGCTGAGCGTCTGCGCATTGTGCGTCGCGAACTGCGGGAACACCGCATCGCGCGCGCCCAGCAGCTTGCGGGCACAGGCGATATAGGCGACGTCGGTGTGGATCTTGCGCGTGTAGACGGGGAAGTCGGCGAGGCCATCGACCTGCGCCCGCTTGATCTCGGCGTCCCAATAGGCGCCCTTAACCAGCCGGACCATGATCCGGCGCCCCGACCGGCGGGCGAGGTCGACGATCCAGTCGATCACGAACGGGCAGCGCTTGCCATAGGCCTGCACCACGAAGCCAAGGCCGTCCCAGCCGGCGAGATCGGGATCGGTGGCGAGGCTTTCGAGCAGGTCGAGCGACAGCTCCAGCCGGTCGGCCTCTTCGGCATCGATGTTGAAGCCGATGTCATAGCCCTTGGTCATCACCGCGAGCGCCTTCACGCGCGGCAGCAGCTCGCCCATCACCCGCGCCGCCTGGGCGCGGACGTAGCGAGGGTGGAGCGCCGACAACTTGATCGAGATGCCGGGCCCATCGAAAATGCCGCGCCCGGCCGAGGCTTCGCCGATCGCACGCACGGCGTTTTCGTAATCGCGATAATAGCGGTCGGCATCCGCAGCCGTCGTCGCTGCCTCGCCCAGCATGTCGTAGCTGTAGCGGAAGCCGCGCGCCTCCAACGGGCGGGCGCGCTTCAGCGCCTCGGCGATCGTCTCGCCGGTGACGAATTGTTCGCCCATCATGCGCATCGCCATGTCGACGCCGCGGCGGATCACCGGCTCGCCCGCGCGCGCGATCAGCCGGGTGAGCGCGGCCCCCAAGCCGCTGTCGTTGACGCTGCCGGTCAGCTTGCCGGTGACGACCAGACCCCAGGTCGCGGCATTGACGAACAACGAGCGACCGTCGCCGACGTGGCTGCGCCAGTCGCCGCCCGCGATCTTGTCACGGATCAGCGCGTCGCGCGTCGCCGTGTCGGGGATGCGCAGCAGCGCCTCGGCGAGGCACATCAACGCGACGCCCTCCTGGCTCGACAGCGCATATTCCTGCACCAGACCCTCGACACCGGTGCCCTTGTGCTTGGCACGGAGCGCGGTGACGAGCGCCGTCGCGGTTGCGGCGGCATCGCGTCCGATCGCGTCGGGCAATGTCGCGGCGTCGAGCAGCGGCGCGAGGCAGTCCGCCTCCGGACGACGATAGGCGGCGGTGATTGCGGCGCGCAGCGGCGTCTGCGGGCGGACGGGCGGCGCGAAGTCGGCGAAGGGCGGGCGGGTCATGGTGCGTGGTCCTCTCTACGATCCGCCCATATCGACTTTTCCGCTGGCGATCCGTCCGAAATGGGAGCAGGATCGCGCCGAACGACCTGATTTTCAGAAGCATCGCAGGCCAAATGGACGGCAAACCATCCCACAACGCGCCGATTGATGCGTTCGATCGGCGGATTATCGAGGTGCTGCGCGACGATGGGCGCCTGTCGGTCACCGAGCTTGCCCGCCGCGTCGGTCTGTCGAAGACGCCATGCCAGGTCCGCCTGCGCCGGCTGATCGACCAGGGCTATATCCTGGGCTTCCGCGCGGTCATCGATCCGGTGCGCCTGGGCCTCGATCATATCGCTTTCACCGAGGTGAAGCTGTCCGACACGCGGGAGGCGGCGCTCGATGCGTTTCGTCGTGCCGTGCTGCGCATTCCCGAGGTGGAGGAATGCCACATGATCGCCAGCAGCTTCGATTATCTGCTGAAGGTCCGCACCCCCGACATTCGTCGATACCGCGAAGTGCTGGGCGAGCGCATTTCGGCGCTGCCGCATGTCGCCAACACATCGACCTTCGTGGCGATGGAAACGATCCGCGACGCGGGCGTGTAGCGCTTGCGCGTCGCGAGCCGTTGGGTCACGCTGCCGCCATGATCCGCTGGCTCCCCCTGCTGTTGCTGACCGCCGCCACGACGGCGTCTGCCGATCCCCGCGCGCCCATCCTGTCGCCGGCGCGGATCAAGGCCGATGTGAAGACGCTGAGCGCGGACGATTTTCACGGGCGCGGCCCGACCCAGCCGGGCGAGGCGGTAACGCTCGCCTTCCTCGAGCAAAGGTTCGCCGCGCTGGGGCTGCGACCGGCGGGGGATGCGGGGTATCGCCAGACCGTCCCGCTGCTGCGCTGGACGCGCGAGACTGCCCGGTTCGACCTGTCGCTGAGCGGCAAAATCCAGTCGCTGCGGCCCGGCGTCGAGATCGCGGCATCGTCGCGCATCGTCGGGACGACGGCGCTCGATCGCGCGGGCGTCGTCTTCGTCGGCTATGGCGTGGTCGAACCGCGGCTCGGCTACGACCCGTATCGCGGCGTCGACGTGCGCGGGAAGGTGGTGGTCGCGCTCGCCGGCGATCCCGATGTCGAGGCGGGGCGCGATCTGGGCTTCGGCGGGCGTGCATCGAGCCCGGCGGCGCGCACCAAATTGGCCGAGGCGCAGAAGCACGGCGCCGCCGCCTTCTTCCAGATCCACGATACCTTCCCCTCGAGCTACCCCTGGTTGCAGCTCGCCAATAGCGATGCGGTGCCCGGCTATGCGCTGGATACGGGCAGCGTTCCGCCGGCCTTCGGCATTCGCGGGACGCTGCGTAACGATATCGGCGTCGCGCTGCTGCGGCAGGGCGGCATCGATTACGCCGCCGCCAAAGGCGCGGCGCAGCGGGCGGACTTCCGCGGTATCGCGCTGAACGGCGTCGCCTTCTCGGCCGATGTCCGCACCAGCCTCGATCGGGCGGTCAGCCACAATATCGTTGGCATCCTGCCGGGCACCGATCCCGCTGCGGGCAGTATCCTGTATGGCGCGCATTGGGATGCCTATGGCGAGAATGCGTTCGATCCGCCCGCCGACCGTATCCGCAACGGTGCGGTGGACAATGGCACGGGTACGGCGACCCTGCTGGAGATCGCACGCGCCTTCGCTGGCGCGCCGCGTCTGCGCCGTTCGGTCGTGTTCGCGCTATGGACTGCGGAGGAAAAGGGCCTGCTCGGTGCGAGCTGGTATGCCGATCATCCCGCGCTGCCGCTGGCCACGACGGCGGCGCAGTTCAACCTCGACCCGCATGTCGTGCTGGGGCGGACGCGCGACCTGGAGCTGATCGGGGTCGGCCGTACGCCGCTGGAGCAGGACCTTGCCCGCGTCGCGGCGGCGCAGGGGCTGCGGATCGTGCCGGAGGAGAATACCGAGGCGGGCTGGTATTACCGCTCCGACCATTATGCCTTCGCGCAGAAGGGCGTGCCGGGCGTCTACTTCCGCGCGGGACGCGATCTGGTGCGCGGGGGTGCCGCTACGGGCGAGCGGGAGCGGGCGCGCTACAATGCCGAATGCTACCACCAGACCTGCGACGCGTTCAAACCGGGCTGGGACATGACGGGCGCGGCGCAGGAGGGCAGCGTCGCCTATGCGCTGGGGCGCGAGATCGCGGCCGGCTCGACCTGGCCGACGTGGAACGCCTCCGAACCGTTCGCCGCCGAACGTGCGAAGAGCGACGCGGCGCGCCACTGACGCGCCGCATCGCTGTCCGGCTCCGGCCGGCCTCCCGGTTAAAATGCGCCGTGGGCCCGGAATGCGAAGACGTTGGCTGGCCCGCGATCCCGATTGTAGCCGGGATTGGCGATGAACTGATAGTCGACGGTCAAGTCTACCCCCCGCTCGGCGGCGACTTTGTAATAGGCCTCGCCGATCCGCTCATCGCCGGGATTCGGCAGGCGGCCGTCCCCGACGAGGACGCCAAGGCCCCCGGCATCGAGATAGCGTTGATGTTCGCGGCTGATTGCGTTGACGATGAAGACCGCCCCCAGCGTATCGCCGCCGCGTCCCCAACCGGCACCGCGCAGCGACAGCCCGGCCTGCGCCGTCCGGTCGATGTCGGTGAAGTCATAGGGCTCGACCTGACCGTCCGCGATGCCGGCGCGGGCGAAGACGCCGAGCGTGTCGGTCGCGGCCTGTTCGACGTTGATGCCGATGCCCGCCCGCGATCGGCGGCTGCGCATCAGGCCCGTATCGGCGGCGTCGCCGGTCCGGGCCGCCAGCGCCAGCGCTTCGTCGAAGCGCCCAAACCGGCCGCGGTTGCGGAAGATCGTGACGCGCACCGCGCCGGGGCGGCCAGCCAGTTGGTGGCGATGCTCCACCTCGGCATCGAGCTGATACTGGCCGAAGCCGGTCTCCAGCGTCTCGCCGTTGGGGACCTTCGACAGGTTGAAGGCGCCCAGGCGCAGCGTCCATGCGGCCCGATACCATTCGGCAGCAATGCCGGTGCTGTAGCCCCAGGCGTCGGCGGCATAATCGAAGCTGCCCGTATCGACCGCCGACCAGTTGAGGAAGTCGGCGCGCGGATCGTGGGCGTAGATGTTGGTGTCGAACACGTCGCCGACGCCGAATTTGCCGACGGTCAGCACCAGACGATCGGCGGTGCGCGATCCGGCGAGCTGGTTGGCGACGCCGGCCACCGCCTCGCGCGCGCCGCCCAAGTCGATGGTCTGGCGCAGGAAGAGCCGTTGCAGGCGGGTGTAGGGTTCGTTGCGACCGACCTTATAGGCTTCCGCGCTGGGGAAACCGGCGACGCCAAGCGTGTTGGACAGGCCGAAGCCCTGATCGATCTCGGGGTTCACCCACAGCTCGCCGCCCGCCCATGGCCGCACGCCGGCGAACAGAGTGACGTCGACGGTTTCCTTCGCCTGACGGGGCGTCAGGCTGTTGGCGCCGGCATAGGGCGAGGTGAAGCCGGGGGTGGCTTGCAGGACGAACGTCGCCTGCCCGTGGACCGCGTAGCGCTGGTCGTCCGGCATCGCGTCGTGCGCGATCGGCGTGGCGGGCGCGGTGACAGCCGGCGCGCGGTCCTGGACGGTCTGTGCCGCAGCGGGCGCGTGCGGGATGAGGCCGGCGAGCGCGCAGGCGCCCGCCAGTGGGAAAAGCCGGGTCATGATAAGTCCCCTTGGACGGTGCCGGTTACAGCTGTTGTGTCAGCGCGAGGTGGATGATGCGGACGAGTACGAAGCCGCCGGCGACGACGAGGTAGAGCCGCAGGATGCTGAGCCACGCTTTCTCGCCCCGGCCGAGGACGGCGGGCGCAAGCGTATCGAGCGGTGGCATCCGCCAGTCCGCCCGGCCGCGACGATCGATCGCCTCTGCCGTTCCGCCGGTCAGCAGGCGCAGGCCGACCCAGCCGATCAGCGCCAGCGCCGATCCCCCGCCGAGAATCCACAGCATCGCCGCCGCGCCGATCGTCGGGAACAGCACCGAAGCGGTCAGGATCACCGACAGAAGGACGAGGACGGCGATCACCGCACCGGTGAACAGGTTCAGCCAGCGCCCGTTGCGCCATGGCCCCAGCACCGCCGTGTCGTTGCAGAGCAGCAGCAGGAACACGGTCGCGCTGGGCAGCAGCACGCCCGCGAGCGACTGCACCGCATTGGTCAGCAGACCCAGCGGCGTGCCCGGGATGAGCACCAGCGTCGCCGCGACCGCGATCAGCCCGGCAAAGACGAGGTAGAAGGGGATCGATTCCTTCGGTGAGCGGTGCAGCGAATGCCGGATGCCGAACGTGTCGCCGATGGCATAGGCCGTGCTGAGCGACACCGCCGCCGCGCCGATGATCGAGGCATCGATCAGCGCGATGGCGAACAGGATGCCCATCAGCCGACCGGCATGCGCCTCGATCCCGCGTGCGATCGCGCCGGCATCGGTGAAGTGGCCGACGCCGGCCGTGCCGGCGAACGCGGCGGCGGTGAAGGCCATCATCGCGACCGCCCCGACGATCACGACGGCGATGCCGACCCACAGATCGATCCGGCTATAGGCCATGAAGCGCGGTCCGATCCGCTTGTCGATCAGATAGCTCTGCTGGAAGAACAGCTGCCAGGGCGCAACGGTGGTGCCGACGATCGCGATGATCAGGAGCATGACGTCGGCGAGCTGCCCACCCGCGGGCATGCGCGGCACGACCATGTCGCGCGCGATCTGCCCAACCGGCGGGTGGATCGCGACGGCGATCGGAACGAGCAACAGCGAGCCGAACACCAGCACCATCATGAAGCGTTCGAACCGGCGGAAGCTGCCCGTGCTGGCGGCGGCGACGATCAGGATGGACGCGATCGCCACGCCGGCAAGCCGCGGCACGCCGAGATAGTCGAGGCCGAGCGCGATGCCGATGAATTCGGTGACGATGGTCAGGGCATTGAGCAGGAACAGGTCGATGACGCTGAACGCCCCCCAGAACCGGCCGAAGCGCTGGAAGATCAGCCGGGCGTGGCCGACCCCGGTCACCGCGCCGAGGCGGAGCACCATTTCCTGGTTCACGTAGATAACGGGGACGAGCAGCAGCAGCGTCCACAACAGGCTGGTGCCGTAATTCTGGCCGGCTTCGGTATAGGTGCCGAACGCGCCGGCATCATTGTCGCCGACCATGACGATCAGGCCGGGGCCGACGATCGCGGCCAGCGTCAGCAAACGGCGCCGCCATCCCCGGCGCGCGCCGGTGTCGGTTTCGGCGATGGTGCCGAATGCACCGATGATGTCGCCCGTATGGGCGCTGTCGAGATGAGCGGTGGCGCGCGGCTGGCGCGCACCGCCGGGGCCGGTCAGGGCCAAGGCATGCAAGGTCATGGCACGAACTCCGCGTGCGGGTAATCTTTCAGGGGTGCGGGCAGATCAGGCGGCGCGTGACGCCGCCACGCTTCGCCGCGTGCTACCGCCCTCGGTCAAAACGGGACGGGACGCGGCGAGGCGGATGCGCCGGCTGAATGCTTCGACGCGGGTGGTTTCCACGTGCCGTTCGACACGCGCGACATAGATGGTCATTTGCGACCTCCTTGGTTCCGGTGGCTGTCCCGGTCCAGGAGATCGCGGCACCGCATCAGGCGGTGGGCACGAACTCCGCGACCGGGTCACGTCCGGCGATGCCGATCAGGGGAGCAAAGCTCCTACTGTCGCCCTCGCTGGACATGGGGGTAGATCGAGGGTTCATTACAGTCCTTGCCTTCGGCGCACCGACGCGCGCCGTGGGATCGAGTCGCGACCGCCGCGACCGATGGCGCCAGATACCCATCCGGGGTATAGGATCAAGCCCTAAAACCGGAGCAGGCATGAGCCACGTCGAAAAAGAGAAAAAGAAACTGCTGAACCGCCTGAAGCGGCTGCGCGGGCAGATCGAAGCGATCGAACGCGCGGTGGAAGAGGATCGCGAATGTGCCCGCGTATTGCAGCAAGCGACGGCCTGCCGCGGGGCGCTCGACGGCTTCATCGCCGAGGTGATCGAGGACCACATCCGCGAGCATCTGGTCGACCCGGCATCGCCACCCGACAGCCCCCAGCGCGCTGCCGCCGACGAGCTGGTCGAAATCGTCCACGCCTATCTGACGTAACCGGCATTCGGCGCGGCGACGCTGAATGCGCGCGCGTGACCAGGGCGACATATGAAGCCCGCCCCGCAGATGCGGTGGCAGACGTGCTGCAACCGGACCATGGCGGGGCCAGGACATGTGACGCTGGCCGGCTAGTCAGCCGTCCTTATGGGATCAGCCGGTCGGCACGGAGGCGCTCGAAGAGGGCGAAGAAGGCATCGTCCGTCGGCTGGTATCCGGTGAACCCCAGCCGCCGGCTCTTGCTCATATCGGTGACCACCTCGATCGGACGGCCGAGGTCGGCATCGGTGTGCCAGGGGGAGGCGAGACGGCCGAGGTCTGGCTCGGCCAGCCGTTCGCGCGTCGCGATCTCGCGCCATAGCGCGGCGTCGTTTGCCATCTGCCGTTCGAGCGGGCGCACGATGCCGTCGAACGGCACTGCCGCAATGCCGAACCAGTCGGCGATGCGGTGCCACATCCACTGCCAGCGAAAGACGTCGCCGTTGACGACGTTGAATGCCTCGTCGTGCGCCGCCTCAGTGTCCGCCGCCCAGATGAGGTGGCGTGCGAGCTGCCGCGCATCGGTCATGTCGGTGAGGCCCGACCATTGCGCCGCCGAGCCGGGAAACGTGAACGGCCGGCCCGTTTCGCGGCACAGTGTCGCGTAAACGGCGAGGGTCGTGCCCATATTCATGGCATTGCCGACGGCGAGACCGATCACGGTATGCGGGCGGTGGACACTCCAGGTGAAGCCATCGCGCGCGGCGGCGGCGAACACTTCGTCCTCCTGCGCATAATAGAAGTTTTCGACGTCGAGCCGCCCCTGGTCCTCGCGGAACGGCGTTTGCGGCAGCGTGCCCTGACCATAGGCCTCGAACGGTCCGAGATAGTGTTTCAAACCGGTCACCAACGCGACATGGCGCGGGGCCGTCGGCTTGGTCAGACCGTCGAGAAGGTTGCGGACCATGGCCGCGTTGACGCGGATGTTTTCGGCCTCGCTGTCCTGCCGCAACCATGTCGTGATGAAGACGGCGTCGGGCGCAATGCCACGCAGCGCCGCTGCGGTGGCGCTCGCGTCCAGCAGATCCGCGGCGATCGGCTGCACGCCCGGCTGGCGGGTCGGACGACGGGCAAGGCCATGGACCGTCCAGCCCTGCTCGACCAACAGGTCTGTCGTCGCACTGCCGACGATCCCGCTCGCGCCAACCACCAATACCGTCTTCGCCATAGCTATCTCCTTGTCACGCGGAAGCTAGGCACTGCCCCGACACGCTTCTAGACGGCACCATTCGCGTACCCAGGCACCAGGAGGTAACCACATGCAACCGGGAACGCCCGATGAGGAATGGCGCGAGGATTGCGCGCCGCGCCGCGTGTTGGAGCTGTTCGCGACCAAGTGGACCAGCATGGTGCTCCACACGCTGTCTGCCCGTCATGGCGGCGCCGCGCGCACCGGTGTGCTCCACCGAAGCCTGCCCGGCATATCGAAGAAGATGCTGACCCAGACCCTGCGCGATCTGGAGGCGAGCGGATTGCTGAGCCGGCATGTGCAGAGCGCCATACCGCCCGCCGTCGAATATCGCCTGACGGCGCTCGGGCGGCGCTTCGTGGAGCCGGTTGAGCTGCTCTACGCCTGGGGGCGGGACAATGCCGACGCGTTGGACGCGCTGCATCCCCGCGCGACGTCACGCCGGGTGTGACGAATCCGCCGACTGGTTCCCAGGAGAGGGATGTCGGCGCAGACGCGACGAGATGCGTACGAAGACAGTGGTGTCGCCCGGTCATGTCCCGTACACTCGAGAAAACGTACCCGACCACGGGTGTTTAGGATTGAGGTGTGCCGTGGACAAATGCAGCATGCAAAAGGCGTTCGAGCACCTCGAGGCTGCGATGACCATTCTGGATGCGGAGGGGCAGACCGCCGCTGCGGCGCAGCTGGATCACGTGATGCAGATGATTCAGGCGAGCATCGCCGCAGCGTCGGGCGCGTTATAAACCGTCGCTAACATCGTCTCGACCCGCTCCAGACCCGATCGCGTCAAGAGGAGGTCGAACGTTGGGTCTCCATCCTCCTCGATGATCCCGCGCTGTTGCAGCACTTTAACCCAACGCTGGGCGGTCGAGGGCGCGATGGTCGCATACGCCGCGATCTCGTCGATACCGATGCTGCGGCCTTCCGCCTCCGCCAGATAGATGCCTATCAGGAGCGATCCGATCGGATCGGTGCTGAGGTCGGTTCCGAACAGCCGGACGCGCATGTCGTGGACATGACGGATGCTAAGTGCGGCCGCCCATAGCCGCGCTGGCGGTAATTTGCGCCCGTTATCCCGCCAGAACAGGGTCGCGATGAGGCGATCGGGGTCCGAGAAGCGCGTTACGAGCAGATTGGCCGCGATCGTCGTGCCATCCGGGCGGAGATAGCGTTTTTGGAACCGGAGCGGGGCGGCGCCGTCTTCCAGCATTGCGAGCATGTCGACGCTGCGCTGCAAATCGCGGGGGTCGGTGATGTCGCGGAAGGAGGCGCCGATGACATCGCTTTCCCGTCGCTTGAGCAGATCCAGAAATGCCTGGTCGGCCTGGAGGATGACCCCGTCGAGTGAAGAGACACAATGTGCAGCCGGCATTCGTTCCACCGTTATTCATGCACCATTAACATACATTGGGCGGGTTCATTCACAAGTCCTTCGTGGGGAGCAATACTTTGGTACAGATAGTCAAATTTATCTGAGAAAGGATAACATATAACGTCTGATCTGGATGTATATTGTAAATCAAGCCACTCGACGGGATGTGTGATTGATGTTCTCTGGTGGCGTGTGGACGGCATTCGGACGACGAGAAACCGGACTGCTGCCGAAATCCGGGCGTGATCGAGTGGACGCGTTTCGATTGTCAGCATAACGCGCCCGACTATGCCTGCCGGTCCATGCGGCTTTTTGACATGGCGCAAATCGGGAGAAAGAAAAAATACGCTATCAAAGGGCTGCGGGATGGCTAGACCCGTTCCGTGACTATGGCCGACGTCCACGATCCCCGTTTACCGTTTCCAACATCGGGGGGCGATTGCGCGGCGACGTTGAGGGCGATCAACTGGGTCGCGCATCCCCTCGGCGATCCGCTTGCCTGGCCGGCGCCGTTGAAGACCGCCGTACAGATCGTGCTGTCCTCTGGCTTCCCGATGATGGTGCATTGGGGCGCGGAGCTGTTTACCTTCTACAACGATGCCTATGCATGCAGCCTCGGGCGCAAGCATCCCGGACAGCTGGGACAGCCGGCGCGCGAATGGTGGTCCGAGATGTGGGATCAGCTGACGCCGATCTTCGATCGCGTGCTGGCGGGCGAAACGGTGTTCGTCGAAAACGGCCGCTATACGCCGGATCGCGACGGTGTTTCGAAGGAAGCCTTCTTCACGCACTCGCACAGCCCGCTTTGGGATGCGGATGGCCGGGTTGCGGGTATTTTCCTCGTCGTCACCGAAACCACGTCGGAAGTCGTCGCCAAGCGGGATCGCGATGCCGCCACGGAGCAGCAGCTTCTGCTCAACGAGGAACTGGCGCATCGCATCAAGAACACGATGAGCGTCGTGCAGGCGATCGCGCACCAGACGCTGGACAAGGTGGAGGATCAGGAGGCGGTTACCGCCTTCGGCAAGCGGCTGTCGGCACTGGCCGCGGCGAACGACGTGCTGACGCGGGACCAATGGTCCACGGCCAAGCTGGGCGACGTTGCGACCGGCGCGCTGGCGACCTTTGGCGAGGATCGGTTCGTGCTGTCCGGCCCCGACGTGATCATCGGACCTCGGGCGACGCTGTCGCTGTCGCTGATGCTGCACGAACTGGCGACGAACGCCGCCAAATATGGTGCGCTGACGGCGCCGGCGGGCAGGGTTGCGGTCGATTGGGTGGTGCGCCGCGAGGGCGACAAGGACGTCCTCGACTTGCGGTGGACGGAGCGCGGCGGGCCGCCGGCGGCGGAGCCGACACGCAAGGGTTTCGGATCGCGGCTTATTCGCATGGGTCTAACTGGCTCCGGAGGCGTTGAACTCCGGTATGAGGCGCAGGGCCTTACCGTCGCGGCGACGGCCCCGCTCTATCAGGTTCAAGAGGCGTAGCGCGTCAGCACACGACATGGGACAGTCTGAACCCCTTACCCGTTGGCCGGTCCTTGTGGTCGAAGACGAACCGATCCTGCGGATGGATGCGATCGGCATGGTCGAGAAGGCGGGGTTCGAAGCCGTCGAGGCGATGAGCAGCGCCGACGCGATCCGGCTGCTGGAAGAACGGCTGGACATTCGCCTGGTCTATATGGACCTCGACATGCCGCGCAGTCGCAAGGGCATCGAAATTGCAGCGGCGATCCGCAAGCGGTGGCCGCCGATCGAAATCATCCTGACAGCCGCCTATTTCACGCGCGAGAGCGTACACCTGCCCGAGAGAACCGAATTCTACCCCAAACCCATCAACCGCGACGAAATCGTCGATGCCATGCGGCGTCTCGTAAACCGCTCAACCCCGTGATTCTCCTCGCCATCTTATAGAGGTGGGTCCGGCCGGGGCCCGTTGCCGTGCCGTCCGGTGCCCCATTCGTCAGGTGATAGCGAAGCGTCGCTCCTTCACATCGCGGTGACGGCACCCACCGCTGTAATCGTGGCGCGGCGCCGTGCCGTCTGTTGCTGCTCCGACAGCGGTTTGCCGAGCGCGGTCTTTCCGTCTTCCCGCTCCGGCATCCGTTCGCCGAGGAAGCCGATCACGACGAGGGCGGCCAGTACGAATGCCGCCACCGCTCCGAGAACGGCATACATGGGTTTCCCTGTCTTCATGCGCTCGACCTGTCCTGTGTTCGACTGCGCGACCAAACCACCGGATCTGCAAAAGGAGCCTTTATGGTAGGGATCCAGACCTAGCGCGGGGCGGCGACTGCGCCCGAAATCTAGCCGGCGGGTCTGCCGCGATAGGATTCGAGCCCTGTCCGTTCGGGGGAACCATTCGCCACGCTGAAGCGGTTGCGCCAGACTTTCCCGATCAGGAGTTTCGCATGAGCATGGCTTCGGCACTCGGCCTTGGTGGCCGCAAGGTTCGCTACGCTATCGTTGGCCTGGGCGACATTGCGCAGGAGGCGTTGATGCCGGGCGTGTCGCATACCGGTAATTCGACGATCACCGCCCTGGTATCGGGCGACCCCGAGAAATTGACGAAGCTCGGCAAGCGATATGGCGTCAAGCATCTGTACGGGTACGAACAATTCCCGGCCTTGCTGGCATCGGGCGAGATCGACGCGATCTATCTGGCGACACCGAACTGGCGACATGCCGAATTTGCGGTGCCGGCACTCGAAGCGGGGATCCACGTCCTCAGCGAGAAGCCGCTCGACGTGTCGTCGGCCAAGGCGCGCGAGATCATGGCCGCGGCGGTAAAGGGCAAGGCGAAGCTGATGACCGCCTATCGCCTGCATTTCGAACCGGCGACCCTGGATGCGATCCGCCGCATTCGTGCGGGCGAACTGGGTGACCTGATCGCCTTCACCGCCTGTTTTACGCAGATGGTCGATCCGGCCAATCATCGCGCGAAGAACGGGATCGAGGCGGGGCCGCTGTTCGACATGGCGCCCTATCCGATCAACGCGATCCGCTATCTTTTCGAGGCGGAGCCGCTGGAAGTCGTGTCGGCGGTAGCGACGCGCCATCCGGAATCGGGCTTTGGCGACCTCGACGATACGTTTGCGGTGACGCTGCGCATGCCGGGCAGCCGCCTGGCCCAGTTCACGGTCAGTTACTATGCGAACCAGGTCGATATCCTGACGATCGCGGGCACGAAGGGATCGATCCAGATGGATCCTGCCTTTGGCTTCGGTCAGGGCCTCGCACACCGACGCCGTATCGGCGACAAGGATAGCCAAGAGACGTTCAAGGCAACGGATCAGTTTGGCGGCGAACTGAAATACTTCTCCGACTGTATCCTCGACGATCGCAGTCCGGAGCCGGATGGCGAGGAGGGGTTGGCCGATCTACTGATCATCGAGGCCATCGTGAAGGCGCTGGAAACCGGACAGTCCGTGAAGGTGCCCCACATCGGCCGGACGCGCCGGATCGATCCCGACGCGCAGGAACAGACGCTGCGGGCGGTGTCGGCGCCCGATCCCGTCAACGCCGCATCGCCGACCGGCGAGTGATCGTCCCGTCGCGGCCGCGGGCAAGGACCTGCGGCCGCGACTGGTAACCGACAGGATCATTTAGACGGTCTCTGGAACCGAATGCTTGCCGTACGACTTCAATATAAGTTGCTGATCTAGATGAAAGTCGACGCGCGTGGCCCGTTTGTTTTTCCTCCACGCGCTGGGCGCGAGCGCGCGCGAATGGGATGGCGTGATCGCCGACCTCGGCAAACACTATGAGTGTGTTCCGCTCAACCTGCCGGGCTTTGGTGGCAGCGCGGATAGCGAATGCGATGTCGCGGGGCTGATCGACTGGTTCGGTGGTGAAGTGGCCCGGTATCAGCCGCAGTCCTGGGCGGTGATCGGGCATAGCATGGGCGGCAAGATCGCCACCTTGGCCGCGGCGCGTGGGCGAGACGGTGATGTGCGGTTCAGTGGGCTTGCCGCGGTGGTTCTGCTGGCGGCGTCCCCTCCCGCGCCGGAGCCGATGGAGGAGGACCGGCGCCGCCAGATGATCGACTGGTTTGCCGATGGCGCGATCGATGCGGACGACGCTGCCCAATTCGTCGACGACAACAGCGCCGAACGGCTGCCCGAACCGCTACGCGCACGGGCCATCGCCGATGTCCGCCGTTCCGGGCGGAAGGCTTGGACGGGCTGGCTGGAACGCGGCAGCCGCGAGGATTGGCGGGAGGCCGCCGGGCAGATTGTGGTGCCTGCGTTGATCATGGCGGGCGGCGAGGACGGTGATCTGGGAGAGGACGCGCAGCGACGCTTCAATCTGCCGCATTATCCCGCGGGTCGAATCCGCGTGATCGACGGGGCGGCGCATCTGCTGCCCTATGAGCAGCCAGAGGCGGTAGCCGAGGCGATTGCGGATCACGTCTCCGCGGCCTTCGCCCGCGCGCTGCCGCCGGCAGTGATCGCGCTGCTGGCGTCGGATCGCGTCAGCACACGCACGCGCGCGGTCTTGACGGCGCGTCACGCGGCGCCGGGCCCGATAACGCTGCTGTCGGAGCGTCAGGCGGCGACGCTGGCGGCACTGATCGAGACCGTCTTGCCGGGGGCGGGCGATCCCGGCGAGCTTGCACGGCGGATCGATGCGATGCTGGCGGCCGGGCAGTGCGACGGCTGGCGGTGCGCGGAGTTGCCCGCGGATGCCACGTGCTGGCCCGCGGCGCTCGACACGCTCGACGCGATGGCAGGCGGATTTGCGGACGCCGATCCCGCTGGGCGAGAGCGCTGTTTAAGCAGCTTGGCCGTAGGCGAGGCGGCAGAGGCCGGCGGAACGTTGTCCCCCCATCAGATGCAATTGTGGTTTGCGGAGGCTCGTGGGGAGATCGCGCGTCAATGGATGGCGCTGCCGGCGACGATGGCGCGCATCGGTTACGATGGATTCGCGATCGGTGGCGATGGCCCGAGCAAGCAGGGCTATGTCCGCGCCGCCGCGGATACGCTCGAACCCTGGCAGCGACCGGCGGACGCGCGCGCGTGAGCCCTGCCATCGGGACCGGCAACGATCCGGTCGACGTCGTGGTCATCGGCAGCGGAGCCGGCGGGGCGCCGCTGGCGGCGCGGCTGGCACAGGCGGGCGTCTCGGTCGTCGTGCTGGAGGCCGGGCGCGCCTTTCAGCCGGACGATCACGTCGCCGACGAGCTGGCGGCCGACATCTATTGGATGGAGGAGCGGCTGAGCGGCGGTGCCGATGCCACCGCGTTCGGCGCCAATAACAGTGGCATGGGTGTCGGCGGATCGACGCTGCATTGGGGCGCCTTTTGCCCGCGGCCCGATGCCCGGGATCTTCGGCTGCGCTCGCTGAGCGGCCAAGGTGAAGACTGGCCGATCCCGCATGCCGAACTGATCGGCTATGTCGAGGCGGTCGAGCGGTTCATCGGCGTGTCGGGCCCGGCCGCCTATCCCTGGGACCCGGCGCGGCGTTACGAACTGCCGCCCGTGCTGCGCAACGCCTCCGCCGACGCCATGGCGCGTGGCTGCGCGGCGCTGGGCATCGCCGCAACCGATGCACCGGCTGCGCTCGTGTCGCAGGATCGCGCCCAGCCGCACTGGGGCATACGGCAAGCCTGCATCAACTGCGGCACCTGCCACCAAGGCTGCCGTGTCGCCGCCAAGGCCAGCGCGGATACGAGCTGGCTGCCGCTCGCCGTGGCGCATGGTGCCGAGGTGCGCGCGGAATGCCGGGTGATCGATCTGGAGCGCGATGGCCGCGGCGATGTAACCGCGGTCGTCTACGATCGACGTGGACAGCGCCTGCGCCAGCGTTGCGGCGCCGTCTTCCTGTGCGCGGGCGGCGTGGAGACGCCGCGGCTGCTGCTGAACCTCGGTCTCGCCAATTCCAGCGGGCAGGTCGGGCGCAACTTCATGGCGCATGTCGCGACGCAAGTGTGGGGGCGGTTCGATGCGGATATGCGAATGAACCGCGGCTATCCTTCGTCGCTCATCAGCGAGGATATGATGCGCCCCGCGGATCTCGATGCCGCAGGCGGGTATCTGATGCAGAGTCTGGGCGTGTTGCCCGTCACGCTCGCCAACAATCTGGCGCGTGGGGCGGGGCTGTGGGGGCGGGCGCTGGTCGATCTGCTGGACGACTATAATCGGCTGGGCGGCATCGGCATCAACGGCGAATGCCTGCCGTCCGACGCCAATCGGTTGACGCTGTCGGATGAGACCGATGCCTACGGCCTGCACAAGGCGCGCATCGATTTCAGCTATGGTGCAAACGAACGTGCGATCGATGCCCATGCGCGCGCGACGATGACCGCGATTTGGGAAGCTGCTGGGGCCCGCGATATCCTGGCGGTGGATCGCTCTGCGCATACGATCGGGACGTGCCGGATGGGTGTCGACGGAGACCGAGCGGTGGTCGATCCCGACGGCCGCAGCTTCGACATCGCGAACCTGTTCATATGCGACAATTCGGTGTCCCCGAGCGCGCTCGCCGCCAATCCGGCGCTGACGATCATGGCGCTGTCGCTGCGCACGGCCGACCGTTTCCTCGCCAATCGACGTTAAGGAGAAGACCATGGATCTGGGTATCACCGGCCGGATCGCGCTGATCAGCGGCGCGGATTCGGGGATGGGCAAGGAAACCGCGCGGCGGCTGCTGGAAGCGGGCGTGCGGGTCGCGGTTACCGACAAGCCGGACGGCACGCTGGACGAAGCGGTGCGCGAGCTGTCGCCGCTCGGCGAGATCGTGGCTGTGACGGGCGACGTGACCAAGGCGGACGAGGTTACCGCGATCTGGCGGCAGGTGCGCGAAAAGCTGGGTGATCCCGACATCTACGTCAACGCCGCGGGCGTCACCGGGGCGACCGGGGATTTCCTGGAGGTGGACGATGCCGGCTGGCTGGAGACGCTGGACATCAACCTGATGGGAGCGGTGCGGATGTGCCGCGAGGCGATCCCGGCGATGCGCGCCAAGGGCTGGGGCCGCATCGTGCTGTTCGCATCGGAGGATGCGGTGCAGCCTTATATCGACGAGCTCGCCTATTGTGCGTCCAAGGCCGGCATCCTGAGCCTCGCGAAGGGGCTGTCCAAGGCCTATGGCTGCGATAACGTATTGGTGAACACCGTGTCGCCGGCCTTCATCGCGACGCCGATGACTGATAAAATGATGAGAAAGCGGGCCGAGGAAAAGGGCGTGTCGTTCGACGAGGCCATCGCCAGCTTTCTGGAGGAAGAGCGCCCCGGCATGGTGCTGAAGCGGCGTGGCAAACCCGAGGAAGTCGCCGCGGCCGTCGCCTTCCTGTGTTCGGAGCGCGCCAGCTTCATCAACGGCGCGGGTATCCGCGTCGATTCCGGGTCGGTGTTCACGATCGCCGGCTGAGGCGTGGCCGGAGGCCGCCTGCTCAGTCGCAGGCGGCTTCGTCGTTGAGGACAGACAGCGCCATCAGGTGGGCGAGGTGGCTCAGGCCCTGAGGCAGGTTGCCGAGGAAGGCGCCGGTCTCCGGGTCGACCATTTCGGCCAGGATGCCATGACCGTGGGATAGAGCCGCAGTTAGCTGGTCGAGCATCGCCCGCGCCTGGACTCGCTGGCCGAGCAAGGCTCGCGCTTCGACCATCCAGAACGAACAGGCGAGGAAGCAGCCTTCCTCGCGCGGCATGCCGGTGTAGCGATAGTGGAAGGGGCCGCTCCCCAGCTCGCGGTCGATCGCATCTAGCGTCAGGCGCAGCCGCTCCTTCCCATCGAAGCCGAAGCGGACGGCGAGGGCCAGCGAAGCGTCGATCGCGTCGGCGCCGGGGTACATGACGAACGCCTGGTGCTTGTCCGACCAGCATTCCGCCTCGATCCAGTCTTTAATTCGGTCGCGTTCGCGCTGCCAGCGTTCGCGACAGGTGGTGGGCAGCTGGCCCTGATCGGCCAGTTCGACCGCGCGGGCGAGCGCCTGCCAGCAGCTGATCTTCGACATCGTGTAATGGCGTTCGTCCTGCAATTCCCACATGCCCGCGTCGGGCAGGCGCCACCGATCCGCGCACTGATCGGCGAGGTGCGAGAGGAATTCGGCGCTGGCGCTGTCGAGAATGTTGCCGTTGGCGACGAAGCAGGATGCGGTTTCGAAGATGTCGCCAAAGACGCCATGCTGCGCCTGATCGGTTGCAAGGTTGCCGGTGACGACGGGCTGGCTGTCGCGGTAGCCGGGCATCGCCCATTCGGAGACGTTCGGCACCACGCCGCCGCCCAAGGTGTAGCACACGCGCGTTCCCGTCTCGCGCAACTGGTTGAGCAGCCAGGTGAAGGCGGCCTTCGCCTCGGCCTGCGCCCCCGCCGTCAGGAACGCCTTGATCGTGTACCCGGCGTCGCGCACCCAGGCGTAGCGATAGTCGTAGTTCTTCTCGCCACCGATCCCTTCCGGCAGCGACGTCGTCGCGGCGGCGGCAATCGCGCCCGACGGCGAATAGAGCAGCAGTTTGAGGGCCAGCGCACTGCGCAGGAAGGCGGGGCGATCGGCACCGCGATAGGTAACGCCGGCCGCCCAGTCGCGCCATTCGGCATCCGATGTATCGATACGCGCGTCGATCTCCGCGATCGGCGGCACGACCAGCGGCTCGTCGCGCCCGGCGACGATCGCAACGGTGCGCCGTTCGCCGGCCGCTACGGTGATCCAGCCGCTGATCCCTTCGTCGGACCATTGGCACGCCACCTCGGGATCGTGGACGAACAAGCCGAGCACGCGTTCGACATGGAAGACGGTGTGTTTGCCGATCGTCGAATGATAGGGATTGACCGTATCGCCGCGCCGCCCGGGACGCATCGTCAGCGCGAACCGTACTTCGCCTTCCAGCCCTTCGACGCGCCGTGCGAGCTCCGCCCAAGGCAATCGGCCTGCGGTGCCGCTGTTGAGCGATTCCGTCAGTCGCGCGCGTCCCGTTGCGGTCGTGAACACGGTTTCAAGGACATTGCTATCCTCGCGGTAGCGGCGTTCGATCGTGAACGGTGCGTCCGGCGTCAGGCTGAACCGGCCGCCGCGATCCGCGTCGAGCAGACGGTCGAACAGGGGCGGCGAGTCGAGATTGGGGACGCACCACCAGTCGATCGACCCGTCGCATCCGGACAGCACCACCGATCGCCCGTCGCCGAGCGCGCCATAGCCGGCGAGCGGCAGGTAACCGTCCACGCGGACATGCGCAGGATCGGCGGGCCGGGGACGCAGGCGATCGATCAGCTCGGTCAGCATCCGGCGGGGCGCCGGATCGGCCGCGTATAGTCCTGTGTCATCCGCGGCTATCCCGACTAGTTCAGTCGCTTACAATGTTCATGATCCAGGTTAGTTTCTGACGAACGCACGATCCGGATGTCTATGCGTCCACCATTCATGCTGGTGGCTGCGCCATGCCGTAGGGAGGGAGGCGGTAAACCAGCGGAAAGCATTGAGCAGCCGCCTATCTTCCGCCCCCTGTATGACCTCGCCTAGGTGCGTCGTCGCTAGCCCCATTCACCGGGGCCAGCGACGGTATCGCTTAGGCTAGGGTCCGAACGCTCGGTTCCCGGTCCCAATAGCGCTTCTTGGCCGCCTCGACGAATCCGGGCAGATCGGTGATCCCCTGGTCGGGCTCCACGCCGGCCTTGTCGAGCAGAGGCTGGGCTGCCGCATTATGCCCGATCGCCTTCAGGTGGCCGAAGGCGTCCATAACCCATTGCACCGCGGCGCCTTCCTTGACGAGCTTGGCGCAAGCCGCCTCCGACAGGATCGCCGCGCAGGCATCGACCGTCACCGACGGCTGGCCGAACAGCTGTGCATCCGCGGCGATCGTGCTGCCGTCGGACAGCGGGACCTTGCCGACCTTGGGCGCGATCGTCTTCGCCGTGCCGCCAGCGGCCTTCACCGCATCCTGCACCGCCTTGAGCTCGCCGGCGTCGGTTCCGTCTGCGATCAGGATGCCGACGGTGCGCCCCTCCAGCGTGTGCTTTTCCAGCGGGCCGCGGATGATGCGCAGCGCGGGCGAGGGGGCCATGTCGAGCACCGGAGCGGCGGTCTTCGACGCGGGCGGCAGGTCCATGGCGAGGCCAACGGCGACGCGCTTCGCCAGATTCTCGTCGACGTTGCGCAGATTGGCCATCATCGCGATGCGGATATGCTCCAGGCTGACCTTGCTCAGCTCGAACACCAATGCCGAGGCGATATGCGCCTGCTCCGCCGGGTCCATCGACCGGAAGAACATCCGCGCCTGGCTATAATGATCGGCGAAGCTTTCCGGGCGGATGCGCAGCTTCTGGCCCTGTTCTTCCGACGGGAAGGTCTTGTAGCCGCCGTCCGGATCCTCGCGTGCGCCGCCTTCCTCGCCCGCTTGCACCAGGCTGTTAGGCTCGTAATTGGCGCGGCCCTTGGGCACCGCCATCTGCATATGGCCGTCGCGCTGCTGGTTCATGAACGGGCAGCCCGATGCGGCGGCGCGCCCCTTCGCGCTGTTGATCGGCAGTTGGTGGAAGTTGACCGATCCTAGCCGCGACAGCTGCGTGTCGGTGTAGCTGAACAGCCGCCCTTGCAGCAGCGGGTCGTTCGAAAAGCCGATACCCGGCACGACATGGCTCGGCACGAATGCGGCCTGCTCGGTTTCGGCAAAGAAATTGTCGGGATAGCGGTCGAGCACCATCCGCCCGACGATGCGGACCGGCAGCACCTCTTCGGGGATGATCTTCGTCGCGTCGAGCACGTCATAGGGCTGGCTGTTGGCGAACTCCTCGTCGAACAGCTGGACGCCCAGCTCCCATTCCGGGAAGTCGCCACGATCGATCCGCTCGAACAGATCGCGGCGCTGGAAATCCGGGTCGGCGCCGGCGATCTTCACCGTCTCGTCCCAGATCGTCGAGGCGAGGCCCGCCTTGGGCTTCCAGTGGAATTTGACGAAGGTGCTCTTCCCCTCCTTGTTGATGAAGCGGAAGGTGTGGACACCGAACCCCTCCATGTTTGCGAAGGTGCGCGGCAGCGTGCGGTCCGACATCGCCCACATGACCATATGGGTGGATTCGGGCATCAGGCTGATGAAATCCCAGAAGGTGTCATGCGCCGTCGCCGCCTGCGGATAGCCGCGATCGGCCTCCATCTTGGCGGCGTGGATCAAGTCGGGGAATTTGATCGCGTCCTGAATGAAGAAGACGGGGATGTTGTTGCCGACGAGGTCCCAATTGCCCTGCCGCGTATAGAATTTGACCGCGAAACCGCGCACGTCCCGTGGCGTGTCGATCGATCCCGCACCGCCCGCGACGGTCGAGAAGCGGGTGAACACTTCAGTCCGCTGCCCCTTCTTCTGGAACAGGTCGGCGACGGTGATATCGGCCAGGCTGTCGGTGCATTCGAAATAGCCGTGAGCCGCGCTTCCGCGCGCGTGGACGATGCGTTCGGGAATGCGCTCATGGTCGAAGTGATTGATCTTCTCGCGGTAGATTTCGTCTTCGAGCAGCACCGGGCCACGCGCACCGGCTTTCAGCTGGTTCTGATTGTCGGCGATCGGCGTGCCGTGATTGGTGGTCAGCACCGGATGTGCGTCGTCAGCGACCTGATGGGTCTCGCCGCCCGTACCAGGGTTGCGCGGCATGGCTTCGGTCATAATGGCTCCTTGCATTTGCAGGGCAAACGAGCCGTCAGGACCGTCGGGTACGGGGATGATTTCGATCAATACGATTTCGCGTGGGGCGCCGGACCGCCCCTGAGTTGGCGTTGGGTTCGATAGGCAACGGTCGAGCGGGCGGAATGATCGATCAGCTGCCTTCGTCGTCTGCTACGCCTCCCGTTCGCCGACCACTACCCAGTGCTAAAACTGCGCTGTTCGGATGCGCACGGTCAGAGCCAGTTCGTCGCGAGCGGTCAGAACCTTGCGGCGCACGTCGATCGGCAGCGCCGGGTGCGCCTCGAGAAACCGGCCGACGACGTCGAGCGCCGCGGCATCGCGCTGGCCGCCGATGAAGGCGTCGATCCAGGCGGGGAGGAAGAAGATGCGGCGGTTCTGGCGGATCCATTCCAGCCGGTCGAGCGCCGGGCGGAGGAAGGGGAGGGTGAGCGCCGCCTGCTCGATCGTGTTGAAGGCGCCGAGGCTTTCGCTCGCCCACGCTTCGTTCAATGTCGCATCGTCGAAGTATCGCGTGAAATAGGCTGCCTTGACGGCGCGGTCGGGTGTCGCGGCGTGGGCGACGAAGGCGTCCTTTACAGCCTCGCTCGATCGGTCGAGCTGTTGCTCGGCTGCGTACACGGCTGCGGCGTCGGGCGCGCCGACGGCGATCAGGCGGCGGACGATCGCCCAGCGCGTCGGCTGGCGGATTGCGATGCCGACCAATGTCGCGCGCCCGGCAAGTAGGCCGCGCAGGCGATCGAGCGCCAGCGGCGTCCGCGCCGTCGCGATCAGGCGATCGAGGGCATCCTTGCGCAGGCCGTAGCCGAGCTTGGTATCGTCGATACGGGCAAGCAGCGTCTGTTCCCAGCGGGGCCGCAGCGGCGCGGCCGCGTCGTCGGGCAGATAGACATCGAGAGCGGCGGCACCGCGCGACAGGATGGTCCGCGAAATCTGTTCGTCGGTTTCGCCGGGCAGGTGATCGAGCAGCATCGCGATGTAGCGCGCCGGCGAGAAGCGGACGTCGCGGACCGTGTCCCACACCGCGCTCCAGAGCATGGCGCGCAACAGCGGGTCCTTCACCGTGCCGACGTGACCGACGATCCAGGCGATGGTGCGGTCATCGGGCAAGAACAGGCCGTAGCCCTGATCGTCGTCGTTCGGCCAGACATAGTCCGGTGTCGGCAGCCCTGCCGCCCCCGTGACAATCGCGCTCGTCCCGTCGAATGCCGCGTCGAGCACCACGTCGGCGCGGGTCGTATAGCCCAGCCGCACGCGCACCTTCATCGGCCATGCGCCCCCGCGATCGCCGGGCAGCGACCGCGCCGGCCGCTGGACAAGCGTCAGCGACCCGATTGTGTTGCCGTTCGTCGTGAGCTGCGTGTCGATGCGGGGCAAGCCGGCGCGCAGCATATATTGGCTGCCGAAGGCGGTGAGGTCGACGCCCGACGCGGTGCCGACCGCGCCGAGCAGGTCCTGCCAGGTGGCGTTGCCATAGGCGTGGTCGGTCAGGAAACGGTGGAGGCCGCGGCGGAACCCCGCCTCGCCGACGAGGAAGGCGAGCTGTTTGATGACCGCCGGCGCCTTGTTGTAGACGATCGGGCCGTAATTGCTTTTTGCGGCATCGAGATTGTCGAGTGGCTGCCACAGCGCCTGCGTGCCGCTGGTCGCATCGGCGCGATAGGCGGGCGTCTTGGTCGACAGGAGGAAGGTGGTCCAGGCGTTGCTGTCGGGCTGCAACTCGGCCTGGATGCGCGCAGCCATGTAGGTTGCAAAGCCTTCCTTCAGCCACAAGTCGTCGAACCAGCGCATGGTGACGAAGTCGCCGAACCATTGGTGGCTGATCTCGTGGTAGATGGTGGCGTCGCGGCCGACGCGCTGTGGCAGCGTCGGCGGCTCGCGGAAGATGAAGCGGTCCTCGTTGTAGAAGACGGCGCCGACATGCTCCATGCCGCCAAACGGAAAGGCGGGCGCGAGCAGCAGGTCGAGCTTGGCGAAGGGGAAGGGGATGCCGAACCAGTCGCTGAGCCAGCGTACCGCGGCGCGGTTTGTCGCGATTTGCGCCTCGGCATCGACTTCGGCGCGGCGCGATGCGCGCGCGTACAGGGTAATCGGCCGTTCCCCCGCTGGCGCGGACGTCCAGTGCGTCCAGGGGCCTGCGGCGAAGGCGGCGAGATAGGTGGAGATCGGCTCGGTTTCGGCGAAGCGCCAGCGCGTGCCGCCGGTCACCGGCTGTTGCGCGTCGAGCGGGCCGTCGGCGATCGCCGTCCAGCCGCTCGGTGCGGTCAGCGTCCAGCGGAAACGCGCTTTCAGGTCGGGCTGGTCGAAGCAGGGGAAAAGCAGATTGGCGTCGGAGGGGACAAGCAAGGTGTAGAGATAGGTCTGGCCATCCTTGTCGTCATGATAGCGGATGATCGACGCGCCGGACGCTGCGATCGGTGTCGCGAAGCGTGCTGAAACGAGGTTGGCGCCCGTCTTCAGCAGCGCCGCGGGCAGGACGAGGTGGCCGTCGATCCGCTCGGCGTTGGACAGCGGGCGGCCGTTGACCGTCAAATCGGCGAGCATCGGCCCGCGAAAATCGAGGACCAGATCGCCGCTGTTGCCCACGCGATCGAAGCGGATGTCGGCCGAGCCCACCGCCGTGTCCTTTGCGGTCAGATCGAGCGACAGGTCGTAGCGGACGCCGGACATCTGCTTTGCCCGACGTCGCGCGAGGTCGAGCGAAATGCCGCGGCCTACGTCGCCCGACGGCGTATCGACGGAACGTGCCCGCGCCGCGCTCCAGACCCCCATCGGTGCCAGCATCGCAGTGCGAAGCAGCGTGCGGCGCGTATCGAAAAAGTGCAGGTCGGCCCCCTGTCGCGGTAGAGCGCCGACCTTAAGACGATCCGCCCCCGCCTGTCGATCGGACGGACGAAGCGCGCGTGAACGTGCCACGGATTGCCGTTCGCGCGGTTATCACGGACCGGCGCCGCCCCGCGCGTGGCGGTACGCAACTACCGTAAAACTACGCAAATTTAGGTTTCGGTAACCGCGTCGGCCGAAGTCCTGTGTCGTCACATCATCGGGATGGCAGCATGTCGATCTACAACCCAATTCATCGGACGGAAGGCGGCGCGGCCGACGTGCTCGGTCAGGTCGCGTTGGAACTCGATCGCGAGATCGCCTCGCTGGAGCATCGGGCGCGAACGCAGGAAGGGCGGCTGACCGAGCTGACCAACCTCGCCACGTTTCAGCGCGAGGCGCTCGATGCAGCGGCGATCGTCGCCGTCACCGATCGTGCGGGCCGGATCACGTCGGTCAATCCCAGGTTCTGCGAGCTGAGCGGCTATTCCGAAGCAGAGCTGATCGGGTCGACGCATCGCATCGTCCATTCGGGCGTCCACGATCGCGATTTCTTCCGCCACCTATACCGCACCATTTCCGGCGGCGAGGTCTGGCATGACGTCATCTGCAATCGCGCCAAAAGCGGGAAGCTCTATTGGGTCGATACGACGATCGTGCCGCACCACGACGGGTCCGGCTATACCGCGATCCGGTTCGACGTCACGCCGCAGAAGGAAGCCGAGCAGCGGCTGTGGCGGCTCGCCAACATCGATCCGCTCACCGATCTTCCCAACCGCCGAAACTTCATGGACTTGCTGGCGGCGGCTACCGACCGGTGCGAGCCCTTTGCGACCGCCATCCTCGACCTCGATCACTTCAAGGACGTCAACGACAGCGCGGGCCACGACGCCGGCGATCGCCTGTTGACCTGCGTCGCCCGCGCGTTGCAGTCGGCGATCGGAGCGGACGAGGTCATCGGCCGCCTGGGCGGCGACGAATTCGCGCTGATCCTGACCTTCGATGGCGACCTCGCCCGGTTGAACGAGAAGCTCGCGGCCCTCGTGGGCGTGGTGGGCGACCATACGGAGGCCAATGCCTTTGGCTGGCGGATCCAGGCGAGCATCGGCGCTGCGGTCTTTCCGGAAGACGGTGTCGACCATCGCGACCTGCTGAAATGCGCGGACATGGCGTTGTATGCGGCCAAGCAATCCGGTCGTGGCTGCGCCCGGGTGTTCGAGGGGCGCTATCGGCGCGAGGCGGAATGGCGTGCCGACATTCGCTCCGCCATCCAGCGCGCCTTGGCGGAGAACGAATTGTTCGTGCAATACCAGCCGATCGTCGACCTTCAGGCCGCACGCCCAATGGCGTTCGAGGCGCTGCTGCGCTGGAAGGTGCGGGACGGGTCGGTGATGACGCCGGCCGTGTTCGCCAACGTGTTCGACGATGAACGGACCGCCGCCGATATCGGCGCATTCGTGCTGACCGAGGTGCTGAGCCAGATCGACCGGTGGAACGCGCAGGGCGTGCCGTTCCAGTCGATCGCGATCAACGCGACGCTGGGGGATTTTCGATCGTCGAAATTCGTCGATCACATCATCCATGCGATCGATACGGGGCGTATCCGCGGTGACCAGCTGTGCGTCGAGATCACCGAGGGCATGTTGCTCGATCGCGGCGCGCGGACGGTCTGGCCGTCGATCGATCGCTTGCACGACCGCGGCGTGCATATCGCGTTCGACGATTTCGGCACGGGCTTCGCCTCGCTGACGCATCTGCGGCAATTGCCGATCGACCATGTGAAGATCGATCGCAGCTTCATCGAATCGATCTGTGCCGGGGGCAAGGATCGCGTCATCGTGGAAAGCGTGATCGACCTCGCGCATCGGCTGGGGCTGCGCGTCGTGGCGGAAGGCGTGGAGGCAAGCGAGCAGGAAACGCTGCTGCGCGGGCTGCGCTGCGACAGCATTCAGGGATTTTTGATCGCTCCGGCGCTGAGCGAACAGCATGCCGCCGCGTTCACGCGCGACTATCCGATCGCGGCCTGATCCTCGTCTCAGCCCGGCCCATCGGCGCGCACGATCGCGCCCTTGGGCTCCAGCCCCGCCTCGAGCGCCAGGCGCACCGCGTCCGACAGGCTGGACACCTCCAGCTTGTCCATCAGATGCGCGCGATAGGTCTCGACCGTCCGGGTCGACAGGCCCAGCCGGTAGGCGATGATCTTGTTCGCCAATCCCAACACCAGTCCCGCCAGCACATCGCGCTCACGATCGGACAGGCGTTCCAGACAGTGCTGCGCGGCGGCGACCCGGCCGCGTGCGCGCTGGTCCTGCCGCAACCGTTCCAGCGCGCGCATGACGGCCTGACGCAAGGTAGCGGGGCGCATCGGCTTTTCGATGAAGTCGGCCGCGCCTGCGTGCAGCGCCTCGACCGCGAGCGGCACCGTCGCCGCTCCGGTCAGCATCACGATCTGATGATGGCTGCCGGTGCGCCGCAACTCGTCCTGCACCTCACGGCCGCTCAATCCGGGCATATGGACGTCGAGCACCAGGCAGCCCTCGGGCAGCGTTGCCTGTTCGTGCAGGAAGGCGCGGCCATCGGGAAAGGTGCGCACCTGAAGCCCGGCAGCCGCCAGCGTTTCCGCCAGCTCGGCGCGCAAGGCCGCGTCATCGTCCACGACATAGGCGTGAGCGGTGGGCGTGTCGGAAGTGGGATCGGTCATGGCGACCCTACCTCCGCGCATCGATTGGAAAGCCGAGGGTCAGCGTCGCACCGCGTCCGTCGGGCTTGTTGGCCAGGGCGATCGATCCGCCCACCTCGTCCATGATCTGGCGGCAGACGAACAGCCCCAGGCCGGTGCCCTTGCCGATCGGCTTGGTCGTGGAAAAGGCGTCGAACGCCGTCCCGGCCACCGCGTCCGCCAGCCCGGTGCCGGTATCGTCGATGACGACTTCGACCGTACTGTCGCGCTGGGCGAGGTCGATCGCGATACGGGCGGGGCCGGCGTCGCCCGCGGCACGAGCGGTATCGATCGAATCGGCGGCATTTTGCAGAGCGTTGACGACGATCTGTTCGATCCCGACGCGCGGCAGTTCCAGGATGGGGAGGGACGCAGGCGCGGTGATCCGTAGCGCGATGTCGCGTTCGGACAGCACGGGGCGCATGAACCGCGCCGCATTCTGGATCGCGTCGACGATGCTGATCGGCTCGCTGCCGCCGCGTTCCAGCCGTGCATAGCCCGACGTCCGTTCGACGATGGCGGTCGCGCGTTCCACCTGTTCGATGATCCGATCGAACTTTTGCACGGCACGTTGCGACGTCTCGTCCGACTGGGTGAGGGAGAGCCGTCCATTCTCCGCGGCGAGCGCGATGGTGAACAGCGGTTGCCGCAGCTCGTGGCTCAGCGCCGATGCCATGCCGCCGAGCTCCATCAGGCGGGCATGGTGTCGCATCTCGGTCTGGAACGCCTTGGCGGTGCGCAGCCGCACGACGCAGCCGAACCGCCACCGCTCAAACGCCGGGTCGTGATCATGCGCCAGCAGCAGGTGCCATTCGGCCTCTACGCGGGAGCCAACGCGAAATTCCGCCATCACATCATTGTGCGCGTCGAGATTTGCCAGCGTAGGGCGGTCGGCCGGATGCACAGGCAGGCTCATCTCGCGCCGGCCATGCTGTGGATCGATCTTGACGAAGCGCAGGGTCCCGTCTGCCGCATCGTAGCGCACGTCGCTGAACACCTTGAACCCCATGGTGGTCCGCAATTCGTCTACCGCGCGGGCGAGGCGCTGGCGTTCGTGGTCGCTCGCCAGCAAGGCGTTGTTGATGGTGGCGAAGCGGTCCAACAATGTGTGCGTTTCGCTGAACGGGACATCGGCGGGCGGGATCGGAGCATGGCGGTCGAAATGCGCCAGCGCGTCCTCCCATACCGCCACCGACCGGCGGATCGCGTGGCGGAAGGCGACAAGCCCCAGTTCCGCGAGCAGCAGGTACGCCAGCAGCGGGATCAGCCCCATGAACACGCCGACCATCGTCGCCCGGACGAACGGGCGGGGCGACACGATCGCGATATGGCCGTCGGGCGCACGCTGCGCGACGCAGGTGGTCAACCAATAGCCGATCGTCTGCCGCTCGATCGCACTTGCGGTGCCGTCATCGATCCGGTGGCAGCCCAGCCGCGCCGCGGCGGACGCCGTATCGACCTGCGGCACATGGATCAGGCGGACGGCATCGCGACTGCCTGGCACCGGCAGCGATCGGATCCGACCGGTCGGGACGTCCGCCGCCGGTACGACGGCAGCGGACGCCCGTGCCTGTTCGGCAAATCGAAGCACCCGCGCCGGCACCGACCGCATCTCGCCCAGCAGGAACAGCATGGCCGCGCCGGCGATCGCCAGCGACACCAGCGCATCGAGCGCTCCGGTAAGCGACACCAATGGTTGGCGCATCAGGCCGCCCCTCGCCGGATCGCGCGTGATGAACAGCACGACCGCATCGCTGATCGCGGCGGCCGCGATGGTGAACAGCACGGTGCGCAGGAACGCGATCAGCGCAGCCTCCGCTCGGGTGCCCCATGGGTTGTGCAGCAGCAAGCCGACCGCCACGCTGCCGACGGCGGCACTATAAAGGACGGTCACCGTCGACAGGCTGCGATCCCCGCGGCAAAACCGATCGACCACGACGATATGGCCGAGTGCCGCGGCGATCAGCACGGGCTGGCCGAACCACGCCAAGGTCGGCAGCGTGGTCGCGACGGCGACCGCGATCGCGACGCGTAAGCCATACCACCGCCATGCGGGCAGATAGGCGAAGGGCGCGAGGATCAGCTCGAACCCCGGGGCTGCCACCAGACGATGCCCCGACAGGACGATCACCAGGCCGAGCAGCGCCAGCGGCACGAAGGGCATAGCGCGCCGCCGCGCCGCCAGCGTCGGGAACGACAGGCCGGCGGCCATCAGGCGTTGCCGGTGCTGCCGATTTGGCTTGCCACGAGGGCGCGCAGCGTGGCGGTCCGCAGGGGTTTGGTAAACAGGCCGCTCGTCGTCGTCGCGATGTCGGATAGCGCCGCGGCGGTGAGATCAAGATGGCCGGTCATCAAGTACATCGTCGGCTCCGTCATGCTGGTGGATCGACGATGGCGCAACATGCGCAAGACGTCTAGGCCACTTTCGGCCTTAAGTCTTAGATCGCAAAGGATAACATCTACCGAACACGATGCCGTGTCGAGCGCTGTCAGCGCCTCTTCGCCAGATCGCGCGCCGATGGCACGGGCGCCGAGCGCCTCGATCAATTCGATCAGCTCGGTCCGCAGGTCGTCATCGTCCTCGATGATCAACAGGTGCCGCATCATCGATCGTCCGGGTAAGCGTGGTGGCTGGTGAAACCACGCCACCACTTGGGCGAAGCTAGTCCTGTGCTCGGAATACCTACGGCCTTGTAGTCGCGGCGGAGATCACGCCGCGTCGGCGAGCATGGCGTCACTGTCGATCGCCATGCACCGCAGGTCGAGGACCATCACCATCCGATCCTCGACCGAAATCAGTCCCGCCAGACGTCGGGCGGAGGCGCCGCCGCCCAGGTCCGGCGGCGGCTGCATCGCCGATGGTTCGATCGTAACGATGTCGTTGACCGAATCGACGACGAGGCCGTGCATCTGCTCGCCGATCTGGATCACGATGATGACGTGGCGGGGCGAGGGGGCGATCGCGTCCCACCCCAGCCGGTCGCTGAGATCGACGACCGGCAGCACGGTGCCGCGCAGATTGACGATCCCGCGCACGAACGAGGGCGCATGAGGGATCGGCGTCGGTGGGGTCCAGGCGCGGATTTCGCGGATGGCCATGATGTCGACGCCGAGCCGCTTGTCGGCGATTTCGAAGGTGATGAGTTGCTGCGTCATGGCGCGGTCACCCTTCAGAATTGGGTCCAGTCCTCGTCTGCGTGCGTGACGGCGAGCGCGAGATTGCCGCGGCTGGCCCGACGCACCGCCCGCACCGGCGGCTTGACCGCAACCACCGGCGCGGGCTTGGCGACTGCGGGCCGTGCGGGGGGTGCCATGGCGTCGTCCAACGTGAAGCGCGCGACGAGGCCGGTGAGCTGGTCCGCCTCGCTGGCGAGGCTGCGCGCGGCGGCGGTCGATTCCTCGACCATGGCCGCATTCTGCTGCGTCGTCGCATCCATCTCGCCGATCGCGATATTCACCTGCTGCAGGCTGTTCGACTGCACCTGCGCCAGTTGCGAGATGTTGGCCGCAAGCGTGGCGATCTCGGCCACCTTGCCGACGATCCGGTCGAGCGCCTCACCCGACTGGCCGACGAGCGCGACGCCGCGGGCGACCTGCTTCGAGCTTTCGCCGATTAGGTCCTTGATGTGTTTGGCAGCGTCCGCGGATCGCTGTGCAAGCGCGCGCACTTCGCTTGCTACGACGGCGAAGCCCTTGCCCGCATCGCCCGCCCGCGCCGCTTCGACCCCTGCGTTCAGGGCCAGGAGGTTGGTTTGGAAGGCGATGCCGTCGATGACGTTGATGATCTGCGCGATCTCGGCGGCCGAACGCTGGATGTCGTCCATCGCGCCAACCGCTTCCTTGACGACCGCGCCGCCCTGCGTCGCGTCGGCATGCGCTTCGCTGACCGATCGGTTGACGTGCGCGGCGCCTTCGGCGGTTTCGCGGACGCCGCCGGTCAGTTGATCCATCGCGGCGGCCGTCTGCTCCAGCGACGCGGCCTGCTGTTCGGTCCGTTCGGACAAATCATCGGAGGCCGAACTGATCTCCACCGACCCGGTGTTGATGCTCTTCGCGGTATCGGCGACCTGGACCAGCGTTTCGCTGATCTGGCTGCGCATGAATTCGAAGTCCTGCTCCACCTTGCGGAACGCTTCGGGCAGGTCGTGCAGCGATGCGGTGAAGTCCCCCTTGGCCAGCCCCTCCAGCGCCTCGCCGACTTGCGCGATGACGGCGAGCCTCTGGCCTTCCTCGGCGCGGAAATAGCTCGACAGCGCGATGTCCATGTCGAGCAGCGCGCATTTCACCAACGTGCCGATCACGCGGCCCAGGCGTTTGCCGGCGAGCCGGCCGATCGGCGAAGACGCGATGGTCGCATGGATCACCTGCTCCAGCACCATGGCGTATCCGCCGATATACCATGTCGGCGCCAGGCCAATCCGGGCATGGACGCTGCCGATCTGTTCCGCCTTTTCGAAATAGCCCGCGCCCAATTCTCGCGAGAACAGCTGGGACCAATGATCGAGCTGCTTGTCGCGCGCGTGATCCATGACGCTCTTCGACGTGAAGAAGCCGGACACCTCCGGTGTTGCCGCGATCTTCTTGTAGAACAGGTCTAGCGCCTTGGGTGCGCTTTTCGACACGACGGACAGGATGCGCGGGAAATTCGCATAATCCTTCGCGTCGAGACCGTAGAATTGTACGCGCTTCGCATTGGCTGCCGGGTCGTGCATGGGATGTCTCCAGTTCGTCTTGCGAATTGGGGCGCCCGCGTGGTTTCCAACCGGTAAATCATCGTAGTTTTACGGTGGTCCCAGCACCGGTATGGGACGAGCGCGGTGCGGCGGCAGCGGCCCCTCGCGCAATGGCGTCGCGGACCGCGATCCGACCGCGGAAAGACGGGGCTCAGGCCGCGGATATCTCGCGAATTAGACCCGAGAGGCGGGCTTGGCCGGCGCGAACAGGGGCGCCGCGACGTGCGTCTGTCGACATGGTGGCCGGTCGCCACCGTGTCCCAGCCAGACGGTGACGGCCACGCCGATCGCGCCTGCGGCGATCGCGCCCATCGTGAACCGGCGAAGACCTAGCGCCACCGCCGCGCGACGGGCTGGCTCGTTCGGCACCATGGCGGGGAGCACGCCTTCGTCGCATCGCACAGGCGCCGCGTCCCGCAATCCCGCGGCGAGATCCCAACCCGCCTCTACTCGGGCAAAGGCACAGCCGTGAGCCGGGTTCTCCGCGATCCAGCGATAGGCGGCGTCCCAGTCGGCTTCAGCACCGCTGGCGTGCGCGGCGAGGAACAGCCGCGCGGCCTCCGCCTCGATCGCCCGTCGCTTCGTTGCGCGTGTGCAGGGACCATCCAAAGCCACAACCCTCGTACTCGCCGCCCCCGTACTCGCCGATCGCCTGCGTGATCTTCGCCACGGCGCGTGCGAGATGCTTGTCTACCGTAGAAACGGACAAGCCCATCTCCTCTGCTATCGCGTGCGTCGGCCAATCGTATACGCGCCGCAGGATGAAGGCGCGCCGGCACTGCGGGGGCAGCGTGTCGAGGATCGCCTGCAGGTGCCGCAGCGCGTCGCGCGCCTCGAGCCCGGCCTCCGCGCGATCGTCGATGCCGATCGTGTCGAGATCGGCGATCACCTCGAACGACACGATCTTGGCGCGGCGCGCGGCGTCCACCACCAGATTGCGGGCGATCTGGTACAGATAGGCCCGCCCCGAATGTAGGCGCTCGATATCGCCGGTCGCATAGGCCCGGGTCATCGCCTCCGCGACGACGTCGTCGACATCGGCACCGTCGGGCAGCACGCGCCGCAACCGCGACCGCAGCGCCCCCTCATGCGGCAGGATGGCCTGTTTGTACCAGTCGAGCCTAGCCCTGACCGACTCAGTGTCGCTGAATGAACCCACCCCGGAACCCCCCGAACGTAGCGAAGGCGATCCTCCCCGAACTCATGCTCTTACCCGGATACCATCAGCCCCCGCGGCGGTTGTCCAGCCATCATGAAATAAAAATGATATCTGCGATGGCAGATTGTGTCGCGACGACCGTCTTACCGATCAGTGAATGATGTGGTGGGGGCTGACGAGGATGACATCCGTATCCGCTTTGACGCGCGGGGCGCTGCTGACCGTGTTGGCGGCGGTGCCGCTCGCGGCCCAGACGTCCCGGACTACTCCCTCCGTCCCGCCAGAGGCGCGGCGGGTGCATGATGCGGCGATCGTGCTCGACACGCATTTCGATACGCCTGCCAACCTCGGCCGCACCGGCTGGAGCATCATGGACCGCCACAGCCGAGCGGACAGCGGCGACCAGGTCGATTATCCGCGCATGGTCGAAGGCGGGATCGACGGTGGCTTTTTCGCGATCTTCACCGCGCAGGGCCCACGTACGCCGGAGGGGGATCGCGACGCCCGCGACGCCGCGTTGGTGCGCGCGGTGCAGATCCGCGAAATGGTCGCCCGCCACCCCGACGCCTTCCGCCTGGTGACGACGTCGGCGGAGGCCCGCGCCGCGGTCGCCGCGAAGAGGCGGTTCGTCTTCATTAGCATGGAAAACGGCTATCCGTTCGAAGGCGACCTGTCGCTGGTGCGCACCTTCCAGCGGCTGGGCGTCACGATGATGAGCCCGGTCCACTTCAAGACCAACGATCTCGCCGACAGCGCCACCGACAAACCCGAATGGAACGGCCTCAGCACCAAGGGCGAGGCATTCGTGGCGGAGGCGAACCGGCTCGGCATCCTGATCGATTGCAGCCACGCCTCCGACGACGTGCTGCGCCAGACGATCGCCCAGTCGAAGGCGCCGATCATTCTGTCGCATTCGGGCATGCGCGCGATCTTCGACCACCCGCGCAACGTGTCCGACGCCGATCTCCGCGCGCTCGCGGCCAAGGGCGGCGTGGTGCAGATCAACGCCTATGACGGCTATATGATCGCGCAGCCCAAGATCCCGGCGCGCGAGGCGGCGCTCGCCGCGCTGGCGGCGAAGCAGCCACCCCTTGCAACAACGACCGAGGCGGACCGCAAGGCTTATCTGGCGGCGCGCAAGGCGATCGACGCGCGCTGGCCGGTACCGCGCGCGACGTTCGACGACGTGATGAAGCATCTGCTCCACGCGATCCAGGTGGCGGGGATCGACCATGTCGGGATCAGCGGCGATTTCGACGGCGGCGGCGGAGTCGAGGGATTCGACGACATCACCGCCTTTCCGAAGATCACCGCCGCGCTACTCGCGCACGGCTACAGCGCCGCCGACGTCGCAAAAGTGTGGGGCGGCAATGCGTTGCGCGTGCTCGACGCGGCGCAAGCCGCGGCGGAGCCGGGGGTGCGCCCGGCGATCCCCGTCACCTCATGATCCTTTGCGCCGCCTGATCGCGGCGCGGACGGACCCGCGATGAGCGGATGACAGCGTGAGGGCGGACCGCAACAGCCGGCCGCCCATACGTCCCGGGGGGGATGATCTGGATAGCAATGTCCCGTCGGCGCGCCGACCAGATCAGGAGATTGCGCATGTCCCGTTTCCCTGTCTCGCCCCCCGCCGGTACGGCGATGGGCCTTGTCCTTGGCACAGTGGCGATGCTGCTGACCGGACAGGGCGCCGCGGCGCAGGCGATCGCCGCCGAAGCCGCAGAAGCAAGCCCGCAGGCGAGCGACGCCGCGACGGGCGAGGGCCAGGACATCGTCGTCAGCGGCCGCCGCATCAGCCAGGCGAGCGAGGCGGTGGGCGAGGACAAGATCACCAGCACCGTCGCGGTCACGCGCGACGCCTTGTTGTCCGCGCCATCGGGCATCTCGGGGCTCAAGATGCTGGAATCGCTGCCGGGCTTCAACGTGCAGACCGATGGCGCGCTCGGCCTGTACGAATTCGGCAACAGCGTGCAGACGCGTGCCTTCAACCTCGACCAGATCGGCTTCGTCGTCGATGGCGTCCCGATGGGGCGCAGCGACGCCTTCGGCGGCAGTCCGGTATTCCGCTATGTCGACAACGAGAATCTGGGGGTGGTCGAGGCGTCGCCCGGCGCGGGCGGTGTGACGATGCCGACCTATTCGTCGCTCGGCCCGGTCGTGTCCTATCGCTCGATCGTGCCGCAGAACGAGCTTGGCACCTTCATTTCGCAGAGCTTCGGCGATTTCGATATGAAGCGCACCTTCGTGCGGGTCAGCACCGGCAAGGTGGGGCCGCTGAAAGCCTATGTCAGCCGCACCAAGCTCAACACCGACCTGTGGCGCGGCGCCGGCACCGTCGACCGCGAACATTGGGAAGCGATGGCAGTAATCGACATTACGGACAGCAGCTGGGCGCGCTTCAAGTTCGTCTCGAACGACTTCTTCGACTATGATTCGCCGACGTTGTCGCGCGCCGAATATAATAGCGCGACACCCGATCTGGCCGGCCACGTCGGCCGCTATCGCGGCTATTACGGCGATCCGTTACCAGTCTATACGCCGACGGTAGCGGGCGTGCCCTATTCGAACCCCAATTACACCTATTATTACGGACAGGCGATCAACGTCCGCAAGGACAAGCTCTACGCCGGCACGTTCCACTTCGGCATCGCCGATGGCGTCCAGGCGGAAACGACGATCTATTACGAGGATAAGGACGGCTGGGGCAGCTCGCCCGACAGCTATGCCAACACGCTGACCTTCTATAACCGTCAGCGGCTGGTGTCGGGCCTCGCGCTGACCGCACCGCGGGGCACGCAGTTCGGCGTGTCGAGCCTCGGCGGCTATCGCCAGGGCATCCTGCAAAGCCTGCATGCGGCGATCGGGATCCATGCGATCGACGTCGGCATCTGGGCGGAGGACGATCGCTATCGCCGCTACCAGCGGCGTCAGAACACAATCGACGGCTCGCCCGCCAGCGCCCCCAATTACAACGAGCTGGTCTATGGCCGCCGCGATTACCGGTCGAAACGCGCGACGGCGCAGCTGTTCGTCCGCGATCGTATCGAGCTGACGCCCGCGTTCAGCGTCGATCTCGGCATCAAGGCGCTCGACCTCGACTATCAACAGCGCGGATATCGCGATTTCGCCGATTATGCGCGGACGGTTGCCGGCGTGAACGTCGCCGGATGGGGGCCGAAGTACAACCGCGCGCACTATCGCGACTTCTTCCTGCCGACCGTCGGCATCCTGTACCGTTTCTCCGATCCCCGCACGCAGCTGTTCGCGTCCTACGCGGAAAATATGGCGCTGCCCAAGGGGATGGATGACATCTTCTCCGTCGCCTACGCCAACTCGCCGGCCGTGGTCGGCGCACCCGCGCCGGAACGGTCGAAGAATATCGAGGTTGGCCTACGGACGACGCGGCCGGAATTCTTCGCGTCGCTGACCGGCTATTACACCAAGTTCGACAACCGGATTCAGTCGATCGCCTCGATCCTGCCGGGCACGACCAACGTCACCGAAACCTTCTACCAGAATGTCGGCGGCGTGAAGGCGTACGGCGCGGAACTGCTTGCCAATTACAAGCCGGCGTTCCTGCACGGCGCGGCCTACGTCAACGCCAACGTCACCTACAACCACGCGCAATTCCAGGACAATATCGTCGGGGCGGCGCGCACCTATCTGATCGCGGGCAAATATCTGCCCGACAGTGCGAAATGGGTCGTATCCGGGGGGCTTACGGTCGAACCGGCGCCGTGGTTCGTCGCCAATATCACCGGTAAATATACCAGCCGTCGCCAATCGACCTTTGAGAATACGCCGGGCTCGTCGCTGCCGGGCTTCACCGTCTTTTCGGCCTATGCCGACATCGGTGACGGCTTTTCGATCGGTCCGGTGCGGAACGCGCGCATCCGCGTCAACGTCGACAATCTATTCGACAAGGATGTGCTGTCCTACATTTCGCCGGCGCTTACCGGCGACGGCCTGTTCCGGCCGCTCAGCCCCCGCACCGTCCAGCTGACCTTATCCGTCGACATCTGATACGCGGCGCCGCGGCACGTGATGTGCCGCGGCGCTTCGACGACGTAGAGCGGGTGATCCTTCGGGCGCACCGATGCGAAACGCCACGTCAGCGGTTCCCTCATCCGCGCGAATGGCAGGCTACGGGACGTAGCGGATGCCTCGCGATGTCTGCCGCTGGGTCACAGCCACCCGTTCCGCCGCGCCGTGCGGCCCGCCTCGATGCGGTTCGCCGCGCCGAGTTTCCCTGCCGCGTCGGACAGGTAATTGCGCACGGTGCCTGGCGACAAACCGAGCCGATCGGCGATGTCCTTGTTCGAAAGCCCCTCTTCGGCAAGACGCAACGTATCGCGCTCGCGATCGGTGAGCGGATCGCGGCCGATCTCGCCGGCTGCTGCCGCAAGATCGGCGGGGATCGCGCGACCGCCGGCCACGACGGTGCGGATCGCAGCCGCCAGGTCGTCGACCGGTGCATCCTTCAGCAGATAGCCGCGCACCCCGGCGCTGCGTGCGCGGGCGAGATAGCCCGGCCGAGCGAAGGTCGTCACGATCACGACGGCGGTTCGCGACCGCTCGTCGGCCAGCCGCCTGGCAAGGTCGAGGCCGGTTTGACCGGGCATCTCGATGTCCGTCAGCAATATGTCTGGCGCGAGATCCCGCACCATCGCGAACGCCGCATCGCCGTCCGACGCGCGGCCGACGATCGCGAGGTCCGGCTCCAGCGACAGCAATGCGGCAATGGCGCCGAGCACGAGCGCCTGATCCTCGGCGATAACGATACGGATGGGGGTCATGCCGGCACGCTCGCTTCCAGACGGGTGCCGGTTTGGGCAGGGGCGAGATGCAAGGCACCGCCCGCGGCGACCAATCGCTGTCGCATGCCGGTCAACCCGTTGCCCTCGCGACCGGACAGGCCGACGCCATCGTCCTCGACTACCAAGCGGGCGTAACCGGGGTCGGCGATGATATGGATCGTGCAATGCCGGGCGCCAGCATGGCGGATAACATTGGTGACGGCCTCGCGCAGCGTCATCGCCAACACAGCACCCGCGTTGGCAGGGACGTTGGCGGCGTCGCCGGTCAGCGTCGGCCGTACGCCTGCCGTCCGCAAGGCGGCGATCGAGGCGGACGCTTCCTGCGCCAGGCCGCCACCCGCTTGCCCCGCCAGCGCCGCGCGGACATCGGCGAGGCCGGCGCGCGCGGCGGCAGCGATGGCTTCCACCTCCGCCCGCGTCGCATCTCTGTCCCGATCGAGCAGTCGGGCGGCCAGATCGGCCTTGAGCGCGACGAGCGTCAGCGTACGGCCGACGACATCGTGCAGATCGCGCGCGATCCGTTCGCGTTCGGCAGTGCCGGCAAGGCGGCGGACCTCCTCTTGGGTCGCGAGCAACGCCTGCGTACGGTCGTAAAAGGCTTCGCGCGAGATCGTTGCGCCGCCGGTCATGGCGACGAGCAGCGCGCCGGGCAGCCACCATAAGGTCGGCTGGCTCAGCGCGAGACCGGTCACCATCGTCACCACCGCGATCGCGGCGATGCCGAGGATTGCCACGGGTCGAGGACGGGCGTGCCCCATCGCCGACGCGGCGTAGATCGGGAACACGGTCCAACCGACCGGTAGGGCGGCGAGGGCGATGCCGATCGCGGTTATTACGGCACAGGCGCCAACGAGCTTAACGCCCTGCCAGCGATGCGATGCGACGTAGAGCGGCAGGAACGTCATGACCGCCAGCGCCGAGCTTATCAGCGTTGTCGCGTCCGGCCATTTCCATAGCCAGGGGAGAGGCAGGAAGACGAGATAGACGAGCCACGGCCACGGTCCGTCCCACCATCGCTGTGCCCTCGTACGCATCGCGCCACTGTCGAGGGTGTCAGCGTGTTCGGTCAAGCCGGGCTCCGCCGCCATCCGCTCCAGGCCCAGGCGATCCCTGCGGCCGTCATTGCGGTCACGGCCATCATATGCCCGGCGGGTGCGCCTAGCGTGTCGACCCCGACGATCGCCCGCGCAAGCTGGCCGAGATGGTAGGACGGCGTGATCTGGCCCAGCGTCCGCATCCAGCCGGGTAGCATGGCGGTCGGAATCCACAGGCCGCCCAGCACCGATCCGCCGAGGAACAAGGCGTTGGCCACCGCCACCGCGCCCTTGCCGCTCATCCGCATACCCATGCCGAAAGCAATTAGCGCAAACGGGATAGCCGAGCCGAGATGGAGCAGCGTCAGCGCGATCCACGTTGTCGCCGACAAGCGGACACCGGCGACGATCGCCAGCGCATCGATCAGCACCAGCGCCAGCGCGGTGGTCGCGACGGCAGCGACCAGCTTTGCCGCGACATAGGCGCCGGCGGGCATCGGCGAGACGCGCTTCAACTCGATCAGACCCTGCTCGCGCTCCATGGCGACCCCGGCACCGAAGCCGAACAGCGCGGGCCCCGTCGCTGCGAACACGCCATAGCCCGCCAGCGTTGCGAGCGCATATTCGGGGGAGGGCGACTTGGCCACGGCGAGTGTGAACAGGCCGTAGAAGGCGGCGGGGGTCAGCACGGTCGGAACGAGGAACTGGGGCAGGCGCGACGTGCGCTTGAGTTCGGCGATCGCTTCCCGAAGCCACACGCCGTTCGGGGTTGCGACGAGCGCGGTCATGCAGCGATCCTTTCCGACTGGGTTGACAGCAGGGCGGCAATCGCGTCCTCCAACGTTGCATCGGCGACACGCAGATCGGTGAGCGTGGTATCGGCATCGAGAAGCGCGCGCACCGTAGCGGCAGCATCGGCGGAGACGATGCGCAGGTCCGCGCCGTCCATGCCGGCGTCCCTGACCGCCGGCGCCCACGCGACGCGGTCCGGGGTCAGTTGGCTGCGGCAGCGGATCACCGATCCCCCAGCACGGGCGCGTAGCGCGGCGGGCGTGTCGTCGGCAACGATCGTGCCAGCGTCCATCACCACGATCCGGTCGGCGAGCGCATCGGCCTCCGCAAGGTCGTGACTGGTCAGAAGCACGGCCGTTCCGTGGTTCGCCACGTCGCGGACCGTACCCCACAATACGCGGGCGGAGGCCCGGTCCATCGCGGCGGTGGGTTCGTCGAGAACGAGAAGATCGGGCCGGCCGCAGATCGCCAGCGCATAATGCACGCGGCGGGCCTGCCCCCCCGACAGGGCAGCGCAGCGGCGGTCCGCAAGGTCGTCCAGCCCCGCGAGCGCCAGCGTTTCGTCCAGCGGCCGCGGGTTGGGATAATAGCCCGATTGCAGCGTCAGGACCTCGGCGATCGTCAGCACGTCGGGCAGGCCGGCGCTTTGCAGCATCACGCCGAGGCGGCGGCGCGCGGCGGGCCGGCGTGGGTCGAGCCCGAAGACCGTCGCCGTGCCCGCATCCGGCGCGATGCGGCCGGTCAGCAGCGATACTGACGTCGTCTTGCCCGCGCCGTTCGGGCCGAGCAGCGCGGTCACCTCACCGGCGTGGATGCCGAGATCAAGGCTGGCGAGGACATTGCGTCCGCCAAGCCGTTTGGACACGCGCGTCAGCCGCGCGACATCGGCCAGATCGCGGCTCATCGCCGGCGCTCCGGCATCAGCGCGGTATCAAGGTCGGCGAGCACCTTCGGCCAGCCATCCGCGCGCGCGGCGCGGTTGCCGGCTACCGTGCCGCCGAGCGGAGCGGCCCGGTCGGCCGCTTGGGTGCCAACCTCGGGGGGCGGGCCGAAGGCGGCATGACCCGCGTCGGGATAGGCGAGTACCGTGACGGGATGTGCGTATTTCGCGGCATGCAACCGGGTTTCGACCGCCCGTGCCATCGGACAGGACGGCCACAAACCGTCCGCTTCGCCACAGACCATCACGATGGCGGCTTGCGAGCGCTCGACGGGGATGGCGCCGGTCGCCGCTTTGGCGGGATCGGCTAACGCGTCCGCATAGAGCGCGTGGATGCCGCGCCATTCCCCTGTCCATCCATAGGGCGTGAAGGGCACCGGTTTACCGCCCTCGGTCCACGACGATTCGGTGACGAGACCCTCCCGGTCGATCCCCGGCCAGACGACGCTGGAGGGGACGCCGACCACCGCGATCTTGAGATCGCGTCGGCGCGAGGCGACGAGCAGCGCGGCCTCGGCGCCCTTGGACGTGCCGACGATGCCGATGCGATCACCCGCGACGCCAGGCTGCATCTTCAGCCAATCGAGCGCGCGGGTGAAGGTTTCGATTGGGATGGACTTCAGTGCGGCAGGCTGGCCAAGGCTGCCGAAATACGAAAGCTGGAGCACAACATAACCACGCGCCGCCAGCGCCGCTGCCTGTGCAGCGGCAGCTTTGCCAAGGCCGCCCTCCGACCCGCCAAGCAGCAGGATCGCAGGTGCGCGGCCAGTCCGTGCAGGCTGGTAGAGATCGGCGATCATGGCGCCGTCGCGGATCTGGCGTGGGGCGGCCACCACGGGTGCCGCCGCCGTCGTGGGGGCGGCGGATCGCAGGGCGGCGGCAAGGGCGAGAGCAGTCAGAAGCATGGGTCAACCTCGTCGAACATGCTCTTCCTGTGCGACGGGTAACGGGCGCCACGTAGTGACAAATGTCATGGTTCGGCGGCGTGCCGCAGAATTTCACTCGGAGCCAAAGTCCAGGCTTTGGCGATCAACCAACGTCGGCAGCAATCTTCGTCGCGGCCGGGTCGGCGGCGAACGGCGGCGTCTGGTGCCCAAGCCGGCCCAGCATGCGGTAGCGATGGATCGACGCCGGCACGATGTCGGTGAGCAGCAGCGCGGCACGCGCCGGTGCCAAGGCAGGGTCGTGCATGGCCGCATGCAGTGCCTCCCGCAGCGCGCCGACGACCGCGGGTGGTGTCGTGCGGGCGGTGACGAAGGGCAGGTTGGGCGCGCGGGGCGTTCTTGCTAGGTCGCGCAGGCCGTGCAGCGCCGCCGGATCGTCGCGGGCGATCACCGCGGCGGTGACGGCATCGATCGCGGCGATATCTGCCCGACCGCTGGCGACCGCGTCGATGCTGGCGCGGTGCGACCCGGTGACGATCGTCGAGCCGAAGAAATCGTCGGGCGCTGCGATGTTCGCGACTGCGGCGCGCAGCAGGTTCGCGCCGGTATTGGAGAGCGGCGCGTTGATCGCCACGCGACGCCCTGCGAACGCGGCCAAAGTCGTTGCCGGATCGTCGTCGCGCACGAGGATGCGACTGTAGTGGCGGCCGGGCGGGCAGTCGGGCAGCGCATAAATCGGCATGGCGATCACGCGCAGCGCGAGGTCGGGATCGGCGACGAGCGGATAGCCGCAGCATTGGGCCAGCAGCAGGTTGGGGTCGCGCCAGATCGCCTCGACCGACCGGGTGCGGTCAAGGGAGTCCGGTGCGGCGATGCCCAATCCGCGAAGATGCCGGGCGATCGCCGACCATAAGCCGTCGTTGGCGGCGCGTTGGCCGGGATGGTCGTACATGCCGAGCGAGGCGACGGGCGTGCTCATCGCCGGTCCTGTCGGCCCGGGTGGACCAAGGCGTCATGCGGCGCCAGCGCGAAGCGGCGGACGATCTCGCCATAGCTGCGGTGGGCGCGCCCCGCCTGAGCGGAGAGGCGCGCATGGTGACGGCGCTGGTGCGCGGGCAGGCGATACCAGGCGAGGTCCGGGCGATCGTGATGCGCGGTATGCAGATGGTTGTTGAGATAGAGCAGGCCGAGCGGCCCGGCGCGCTCGACCGTGGCGGCGCGGCTGGGGCCGGGCAGGTTGGCGCGATGCTCGGCAAAGGAACGCAGCAGCGTCAGCGACAGGCCGGGATACACCACCAGCAGAAGATAGCGCAGCGTGCCGAACCCCGTCCATTCGAGCCAGGCGACGATCGGCATGACCAGCGCGAGGTGCGGCAGCCAGTCGCGGGCGACCCGGCCGGGCTGGCGGGCCAGCCGGCGCCCTTCGTCGGCGACCAGCGCAAGCACGGCGAGGAACGGTCCGAACAACAATCGCCCGAGCAGTGTCGCCTGCACCCGCGCCGCGACATGGCGGACCCCGCGGCTACTTGCGACATAGCGCGATTCCGGATCGTCGAGCGGATCGGTGATATGTGGGCTGCGGTGATGTGCGACGTGGCTATCGCGATAGAGGCCATAGGGCAGCCAGAGCGACAGCGGCACCGCGCCGATCGCCGCGTTCACCACGCGCCAGCGGGTCGGATGGCCGTGAATCGTTTCATGCTGGAGCGAGCCGTGCCATGCGACGAGCCAGCCGCCCGCGACGACGATCACCGGTGTCGGCAGCGCCGCATGCCACCAGGTCAGCGCCAGCCAGCCGCCGTAGATCAGCGTGGCGATGGCCATGGTCGGCCATTCGATCCCGATGCCGCCGTTCCGGGGCGCCGTATCTTGGGGCTTGCGTGTCATGGCGGACCTCCTTCGCTGGAGATCATCCACCAAGCGCATGGGAATTAAACGCTAGCAAAGATCGGTGGGGCGATAGCTGTGCTTGTCGCCGGCCCGCGCCGTCATGATGGGTTCAGCTGGCCGCCAGTGTCCCGTGCGCGCCCTCCGTCTCGCGCTCGGTGAGAATGGTGGTGACGGCGATGTCGGCGGTGACGTTGGCCGCGGTGGCGAACATGTCGGGGATGGTATCCACGGCAAGGAACAGCGGCAGCAACTCGATGGGGACGCCGACGGCCAGTGCCACGGGGGCGTAGGCGGCGAAAAAGCTGATCTGATTCGGCAGCCCGGCGATGACGAGATTGTTGAGCACGGCGAGCAGCGCCATGAGGCCGAGCTGGCCCAGCCCAAGCTCGATCCCGTTCAGGCGGGCCAGCGCGAGCGTCGCGAGGCCGATCGCGGTCGGCGCGCTAATCCGGAACAGCGCCACGGCGAGCGGCAGCACCGTGCCCACCGGCCGGGCGGGCAGGCCGAGCGTACGCGACGCCTCCAGCATGGCGGGCAGCGAGGCGAGCGACGATTGTGTGCTGAAGGCCACCGACTGCGCGGGCAGCACGGCGCGCAGGAAAGTGGACAGCCGCGTGCGCGCAGCGACCGCGACAAGCAGCACGAACGCCGCCAGCAGGACGATACCGCCGACGACACGCGCGACGACATACCAGAGCAGTAGCGCGCCGACCGCAAAGCCGCTACGCGCGGCAACATCGAAAGCTAGCGCAAAGACGCCGATCGGCGCGACGAGCAGGACCCAGCCGATGATGACGAGCAGCGCGTCGGCGACGCCCTGACAGGCATTGGCGATTCCATCCGCTCGCGACCGGTCGATGTGGCGCAGTGCGATGGCGAAGAACAACGCGAACAGCACGACGGGCACGATCGCGCCCTGTGCTGCCGAGGCGATCGGATTGACCGGCACCAGCGCGCGCAACGTCTCGCCGAGTGGCGGCAGGTCGGGCAGCTTGGTGCCGGGCGCGCGCACCGCGTCGAGGCCCGTCACGTGCCACCCGCGGAACATCGCCGAACCCAGCGCGACGCCGAATACGGCCGAGGCGGAGAGGAACAGGATGAAAGCCCCGATCGCGCGGCGCGCCACGCGGCTCGATCCGCCGGACCCCGATCCGCTGCCCAGACCGGTGACCACGAGCGCGAACACGAGCGGGATGATGGGCATGCGCAAGGCGTCGAGCCACACCCCGCCGATCGTCTGCAGGGTCGGCAGCGCGACGCTATTCGGCCCCGCCCAATACCCCAGGCCCAGGCCGGCAATCAGGCCGGTCAATATGCGTCCAACGGCAGGAATCTTCATGCTGCGGCGGGCTCCGGTACGGTGGTCGTGCCCATGACCTGCGCGGCGAAGCGCTCCATCTCTTCGGCCTGCGGGCTCATTTGCAGCAGCAGGTCGAGGCCCGCCGCCTCATATTCGGCGATCCGTTCCTTCAGCTGTTCGGGCGTGCCGACCAGATTGGGGCGCAGGCCTCGGTTGGACACCGAATATTCCTGGATTTTTAGCTCGCGCTCCAGCTGCGTGCCCGACAGCCACTGGTCGAAATTGGCATAGCCCGCGGGCAAATCGGTGACGGTCGTGATGCGTTCCAGCTCGCGCTTCGCCTCCGCCTCGCTGTCGCGCACGATCGCATAGGCGGCCATGCCGTATTGCATCGGCGGCCCTCCGGCGGCGCGGCGGCGCTCCGCCATGTCGGCGATCTTGGGCGCGATCGCGGCTACGGGATCGCCGTGCATGACATAGGCGTCGCAGCGGGCGGCGATCATCGTCTTGGCGGCCTCACTTTCGCCACCAGCGTAGATGGTGGGCCGCTTGACGGGCTTGGGCGCGCAGATCGCCGCGTCGGTGGTGTAGAATTGCCCGGCGAAGCTGAACCGCGCCTGCGTCCACAGGCCGTCGACGACGCTGAGCCATTCGGCGGTGCGGGCGTAGCGATCGTCATGCTGGTCGAATTGCAGGCCGTATTGGCGCGCTTCGTCGGCCCACCAGCTCGACACGACGTTGAGCGACAGGCGCCCGCCGGCGATCCGGTCGATATTCGCCGCCGCCTTGGCGAACAAAGCGGGATGATGGAAATTGGGGCGGACCGCGACCATCAGCTCCAGCCGTTCGGTTACCGCGGCGAGCGCGGCGGCGGTCGACCAGGCGTCGAGCGCGGGCTGGTCGGTGCCCTTGATATCGTTGAGGTTCAACTCGGCGATCAGCGTGAGGTCGTATCCCCAGCGCTCGGCATCTTGCGTCAGCGCCTTGGCATAGGCCCACCTTGCCTCCATGCCCTCGTCGGGGACGTTGCGCAGCCAGCCGCCGAAGACGGGCATCCAGAAACCGTAGCGCATCAGCGTGCCTCCCCGATCCAGCCGACGATCCGGTCGACCAGCCGCTCGTGCGGGTCCCAGCCCAGCACGTCGAGCGGCCGGGCGACGAAGTTCGACAGCGCGTTGACGTCGTAGAAGCGGGGCGTGCCGTCGCGATCGTCGATCATTACCTCGATCCCGCCGAGATCCAGCGCGGCGGCGCGCGCGATCCGCTCCGCCGCGTCGCGCAGGTGCGCGGGTGGCTCGGTAGCGGTCATCGTGATCGCGCTGCCGGGGACCTGGCAGGCGTCTGCCGGGCACAGGTCGAACGCGCCCGCCCCGGCGACGTCGATCGCGTAGAGATAGGCGCGGTCGAGCGTCTCGATCCGGGTGATCGTGCCGCCGCGGGCGGGGACATGGTCCTGCACCAGCAGCACGCCGTCGATGCTGGTCGGCAACGTCCCGTCGGCGACGGCGGCGCGGAGTGTGTCCATGTCGTCGAAGCGCGCGATGCCCGCGCCGGCGCCGCCGATGTTCGCCTTCACCACCAGCGGGAAGCCGATCGTCTCAGCCGCCGCGGGGACATCGGCGGCACGGTGGACGACCCGGGTGGCTGGAATGGCGAGACCGAGCGAGGCGATCAGCGCGAGCTGGCGCGCCTTCGACGTGTCGATCCCGAGCGCGGGCGTGCCGTTCAGCACGCGCGCCCCTGACAACTCCCAGCGCGCGAGCAGCGCCTGCGCCCAGAAGATCGGATGCTCCGCCTCGCGCAGGAACGCCGACATCGCCAGCCGGCTGAGGATGACGGGGGCGGGTGGGGCGGCGTCGGCGGGGTCGAAGGCGGTGCGCGGGGTCAGAGTCTCATACGCAATGCCGCGCCGGTCGAGCCCGGCGAACAGCGGCGTAAACCATTGGGGATGTTCGTAGAGAATGGCGAGATCGGTGGTCATGGCGACATGCCATGCCGAACCGCAGGGGCGATGCAAATGCGTGTGGGCTTGGGCGGCCCCAAGAAAGGCTTTGCAGCCACGGTACCGGTGTCGCGCCAGCGTGACGGCGCAGCAGACGAACCGCGGGGCGGTACGCGGTTCGTCCTGCGCGTGGCGGGCGATCAGCCGCACCCATGTGGAGCCCGCTTGTGCGCAGGCTCACAATCAGGAATGCGAACCATGGGTGCCGGCTCGGCACGGACGGCATAATGACGCCGGTATCCTCTGCATAGGCATGCCAATCTGCGGCGAGCGCCTTCAGCCGCGGCGCTAGGGGAGGAAACCGAGGCCGTAGAGCGCTACGCTGGCGGCGGAGGCCGCCAGCAACGTCGTCACCACACCGGCCCGCAGCCCGAAGATGGCGCATGCGGCGCCCGATGCGAGCAGCAGGGCGATGGGATCGATGCTGGACAGGACCGGCATGTCGAAGCGCAGCGGACCGGCCCCGATGGGGGTGACGCTGCGAAATACCGTGTGCAGAGCGAACCACACGGCTAGGTTGAGGACGACTCCCACGACCGCTGCGGTGATAGCGGACAGGGCTCCGGCGACCGCAGCGTTGCCGCGAAGGCGCTCGATGAAGGGCGCGCCAAGGAAGATCCACAGGAAGCACGGGACGAACGTCACCCATGTCGCGAGCAGGCCGCCGAGCGTGCCGGCCAGCAGTGGCGTCAGCCCGCCGGGATCGCGATAGGCGCCGAGGAAGCCGACGAACTGCAGCACCATGATGAGCGGCCCCGGCGTCGTTTCCGCCATGCCCAGGCCATCGAGCATCTCCCTGGGCCCAAGCCAGCCGTATTGCTCCACGGCCTGCTGCGCGACATAGGCGAGCACGGCATAGGCGCCCCCGAACGTCACCGTCGTCATCGTCGAGAAGAAGATCGCGATCCGGCTGAATACGTCATCGGGACCGCGCGCGATCAGCAGCGCCGCGAGCGGCACCAGTCACAGCGCCAGCCAGACCGACGCCGTGCGGATCGCCTGCCGCCATGTCGGCCGCGCATGCAGCGGCAGTTCTTGGCCGAGCAGCGTGTCCGCGTCGGCCACCACCGTCCCATGGGATGTGCCATGGCCCGCGCCCTTGAACGCGGTGCCGCCCCGCCGGGTGGACCACCAGCCGATCAGGCCGGCGCCCAATACGATCAGCGGAAAGGGCCCGCCGGCAAAGAAGATCAGAACGAAGGCGATAGCGGCGAGCGCCCTGGCCGCCGTCGATCTGAGCGCCCGTCCACCGATCCGCACCACCGCCTGGACGACGACGGCCAGCACCGCACATTTGAGGCCGAAGAACAGTGCGGCGACGATGCCAAGCCGTCCGTAAAGGACGTAGACCCAGCTCAACGCCATGATCGCAACGGCACCGGGGATGACGAACAGGACGCCGGCAACGATGCCGCCCTTCGTTCGGTGCATCAGCCAGCCGATGTAGGTCGCCAGTTGCTGCGCCTCGGGCCCGGGCAGCAGCATGCAATAGTTGAGGGCGTGGAGGAACCGCTGCTCGCCGATCCAGCGTTTCTCGTTGACGAGAATGCGGTGCATCACCGCGATCTGCCCTGCGGGGCCGCCGAATGAGAGCATGGCGATCCGCAACCATACCCAGACGGCTTCGCGCAACGAGACTGGCCGTGGTCGGACCGATGCCGGAGCGTTGGCAGGGACGGCGGTCATGCCGTCACTCGCACGCGCGACGGCTGATGCGACAACCAGCTGTGGCGCTCGGCCTGCGCGTCCCGCGCCCAGCGGTAGAGCGCGTCGTAGATCGCCATGCCGGCGTCGAGTTGCTCGTGGTCGTCGCCATGGCTGCGCGACAGGCCAAGCGAGATCGCGAGCAGCCCCGCCGCCTCGGGCGCGATATCGAGCCGGTCGGTGTCGGCGCCGCGGACGATGGCGGCGAGGCGGGCGAGGGGAGCATGGTCGGCGAGCCCGAACGCCTCGATCATGACGTCGAACGTGCATAGCTCGCCGCGGTGGCTCCAGACGACACCGTCGTCGACGATGTCGAAGGGCTCGGCCTGGTCTTGCGCGGCGACCGCCAGCACCTCGGCAGGCGGGACGAAGAGGAAGCGCGCGTCCGGATCGACAAACCGGCGGATCAGCCAGGGACAAGCGATGCGGTCCACCTTTGGCCGCGAGCGGGTGACCCACCACGTTCTGCCATCGGGGCGGCGCTGTGGAACATGCGCCAGCTTGACGCTGGGCAGGCCTGCTCGTTCCCAGGCGGCAAAGCCTCCTTCGAGCACCTCGGCGTCCTTCCCATCGCTCCGCATGACCGCTGCCGCAGCGACCGCGGCCGTGCTGCCGTCCTGATCGACGACGATGACGGCATCTACCGATGACGGGGTCGGCAGATCGCCCGGCACCGCACCCGGGATCCCGCGGGCGGGCGACGGCCGCAGGTCGATGATGCGCGGGCAGCCGGCAGTGCCGACTAAGCGCGATAGCTTTTCAGGGGTGATGGCGTGGAGCGCAGGCATGGGGCGTCCTTCATGAAGAGGCGGACGCGATTCTCCGGCTGACGCCTCGTGGGGAGATCGCCGTCCCCATGATCGCAATCAGCCATCATGACCTAGCCTTGTCAACAGCTCTGGTGCGCTGCGCCCCCAACCGCTGCTGAGAGCGCGCGGATCGCAGCGATGCTGCCGGCGGGAGGGGGCGAAGGCGGATGTCGGCGCCGTGCTCAAAGCAGTCCCCTGCATGCCGGCTTACAGGAACAAGTAGAAAGCTTGGCCGCATTACAACAGCTGAGCTGTCTCGCTATCGATAACCCTCTGAAATATCGGCAGCGGGCAAAGCGTGCCGTATCGTCCGATGGGGAGATGCCGCAAGACGATCGGACCGTGTTGTCCGGCTGTGCTGAGATGTCGTGCCGCGGAAGGCGTCTGCGCAACATACGATAGCCGGATAACGTGTTTGTGGGTGCGACGGTCGGTCAGGCGCTCGAACAGGAGACCGCCGCCGATCGGCGGGTCGTCGACGCCGTAGCCCGGGATTTTAAAGTGAACGCCAAGGATCGCGGTGACGGCCGCGATCGTATTGTCGTGGCCGACATAGACGTGGACCGCAGGTGCCTTGGGCTGTGTCAGGTCCGCAGCGATCGCTCGCGCAATTAACCCGCCGACACGCGGCGCCATATAGGCCGAGCGGGCGAAGACGTCGAAGAGGCGGGCATGCAGGAGCGACATCGCCTGAATGTCCTTGGCCGATGCGCGGCCCCAGCCGACCCGCTGCATCGGAAAGCCTTCCGCATATTGCAGCAGGAAAACCTGCGCGGTGCCGGAGGTCAAATCGATCGCGCCCTTCAGGCTGATGCCCTTGCCATCGGCGGACGGCGTGATCCGGTTGGGCATTGCCGCGAATGTGCAGGGTGGGTTCGACGACGCACAGCCGAGCACGCGCTCCATCGCGGCGAACCCCGCGGCGGTGCCGCGCATTAGGTTAGTCCCGTCCTGCAACTCGGCGTTGATGCTGGCGGCCGCTTGGGTGGCGTCGAAGGGGACGGCGTGGGCTTCCAGCGCATTGAACAACGGGTCCGTATCGCCCTCGGCGCGATGATTGACCGCAACTGGGCAACCCGGCGCCAGGCCCTCGGCCAGGGCATGGCCGCTGGCGATCGTCCGCGAGAGGCTGTTCGTCCAGATCGTCAGGGCATTCGGGGCGGGGCAGCGCCCGGTCGGCAGCAAGCCTTGCCGGAGCAACCGACCCCGTTCGAACTGCGCGAGGATGCGCAGCGCCGCGGCGCCATGTGGGGTCAGATGACTGGCCGGCGTGTCCCATTGCGGAAACGGAGCGCGGGCGAGGGGAGCCGCCGCGGCTTCACCCTCCAAAGGCGCGCGGATGCCGTGGCGGATCAGCATCACGGCCCGGTCCACCGTGTAGCGGGGCCGCGCCGAGCAGGGACTGGCGACCAGACTGGTCGCCAGCGCCAGTGCGAGCGCACGGACTATCATGTCGAGTATCTTCCCCCGTTGCACGGCGATCCTTTCACTTCGGCAGCTTGCAGCCCGCAGGCTGGGTCACCGGGTTGCATCGTTCCATCACGCCGCCCGGCAGCGTCACGGTGAAGCCCTTATGCCACGCCCGCGTCGGCGCGCCGGGATAGTAATCGGTCGACACCGCCTGTGCGCCGCTGTCGATCGCGGCCTGCTGGCGCGTGTGATCGTTGTCGCGCGCTTCCTTGGTGTCGGCGTCGCTGCGCGTGCGGACGATGAAGCCCTGCTTCACCCATTCACGGATCTTCGCCCCGTCGGTACGCGGATCGCCGACGATCTCGACCGAGGCCTCGGGCTGGTCGGTGTCGTACCAGCCGAAGATCGGGCGGCCCTTCAACGAAGGATGCCCGGCGCGGTAGATATCGGACACGTCCGACGGCGTATCCAGCACGAAGTAGATTTTCCCGCGAGCGCTCTCCAAGGTCGGCCAGCCCTTGGTGGTCACCGCCTCGCGCAGGGTCTTTGCATTCCCGCGCACGTCGTCGGGCGTGATCATCCGGTTCGGCGTCAGCACGTCGTGAATCTCGCCGTCCAGTGCATCGAGCAACGGTGCGGTCAGCGGCAGCGGGTCGGTGACGCCGGGCTTGTTGATCGGCCGGTCGGCGGCGTTGATCGTCACCATGATCGGCAGGTGACGCGGATGCGCGCGCGACCAGGCGTCGATCTGGCCGATGCACTGCTTGAAGGTGCCGCAGGAGCGGTAATCGACTTCCGGGATGTGGAAGACCTTGAAGCCCGGCTTCATCATCGCCGCTTCGTCAAAGCCGGTCTGCTCACCTGCGGCCTTTGCGATCGCCTCGCCCTTGGGATGCGCGAAGCGTCCGCCTTCGGGGTCGGCGAAGATGTCGATCTCCAGCTGGCGCACGCCCCGGTCGAGCTGCTGCGCCAAGGTCAGATGATCGTAGTCCAGCGCGGCGGCGAGCTTGGGATCACGCTGTTCCAGCGCGGCGAAGACGGCGAGCGCGATCCGCTTCTTATAGCTGTTGTGCGAGCCGACCACCTGGATGTCGTTCATCCGAAGGGCCGCCCGCGGCGCCGGGGCGGCGGCGGTCGCGAGGACCGCCGCCAGGGTGAGGAGAGCCTTCATCAGAACTCCGCCCGCACGCCGAACAGGATCGTCCGGCCATAATAGTTGATCTCGCCGAAGCGCATCTTGCTGTCGTTATAGGTGTCCTGATGCGCGCCCGCGATGTTGATGCCTTCCAGGCTGAGCGTCAGGTTGTCGGCGGCGCGCACCGACAGCTGGCCGTCGAGCGATCCGAAGGCCGCGACATAGGTCGGTGCCTGCACCGTGCTGCCCGTGCTCGACAGATATTTGTCGCGCCAGACATAGGACAGCCGCGCCGACAGCGGGCCCTTGTCGTAGAAGCCGACCAGGTTGAAGCTGTTCTTCGACAGGCCGATCAGCTGGTCCTTGATGTTGCGCGAACCCGCCGTGTAGTCGGCCTTCACTTCCGTGTGGGTATAGGACCCCTGGACGCCGAAGCCGTCGAACGGTTCGGGCAGGAAGGTGAAGACCTGGCTATAGGCCGCCTCCGCGCCGTACACTTTGGCGTTGCCGCCGTTGACCGAGCTGGAGAGGCGGACGGTGCCGCGACCCGGAATATTGATCTCGGTATTCGACTGGGTGATGTAATCGTCCATCGCCTTGTAGAAGACCGCGCCCGACAACATGCCCGACGGTGCGAAATACCATTCCAGCGACCCGTCGAACTGGGTGGCGAGGAAGGGCACCAGCTGCGGGTTGCCACCGCTGGCGGTCTGTGCGTCCGTCGACACGGTGATGCGCGGCGCGGTGTCGGTGACGTTGGGACGGGTCAGTACCCGGCTGGCGGCGAGGCGACCGACCAGCTTGGGGGTCAGGTCGGCGCGCAGGTTGAAGCTGGGCAGGACGTTATTGAACGTCTTGGGGTAGCTGACCGGCGTGGCCGTGTTGCCGCTGGTCAGCGTACCGCTGGCGACCTGATCGGTGTGGACGTAACGCACGCCGACATTGCCGCTGACCGGCACCGACCCTGCATCGAACTGATAGTCGGCGCGGACATAGGCGGCGGCGATCTTCTCGGTCACGACGAAGGACGAACGACGATCGCCATTGGTGATCGGCTGACCCTGGATCGCCGGGGTGAAGAAGTTGCCGACATAAGCCGCCGTCACCGGCACCAGCCAGTTGCGGAAGGCATTGCCCGACACGCCCGACAGGAAGTCGTCATAGGGCAGCTGCTGATAGGCACCCGCGCCCAGGTTGGTCAGCGGCTGGTTGGTCGCGGTGTCGATCAGATAGTCGCGACGGAAATAGTCGCGCTTGCGCCAGTGATATTCGCCGCCCGCCTGCAGCTTCGACAGGAAGCCGTCGAAATCATGGCCGACATCGAGACGCGAATAGAAATCCCAGTCCTTGCTGTCCTTGGGCGCGATGTTGAACTGGTACAGCTTGTAATTGGCCGGGTTGGTGACGTCGACCGGCGTGGTGAAGGTCGGCATGTTCTGATAGCCGCCGCTGGCGTCATAGGTCAGCGGCGCGATGAAATAGGCACGGCTGCGCACGGTGCCGGTGCGGTAGTCGGGATGATAGCTGTGCGCGGCCGACCAGTTGACATTGGCGGCGACATGCCAGCGATCCGGGTTCCAGGTCTGCTTCAGCCCGACGGTGATCAGGTCATGGCGATTGAGGCTGTATTCGCGCGACGCCATGAAGCGGGCGTTGGCGATCGTCGCCTTGGTGATCGTGTCGCCAACGACGGTATAGCCCGGTTGCAGCACGGTCGGCAGCTGCTTGACGCCGCCGATCGAGACGTTGTTGTCGTCCGGATAGATGTCGAGGCCGAACTCGTCATAGGCGACGTCCAGCCGGGTCGCGACCACGTCCAGAGTCGTCTGGAGTTCGGGCGTGGGCTGCCACTGGGCCGAGACGATGCCCGAGATGCGCTTCCGATCCTCGGTCTCGACGGTGGGGCGGGTGCGGGTCGGCGAATAGAGACCTGCAGGCGCGCCGCCGCGCTTCGGGGCGTTCGGGTCGGTCGGATCGACATAGCGGTCGAGCAGCCAGCCGAAGTTCATGAAGCGGTCGTTGCGGACCGTCTTGCCCCAATATTGCGCACCCGCCAAGATGCCGAAGGTGCCGTCATTGTTCTTCGCGCTGGTCAGCACGGTGACGTTGGGGCGGACCTGCTTGGTCTGGCTGGTATAGGTGCCGCGCATGTTGACGGTCGTCTTGTTGCCGACCTCCAGCGGGTGGAAGGTCTTGACGTCGATATTGCCGCCCAGCGCGCCCTCGCTCATGTCGGCGGTCGGGGTCTTCACCACGTCGATGCTCGAAGTGAATTCGGCGGGCAGCATCTCGAAGCGGAATTGCCGACCGGCCGCGCCGCCATTCTCGATCAGGTCGTTCAGCGCGATGGTGCGGCCGTTCATCAGCGTGTTCTGGAACTGCGGGCCCAGGCCACGGACGCTGACATACAGGCCTTCACCGCGCGGGCGGGTGATCGCCACACCAGGGACGAGCTGAAGCGCCTCGGCGACGTTCTGGGTCGGGAACTTGCCGATATCGGTCGAGCTGATCGAGTCGACGCCGTAAGCGGCGCGGCGCTTGGTCTCGATGCCCGCCGCCAGGCTGCGCGCATAGGTGCCGTTGACGACGATGTCCTGGCCGTCGGCGGCCGTATCAGACGCCTGTGCGGTCGATTGCGCAGTGTCTTGCGCAGAGCCAGCCGCGGCACTCTGCTGCGCCTCAGCGGCGACCGAGCCGGTCACCAGGATGAACGCCACCGATCCCTTCAAAAGGCTGCGAAATGTAATCATAACATTGGTCCCCACCCCGGCCGTCTTGCCGGTCGGGCGGGGGCGTTAAGAGCGGCCTGTGTAAGTTTGACGTAGAATTGATGACATTCGTGTGAGCGCTAACGGGCAATGCATATTGACGACCTGCGAGGCGCCCGAACGACTGCCCGGCTGCCCTAGCCCTGTTCGCTGCGGCGCTGCACCTGACCGACGTTCATACCGGCTGGATCGCTCATATTGTTCGGGAGCCGCTGGTCCAGACGTTCGCCTGCCTTCTCCGAAGCCTGCCGTATGCGCCCTGATGTCCCCTGCGGCGGATACGACGGCGAAACCCTGGCGGTCAGTTCCTCATCTCTCCGCATCCAGCAAACGCCCACGGCCCACGCTTGGAGTTCTCCAACTGAAGACTGGCCATGGTTCTGCGCGTTGGAACTGGATCCCACCCGGATGTCAAACGTGCCCGGATCGATCACCCCGCCGAACTGTATGGCATTCCGATATTGCACGCTGGCCTCGTCGCGCGCGGTCTTCGCTGTTCGTGACGGTGGTCGACACCGTCACCCGGCCGCTAGGTTGCAGCACCGTCATGTCGAGCTTGGGCATGCCGGTGGAGAAGCAGGTATAGCTGAGGCAGTACCCGAATTCGCATTGGGCGGATGCGGGGATGTCCCCAATAGTACTCGCCCTGGTCCTTCGGTATGTGCGTAATGCTGTGGTCATAAAGATTGAGGCTTAGTTGCCGCTACGTGTTTAAGTAATCGCCAGACTACCGCATAGATATTGTGCGATTCGGGAAATTTCACGCGTTGTATTAGGTGCGGAAAATCTCGGTATAGTATGCTATTTCTTGTAAAAACAGTCTAGCAAGATGCAGTTTGCTGATTGATTTGACACAATTGGGGTGGTGGATTAGCGATAACTGATACGGGCGCGGCGCAAACGTGAGGTGGGGTATTTGAGCGAACCATCGACGCTGATCGAAGGCCGCAGACGGTTGCGGCGCCTGAACATCAATCTGCTTTATGCGCTTGATGCGCTACTGCATGAGCCGTCACTGACTGCGGCGGCGCACTCGATCGCGATCAGCCAGCCGGCGATGAGCATGAAGCTGCGCCAGCTGCGGGAGCTTTTCGGTGACGAACTGGTCGTGTTTGGCGAACGGCGCCAGCTAACGGCCTTAGGCGCGGCATTACACCAACGCGTTGGGCGATTGCTGCGCGAGGTGGATGACACGTTCAATCTCGCGCTGGCGTTCGATCCTGCGACTGCGCGTCAGACGGTGACGGTGACCGCGCCAGAGGTCGTCGAACTCATGTTTTTCAGTCGCATCATGCCGCGACTGCGCGCTGTGGCACCCGAAATCGGGTGGAAGATGATACCCTTCGTCCATGGCTCTGCGCGACACCTGTTCGATCGCGGCGCCGATATCGCGATCGTTCCCGAGGCGATGGCCGATCCCGATCTGTGCACCCTGCCCCTGCTCGACCATGCACCTGTCGCGCTCGTCTGTGCGTCGCATCCGCTTGCTGGCGGCCGTGTGGATGTAGAGGACTTCCTGGCGGCACCCCATGCCGCGGTGCATGACGACATGGAACGCGCAATCTTCGGCGATTTCGCTGCGGACAGTCCGTTCGCGCAGCGGCGCGTCGTAGTACGCACGGGACTTCATTCGATGCTGCCCGCATTGGCGATCGGGTCCGACTTGATCGTCACCACCAGCAACTGGTTCGCGCAGCATCAGGCGGCGGTTTTGCCTGTGACCATCCTCGACCTGAGGTGGCCGCGGATGACGGCCGGCCTTGTCCTCCAGTGGCAACCCTATCGCGACAAAGAGCCCGTGATCCGCTGGCTGGTCGCCGAATTGAAGCGTGGGGCCGACGGGATCGGCCGGCCGATCGACGCGGCGTTATAGGGGCATAACCAATTACAATTTGATGACGGTGCGGGGTGGGCGCAGATTTCGTTCCGTCGAGGAACAGGACTGCACCGGAGCCAGCGCTTCGTACCAATCGGCGGCCGTCTTCGACACCGCAGAATGAACCATCGACGGCAGGGGCCGTCGAGGACCCACCGTTCCGCCGCCTGGCGGGGCTTTAGTCATGGCTGTGAGGCGTCGCAGGGCGGCGCGCGTCCGATCCTGTGTCCGAAGGGGCATCGGTACGCGTGGTCGCGGCGCCGGGATGTGTCAATCGGCGTCCAAAAAGGACCCCCTATCGGCGTGCAAAAGGGACCCCCTTCGTCGAGCAGCGTAACGGGTATG
>NZ_JBIEOE010000007.1:0-191970 GCF_043498045.1 Sphingomonas sp. S6
GCCCGCAACGCCGCGATCCTCGATCGCATCCCGGCGGGGCGCTGGGGCGACGCCGCCGACCTCGGCGGCGCGGCGGTGTTCCTCGCCTCCGACGCCGCGGCCTATGTCCAGGGCCATATCCTCGCCGTCGATGGCGGGTGGCTGGCGCGCTAGGTCGCGCCAGCCGATACCGTCAGATGCCGTAGCGCAGCGACAGCATCACGTTGCGCGGCGCGTTGGCGAAACAGTCGCCGCGGACCAGGCACGATGCATAGCCCCGCCGGTCGAACAGATTGGTCGCGTTGAGCGACAGCCGCCAGCGTTCGCGCGTGATTTCGGCAAGGGCATCGACCATCGCACGGGCCGGCGTCACGATCGACCAATTGGCGTCGCTCGTCACCTGCCGGCCGGCATAGCGCACGCCCGCGCCCAGCCGCAGCGTGCCGAGCGGCGCGTCGAAGCTCTTCGTCGTCCACGCCGATGCGGTGGTGCGCGGAAAATATCCCGCCGCTTCCTCGTCGCCGGTAATCGTGTTGTGGCCATAAGCGAGCGACAGGTCGAACCGGCCGGGCAGGCTATGCGTCGCCTCGACCTCGAACCCCTTGGTCATCAGTTCGCCGGTCTGCGTGATGCGCATGCCGGGGCCGGTGATCGGGCGGCCGTTTTCCTTTATGCGGAAGGCGGTGGCGGTGACCATCGTATTCGGGCCGGGCTGCCATTTGGCGCCCGCTTCGAATTGCGTGCCGGTCTGCGGACGGAACGGCGTGCCGTCGCTGGTGGTCCCGGCGATCGGCTGGAAGCTTTCGGTATAACTGAAGAAGGGCGAGATGTTCGCCGCGACCTCGCCGATGATGCCGGCGCGGAAGGTGGTGGCGCTGTCCGAGGTGCGGGTTGCGCCGCTGTGGCCGATCACATGATCGCGGCGGACGCCGAGGACGAGCGACACGCGATCGTAGAAGCGCAGCTGATCCTGCGCATACAGGCCCAGCTGAGACTGGGTATCGCGCGAATAGGGGCCGGTGGCGACCGGCGTCGCGAGGTTGGCATAGTCGATATTGTACAAATCGATCGTCTGGTAATCATAGGCGGACGTGGTGCCGACCTTGTTCCAGCTATAGTCGACCCCCGCGAGCAACGTGTGTTCGACATGCGCGCCGGTGTTAAAGCGGGCCTGCACGTTATTGTCCGTGGACAACACGTTCAGTCGTCCGAGCTGCGACCCGGCATATACGCCAATCAGACGGCCATCGCTGCCGAGGACGTAGGGATCCGTCGGATTCGAATAACTGTCGGGATAATGGGTGTTATAGGTGAGGTGGCTGTCGATGTAGCGCGCCTTCAGGCTGAGCTTCACCGCATCGCTGAACCGGTGGGTGAGCAGCGCCGACCCCTGCCACATGCGCCCGTCATACCGGTCCCAGCCGGGCTTCCCGACGAAGAGATAGGGATCAAGTGGCGGTCGGCCGCGATTGTCGCGCACCGTGCCGACGATCGGCAGGAAGTTGAGTGTCGATCCGGTCTTGTCCTGCTGGTACAGGCCGAGCAGCGTGACGTCGGTGCGCGCGTCCGGGCGCCAGGTGACCGAAGGGGCAATCATGATCCGATCGTCGGGAACGTGATCGACATAGGTGCCGGCATCGCGCACCCGCGCGACGATGCGCCCCGCCAGCTTATCCCCGGCCGCAAGATTTAGGTCGGCCAGCACTTCTTTGCGGTCGAAGCTGCCATAGGTCAGCTGCACCTCGCCCGTATTCGTGAACACCGGCGTCTTCGACACGAGATTGACGAGCCCGCCGATCGATCCCTGTCCGAACAATACCGAGGCGGGACCCCGCACCACCTCGACCCGTGAGAAGTTGTACGGGTCCGACGCGATGTTGACGTAATAGCTGTAGATGTCGCGCATGCCGTCACGAAACTGCAGCGCACTGACGCCGCGGATGGTGAACGTGTCGACGCGCGTGTCGCGGCCATAGCTGTCGGTGAGCACGCCCGCTGCATAGCGCATCGTATCGGCAACGCTGATCGCCCCCTGCGCCAGATAGGTCTCGCTTGCGATGACCGTGACTGGCTGCGGCACCTCGATCGCCGGCGTGTCGGTCTTGGTCGTCGCCTGCGCCTCGGTGAGGCGGCCCTGGACCAGAATGTCCGCGCCCGTCTGTCCCTCTGCAATCTTGCGCTGGGCGTCGGTGGTATCGTCGGTGACGGCGGCACCCGGTGTCAGGGCGACGAGCGCGGTCCCGGCGAGCAATGCAAAAGCTGACATGAAATCCCCTTTGATAATAGGGCGCCAATATCGCTATTGCGAATCGTATGCAATTATCTCGAAGGGTAGCTGGGTGCCATCATGCGGAGCCGTTTTATGATAGCGAAACCATAAAGCGTGGCCCTAAGCGGTTGACGGCGCTCGCCTCTGCCCGGCAAGTCAGCCCGACAGGATCAGGAGAGGATGAATGGCGTTTTCCCGCAGCGTGGCGATGATCGTCGCCGCCAGCGCTCTGGCGGCCGGCACGGTGACAGGAGAGGGGCTGGCGCAGCAGGGGGCTTCTGCCGGCGTCGCGCATCCCGAGCTGTGGCCGACGCTGCCGATGAAGCTGAAACGCGATCCGAAAGTCGAGGCGCGGGTCGACGCGATCCTCAAGCGGATGAGCGTGGAGGATAAGGTCGGCCAGATGATCCAGGTCGATATCGCCTCGATCACGCCCAAAGACCTCGAGACGTACAAAATCGGCTCGGTTCTGAACGGGGGCAATTCGGCGCCCAACAGCGACGAATTCGCCCCTGCTGCGGAATGGCTGAAGCTGTTCGACGCGTTCTACGACGCCTCGGTGAAGCGCAGCGACGGGCGGCCGGTGGTGCCGATCATCTGGGGCACCGACGCGGTGCATGGCGATAACAATATCGTCGGTGCGACGCTGTTCCCGCACAATATCGGCCTTGGCGCGACGCGTGATCCGGCGCTGATCCGGCGGATCGGTGCCGCGACCGCGGCGGAAACGGCGGCGACGGGCATCGACTGGAGCTTCGCGCCGACGGTGGCGGTGGTGCAGGACGACCGCTGGGGGCGGACCTACGAAAGCTATTCGGAAGAGCCGGAGATCGTCCAGGCCTATGCCGGGCAGATGGTCGAAGGGTTGCAGGGCACGGTCGGCCAAGACTTCATGACGCCCGGCCATGTCATTTCCTCGGTGAAGCATTTCCTGGGCGACGGCGGCACGGGTGGCCGCGATCAGGGCGACACACGTGTCAGCGAACAGGTGCTGCGCGACGTGCATGCCGCAGGCTACAAAAGTGGCCTCGCCGCGGGCGCGCTGACCGTGATGCCGAGCTTTTCCAGCTGGAACGGCGTCAAGATGACCGGCAACAAAAGTCTGCTGACCGGCGTGCTGAAGCAGCGGATGGGCTTCGACGGCTTTGCGATCGGCGACTGGAACGCGCATGGCCAAGTGCCGGGATGCAGCAACGAAGATTGCCCGGCAGCGATCAATGCGGGCCTCGACATGTTCATGTATTCCGGCTCGAAGTGGAAGGAGCTGTACGCGAACACGCTGCGCGAGGCGAAGGACGGGACGATTCCGGCCGCGCGGCTGGACGATGCGGTACGGCGGATCCTGCGGGTGAAGATGTTGGCAGGCACGTTTGATGCCGGGCGGCCGTCCTCGCGCCCGATGGCGGGGAAGTTCGACCTGCTCGGCGCTCCGGCGCATCGCGCGATCGCGCGGCAGGCGGTGCGCGAATCGCTAGTGCTGCTCAAGAACAACGGCGGCGTGCTGCCGCTGAAGCCTAGTGCCAATATCCTCGTCGCCGGGCGCGGCGCGGACAACATCGGCCAGCAGTCGGGCGGTTGGTCGATCACCTGGCAGGGCACGGGCGTCACCAACGCGGCCTTTCCGAACGGTCAGTCGATCTGGAGTGGCATCGATCAGGCGGTGCGGGCGGGCGGCGGCAAGGCGACGCTGGCGGTCGATGGCGCCTATACGACCAAGCCCGATGCTGCGATCGTCGTGTTCGGCGAAACGCCTTATGCGGAATTTACCGGTGACCGACCGACGCTGGAATACAGCCCCGAAGACAAAAGCGACCTTGCGCTGCTCAAGAAGCTGAAGGCCGCGGGTATCCCGGTCGTCGCGGTGTTCCTGTCGGGGCGGCCGCTGTGGGTGAACCCGGAGTTGAACGCGGCCGATGCGTTCGTTGCGGCCTTCCTTCCCGGCACGGAGGGCGGCGGCGTCGCCGACGTGCTGATTGCGGGGCGCGACGGCAAGCCGCGCAACGACTTCCATGGCACGCTCAGCGTTTCGTGGCCCAAGCGGCTCGACCAATATGTGCTCAACCGGCGCGATCCCAATTACGACCCGCTGTTCCCGTTCGGCTATGGCCTGACCTATGCGAAGGGCGCCGTGGTGCCGCAACTGAGCGAGGCGAGGCCCGCGGGCGGTGCGGCCGATCAGAACGCCTTGTTCGTGCGCGGGCGCATCGTCCCCGGCGCGCGGCTGGAGACGCAGGGACCGGTGCAGCTCAGCCGGGTCGACCGCAATTCGCAGGAGGATAGTCTGCGCCTCGTGTTCGCCGGTACGGGTGCGGCGAACGCCTATCTGGACGAAGCGACGCCGATCGATCTGACGCGGGAGACGAACGGCGATCTCAGCCTGATTGTCGACTATCGTGTGACGCAGGGGCCCACTGCGGAGGTGACGCTGGGGGTGCTGGGCAAAGCGGCCGGCGCGGTGCCGATCACCGGTGCGCTGAAAGGCGAAGTCGGCGAATGGCGGCAGATCGCCGTGCCGCTGCGCTGCTTTGCGCAGGGTGGCGCGACGATGGGGTCGGTGCAGCGTCCCTGGGTGATCGCGACCACCGGGCGGCTCGGCATGGATGTCTCGGGCGTCCGCATCGCCAGCGCGCCGCCGGGGCCGGTGAGCTGCGGCACGCGCTGAATCTGGTAAGCCGGTCCTCGCCTTGATCGCGCGGGAACCGGCCTGCCGGGCATTCGTCTGACGACATGGGACGCCGGCGATGGGGACCGGATCGAGAAGGGGACGACGTGGGCGCAAAGGGTCTCGTGCGGCTGGTGGTCGGCGGTGCGCTGGTGCTGGCGTCGAGTGGCTGCGCCGCGCTGTCGCACGGGTTCGTCAACGCCGCCGGGCCGGTCGCGGCGGATCAGCGTCATCTGTTCGTCGTGCTCGCCTGTGTGCTCGTGTTCGTCGCCGGGCCGGTGCTGCTGCTCGTGCCGCTGTTCGCCTGGCATTACCGGCTGTCGAATACCCGCCACGCCTATCGCCCCAACTGGTCCTTCTCCTGGCCGGTCGAGGCGCTGATCTGGATCCCGCCGACCGCGATCGTCATCGGCCTTGCGGTGCTACTGTGGCACCACACGATCCGCGACGACCCCTATCGGCCGCTGCCCGGCGGACCGCCGGTCGAGGTCCAGGCGATCGCACTCGATTGGAAATGGGTGTTCGTCTATCCGGGGGAGGGGATCGCCGCGGTCGATCGCCTGACCATTCCCGCGGGGCGTCCGGTGCGTATCCGGCTGACCAGCGGGACGGTGATGCAGTCGCTGATGATCCCTCAACTCGCGGGGCAGGTCTATGCGATGGCGGGCATGACGACGCAGCTCCACATCATGGCGTCGCGCCCCGGGCGCTATCGCGGCGCCAATACGCAATACAATGGCGATGGCTTTGCGCATCAGCGCTTCGACGTGGTGGCGCTTCCGGCCGGCGCGTACGATCGCTGGCGGGATAAGGCGCATGAGGCGCATCGGCCGCTCGATGCCGCGGCATGGCGCCGGTTGTCTGCCCGTTCGGTGATCGCGCGACCGGTCGTCTTCTCCAGCGTGACGCCGCAGCTCTTCGATCGGGTCGTCGCGCAGGGGGGCGATCACGGCCACAGGAAGGACCATCGATGACCGCCGTGTCCCCCGTTTTTCCGGCGCTGCTCGGGCGGTTCTCCTGGAGCGATCTGCCGTTCGTGCGGGCTTGGCAGAATCCGAATGCGAGCGAGATAGTCGGTGCCGCGGCCGGCGGGCTGGTGGTGATCGGCGCCATTGCGGTCGTGGTGTTGCTGACCCGGTATCGGCTGTGGGGTCGGCTGTGGACGGAATGGCTGACCAGCCTCGACCACAAGAAGATCGGCATCATGTATATCGTCACGGCATTCGTGATGCTGAGCCGCGCGCTGGTCGAGGCGGTGCTGATGCGGGTGCAGCAGGCGGTGGCGATCGGCGATCCGGGCTTCCTGTCGCCCGACCATTTCGGCCAGCTGTTCTCGACGCACGGATCGATCATGATCTTCTTCATGGCGATGCCGTTCCTCACCGGCCTGATCAATTACGTCATGCCGCTGCAGATCGGTGCGCGCGACATGGCCTTCCCATGGGCCAATTCGATCGCGCTGTGGCTGACGATCGGCGCGGCTGGGCTGATGATGGCGAGCCTCGTCGTCGGCCAATTCTCGACCGGCGGGTGGAGCGGCTATCCACCCTATACCGAGCGAGCGTTCAGCCCCGGCGTCGGCGTCGATTACTGGATATGGGCGGTGACCCTGTCGTCGATCAGCTCGACGATGGCGGGGATCAACATCGCCTGCACGCTCTACAAGTTGCGGTGTCCGGGCATGACCATGATGCGCATGCCGATGTTCTGCTGGACGTCGCTCTGCACGGCGATCCTGATGATCTTCGCGCTGCCGCCGCTGACCGTCGCGACGGGCCTGCTCGCGCTCGACCGGTATCTGGGCTTCCACATGTTCACCAACGACCTCGGCGGGAACATGATGAACTATGCCAACCTCTTCTGGCTGTTCGGCCACCCGGAGGTGTACATCCTGATCCTGCCGGCGTTCGGCGTCTATTCGGAAGTCGTGTCGACCTTTTCCGGCAAGGATCTGTACGGCTACACCTCGCTCGTCATCGCAACGATGGCGATTGCGGTGTTGAGCTTTACCGTCTGGGTCCACCACTTCTTCACCATGGGACAATCGGCTGAGATCAACGCGGTATTTGGCATCGCGACGATGACGATCGGCGTGCCGACGGGCGTGAAGATCTACGACTGGATCTGGACGATGTTTCGTGGCGAGGTGCGGTTCAGCGTGCCGATGCTGTATGCCATCGCCTTCATGATGACGTTCGTGCTGGGCGGCCTGACGGGCATCGTGCTGGCGATGCCGCCGCTCGATTACCTCGTCCACAACACGCTGTTCCTCGTCGCGCACTTCCACAACATGCTGATCCCCGGGCTGCTGTACGGGATGCTGGCCGGCTATACCTATTGGTTTCCCAAGGCGTTCGGCTTCCGCCTCGACGAGCGCTGGGGGCGGATTGCGGTGGCGTGCTGGGTAACGGGCTTCTACCTTGCGTTCATGCCGCTGTACGTGCTTGGCGCGAGCGGGATGGCGCGGCGGACGAGCGCGATCTTCGAACCCGATTTCCGGCCATGGCTGTATGTCGCCTGCTTTGGCGCATTCGTGCTGCTCGCCGCGCTCGTCTCGCTGGGCATGCAATTGTGGGTGAGTGTCCAAACCCGCGACGCGAGGCGGGTGCCGGCCGGCGATGCGTGGGACGGGCGGAGCCTGGAGTGGGCGATCCCGTCGCCGCCACCGGCGTACAACTTTGCCGTGCTGCCGCCGGTCGATCGGCGTGATTGGTTTTACGATCGCAAGCACGACGCGGCAAAGCCCGATCCGTACCAGCGGCCCGCAGGCTATGAAGCCATCGACATGCCGCGCAATGCCATCAGCGGTATGGCGATCGGCCTGTCCGCGGCGATGGCGGCGTTCGGGCTGGTGTGGGGCATGTGGTGGCTGGCGGTCGTTGGCGTCGAGCTTGTCGTCGCGGCGGTGGCGTTGCGCAGCTTTGGGCGGGGACAGCATCGGGCCATCCCGGCGCGGCAGGTCGCGGCGGAGCATCATGCCTGGCTCGCGTTGGTTCACGCGACGCCGCCGACGCCGCGGCAGACGGAGATGAGCGACGCCAATCGCGGTCGGGCGGAGATCAAGGCATGAGCGATCCCGAACTGGCGCATGTCGGCCTGCCGCTCGGCAAGAGCGAGGGGTTGGACAGGGAGCAGGCGGAGACGGCGATCTTCGGCTTCTGGCTGTTCCTGATGAGCGATGCCGTGCTCTTCGCTTTGCTGTTCGCGACCTATGGCACGATGGTGGCCAGCACGGTTGGCGGGCCGACGCCGGCGTCCGAGTTCAAGCTGCTGCCAACCTTCGTCGAAACGCTGTTGCTACTGACCAGCAGCGCGACCTTCGGCCGGGCGAGTGTCGCCATGACCTGGCGAGAGCCGCGGCGCGTGCTGATCGGCTGGCTGGTCGCGACGCTGGGGCTGGGGCTGAGCTTCCTGGCGCTGGAGGCGAACGACTTTGCGACGATGTTTGCTCATGGCGCCTTTCCGACGCGGAGCGGTTTCCTGTCGTCCTTCTTCGCCCTCGTCGGGCTGCATGGGCTGCATGTCGCGGTCGGCAGCTTCTGGCTGGTGGTGATGATCGGGCAGATCGTCGCTTACGGCTGCGATGCCAGGGTGCGGGTCAATCTGCTGCGGCTGGGGCTGTTCTGGCATCTGATCGACATCGTCTGGATCGCGATCTTTAGCCTCGTCTATCTGCCGGGGGCGATCCGATGAGCGATCCGGCCAGGGAGCGGGCTGCGGCGCTACGGACCTATGCGGTCGGCTATGCGGGTTCGCTGGCGCTGACCGCAGCGGCATTCGTGGCGGTGCGCTGGCCGAGCTTTGCCAGCCGGACGACGTTCGGGATCGTGCTGGCGCTGGGGTTCGTGCAGATGGTGGTGCAGTTCCGCTGCTTCCTCCACATCGGGCTGAAGCGGTCCTCACGGCATGACCTTCAGCTGATCCTGTTCACCGCGCTGATCATCGCGCTGATGGCGAGTGGGACGCTGGTGATCCTGTTCAACCTGAGGGGGCGGATGGGGTAGGTCATCCGTCTTCGAAAGTAGCAACCAAGTCCCGCCTGTCGTCATTGCAAGCGGAGCGAAGCAATCCAGGGCGTCCTGGTTCGGCTCTGGATTGCGTCGCTACGCTCGCAATGACGAATAACTGCGGGCTTACTGATCGAGGAACGAGCGCATCTTGCGGCTGCGGCTGGGGTGCTTGAGCTTGCGCAGCGCCTTCGCCTCGATCTGGCGGATACGTTCGCGCGTCACCGAGAACTGCTGGCCGACCTCTTCCAGCGTATGGTCGGTGTTCATGCCGATGCCGAAGCGCATGCGCAGCACGCGTTCTTCGCGCGGGGTGAGCGAGGCAAGGACGCGGGTAACCGTTTCCTTGAGGTTCGCCTGGATCGCGGCATCGACCGGGATGACGGCGTTCTTGTCCTCGATGAAGTCGCCCAGGTGGCTGTCTTCCTCGTCGCCGATCGGCGTTTCGAGGGAGATCGGTTCCTTGGCAATCTTCATAACCTTGCGCACCTTTTCGAGCGGCATGCTCAGGCGCTCCGCCATCTCCTCGGGCGTGGGCTCGCGGCCCTGCTCGTGGAGGAACTGGCGGCTGGTGCGGACCAGCTTGTTGATCGTCTCGATCATATGGACCGGGATGCGGATCGTACGCGCCTGATCGGCGATCGAGCGTGTGATCGCCTGACGGATCCACCAGGTCGCATAGGTCGAGAACTTATAGCCGCGGCGGTATTCGAACTTATCGACCGCCTTCATCAGGCCGATGTTGCCCTCCTGGATCAGATCCAGGAACTGAAGTCCGCGGTTCGTGTACTTCTTGGCGATCGAGATCACGAGGCGCAGGTTCGCCTCGACCATCTCCTTCTTGGCGATGCGTGCCTCGCGCTCCGCCTTCTGCACCATGTTGACGATGCGGCGGAATTCGCCAAGCGCCATGCCGGTCTGCTGCGAAATCTCGCTGATCTCACCACGGATGCGATCGACTGCCGCTTCCTCGTTGGCGGCGAAATTGCCCCACTTCTTGTCGAGCTTCGCGACCGATTGCAGCCACGTGTCGTCGGTCTCGTGGCCGACATAGCGGTCGAGGAAGTCCTTGCGGCTGACCTTGTGGCGTTCGGCGAGGCGCAGCATCTGGCCGCCCAGCGCGGTGAGGCGCCGGTTGAAGGCATAGAGCTGGTCGACGAGATATTCGATCTTCGCGTTGTGGAACTGGACGCTCTCGACCTCGGCGGTCAGCTCTTCGCGGAGCTTCTGATACTTGCGCTCGTCCGCCGCGGACAACTCGCCACCCGCCTGCATCGCATCGAGGCGCGCCTGCTGGATCTTGCTGAACTTCTTGTACAGCGCGGTGATGTTGGCGAACCGCTCCAGCGCCTGCGGCTTGAGCGTTTCTTCCATCTGCGCGAGGCTGAGGGTGTTGTCCTCTTCCTCGTCGTCGCTGGGACGCGGCGGGCGCGGGCTGCCGTCCTCATCCTCGTCATCCGCGGACGCTTCTTCCGGCTCGGCCTCTTCCTTGAAGCTGGCGCCGGCGGTCTTTTCGCTGATTTCGCCGGTGTCGTCGTCCTCGGCGCCCTCGACCTGCTCGGCCGACGGGCCCTTCGAGAGCATCGCGTCGAGATCGAGGATCTCGCGCAGCTGCATCGTGCCTTCGTTGAGCTGCGTCGACCAGTCGATGATGGCGTTGAAGGTGATCGGCGATTCGCACAGGCCCAGGATCATCGTGTCCCGGCCGGCCTCGATCCGCTTGGCGATGGCGATTTCGCCCTCGCGGCTGAGCAGTTCGACCGCGCCCATTTCGCGCAGGTACATGCGGACCGGATCGTCGGTCCGGTCGACGGTTTCCTTCTTCTTGGTCTCGAGCGCGGGCGCGGCGGTACCGTCGCCGTCGACCTCGGTGACCTCGGCCTCGTCCTCTTCGGACGCCTCCTTTTCGTCACCGTCCTCGCCGGCTTCCTCATTCTCGACGATATTGACGCCCATTTCGTTGAGGGCCGCCATGATATCTTCGAGCTGATCGGAGGACATCTGGTCCTGCGGCAGCGCCTCGTTCAGCTGGTCGTAGGTGATGTAGCCGCGCTTCTTGGCGCGCGCGATCAGCTTTTTGATGTCGGCATCGTTCAGGTCGATCAGCGGTGCATCGGCCCCATCGCTACCGTCGTCACCACCGTTACCGTTAAGCTTCGCCATCAATTGTCCTCGGAACCAAACGCTCGGGCGTCTTCGTTCGCTTGCACGAGATTTGCAAGTCGAAGCTCCAACGCCTGTTTCTCTTTCACCAATGCCACCTGCCGTTCGAACGCCGCATCGGTGAAATGCGCCTGCATCGAGACGGTCGCCTCGTGCAGGGCCAGGTCGACTTCGGGGCGGGCCACCAGAATGGCGATCGCCTCGTCAAGATCGGCCCGGGCGCGGCTGACGTCGCCGCCGCTTTGCGTGAACGAATAGGGCATCGTGTCGGCCCTCAACAGATCGCTGGCGATCGCATCGAACCCACTCCGCGCCAATATGGTGCGCAGACGCGCGCTATCAAGCGCCTGATCCTCGAGCGCGACATCGACAACCGCCTCGAACAATCGGCCGAGCGCGCCGTCGACCAGCTTGAGGCTGCCGAGCACCTCCATATGCCGGGCGATCTCCACCGGATGGCGGATCAGGCCGGCGAGTACCGCCTTGGCCAGCACGCGATCGATGCCGGCGGCGTGGAAGGCCTTCACATCCTCGGTCGGCGGGGCGATCGGCTGTTTCCATTGGCCGTCCGGCCCGCGCTTGCCCTGGGCGCGCGGTGCGTTGGGGGTGAAGGCGCGGCGTTTCGGGGCAAAATGTTCGTAGAAGCGATTGCGGAAGTCGCTTTCATATTCCTTGCGGACCGACACATCGGCGATCGTCGCGGCGAGGTCGGCGAGCCGCTGCTTCAGGCCGGCGCGCTGTTCGGGCGTGTCGAGCGGACCGGCGGCGACCTCGCTTTGCCACAGACGGTCGACCAGCGGCTGGGGCTGGCCGAGCAGCGCCTCCATCGCGGCGGCGCCGCCGGCCTTTACCAGATCGTCGGGGTCCTGCCCCTGGGGCAGCGTGACGAAGGACAGGCTGCGGCCGGGCGCGAGCATGGGGAGGGCACGGTTCGCAGCGCGGAGCGCGGCCTTCTGTCCGGCGCTGTCGCCGTCGAAGCAGAGGATCGGCACGTCGACCATCCGCCACAGCCGTTCGAGCTGCGCTTCGGTGAGCGCGGTCCCGAGCGGGGCGACGGCTTCGTGAATGCCCGCCTGGCTCAGCGCGATGACGTCCATATAGCCTTCGACCACCAGCACACGGTTCGCCTTGCGCGCAGCGGGGGCGGCGCGGTCGAGGTTGTAGAGCGTGCGGCCCTTGTCGAAGAGCGGCGTGTCGGGGGAATTGAGATATTTGGGCTCGCCGTCGCCGATCACGCGGCCGCCGAAGGCGATCGTCCGGCCGCGGGCGTCGCGGATCGGGATCATCAGCCGGCCGCGGAAGCGATCGTAGGGGTCCTTCCCCTCGACCTGGATCAGCAGGCCGCATTCGACGAGCGCGGGGTCGCCATAGTCCTTCAGCGCGGTCTTCAGCTTGCCGCGGCTGTCGGGGGAAAAGCCCATGCCGAAGGTGCGGGCGGTATCGGGGGCGATGCCGCGCTTGGCGAGGACGGCGCGGGCTTCGGCGCCGCCGATGCCGTTCAGCTGTTCGGTGAACCAGCTGGCGGCGTCGGCCATCGCGTCGTGCAGGCCCTTGGCGCGTTCGGCCTTGGCGGCGGCGCGGCGATCCTGCGCGGGCATGTCCATGCCGGCGGCCTGGGCCAGTTCCTTCACCGCATCGATGAAGGGCAGCCCGCGCTGATCGGTCATCCACCGAATCGCATCGCCATGCGCCGAGCAGCCGAAGCAGTGATAGAAGCCCTTGTCGTCGTTGACGTAGAAGCTGGGCGTCTTTTCGTTGTGGAACGGGCAGCAGCCACGCATCTCACGACCCGCCTTGGTGAGCTTGGTCGTCTTGCCGATCAGCGCCGACAGCGAGGTGCGGGCGCGGAGCTCGTCGAGGAACTGCGGTGACAGGCTCATGCGTGCGATTCTACTATGCCCGATGGGGGGCGGTTAGGCAATGCGCCGATGCCGGATGCGCGCGGAAGTGGACGAAGTGGACGATACGTAACGTCCCGGATGCGGCCCTGTGCGAGCGGGCCATAGGGTGGCCGTTGGCGCCCATGAGCGCGGGTCGTGTGGACGATGGCAAAGAGCTAGGCGCTCTATACATGGTTTGTTCCGTGTAGGACAGGGCTTCCTTTATTTTGTCATCCCGGCGAAGGCCGGGATCCATGGACGCGCGAGGCTGGCGGTGGCGCGATCCGGCGCGGTCATCCTCTCCATGGATCCCGGCGTGCGCCGGGATGACGAATGGAGGGCGGCGTTTGTCGGGATGACGGAGGACGGCGGGGCAGGGGCTTACGACAGCGCCGCCTTCACCAGGCCGCTCGCCTTGCTCATGTCGAGGTTGGCGGCGTGGCGCGCCTTCAGTTCTGCCATGACGCGGCCCATGTCCTTCATGCCGGCCGCGCCCAGTTCTGCCTTGATCGCCTCGATCGCGGCGGTGGTTTCTGCGTCGCTCATCTGGGCGGGGAGGAAGCGTTCGATTACCGCGACCTCGGCCTTTTCGGCGTCGGCGAGTTCCTGGCGGCCGCCGGTTTCGTACATCTGGATCGATTCGCGGCGCTGCTTCACCATCTTCTGCAACACCTCGACCACCACGGCGTCGTCGTCGGTCGGGGCGGTGCCAGTGCGCAATTCGATGTCGCGGTTCTTGATCGCCGCCTGGATCAGGCCGATCGCGGCGCGCGCTTCCTTGTCGCCGGCCTTCATGGCGGTGACCTGGGCGGCCTTGATGTCGTCGCGAATCATGGAAGAAAGCCTCGAATACGGGAAAGCCGGGGACCCTAGCGGAAAGCGGCGGGCCCGTGAACCGGTTGACCTAGGCCAAGCTGGGGGGTAGCGGGCGCCACTTAGCGACATAGACGAAACCTTCAGGAGTGCCCGCCAAGCCATGGCCGACGCCAAGCCCATTGCCATGCCCGCAAAGCCTGACGGCGCGACGGGCGTTCTGGTTCTCGCGAACGGCGAGGTGGCCTGGGGCCGCGGCTTCGGCGCGGAAGGCGCGGCGGTGGGCGAGGTGTGTTTCCACACCGCGATGACCGGATACCAGGAGATCATGACTGACCCGTCGTTCGCGGGCCAGATCATCACGTTCACCTTTCCGCACATCGGCAACGTCGGCGCCAACCCCGACGATATCGAGGCGGACGCACCGCATGCGCTGGGCATGATCGTGCGGCAGGACGTGACCGAGCCGTCGAACTTCCGCGCGGTCGAGCGGCTGGACGGCTGGATGAAGCGCCATGCGCGCATCGGCCTGTCGGGCATCGACACGCGGGCGCTGACCCGCCGCATCCGCGCGGGCGGTGCGCCGAATGGCGTGGTCGCGCATTCGGCGACCGGCGAGTTCGATCTCGATGCGCTGCTGGAGATGGCACGCGCCTGGCCGGGGCTGGAGGGCATGGACCTCGCCAAGACGGTGTCGACCGAGACGCATTATGCCTGGGGCGAGGCGCGCGAGGGCGACGTGTGGCGGCTGGGCTTCGGCTATGGTGCGGCGGGCGAGGGGGAACGCCCGCACGTCGTCGCGATCGATTACGGCAGCAAGCACAACATCTTCCGCAATCTGGTGAAGGCCGGCGCGAAGGTGACGGTGCTGCCGGCGCAGGCGACGTTCGACGACGTGATGGCGCAGAACCCGGACGGCATCTTCCTGTCCAACGGCCCCGGCGATCCCGCCGCGACCGGCGACTATGCGGTGCCGGTGATCCGGCAGCTGCTCGATACGGGGAAGCCGCTGTTCGGCATCTGCCTCGGCCATCAGCTGCTCGGGCTGGCGGTCGGCGCGACGACCACCAAGATGTTCCAGGGCCACCGCGGTGCCAACCATCCGGTCAAGCGCCTGAGCGACGGTGCGGTCGAGATCACCAGCATGAACCACGGCTTCGCGGTGGAACGGGAGTCGCTGCCGGCCAACGTGCGCGAGACGCATGTGTCGCTGTTCGACGGGTCGAATGCAGGGCTGGAGCTGACAGATCGTCCGGCGTTCAGTGTGCAGTATCATCCAGAAGCGAGCCCGGGGCCGCAGGACAGTCTGTATCTGTTCGAGAAGTTCGTGGGGAGTCTGCGATGAGGAGGCTGGCCGGCGTCGCCATTGGCGCTGGCCTCGTTTCCGCATCGGCTGTCGCGGCCATGCTGTGGAACCAAACGCATGTCCGACAGACCGTGGTCAACCTTACCTATACAAAGCCGGGATCGCCTCAAAGCTATACTGCCGAACGTCTCGCCGGAGATCCAAGAAGCATCTCCGAGCCAGTGACGGATTATCCGGTCAGGATCGCTACTCGGTGCCGGATCCGGCAATGGACTTTGACGACGAATGCCGGGGATACCGATGTCGATAACTGGGCAACCCTAAGCTTTCCGGAAAATAGCGCCGACAATTCGGCACTGACGTGCATCGCGAAGTTCGTAAAGCCCTTCTACGTTACTCTCTCTTGGACGAGCCAATAATGCCCAAGCGCACCGACATCTCCTCCATCCTCGTCATCGGCGCGGGGCCGATCGTTATCGGTCAGGCGTGCGAGTTCGATTATTCGGGCACGCAGGCGATCAAGGCGCTGAAGGAAGAGGGCTATCGCATCGTCCTGGTCAATTCGAACCCGGCGACGATCATGACCGATCCCGAGCTGGCCGACGCGACCTATGTCGAGCCGATCACGCCCGCGGTGGTCGCGAAGATCATCGAGAAGGAGCGGCCCGACGCGGTCCTGCCGACGATGGGCGGGCAGACCGCGCTGAACACCGCGCTGGCGCTGTTCCATGACGGCACGCTGGAAAAGTTCGGCGTCCAGATGATCGGCGCGGATGCCGAGGCGATCGACAAGGCCGAGGACCGCCAGAAGTTCAAGGTGGCGATGGACAAGATCGGGCTGGAAAGTGCCCGCTCGGCGATCGCGCATACCGTCGAGGAGGCGCTGGCGGGGCTGGAGATCACCGGGCTGCCGGCGATCATCCGCCCGAGCTTCACCATGGGCGGATCGGGCGGCGGCATCGTCTACAACCGGTCCGAATTCGTCGACATGGTCCGCAAGGGCCTGGACGCGTCGCCGACCACCGAGGTGCTGATCGAGGAATCGCTGCTCGGCTGGAAGGAATATGAGATGGAGGTCGTGCGGGATCGCAACGACAATGCCATCATCATCTGTTCGATCGAGAACGTCGATCCGATGGGCGTCCACACGGGCGATTCCATCACCGTCGCGCCGGCGCTGACGCTGACCGACAAGGAATATCAGATCATGCGCAACGCCAGCATCGCGGTGCTGCGCGAGATTGGCGTCGAGACGGGCGGGTCGAACGTCCAGTTCGCAGTGAACCCCAAGGACGGCCGCCTGGTCGTCATCGAAATGAACCCGCGCGTGTCGCGCTCGTCGGCGCTCGCCTCCAAGGCAACGGGCTTCCCGATCGCCAAGGTCGCGGCGAAGCTGGCGGTGGGCTATACGCTCGACGAGATCGACAATGACATCACCGGCGCGACGCCGGCGTCGTTCGAGCCGACGATCGACTATGTCGTCACCAAGATTCCGCGCTTCGCCTTCGAAAAGTTCAAGGGCGCCGAGCCGGTGCTGGGCACGGCGATGAAGTCGGTCGGCGAGGTGATGGCGATCGGCCGCAACATCCAGGAATCGATGCAGAAGGCGCTGCGGGGCCTGGAGACGGGCCTGTCGGGCTTCAATGCGGTCGACCATCTGGTCGGCGCACCGCGTGCGGAGATCGAGGCGGCGCTCGCCAACCCGACGCCGGACCGGCTGCTGGTCGCCGCCCAGGCGCTGCGCGAGGGCTTCACCGTCGCCGAAGTGCATGCGATCGCCAAGTTCGATCCGTGGTTCCTCGAGCGCATCGCCGAGATCGTCGAAGCGGAAGAGGAAGTGTGCCGCAACGGCCTGCCGATCGAAGCGGCGGGCATGCGCCGCCTGAAGTCGATGGGCTTCAGCGACAAGCGGCTCGCCTATCTGGCGCTGAAGTCCGCCAATCTGCGCGGCATGGAGCGGGGCATCGCGCGCGGATCGGGCCTGATCCACGAGGCGGTCGTGGCGATGACCGGCGGCGTGACCGAGGACGAGGTGCGCGCGCTGCGCCATCGGCTGGGGGTGCGCCCGGTCTTCAAGCGGATCGACACCTGCGCCGCCGAGTTCGACGCCAAGACGCCCTATATGTATTCGACCTATGAGGCGCCGTCGTTCGGCGAGCCCGAGGACGAGAGCATGCCGTCCGACCGCCGCAAGGTGGTGATCCTGGGCGGTGGCCCGAACCGGATCGGACAGGGGATCGAATTCGACTATTGCTGCTGCCACGCCTGCTTCGCGCTGGCGGATGCGGGCTATGAGACGATCATGGTCAACTGCAATCCGGAGACGGTGAGCACCGACTATGACACGTCGGACCGCCTGTATTTCGAGCCACTCACGGCAGAGGACGTGCTCGAAATCCTCCACGTCGAACAGTCGAAGGGCGAGCTGGCCGGCGTGATCGTGCAGTTCGGCGGGCAGACGCCGCTGAACCTGGCGCGGGCGCTGGAGAAGGCGGGGATTCCGATCCTGGGCACCAGCCCCGACGCGATCGACCTGGCCGAGGACCGCGAGCGGTTCGCGGCGCTGGTCAACAAGCTGCGCCTGAAGCAGCCGGCGAACGGCCTGGCGCGCAGCCGCGACGAGGCGGTCGCGGCGGCGGAGCGGATCGGCTATCCGGTGCTGATGCGCCCCAGCTATGTGCTGGGCGGCCGGGCGATGGAAATCGTCGACAGCCTGCAGCAGCTCGACGATTACATCCAGACCGCGGTGCAGGTGTCGGGCGAGAGCCCGGTGCTGATCGACCAGTATCTGCGCGACGCGATCGAGGTCGATGTCGATGCGGTGTGCGACGGCGACGAGGTCGTGGTCGCGGGCCTGCTGCAGCATATTGAGGAAGCCGGCGTCCATTCGGGCGACAGCGCCTGTTCGATCCCGCCCTATTCGCTCACTCCCGAGACGATCGCCGAGATCGAGCGGCAGACGGTGGCGCTGGCGCATGCGCTGGGCGTCAAGGGGCTGATGAACATCCAGTTCGCGGTGAAGGATGGCGAAGTTTACCTGATCGAGGTGAACCCGCGCGCCAGCCGCACCGTGCCCTTCGTCGCCAAGGCGATCGGCGCGCCCATCGCCAAGATCGCCAGCCGCGTGATGGCGGGCGAGAAGCTCGCCGACATGCCGCCGATCGACCGCCACATCGATTATTATGCGGTCAAGGAAGCCGTCTTCCCGTTCAACCGCTTCCCCGGCATCGACCCCGTGCTGTCGCCGGAAATGAAGAGCACGGGCGAAGTCATAGGGATCGACCCCGACTTCACCACCGCCTTCATGAAGTCGCAGCTGGGTGCGGGCACCGTGCTGCCGACCGGCGGCACCGCCTTCGTCAGCGTGAAGGACGGCGACAAGCCGCATATCGTACCGGCGGTGAAGGCGCTGCTGGCGCGCGGCTTCAAGGTGCTGGCGACCGGCGGCACGGCCGATTACCTGGAGACCGCAGGGCTGGCGGTGGAGAAGGTCAACAAGGTCGCGCAGGGGCGGCCGCACATCCTCGACCGGATCATGGACGGCGAGGTGACGCTGATCTTCAACACGACCGAGGGCTGGCAGAGCCTGAAGGATTCCAAGCCGATCCGGCAGGCGGCGCTGGCGCAGAAGATCCCGTATTTCACCACGGCCCCCGCCAGCGTGCAGGCGGCTGCGGCAATCGGCGTCGCCTCCCTTGAAGTCCGCCCCCTGCAATCCTACTATTCGCAGTCGCACAACTGATCCCGACATAATGACGTGATGTGCGGGGGCGGGCCGGAAAACGGCCCGCCCGCGGGGATGAAGCAATTGGGGACTGACACATGGCGACCGTCGAAAAGATGCCGATGCTGCAGGAGGGCTATGAGAAGCTCACCGCGGATCTGAAGCGTCTGAAAGCCGAACGCCCCCTGATCGTCGACGCGATCGAGGAAGCCCGCGCGCACGGCGACCTGTCGGAAAACGCCGAATATCACGCCGCCAAGGAGCAGCAGGGCCAGAACGAGGCGACGATCGCCGATATCGAGAGCAAGCTGTCGCGCGCACAGATCATCGATCCGCGCGAACTGTCGGGCGACAAGGTGGTGTTTGGCGCGACCGTGACGCTGCTCGACGACGACGACAAGCCGGTGAAGTACCAGATCGTCGGCGAGACCGAGGCGAATGCCAAGACGGGCCGGATTTCGTACAATTCACCTCTGGGCCGCGCGCTGATCGGCCGCAAGGTGGACGACGAGGTCGAGGTGTCGGTACCGGCGGGCGACCGCTATTATGTGGTGTCGAAGGTCGAGTTTATCTGAGGGTTTGCGGGTTCGCCCGCCCCTTTGTCATCCGGGCGCACGCCGGGATCTGTGGATACGGCGCCATTCGCGTTGGCGCGCCACAGCGGCCTTTCCGTCTTCATGGATCCCGGCGTTCGCCGGGATGACGAGGGGGGGGCGGTGTCGGGCCTTTAGCCGAAGCGCGGCGGCCCTTACGTCGTGGTTAGTCGTCTACGTCCTGGCTCGTCGGCTGTTGGTCTCACGACGCGACCCCACTCACATCGTCATTCCCGCGGAGGCGGGAATCCATATGCCGTAGCGTCTCGGCTCTATCGCTGCCGTTAGCGTGTCTGGATTCCCGCCTTCGCGGGAATGACGAGGGTGGGGCGGGACGGAACATCCCATAAGTGGTTCAACCTGCGGCGTTTCGCACGCCTCACCCACAGGCTTTGCGGCCCCGGACCCGGTCCGGGGCGCAGTGGGGGCGAAGCGCCCCCGGTCCGCTTACGCTTCGGGCGTGGTGACCAGATCGGGTTCGAGCAGGCGGTGGAGGTGGACGACGACGAACTTCATCTCGGCATCGTCGACGGTGCGCTGTGCATTGGCGCGCCAGGCCTTTTCGGCGCTCGCATAGTCGGGGAAGATGCCGACGACATCGAGCTTCGACGGATCGGCCCAGTCGAGCGTGCGGGGATCGGTGACGCGGCCGCCGAAGACGAGGTGGAGCTTGCTCATGCGCTGAGATTCCTGGGGTGGTGATTTTACCCCGCCGTCCCTAGCGTGTTGCGGCGCAATATTGAACCCCGGATGGCCGCGAGAGGACGATCCTTGTCTCCACATCTCGTACCGCCGGACGGAGCCCCGGTGGCGAAAGGGATGAAGTGCGTGGGCATACCCGAAAGGCGGCAAGCGCCAAGGTCATCCGTCTGCGTCATCGCGAGGGACGCGCGGCACTCCAGGGCCTCTTGATCCGGCTCTGGATTGCTTCGCTCCGCTCGCAATGACGTCCGACGTTCGAGGGGGTCGGCCCCGACCTAGTCCTTGGCGCGTGCCGACTGCGCCGCGGCGGAGCCGGCGGTGGTCGCGGCCTTGGCGATGCCCTGGAACAGCGACTTCACCTGATCCTTGGCGGCGTCCTTCGACAGGCCGGCGTTCTGGAGTTCCGTGGCGCCGGCTTCGCGGGCGGCGGCGACGGCGCCGCGCGCGCGTTCACCGAGCGTGCGGCCGAGCGGGGCGAGCAACTGCTTTTCCTTGGCCGAGCGCGGGATCAGCGCGCCGGCGAGCGCGCCGATCGCGATGCCGCCGGCGACGATGGCGAGCGGGTTCGCCTCGATCGCGTCCGCGGTGCGGCGCGCGGCGTCGGTGGCGGCGTGCTTGGCATCGTCCAGGCGGTGGTGGACGTCGGCCTTGATGTCGGCGGTGGCGTCAGCGACGCGATCCTGGGTCTGGGTGTCGGTCATGGGTCTATCCTTTGCGTGGATGCGCGGGGAACGGGATCAGTCCTTGGGACCGAGGCCTGCTTCGTGATTGCGTTTGAAGCGGTGTGGCTTGTCCTTCTTGCGGAACAGGCCGGCGAGGCGGTGGCGGGCGAGGAACAGGCCGGCGACGGCAGTGACCCCGGCGACCGCGCCGGGATTGCGCACCGCCGTGTCGAGGCTGGCCTGCGCGGCGGCCTGCCCCTTGTCGGCGACGTCCCGCGCCGCCTGTTTGGCGAGGTCGCGCGGGTTGAGGCGGACCTGCAGCTTGCGGAGCGTGCCCGACAGGCGTTCGCGGGCTGCGGCAGCCTCCGCCTCGGCGTCGATCAGGCGGGTGGCGGGATCAGTCATGGCCGCTTCTCCGTGGCGGGGGCGAGGCGGCTCTTGCCGACGAGGGCGAGGCTGGCGGCGATCGCGAGCACCGCCATCACGACGGCGAGCGTCGCGAGGCCAGGGCCGAACAGCGTCGCGAGCGTCAGGACCGCACCGATCAGCGCCGTGATCAACGCGGCGAGCGCCAGCACCCCGGCGACGACGAAGAACACGATCGCGCTGCGATAGGCGCTGACGCGTTCGCCGATCCGCGCCTTGACCACCGCCACTTCGGCGCTGGCGAGCCCGCGGGCGTCCTCGACGAGCTGGCTGACGAGGTCGGTGATGCCTTCCTCGCCAGCGCCTACGGTTTCGCCCGCGGTTTCGATTGTCGGCAAGACCGCCACGAGCCCCTTACGCCTTGTCGTCGAGGCCGGACTGGACGACCCGGGCGAGCGCGAAGCCCAGCGCCGCGGCGACGCCGATCGCGACGCCTGGGCTCTTGCGGACGAAGGCGCGCGCGTCTTCCAGCAGTTCCTCGACGTCCTTGTCGCGGATCTGGCCGGAGAAGTTGGAGACGACGCCGGCCGCCGAGCGGGCGTAATCGCCGTATTGGGCGCCGAGCTTGTCGTCGACCTGGCCGGCGGCGTCCTGAATCATCTGCGACAGCTGGTCGAGGCCGCCGATCGCGCGTTCCTTACCGGTGTCGGCGAGGGTGCGGATCTTGTCGGTCGCCTGTGCGCCGTATTTCGCGGTATAGTCCTTGGCGGTCTGCTTCGCCTGATCGACGCGGCTGGTGGCGGCGTCAGCGGCATCGCCGGCAGTGTTGGAGACGGTGTCGCCGTCGATGACGGGGTTCAGATCGGTATCGGACATGGCGCGCCCTTTCGTGCAAATCGCGTTCGAAGGCCTCTAACCCCGGCCGGCGACGGCGGGTTCCCTTGCGTCAGGCAATTGCCGCCCGCGCCGGCAGCGGGTAGAGGCCGCGGCATCTGAGCCCCAGAGGTAGGAGCATCGTTACGTGACCGCAATCATCGACATCCATGGCCGGCAAATCCTCGACAGCCGCGGCAATCCGACGGTGGAAGTCGACGTGCTGCTGGAAGACGGCAGCTTCGGCCGCGCGGCGGTGCCCTCGGGCGCGTCGACCGGCGCGCATGAGGCGGTCGAAAAGCGCGACGGCGACAAGAGCCGCTGGGGCGGCAAGGGCGTCGATGACGCCGTCGAGGCAGTGAACGGCGAGCTGGTCGAAAAGCTGATCGGCTTGGATGCCGAGGATCAGGCCGACCTGGACGCGGCGATGATCGAGCTCGACGGCACCGAGAACAAGGGGCGCCTGGGCGCCAACGCGATCCTGGGCGTCAGCCTGGCGGCAGCGAAGGCGGCGGCGGAGGCGCGCGGCATGCCGCTGTACAAGTATGTCGGCGGCGTGTCGGCGCACGTGCTGCCGGTGCCGATGATGAACATCATCAACGGCGGCGAGCACGCGGACAATCCGATCGATTTCCAGGAATTCATGATCGTGCCGGTCGGCGCGGAAAACATCCTCGAGGCGGTGCGCTGCGGGTCGGAAATCTTCCACACGCTGAAGAAGGCACTGCACGACAAGGGTCTGGCGACCGGCGTGGGCGACGAGGGTGGCTTCGCGCCGAACATCGCCAGCACCGAAGAGGCGCTGGGCTTCATCATGCAGAGCATCGAGAAGGCGGGCTATACGCCGGGTGACGACGTGATGCTGGCGCTCGATTGCGCGGCGACCGAATTCTACAAGGACGGCCGCTACAATATCTCGGGCGAGGGCAAGGTGCTCGAGAGCGGCGCGATGGCCGAATATCTTGCCGACCTGACCCGCCGCTACCCGATCTTCTCGATCGAGGACGGCATGAGCGAGGACGATTGGGAGGGCTGGAAGGCGCTGACCGACCTGATCGGGGACAATGTGCAGCTGGTCGGCGACGATCTGTTCGTCACCAACCCCAAGCGCCTGAAGCGCGGCATCGAGGGCGGCTATGCCAATTCGCTGCTGGTGAAGGTCAACCAGATCGGCACGCTGACCGAGACGCTGGAAGCGGTGAACATGGCGCAGCGCAACCGCTACACCGCCGTCATGAGCCACCGGTCGGGCGAAACCGAGGATGCGACGATCGCCGATCTGGCGGTCGCGACCAACTGCGGCCAGATCAAGACTGGCAGCCTGGCGCGCAGCGACCGGCTCGCCAAGTACAACCAGCTGATTCGCATCGAAGAAGAATTGGGCGACTCGGCACGTTATGCGGGCCGGAGCGTTCTGAAGGCTTGATCCCGGACGGGATGCAAGCAAGGATGTAAACCATGGCGCGGGCGGTAACGGCACGGAAGGGCACGAACGGAGGGCGGTCGAACACATCGACCGCGTTCCGCAAGGTCATGCGTCGTGCCGCGCTGCCCGCGCTGGGCTTTACGATCATGGCGTTTTTCGGCGCCTACGCCGTGCTGGGGCCGAACGGCATCCTGGCCTATGGCGATTACAAGAAGCAGCTGGCGCGGCGTGAGGTGCAATATGCCTCGCTCGACCAGAAGCGGACGGTGCTGCAAAACCGCGTCGCCTTGCTGGACCCCGACCATGCCAATCCGGATATGGTCGACGAGATGGTGCGCAAGGAATTGAACGTCGCGCATCCGGACGAGGTGATCGTTCCGTTGAAGTAGGGGCGGTTGGCGCGGGGCCGCGCACGGTCGTTAGATCGGGCGCGTTTCGGCGTGATTGTGCCTTACCCAGCGTTTTCCTGCGTTTTAGATGCCTCACGCGATCCGTCACCCCGGACTTGTTCCGGGGTCCACTCTGAGGCGAGGGCGGCGGCTTGAAGTTCTGGCCACCCCCGTGCGGCCCGGTGGATGCCGGAACGGGTCCGGCATGACGGAGTGGGGTTTTGCGGAGGTCGGGCCTCTGCAAATGTGCTGTTTTCGCTGGTCGAGCGGCCAGATCAGTCCGCCGGTGTCATTCCTGGGAATGCGTCGGTCCCAGGTCGGTGTCGCCGTTCTTGTCCAGCCCTTCGCCGCCGGTCTGCCGATAGCCGTCGCCGGCCGCGGCATCGCTGCTGAAATCCTCGCCGGGATTGCCGCCGCCCGCGCCGCTGCCGCTGCCGTGGACCTCGCCGGTCTGCGGGTCGAACGAGGCACGCAGGCCGTTTTCGGGCGGGAGATTAGGGTCTTGCGGCGGGTGCGGATCGCCAGGACGGGCGGCGACGGTGCCGCTGGGGGCCTGGCGGCCGAGTTCGGCTTCGCGATCGCGGTGATAGTCCAGGCCATATTCGCCGGCATCGCGATCGAAGGGATTGCCGGTCGTATCGCGGCCGGGATCGACCTTGCTGGTGTCGGACATCGATGCCTCCTGTCGTGAGATGACAGATAACGCGTTGGGATCGTGGGCGTATCCCGTCGGACGTCCCTGACGGCGCTACTGGTTCAAAAATCGGCGCGATCCGTAGGGTCGGCAGCGATCGCGTTCTTTTAATACCGACCGGTACGAAAGCCATTGACGGCCCTGTAATCCGCTTTTATACCGCTTGGTATAGAAGATGACGAGGCATTCATGTTGCGAGGGACCGCAGCGCCGGATGAAGAGCCTTTGCCATCTCGATCGAACGACACTGACGATGCAGCGCGCACCGTGCCCCCTGGCACGGACGGGAGGCCTGCGGCTCGGACAAAAGGGAGTGACACCATGGCTTTTCTCGCTTTCGCCGAACCGGGCAATGCCGGCTATGCCCGCGTGAGCGCGCAGGGGCTGGCTGCGGACGCCCCGCGGGTGACGGCGCCGGCCGAAGACCGGCCGGTGCTGAGCGAGCTGGAGCGGTCGGTGATCGGCCTTGCGCGCGGCGATGGCTTGTCGACGCTGCGCCAGCCGGGGCGGCTGTCGCGCGGGCTGGAGCTGGTGTTCGGCGTGCGGATCAGCCCGATGCTCGCCGATCCCAAGCTGGAGGCGCTGCGCCGGGTTGCGGTGCTGAGCTGGAAGCGCGGCTATGCGATCGCCTCGGCCGAGGTGAAGGCCTTCTTGGCGGCCGGGTATTCGCCGGCGCATTACGAGCTGGTCGTGGATACGATCGCAGCGGCGCGACAGGCCGAAAGCCGGCGCTGACGGCGCTAAAACTCCTTTTGTCTAACAAATTGACGGGTCGGGTGTAGCCCGATAGTCATGGCCCCAGCGCGCAGGGACGCGTCGGGGAGAGATGCATGAAGACGATGCTCAGGCTGCTGCTATGCTCTGCGCTGGCGGCGGCGGTGCCTGTGGCGGCGGATGCGCAGGATGCGACGGCCACAGCGACGGAGCCGACCGATATCGTATCGGTGCGCGGCGACCATCCGGGGCCCAAATACGATCGCCGCCTGTTCGGCCAGTTCGCCGAGCATCTCGGCACCGGCATCTACGGTGGCATCTGGGTCGGGCCGGGCAGCAAAATTCCCAACGTTCGCGGCTATCGCACCGACGTGCTCGACGCGCTGAAGGCGATCCGCGTGCCCGTCGTCCGCTGGCCGGGTGGCTGCTTCGCCGACGAATATATCTGGCGCGAAGGCATCGGCCCGCGGAACAAGCGCCCGGTCAAGATCAACACCCATTGGGGTGGCGTGACCGAGGACAATGCGGTCGGCACGCACGAGTTCATGGACTATTCTGAGATGCTCGGAGCCGACGCTTATGTGTCGGGCAATGTCGGGTCCGGCTCGCCGCGCGAGATGGCCGAGTGGGTCGAATATATGACCTCGCCGACCGGATCGACGCTGGCCAAGGAGCGCGCCGCCAACGGCCGCAAGACGCCGTGGAAGTTGCCGATGTTCGGCATCGGCAACGAATTGTGGGGCTGCGGCGGCAACATGCTGCCCGAGTACGCCGCCGACGAGACGCGCAAGTTCGCGACCTTCGTCAAGACGCCCGAAGGCGTGCCGATCATGAAGATCGCCAGCGGTGCCAATTCGACCGACTATAACTGGACCGACGTCATGATGCGCAAGGCGGGCACCATGATCCAGGGCATCGGCGTCCATTATTACACCGTCCCCGGCAGCTGGGAGCATAAGGGCGCGGCCACCGGCTTCAGCGAAGACGAATGGGCGGTGACGATCTCCAAGGCGCTGAAGATGGACGAATTGCTTCAGGAGCATTCGCGCATCATGGACAAATACGATCCCAACAAGAAAGTCGCGCTGCTGGTCGACGAATGGGGTACCTGGTACGATCAGGAACCGGGATCGCATCCGGGGTTCCTGTATCAGCAGAACAGCTTGCGCGATGCGGTGGTGGCGAGCCTGAACCTCGACATCTTCGCCAAATATGCCGATCGCGTGCGCGGCGCGAACATCGCGCAGATGGTCAACGTGCTGCAGGCGATGATCCTGACCGACGGCAATCGCATGTTGAAGACGCCCACCTATTGGGTGTTCGACATGTACAAGGACTATCAGGACGGAACGGTGCTGCCGGTCGAGGTCGCCTCGCACTGGTATCAGTGCGGCAAATATGAGGTGCGCGCGGTCAGCGCGAGCGCGGTGCGGGGCACCGATGGCGTCGTCCATGTCGGGCTGACGAACGTCGATCCCAACCGGGCGACGACGGTGACCGTCCAGCTGGCCGGGCTGGCGGGCAAGAGCGTGACGGGGCGGATCCTGACGGCGCCGACGATGGACGCGCACAATACGTTCGATGCGCCCGATACGCTGAAGCCGGTGGCGTTCACCGGCGCAAGCCTGGGCGCGAACGGCCTGCTGTCGGTGGCGTTGCCGGCGAAGTCGGTGGTGATGCTCGACGTCAGGTGAGGGGCGGGGCGGCGCTGGTGTTTAACGGCGCCGCTTTCGTCACCCCGGGCTTGACCCGGGGTCCCGCTTTTTCAATCGAGGCCAGAAGAAGCGGGACCCCGGCTGTTCGGCCGGGGTGACGCGGATCAGGCGTAGGGCGGCTGGTGGAAGCCGGCGGGCGAGAGCGTGAAGATCTCGCAGCCCTCGTCCGTAATACCGATCGAATGTTCGAACTGCGCCGACAGCGAGCGGTCGCGCGTCACCGCCGTCCAGCCGTCGTCGAGCAGCTTCACGTCGGGGCGGCCGATGTTGATCATCGGTTCGATCGTGAAGATCATGCCGGGCTTGAGTTCAGGCCCGGTGCCGGGCTTGCCGACGTGCACCACTTCGGGCGCATCGTGAAACAGCAGCCCCAGGCCATGGCCGCAGAAATCGCGGACGACGCCGTAGCGATGCTTTTCGGCGTGGCGCTGGATCGCGTGGGCGACGTCGCCCATGTGATTGCCGGGCTTCGCCTGTTCGATACCCAGCATCAGGCATTCATAGGTCACTTCGACCAGGCGCTTCGCCTTCAGCGGTACGTCGCCGATCAGATACATGCGGCTGGTGTCGCCGTGCCAGCCGTCGACGATCGGCGTGACGTCGACGTTGACGATGTCGCCCGACTTCAGCGTCTTTTCGCTGGGGATGCCATGGCAGACGACGTGGTTGATCGAGATGCAGGTCGAATGCGTATAGCCGCGATAACCCAAAGTCGCGGGCACGCCGCCGTTCGCGGTGACGAAGTCGTAGATCAGCCGGTCGAGCTCGGCGGTCGTGACGCCAGGCACCATGTGCGGCACCAGCATGTCGAGCGTTTCGGCGGCGAGGCGCCCGGCCTTGTGCATGCCAGCGAAGGCGGCGGGGCCATGGAGCTTGATCGCGCCGGTGCGCCCTTCCGGCGCGTCGGAGGTGACGGTCACATATTCGGTCATCGCGCGTATATAGCGTGGCGAGCGTCATTTTGCGAGGTAAAGCGGGCGACATGGATCAGGAACGTATCTGGACCGCCGCGCTGGTCGTCATCGGCGATGAGATTTTGTCGGGGCGCACGCAAGACAAGAATGTCGCGCAATTGGCGAGCTGGCTGAACGTGCAGGGCATCCGGCTGGCCGAGGTGCGCGTGGTGGCGGACAGGACCGCGGCGATCGTCGAGGCGGTCAACACGCTGCGGGCGCGCAACGACTATCTGTTCACTACCGGCGGGATCGGACCGACGCACGACGACATCACCGTCGATGCGATCGCGGAGGCGCTGGGCGTCGGCGTCGAGCACCATCCCGACGCTATGGCGACGCTGGAGCGATATTATGCGACGCGCGGCGGGCTGACCGAGGCGCGGGCGCGGATGGCGCGGGTGCCGGCGGGGGCGGGGCTGATCCCCAATCGCGTGTCGGGCGCACCGGGGATACAGGTCGAGAATATCTACATCATGGCGGGCGTGCCGCATATCACCGCGGGCATGCTGGATGCGCTGACCGGAACGCTGGAAGGCGGGCGGCCGGTGGTGTCGGGGACGATCGGCTGCTGGGTCGCCGAGAGCGAGGTCGCCGATCTGTTGCGCAACGCCGAGAAGGCGCACGAGGGCGTGTCGATCGGCAGCTATCCGTTCTTCCGTGAGGGGCGGACGGGGGCGAATTTCGTCGTGCGCAGCGCGGATGCGGGGTTGGTCGAGCGGTGTCTCGCGGATTTGACGCGGGAGCTGGAGGCGACGGGGCGTGCGGTGGTGGCCGAGGGGATTTAGTCTTTCCGGTTTCACCTCCGTCACCCCGGCTCTTCGGCCGGGGTGACGGAGTGGATGGGGTAACGGAGGGGGTTAGCGGGTGAAGGCCCCCACGTCGGCGATCGCCAGCTTTTGCGCCGGGACTGCGGTCGCGGCGAAGGTCAGGCGCAGGTAGCGGACGGGGCGCGGGGTGGTGAACGGGATGCGCTGCGTCGAGAGGGCGTAGGCGATGTTCTGGAATTCGCCCTCTGCGGCCGGTGCCCAGGTCTTGCCGTCGATGCTGGTTTCGGCGCGATAGCCGCGGGGCGGCGCGCTGACCTTGTCGGGGTGGCGCCAGGGGGTGAGGCTGAAGCCGGCCACCGTCTGCGTCTTGCCCATGTCTAGCGTGACCGACGCCGGCGTCGTGGTGGGCGCGGGCTGGCTCCAGACGGTGGAGCCGTCGCCGTCGAGCAAGGCTTCGGCGCCGGGCGCGGTGGCGGCGACGACCTTCCAGTCCCGCGGCGACAGGACTGCGGCATCATGGCTGGGCGGTGCGGCCACCGGAACCGGCGCGACGGCGAGGAACAGCGACAGCTCGCTGATCGCCGGGCAGGCGGGCGCTTCGAGGATGACGAGGCGGACGCGGCGGGCGGCGATCGGCTGCGGCAGTCGAATGATCCGCTGCGCGCCAATGCATTCGTGGGTGGCGAGCCGCTGCCACGCTCCGCCGACCTCCGCCTCGACGGCGAAGCGCGTGACGCGGACGCCGAGGGGCAGGTATTCGCGGATGCGGATCAGGTCGAAGCGGCGGCCGGGCGGGAGGTCGAGCGTCAGCGTCGGCGTGGTAACGCCATCGGGTGTCGACCAATAGGTGTCGCGATCGGTGTCGAGAACCTTGGCGGGCGCGAAGGCGGGGCCGCGGGTTGCCGAGGCGCTGGCGACGGCGCCGGTCGCGAGATCGGTCGCGAAGCTGCCGCGGATCGCATCGCCGAAGCTCTTGAGCACCGCAACGTCATGATCGGGCAGGCGGCCGCGGCGGTCGGGCGGCAGGTTGAGGTGCATGTTAGTGCCGCGCGCGACCGATTCGTCGAAGAAGCGGATCAGGCGCGCGGGCGTCTTCACCTTCGAATCCTCGTCGGCGTGATAGAACCAGCCGGGGCGGATCGAGGTGTTGGTTTCCGCCGGCCACCACAGAGGCGCGCCGCGTACGCCGCTATTGCCCTCCGACTGGACATAGGGGTGGTCAGGCATGGTCGGCCAGCAGGGATCGCCGGCGATGCCGTCTTCATTGCCGACCCAGCGGATGTCCGCGCCCAGCGGATCGAAGGTGCAGGCCATCGGCTGATGCTGGTGAACGAGGGCGATGATCGAAGGCCAGTTATAGTATTTCGGCGCGTCGATCGTGCGCGTTTCGCGCGCGCCGCCATAATAGCCGTCGCCGCCATTGGCGCCGTCGAACCAGAATTCGAAAAGCTCTCCGTAGCGGGTGCAGAGTTCGACCACCTGCTTGCGATAATAGTCGATATATTCGGGGCGGCCGTAGCCGGCGTGGTTCCGATCCCAGGGCGAGAGGTACAGGCCGAACGACAGGCCGTGGCGGCGCGTCGCCTGCTCCATCTCGCGGACGATGTCGCCCTTGCCGTTCTTGTACGGGCTGTTGCGGATGCAATGTTCGGTCAGCATCGTCGGCCACAGGCAGAAGCCGTCGTGGTGCTTGGCGGTGAGGACGATGCCGGTCATGCCGCCCGCCTTCGCCGCGGCGACGATCTGGTCGGCGGAGAAATCGGTCGGATTGAACAGCTTCGGGCTCTCGTCGCCATAGCCCCATTCGCGATCGGTGAAGGTGTTGATCGAGAAATGGACGAAGGCGTAGCGTTCGCGCTTGTGCCAGGCGAGCTGGCGTTTGGAGGGCGTGGCACCCCACGGCTTGGGGGCGGCGACCGGCGTGGCGGCGAAGGTGGGGGCGGCGGTGGCGGCACTCGCGGCGAGGCCGGAGGCGATCAGGGTGCGGCGGGAAAGGTCGGTCACGGGGTGGCTCCGGGTACTTGGTCTGGCGGGCGTGTGCGGTATTCTCTTCGTCACCCCGGACTCGTTCCGGGGTCCACTCTGCGGCGAGGCGTGCGGCCGGAGCCTCTCGCCTTCCCCGTGCGGCCCGGTGGACCCCGGAACAAGTCCGGGGTGACGGGGTGGGGGGTGGCGGTCACGCCAACTGGCGGCCGTTGGACGGTGGGCGGTCGGCCTTGGCCTGGCCGAAGGTCTTCACCGGCGTCTTGCTCATCGTGAAGACCAGGCGGCCGCCCTTCATCAGGTCGGCGTGGCTGATCCAGTTGCGCGTCCAGGGGCGGCCGTTGAAGGTGATCGCGCGGACGTAGGGCGTATCGGTGGTGTTGCCCGGCGCCTCGATCGTCAGGCTTTTGCCACCGGGGAGCGCGATCTGCGCGCGTTCGAACAGCGGCGAGCCGAAGACGTAGACCGCCTCGACCGGATCGACCGGGTAGAAGCCGAGCGAAGACAGGACGAACCACGCGCTCATCTGGCCGCAATCGTCGTTGCCGATGATGCCGTCGGGGTCGTTCTTGTACATCTCTGTACACAGGCGGCGGACCATCGCCTGCGTCTTCCATGCGGCGCCGGTGTAGGCGTACATGTAAGCGGCGTGCTGGTCGGGTTCGTTGCCGTGTGCATACTGGCCGACGAGGCCGGCGATGTCGGGCGGGGCGTTGGCGGGCAATGTCGAGGGTGCGGTGAAGAAGGCGTCGAGTTGGCGTTCGAACTTCGCCTCGCCGCCCATATGCTCCATCAGGCCGTAGATGTCGTGCTGGTTGAGGAAGGTCGCCTGCCAGCCGTTCGCTTCGGTGTAATCGCGCCACCAAGGCTTGGGCATGTGGCCTAATTGGATGGGATCGTAGGGCGTCCACCAGCTGCCGTCGGCAAAGCGCGGTCGTGCGAAGCCGATGCGGCCGTCGATGACGTTGCGCCAGTTGCGCGAGCGCTTGAGCAGGCGGTCAGCCTCCGCCGTCTTGCCGGCAGCGCGGGCAAGATGCGACGAGGCCCAGTCGTCGTACGCATATTCCTGCGTACGGCTGACGCTTTCGAACAGCTTGTCGGCGGGCACGTAACCCATTGTGTCGTAGAGGTCGCGGCCCTTGCTGTTGTCGAGGTCAGGCGCCGAGAAATCGAAGCTGCGTTTGGCGATGCCGGGCCAGGCGGCGGCGTAATCGGCCTTGATGCCCTTCTTCTGCGCCTCGGCGAGGACGGAGACGGCGTGCCAGCCGATCATCGTGCCCGTCTCGACGCCCTGCAGCGGCCAACACGGCGGGCCGTAGGGGCTTTGCTGCGTCTGGCGGATGAGGTCGGCGACGAGGCTTTGCGCCTTGTCGGGCGCGACGATGGTGAGCAGCGGATGGAGCGCGCGATACGTGTCCCACAGAGAGAAGGTGCTGTAGGCGGCATTGCCCTGCGGGAGAGTGTGCGGCTTGCGGTCTAGGCCGATGTAGCGGCCGTCGACGTCGGAGAAGAGCGTCGGGGCGAGCAGGGCGTGGTATAGCGCGGAGGTGAAGATCGTGCGCTGATCCTCGGTGCCGCCTTCGACGCCGATCGCGCCGAGTTCGCGCGCCCAGCGACCTTGCGCAGCGCGGCGGACGGCGTCGAAGTCCCAAGTCTTGGCTTCTGCGGCGAGGTTGGCGCGGGCGCCGGCGACGTCGACACCGGAGATACCGCAGCGGATGACCAGCGGCGCGCGGCCGGCGTCGTCATAGTGCAGCACGGCCTTGACGCGGTTGCCCTTCACGCCGCGCGCGCCCTGGGGCTGCTCGGCATCGGCGTCGCCGTAGAAGGTGATGCGGTCGGGTTGCCGCGACAGTTGCATCGCGAAGTGGATGTGGCGGCCCTTGGCCCAGCGGTTGACGGTGCGGCTGCCGGTCAGCGTGCCGGCGGCGTCCATGTCGAGGCTGGCGTCGGTGACGAGCGGGGGATGATCGCTTTTGTCGAGGATCAGGTGCGACATGTCGATGAGGACGTGGGCCGAGCCGGCGGGGAAGGTGTAGCGGTGGTAGCCGGTCCGCTCGGTCACGGTCAGTTCGGCGCGGACGCCGGTTTCGAGGGCGACGCGGTAATAGCCGGGCTCGGCATGTTCGGCGGTAAAGCGCTGGCGGTAGCCCGCGTCGGGGTTGTCGAGCGGGCCGGGGAGCAGCTTTACCGGGGCGTCCTTGGTTTTCTGGGCGGTCGGCACGACCAGCACGTCGAGCATGTCGCCGATGCCGGTGCCCGACAGATGCGTATGGCTGAAGCCCATGATCGACGTGTCGGTGCGGTGATAGCCCGAGCATGCGTCCCAGCGCTCGACATCGGTATCGGGGGACAGCTGCACCATGCCGAACGGGACGGTCGCGCCGGGATAGGTATGGCCGTGGCCGCCGGTGCCGATGAAGAGGTTGGCGCGGGCGGGGGCGCTTGCGGCGGCGAAGGCCGGCAGCGGCAGGCCGATCGCGGCGGTGGAGGCGAGCAGGGTGCGGCGGGAAATCGAGCCAGGAATCATAGCGGAGCCTTGAGCAGCGCGGGCCGGGTGGCGGCGAGGTGGAGGATCAGTTCGGCGAACAGCCCGTTGGGCTAGGCGAACCAGCTACGCGTGAATTTGGCGGGGTCGTTCTGGTCGAAGCTTTCGTGGATGAAGCCGGTGCCGCCGTCGGTGTCGCGCAGCGTCTTCAGGCAGGCGCGGATCGTGGCGTCGTCGGTGGACGTCAGCGCGCGGATGGTGAGCGACATCGGCCAGATCTGGCCTTCGCCGACATGCGGGCCGCCGATGCCTTCGCCGGCCTTGCCCTTGAAGAACCAGGGGTTGGTGTCGCTCCAGCAGGCGTCGCGGGTGCGCTGCCACAGGGGATCGGCGGGATCGACGCAGCCGAGATAGGCTAGCCCTGAGAGGCTGGGCACGTTGGCGTCGTCCATGAACAACGCGTTGCCGAAGCCATCGACCTCATAGGCCCAGACTTCGCGCCCGTCGCGCAGGCGCATCGTGCCGAAGCGGCGCAGCGCGCTTTCGATCTCGAGCGCAAGCTGCGTGGCATCGCGGACGATGCCGCCGTCGGTACCGGTTTCCTGCGCGACCGTGGCGAGTTCGCGCAGTGCGGTCATCGCGAACAGGTTGCTGGGGATCAGCATCGGAAAGGTGCAGGAATCGTCAGACGGGCGGAAGCCCGAATGGATCAGGCCGTTGGGCTTGGTGGGGTTGCCGTAACCCCACAGCAACGTCTCGGTAGGCTGGGGGGCGGAGCGGCGGAAGCTATAGGGGCCGTGGCCGTCCATCCGCTGCTGTTCGCGGAAGGTCGCGATGCTGCGCTTCGCCGCGGCGGCCCAGGTCGCGTCGAACGGCGTCTTGTCACCGGTGGCGCGCCAATATTGGTGGGCGAGGCGCATCGGGTAGCAGAGCGAATCCACCTCCCACTTCCGCTCGGCGACGCCCGGCTTCATCACGGTGTCGTCGTGCAGCGACCATTCGAGGTTCGACTTAGCCGTCGGGTCTTCCATGAAGGCGTTGGCGTAGCTGTCGATCAGGATGCAGCGCGCCTGGCGGGCGATGAGACCCGTGAACAGGTGGCGCAGTTCGGGCGCTTGTCTGACGAGGTGGAGATAGGGTTTGAGCTGCGCGGAGCTGTCGCGCAGCCACAGGCAGGGGATGTCGCCGGTGATGACGAAGGCGTCGGGCTTGCCGTCGACCGTGCTCATGCGGACGGTGGTGTCGAGCGTGTTCGGGTAGCAATTGCCGAACATCCAGCGCAGCTTGGGGTCGCCGATCTGTTTCGCGACGCGGGTGAGGTCGCGCTCGACCGCGGGGCTGACGAAGCGGCGGTCGGCGGGGGCGGGGCGCTTGCTGGGGAAGGCGGGCGCGGCGAAGGCGGGGGTGGCCATCCCCACGCCTGCCAGCGCACCGGCGGTAAGCAGGCTTCGGCGGTTGAGGCTCGGGACGGTCGCCGCAATTCCACCGTCACCCCGGACTTGGTCCGGGGTCCACTCTGCGGCTGGTGGGATGGCTTGATCCCCTGGCCCGCCCCCCGCGGGGCGGTGGACCCCGGAACGAGTCCGGGGTGACGGGGCGTGTGGGGAGAGGTCACGGGTCATTTCGGCAGCTCCGTGTCGGTGCCGGTCACGGCGAAGTCGAACCACTGGCCGGCGCCGTCGCCGGGCTGGCCGCCGCCGACGTAGAGACGATACGCGCCCGGCGCGACGTGGCGGCGGCCGTCGTGGTCGACGATGCTCATGTCGCGGGGGGTGAGGGTGAAGGCGACGCTCATGCCCTTGCCGCGCTTCAGGTTCACGCGGCGATAGCCGACGAGCTGGCGTTGCAGCACCGCCTCCGTGCTGCCGAGCGGGCGGGTGGAGGCGGGGGGGACGAGATAGGCTTGCACGACCTCGTCACCGTCGCGGGGGCCGGTGTTGGTGACGGTGGTTTCCACCTTGAGCGGTTGGCCGGCGGTGACGCTCGCGGTGCCACGGGGGGCGGCATAGTCGAAGCGCGTGTAGCTGAGGCCGTGGCCAAAGCCCCACAAGGGCGTGCCGGTGAAGTAGCGATAGGTGCGCTCCTTCATCGCATAATCGATGAAGGCGGGCAGGTCGGTGGTCGAGCGGTAGAAGGTGACGGGTAGGCGGCCGCCGGGGTTGGTGACGCCCGACAGCACGTCGGCGAGCGCGGTACCGCCGGCCTCGCCCGGATACCAATTGGCGAGGATCGCGTCGGCGGAGGTGGGATCGACGCTGACCGCACTGCCGCTGCTGAGGACGAGGACGATCGGCTTGCCGGTCGCCTTCAACGCGGCGAGCAGGCGCTGTTGCGGCAGGGGAAGGGCGATGTCGGTACGGTCGCCACCGACGAAGCCGGGGACGGACACGGACAGCGCCTCGCCTTCCAGATCGGGCGACAGGCCGGCGACGACGACCGCGACGTCTGCGTCGCGTGCCGCTGCGACGGCCTGGTCGAGCAGCGGCTGCGCGGGCGGCATCCAGAGCAGGCGGAAGCTTTCGTCCTCCGACACATGGTCCAGCGTGATCGTGATGGGCTGCGGCGTGCCGTCGCTGTCCACCGTCATCTCGACGCGACCCTTGGGCAGCGGACCGTCGTGCAGCACCTTGCCGCCCAGCGACACGCGGGCGCTGTCGTGCGTGGTGCAATTCTTCCAGCATTGCGACTGGTCGATGATCAGGCGGTACTGGCCGGGGCCGGGCGGCACGAACTCGCCGGTCCAGTTCGCCTTGAACGGACCGATGGGCAGGCCGGGTGCGACTGGGGCGCGGTTGAAGTCGAGGTCGATGCGGCGGTCCTGCCGGGTGACGGAGGCGGTGCCGCTATAGTCGGCACGCAGGCCGGGCTTGCCGTTCGAGCGGAGCGCGGTTTCGGGTACGACGACCGCGGCGCCGTCGGCGAGGGCGGAGCCTTGCGCGTACACGACATTGGCGGCGCCGAAGCGGGTGCGGATGCCGTCGAGCGGGGTGACCGGGCGGATCGCGGTGCCGTGGTAATTGCCCTGCAAGACGCCGAGATCGTCGGCGTCGGCGCCGATGACGGCGATCTTCGCGCCGGGTTTCAGCGGCAGGCGGTCGGCATTGTTCTGGAGCAGCACGATTGATTTGCGTGCCGCTTCCAGCGCGACGGCGCGGTGCTGCGACGTGCCGACCTGATCGGGGCGGATGCGGCTGTAGGGGCTGGTGCCGCCGAACGCGATGCCCAGCGCCTGGCGCGCGCGGAAGGCCCGGGTGAGCGCAGTGTCGACTTCGGCCTGGGTGATCAGGCCCTGCTTCAACGCCTGAGGCAGCGCGGCATAGGCGCTGCCGCAATTGACGTCGGTGCCGCCGCGCACCGCCGCCGCCGCGCCGCTGGCGGTGTCGAGCCGGTAATGGTGATAGCTGCTGATGTTGCCGACCGCGTCGCAGTCCGACACGGTGAAGCCGGTAAAGCCCCAGTCGCGGCGCAGGCGCTCGTTCATCAGCGGCGACGAGGCGCAGGCGGGCACGCCGTGGATGCTGTTATAGGCGCACATCAGCGACATGGCCCGGCCTTCGGTGATCGTGCGGCGGAACGCGGGGAAATAGGTCGCTTCGAGATCGCGCGGGCTGGGATCGACGTCGAAGCTGTCGCGACCGGCTTCCGGGCCGCTGTGGACGGCGAAATGTTTGGGGGTCGCGACGACGCGGGGGTGGGCAGGGTCCGGCCCCTGCAACCCGCGCACGAAGGCGACGCCGAGCGTGCCGGTGAGATACGGGTCCTCGCCGTACGTCTCCTGCCCGCGGCCCCAGCGCGGATCGCGGAAGATGTTGATGTTGGGCGACCAGATGGTGAGGCCCTGGTAGATGCGGCGGTTCGCGGTGACCGGCTGCGCATTGAACTTGGCGCGCGCTTCGGTTGAGACGACGGTGCCGACTTGGCCGAGCAAGTCGGTGTCCCAGGTGGCGGCGAGGCCGATCGCCTGTGGGAAAACGGTCGCCTGACCATCGCGGGCGAGGCCGTGGAGGCCTTCGTTCCACCAATCGTACGCGGGCAGGCCGATCGCAGGGTCGGCCGGCGCGGTGCTTTGCAGCTGCGCGGCCTTTTGTTCGGGCGTCATCGTGGCGATGGCGGCGGAGATGGGGTCGGCCGCTTGCGCGAGCAGCAGGAGGGCGGGGATCATTCAGGCGCTCCGATGGGGGCGGTGGGGCGATCGGTTCGCCCAAAGGGGTTCGTCACCCCGGACTCGTTCCGGGGTCCACTTTGCGGCGAGGGGGGCGGCAAGAGGCTCGAACGTTGCCCCCGTGGCCCGGTGGACCCCGGAACGAGTCCGGGGTGACGGGGTGGGTGGGGTGAGCGTTCGGGCCATCAGCGGGCCAGCGTCCGCAGCACGGGCGTCTGCCTGCCGGTCAGCGTCACCGTTTTGCTCTCGCCGGGCAGCAGGTCGAAGCCGCTGTCGCTTGCCTGACCGGGCGTGTCGCCCATGTCGATCATCACCGCGCGGGCGAGGTTCTTTGCGGTGATCGTCAGGTCGTTGCCGGATCGGCGCATGGTCAGGCCCGGATCGGGATAGGCCATGTCCTTCGGCACGAGGCGTTCGACGATCGTGCGGCTGACCGGCTGGCCGCCGACGATCAGTTCGGCGACGGCGTAGCTCTTCGCCGGATCGGCGCTGCCGAACAGGTCGGCGTCGGGCAGCGTCGCGACGGTGGTCGACGACAACGGCGCGAGCGTCGCATCGGCTTCGCGCACGCCCAGCGTCGCGCCGGCCATGTCGCGCACCGTCACGCGCCAGTGCGCGGGGATGGCACCGGTCGCGTCGGACACCAGCACGACGCGGGTCGCGCCATTGCGATGCTCGGCGACGATCGCCTGCGGGGCGAAGAAGCGCTTCGCCTGATATTGCAGCAGCTTCCACTGGCCGAGATGATCGATGCTCGCCCAGCTGATCGATGGCCAGACGTCGTTCAACTGCCAGAACAACGATCCCATCGTCACCGGGCGGCAGGCGCGGTGGTGGCGTGCGGCGAGGTCGATCGCCTGCGCCTGGTTGACCTGCGTCAGGTAGACGAAATCGGCGAAGTCCTTGGCCGGGCGCAACCGCTGGTCGAGGTACAGCTTCAGGCGGGCATTGCCTTCGCCGGCCAGGAACTTCTGGTGCGCCTTCATCACCGGGCTTTCGGGATCCAATTTCCCCTTGCCGGCGAACAGGCGGATCGTCGCCATGGTCGGCATCGACTGGAAGCCATATTCGCTCATGAAGCGCGGGCAGCTGTCGAGGTAATTCTCGACCGGCTTCGACCCCGACCACACGTCCCAGAAATGGCGGTCGCCGTTGGCGTCGGTATCCACCGGGCCTTCGTAATCGGTCGAAGGCGAGCCGGGCATATACGGCGTGCCGGGGCTGTTGCGCGTCACCGCGTCGCGCAGCACGCGGTCGAACAGCACGGCCATGCCGGCGCCGATCCGCTCCTGCTCGTCGGCGCCCACAGCCTTTTTGAACGCCTTGCGATCGCCCCAGTTTTCCCAGCCGGACAGCACTTCGTTGCCGCCGGCCCAGATCACGACCGAGGGATGGTCGCCGATCCGGGCGACCTGTTCGTCGGCTTCGGCGGCGACGCTGGCGCGGAAGGCGGCGTCGGGGGGCGTCACCGATCCGCCGAACATGAAGTCCTGCCACACCATGATGCCCATCCGATCGGCGGCGGCATAGAAGGCGTCGTCGAGATAATAGCCGCCGCCCCAGATGCGGACCATGTTCATGTTCGCGTCGCGCGCGGCCTTAAGTAGCGCTTCCGGTTCGGCCGGGTCGACGCGCGCTGGGAAGCTGTCGAACGGGATGACGTTCGCGCCCTTGGCGAAGATCGGCGTTCCGTTGACGACGAAGCCGAACGCGCCTTGCTTGCGGTCGAGCGTGACGGTGCGCAGGCCGATGGTGCGCGTCTGCGTCTCGCCGTCGAAGCTGGTCGCGACGGTATAGAGCGGCTGCGCGCCATAGCCGACCGGCTGCCAGCGCTGCGGGCGCGCAATGGTCAGCGGAATCGCGACCGGGTTCGTGCCGGGAGCGAGCGTGACGGTCGCCTGGCCGGTCTGGCGGCTGCCGTCGGGGCCGGTGACGGTGGCGGTGAGCGTGACCTGCTTCGTTGTGTCGGCGATGACGGTGGCATGCGCGGTCAGGCGCGCCTCGGCATCGTTCAACGCGTCCTGCGCGACGCGGACATGATCGAGGCGGGCGTCGTCCCATGCCTCCAGCTTGACCGAGCGCCAGATGCCGTTCGCGACGAGGCGGGGACCCCAGTCCCAGCCGTACTGATATTTGGGTTTGCGGATATAGGGACTGGTCTGCACGCCCTTGGGTTCGTCGCCGAACGCGCTGTCATATTCGCCGGGCAGCGGATGCGCTTCCTTCAGCACCATCGGCTGCAGCGTCTTGATCGGGCTGGCGATGCTGACGAGGATTTCGTTATCGCCGGTCTTCAGCAGCGGCTTCGCATCGGCGCGCCAGCGGCGGTGGGCGTTGTCCGCGGTGAGCAGCGGCTGGCCGTTGACGGTGACGGTCGCAAATGTGTCGAGCCCGTCGAACACCAGGTCGAGGTGCCGGTGCGCGAGCATCGCGGGCGTGACGGTCAGCGTCTTACGATATTGCCACGCGGACAGGCCCGCCCATTGGATCGCGCCCTCGTTGGTGCTGATGAAGGGATCGGGCACGCGTTTCAGGCGGATCAGATCTTCCTGGACGCTGCCCGGCACGCGCGCGGCGAACCAGCGCGCTTCTTTCGGATGTGCCTTGGCGGCGGCGGTGTCGGCGGGGTCGAGCCGCGCCTGCCATGCGCCATCCAGCGGCACCACCTCCCGCGCGGCGAGCGGCGAGGTGGCGAGCAGCAGGGTAAGGAGGGCGCGCTTCACTTCGAACCTTCCGTCAGCTGGACCTTGCCGACCGTATAGAAGGGGTCGGTTAGCGGGGAGGTGAACTGGAAGCAGACGTCCCGATCGCCCGTCATCGTCGGCAGCGTGCCCGACAGCGTGAAGCGCTGCGGCGCCGTCTTCGGATCGGGCAGCGGGAAGGCGCCGACCGCGATCGGGTGGGCAGTCTTGTCGCCGGCCTTTTGCGCGGCGGCGGCGGCGATGCAGCCGATCTGGACGAGGAGCTCGCCATGCGCCGACACATTGTAGTGTTCGCGCACCATCCGCTGTTCGTGCGCGAGGCCGTAATGGCGGGCGAGGCGCACGACCTCGACGCTATAGCCGCGCGCGACGTCGAGCGGCGCGTCGGGGTAGAGCGTGCAGGTGTCGAACAGGTTGATGTTGTAGACGGGCGCGTCGGCGGTCGCTTCCGAGGTCAGCGGCACGCGCAGGCCGAGTGCACCGGCGGGGCAGGCCGCCATGTCCGAGCTGGAACGCGCGAGAAGCGCGGCGCGCGACGTGTCGAAGCTGCGCACCGCGGCCGTCGGGGCGCCGTTCGCGTCGAAGGCCACGGCCTTCACCATGATGCCGGGCTTCAGCGTCAACGGCGTGGTGTAGGCGGGTGAGCGCAGCGTCGGCGCGCTGCCGTCGATGGTGTAGCGGATCGTGCCATAGGGGACCTGCGTCGACAGCGTGAGCGCCACGCTGTTCTTGCGTAGCGCATCGCCGCGCATGCCGGTGAGGTCGAAGCCGACCGCAAAGGCGCTGTCGGCGACGCGCATACCGGCGCGCGACCAGCGATCGTCCTGACGCTGCAGGCGGGGGAGGAAGGCGGCGAGGTCCGCCGGCCGGTCGCGCTGGACCTTGGGCGACCAGGTGATTTCGGCGAGCGCGCCCGCGCGCGGGAAGATCAGATGCTGGAGCTGCCCCGGCGTGACGATATATTCGCTCCACAGATTGCCCTGCGCGCCGAGGACGTGATGCGCCTTGTCCGCGGCGATGCCCTTGGGCAGCGGGTCGTAGGCATAGACCTGTTGCAGCGTGGTGATGTCGAGCCGGCCGGGCGGCTCGTCGCTGCGGCGGCTCTGCAAGCCGTTGAGATAGAGCGGGTTGCCCGGCGACATGACGACGTCATGGCCCATGTTGGCGGCGTCGATCCCGCCCTGTTCGCCGCGCCACGACATGACCGAGGCAGAGGCGGGCAGGCCGCCCTCCAGGATCTCGTCCCAGCCGATCAGGCGGCGACCCTTGGACTGGAGGTAGGTGCCGAACTGTTCGATCATCCAGCTTTGCAGGGCGTTTTCGGTCTTGATGCCCAGCGCCTTCATCTGCGCCTGCACCTCAGGGCTGCGTTCCCACTGGTCCTTGACAGCCTCGTCACCGCCCAAATGGATGTAGGTGCCGGGGAAGATCGTCATCAGCTCGTCGAGCACGTCCTTGACGAAGGCGATGCCCTTCGGCCCCGGATTGAACAGATAGGGCATGATGCCCCAATTGTTGCTGACCAGCGGCCGGTCGCCGAGGATGCCGAGTTCGGGATAGGCGGCTACGAGTGCATTGGCGTGGCCGGGCAGGTCGATCTCCGGCACGATGGTGATGCCGCGCACGCCGGCATAGGCGACCAGCTCCTTCAGCTCCGCCTGGGTGTAGAAGCCGCCGACGCGATCCTTTTCCGTCGGCTGAGCGCCGCCCGTCCAGGGTGGCAGGCGCCAGCCGCCGATGCTGGTGAGCTTGGGGTATTTCTTGATCTCGACGCGCCAGCCCTGGTCGTCCGTCAGGTGGAGGTGGAGCGTGTTGAGCTTCACCGCCGCCATCTGGTCGACGATCGCGCGCAGCGCCGGCATGGGCAGGAAATGGCGCGCGGGGTCGATCATCAGCCCGCGCCAGCCGAACCGCGGGGCGTCGGTGATGGTGAGCGCCGGCACGACGACCGGCTTGCCGAAGGCGGCATCGGGGCTGAGCAATTGCGCGAGCGTCATCGCGCCATGGACGAGGCCGCGGTTCCCGGAGGCGGCGACGGTGATGCCCTGCGGCGTGACGGTCAGGCGATAGGCTTCGTCGCCGGTGACGCTCGCGTCGCGGACGAGGCGGATCGTGCCGGTGGCGCCGGGGGTGAGTGTGAGGCCGCGGGTGGTGCGTACGTGGTCCGCGAGCAGGCGGGCGGCGGCGGTGGCGCCAGCGTCGGTCGCGGCGATGCTCGCGCCGTTGGCGACGGTGAAGCTGCCCGTGCCGCGGACCACCGATTGCGGCATCGGCAGCAGCGCGAGCCCGGGCTGCGCGCCCGTTTGGGCGCCTGTCTGGGCGATGGCGGGGGTGGCGGAGGCGAGCAGGGCCAGCGCCGCTCCCCCGACGATGGTTGCGATACCGACGTGCTGCGTCATGCCTGCCCCTTGGTCATGTTTTGGTATTGCACGTATCTTGAAGCAGCATCGCCGCCCCGTCCATGCCCGCGCATCAAAAAGTCACAAAAAAGACCCCGGCGTCGCTGGATAGCGCGCCGGGGTCCGAGGGCCGGAGCGCGCAGGGGAGCGCGCTCGCCGGGGAGGAAGGGTTAGAAGCGGGCGGTGCCTGCAATCGAGAACACGCGGCCGTTCTTGTAGATCGACGTCGGTGCGTCCGGCGTGCTGCTGTACTGATAGTAGGTTTCGTCGAGCAGGTTCGCCGCCTGAGCGGTGATCTGCAGGTTCTTGTTGATCGAATAGCTGATCGACGCATCCAACTGACGATAGGCGTCCGTGTAGTCCGAGCTCTGCTGGCGGCCGAAGCGATAGAAGTACTTCGAGCGACGGTTGTAGCTGACGCGCGCCTCGATCGGGCCGTTCTGGTAATAGGGCACGATCGTCACGACGTTGCGCGACAGATAGGGCAGGCCGTTCGCGAACGGCGTTTCTGCGTCCGAGAAGGTGTAGTTGGCCTGGATGCCGAAGCCCCACAGGATGTTGGCGTTGCCCGAGAGCGAGAAGCCCGTAACCTTCGCCTTGCCGCCGTTGACCGGACGCGAGATCGAATAGGTGAGCGTACGGCCGGTCGCAGTGTTGGTGATGGTGACGTTGTCGTCCACCTGGTTGCCGACATAGTTCGAAATGTCGCGGTAGAAGACTTCACCCGACAGGAAGCTGCCCGGCGCGAAATACCACTCTGCCGACAGGCCGAAGTTGGTCGCCGCGTAGGGTTTCAGATCAGGATTGCCACCACCGCCGGTGCGGGTCGTGTCGTCGAGTGACAGCGATCCCGCCAGATCGCTATAGCGTGCGCGGGCGATGACCTTGGCCGCCGAACCGCGGAGAACGACGTTCTCGCCGGCTTGGAAGATGAGGTTGGCGGCCGGCAGGAAGCGGCTGTCGTCGTTGGTGACGCGGGTCGGAGCGTAGATGCCGCCGCTCTGCGTGAAGAAGTTCGACGTGTCGCGGGTGAAGACGTAGCGGCCGCCGACGTTGCCGCGGAAGGCACCGCTCTCGAAGTTCGCTTGGACATAACCCGAGACGATCTTCTCGTTCACCAGCCAATAGTCGCCCTTCGACAGGCCACGATCGACGTTGAAGTTGCCGTACTTCTGCAGCGCGGCGATGATGCCGTCGCGGCCCAACGTCGCGTAGGGCGTGCCGTTGCCGGTCGTGCCCAGACCATCATACAGGTCGCTCGGCAGGACATACGACTGGAGATCGGCCAGCGTGTAGTTCTGGTTGGTGTAGATCGCGTTGCTGTAGGTCGTGTTGCTGTTGTCGTGATCGGCATAGCGCGCGCCGAACAGGATCGCGTTGACCGGGCCCCAGGCGACCGGGTGCTTGAAGTTCAGCTCCCCGAAAATCTCCTTGTCGAGCGTGAAGCCCGACTGGGTGGGAATACCACCGATCTGGCGGCCGAAGAACTTGCGGCCGTCGGGTGCGGTGATGTTTTCACCACCGGCGGCGGTGTAGTTGCTCAGCCACTTGCTGGCGTCGCTGGCGGGATACTGCCAGTCCACGATCGTGTTGCGGCCGTTGGCGCCCGCGGTGAAGCCCTGCTGCGTACGGAAATCGAGCAGATATTCGGGGTTCTTGCCGCCGCTGGCGCGGGTGCCGCCGACATTGCCGGTAACTTCCCACTCGCCCGGCTTCCAGTCGATCAGCAGCGCGACGCTGTCGTTCTTGACGCGGGTGCGGCGGTAATTGGTGTCGAGCTGGCCGGTCGCACCCGTCTGGCCGGCGGGGATGCCGGTGAAGGTTGCCGAACTCACGACGCCGGGCGAATTGCCGGTGCCGGGCACATAGGTCGCGGCGGTCAGGCGCGACCCTTCATAGCCGTACGTGTATTCGGAGTTGGAGACGTTGTCGTAATTGCCGCGGATGATGAGCGCGGTCGCCGTCACCGTCAGGTTATCGGTCGCCTTCGCCTCGATCGCGCCCGAGAAGCCGATGCGCTGGCGTTCCTGGCGGAAGAATTCGCGGGCGAGGAACGAGGCGTAACGCGCGTTGCTGAACGCGGTGCGTTCGGCGGTGGTCAGCGCGCTGATCGCCTTGCCGTTGACGGTGGCCGTGGTGGGCGCGTTGTCGAGCAGCGCCTGGCCGGTGCGATACCAATAGCTGGCGACGCCCGCGCGGCTGAGCTGTTCCTTGTCGTAGTTGACCGCACCGAGGAAACCGATCGTCTCGTCGGCGTTCTTCCAGCTGTACAAGGCAGAGCCGCGGAAGCTGCCGCGGTTGGCGCGGTCATTATATTCGTAGCCGCCGTTCGCGGCGATCGTGCCCGACTTCAGGTCGAGCGGCTTGCGCGTGACGACGTCCACGGTCGCACCGATCGCGCCTTCCTGCAGGCGTGCTTCGGGCGTCTTGTAGACGATCGCCGAGCTGATGATCGTTGGCGACAGCAGCGAATAGTTGAAGGTGCGGCTCGAACGATCCGAGGGATTGCCGCCCCAATCGGCCGAGGCGACCGAGTGTCCGTCGATCAGCAGACGGTTGAGGGCGGGCTCGACACCGGCGATCGAGAGCTGTTCGCCTTCGCCGAACTGGCGGTCGACGGTGACGCCGGGCAGGCGGGCAAGCGAGTCGGCTACGTTGCTGTCGGGCAGCTTGCCGACGTCTTCGGCGCTGATGACGTCAACGATCGAGTCGGCGCGGCGCTTGATCGCGATCGCGTCCTGGAGGCTCTTGCGGTAGCCGGTGACGACGATGTCGTCGGACGAGCCGGTCGTGGTAGCGCTGCTGCTCTGGGCGGCGGCGGTCACATCCTGTGCGTGGGCGGTGCCAGCGACGCTGACGAGCGCGGTGGTCACAAAGATCATGTGGCGAAGGCGCATGTTTATTGTCCTTGTCGGAACACGCCCGGCCGCATGCCCCCCCCATTCCCAGCTGCCGCAAAGCCGGCGACAGTGCAGCCACGGCGAAACAGTTACGCGTTTCCTGCTCGTTGCTGCTGCATTGCTACATATCCAATAAAGCCCAAATGGTATATATAAAAACTGTCACATTTATTTTGGTAGGGTAGCTGACCTATTGTGCCGTTTCGCTCTCGTGCGATCAGTCGGTTAGGGTGAAATGTCGTTCCCATGGAGATTTCGGGGTGATGGTATCGCAAACAATCGAGCGTCCCCGAGTCGCGCTGGAAATCTGCGTCGAGTCGGCAGCCGGAGCGGCGGCGGCGATCGCAGGGGGATGTGACCGGATCGAGCTGTGCAGCGCGCTCGCGCTCGGTGGGCTGACGCCGTCGGCCGGGCTGGTCGAACAGGTGCTGGCGCTGGCGGCCCCGGCTGGCGTGCCGGTGCGGGCGATGGTGCGGCCGCGGGCGGGTGGGTTCGACTATAACGCCAAGGATATGGCGCTGGCGTTGGCCGAGGCACGTACCCTCGTCGCGGCTGGGGTGCAGGGGCTAGTGTTCGGCGTGACGGCGGGAGGAAAGCTTGCGGAGCAGGAGCTGCGGGGTTGGATCGCGGGGCTCGGCGAGCATCGTCCGCCGCTTACCTTGCACCGGGCGATCGACGTCGTGGCGGACCCGGTGGCGGCGATCGATGTAGCGGTCGCCTTGGGCTTCGACCATGCGCTGACCTCCGGCGGCGCACGTACCGCGATGGAGGGGGCGGCGACGATCGCGGCGATGGTCGCGCGTGCAGCGGGGCGCTGCACGATCATGGCGGGGGCGGGGGTAGCGGCCGACACGGCGGGCGCGCTGTTGGATGCGACCAATGCGGGCGCCCTGCATGGTTCGGCGAGCGATCCGGCGCCGGCAGAGGAGCAGGACCGCTTTGGCTTCGGTCCGCTGCCACGCCAGACCAATGCCAATAGAGTCGCAGCACTGCGACAGGTGATTGACGACAAGTCCAATCTAAGACAATTGTAGCGCAAGGTGCCACTGGCGCCGGTCCGCGTAGCGTGGCACGCCTGATGCCGAAGACGCTTGCGGAAAAGGGGATCGACGATGAGTTTCATGAGCAAGGTGGGGCGGTTTCGCGCTGAAAATCCCTCGCCGCTCTATCTCCAGCTGCAACAGCTGATCCGTGACGCGATCGCCACGGACGTCATCACGCGCGGCGATGCGATCCCCGCGGAGCGCGATCTGGCGGTCGAATATGGCGTATCGCGCATCACCGTCCGCAAGGCGATCGAGGGGCTGGTCGAGGAAGGCCTGCTGACCCGCCGCCGCGGCGCGGGGACGTTCGTCGCGGGGCGCGTCGAGAAGAACTTCAGCAAATTGTCGTCCTTCTCGGAAGATATGGTGGCGCGCGGGCGCGTGCCGTCGAGCGCGTGGATTTCGCGTGCGGCCGGCATCGTGTCGCCTGAGGAATCGATGGCGCTGGCGCTGTCGCCCAGTGCGCCGGTCTATCGCTTCCAGCGCCTGCGCTTTGCCGACGAGGTGCCGATGGCGCTGGAGCTGTCGACGATCGCCGGCTTCTGCCTGCCGTCGGTCGATGCGGTCGATGCTTCGCTGTACACGGCGCTGACCGAGGCGGGGCATCGCCCGGTGCGTGCGTTGCAGCGGCTGCGCGCGGTGCCGTTCGGCGGCGATCATGCCCGCATGCTGGGCGTCGATCCCGGCTCGCCCGGGCTGCTGATCGAGCGGCGCGCCTTTCTGCGTGACGGCCGTGCGGTCGAATTCACCCGATCCTATTACCGCGGCGACAGCTACGATTTCGTGGCCGAGCTCGCCGACACCTGATCCTTAGCGAAGGGCGCCTTGCTGTGACGACGGATACGATGACGGACACGACGATCGGCACGACGCTGATGCGCGCCGAGACGCTGGAGGCGGGGGCGACCGTCGCGCGGCTGGTGGCGCGCAATGCCGAGGCGCTGAGCGCGCTGGGCGAGCGCCTGCGTGCGAACGCGCCCGACGTCGTCGTCACCTGCGCCCGCGGGTCGTCGGATCATGCCGCGACCTATGGCAAATATCTGATCGAGACGATGGTCGGCGTGCCGGTCGCGTCGGCGGCGCCGTCGGTCGTGTCGCTGTTCGATGCGCCCGTGTCGACGCGTCGGGCGCTGTGCATCGCGATCTCGCAGTCGGGCCGCAGCCCGGACCTGCTCGCGACCGTCGAGGCGCATGCCAAGGCGGGGGCGGAGGTCGTCGCGCTGGTGAACGACGAAACGTCGCCGCTCTCCGAGATGGCGGATACGCTGCTCGCGCTGTCGGCGGGGTCGGAGAAGTCGGTCGCGGCCACCAAATCGTGCATCGCGGCGATGGCGGGGCTGGCGGCGCTGGTCGCGGCTTGGTCGGGCGACGAGGCGCTGAAGGCGGCGGTCGCGGCGCTGCCCGAACAGCTCGATGCGGCGGTGAAGCTCGACTGGAGCGCGGGCGTGGACGTGCTCGCCGAGGCCAAGCAGATGTTCGTGATCGGTCGGGGCTATGGCTTCGGTGTGGCGCAGGAATGCGCGCTGAAGCTAAAGGAAACCTGCCAGTTGCAGGCCGAACCGTTCAGCGCCGCCGAGGTCCGCCATGGGCCGATGGCGATCGTCGGCGAAGGCTATCCGGTGCTGGCGCTCGCAACATCCGATGCGGCGGGCGACGACGTGATGGCGGTGGTCGAGACGTTCCGCGAGCGCGGTGCCGCAGTGCTGGCGGCGCATGCGGGTGACGCGTCCGCCAACCTGCCGGCGCTCGACGCGCATCCGGCGGTGCAGCCGATCCTGATGCTGGCGAGCTTCTATGGGCTGGCGGAGGCGCTGTCGCGGCATCGTGGGCTCGATCCCGACTCGCCGCCGCATCTCGCCAAGGTGACGCGCACGCTATGAGCACCGCCCATCGTTTCACCAACGGCCACGTCGTGGTCGGCGATGCCGTGTGGCGCGGCGCCGAGATCGTCGTCACCGGCGATCGGATCGCAAGCATCCGCCCGCTCGACGGCGCGGCGGCGGATGCTGTTGACCTGGAGGGGGGCTGGGTGATGCCCGGCTTCATCGATACGCAGGTCAACGGCGGCGGCGGCGTGCTGCTGAACGACGAGCCGACCGTCGAGGGCGTGCGCGCCATCGCCGCGGCGCATGCGCGCTATGGCACCACTGCGCTGATGCCAACGCTGATCAGCGACACGCCCGACCGGATCGCGCTGGCGCTGGATGCCGTCGATCAGGCGATCGGCGCGGGCGTACCGGGCGTCGTCGGCGTGCATATCGAGGGGCCGTTCCTGAACGTCGCGCGCAAGGGCATCCATGATGCCGGGCGTTTCCGCCTGCTCGACGAGGAGATGGTCGCGCTGCTCGCCAAGCCGCGGCGCGGCGTGACGATGGTGACGATCGCGCCCGAACTCGCGAACATCGAGGATATCCGCCGGTTGGCGGAAGCTGGCGTGCGCGTCAGCGCAGGCCATACGGAGGTCCCCTATGACACGGCGCTCGCGGCGTTCGATGCGGGGCTGACGGGAATCACGCATCTGTTCAACGCGATGCCGGCGATGGTGCAGCGGACGCCCGGTCTGGTCGGCGCGGCGCTCGACGATCCGCGGCCGTGGTGCGGGCTGATCGTCGATGGCGTGCATGTCGCGCCCGCGGTGCTGCGCATCGCGATCCGCGCGCGCGGGCCGGAACGGATGATGCTCGTTACCGACGCCATGTCGTCGGTCGGTGCGGAGCATAAGGACTTCGTGCTGCAAGGGCGCCAGATCCGCGTGGCGGATGGCATCTGCGCGTATGAGGACGGCACGCTCGCCGGATCGGACCTCGACATGGCGACCGCGGTGGCCAATGCGATGGGCATGCTGGGGCTGGAGCCGGCGGTCGCGGCGCGCATGGCGGCGGGCAATCCCGCAGCCTTCCTGGGGCTGGAGGCGGAGCGGGGCACGCTTGCCGCCGGACTGCGGGCGGACTGGGCGCGACTGACCGCGGCGATGGCGCCAGTCGAGACGGTGATCGGCGGTGTCGCGGTGCCGGGCGCCGCGGCGAAAGAGCATGAGGTAGTGGACGCATGACGATCGACCGGCGGCAGCTTCTCGGATCCGCCGCCGGTGCCGGCCTGACATTGGGGTTGTCGGCGGGAGTGCCCACCATCGCCTTCGCGAGAAGCGCGACGGATTATGGCGCGCTGCCGATGCCGCTGCCGACCGACCGGCTGCCCGATCCGCTGCCGGTGATCGATCCGTCGCGGATCGGCTTCGACACGGGCTGGCTGTTCCATGAGGGCGACGTGATCGTGCCGCCCGCGACGACGCACGAAGAGACCTATCTGCGCGCCAAGGCGGGCAATGCCCGCGGGGCCGCGGCGATGGACTATGACGACAGCGAATGGCGCCCCGTCACGCTGCCGCATGATTGGGCGAGCTTCCAGCCGTTCGTCGAGAGCGCCAATCCGTCGCAGGGCTATCGCCCGCGCGGCATCGGCTGGTATCGCCGCGCCTTCCGCCTCGATGCCGCCGACGAGGGGCGGTACCTGGAATTGCAGTTCGACGGCATCGCGACCAACGCGACCGTCTGGGTGAACGGCAGTCCTGTCGCGCACAATTGGTCGGGCTATAACAGCCTCTACCTCGACATCACGCCGTTCGCGCGGTTCGGGGATGCGCTGAACGTCGTGGCGATCCGCGTCGATGCCGATGCGATGGAGGGCTGGTGGTACGAAGGTGCCGGCCTGTACCGCCATGCGTGGCTCGCACGCCGCGCGCCGGTGTCGATCGAAACCGATGGCGTCCATTGCGATCCCCGCCATGATGGCGGCGACGCCTGGCGCGTGCCGGTGACCGTCACCGCCCGCTCGACCGAGGCGGTACCGGTGAGCGTGCGCGCGGTGGCGAGCCTGGTCGATCCCGACGGGCGGGTCGTGGCGACTGCCACGAGCGCGCCCATGGTGGTGCCACCGCTCGACACTGCGGAGCTGACGACGACGCTGAACATCGCGCGCCCGCAGCGCTGGTCGGTCGAGACGCCAACGCTCTACACGGTGGCTGTGGCTCTGGAGCGGGATGGCAAGAGCGTCGACACGCGGCGGGTGCAGGTCGGCTTCCGCACGATCCGCTTCGACGCCGACCAAGGGCTGTTCATCAACGACCAGCACGTCAAGCTTAAGGGCGTGTGCCTGCACCTCGACCATGCCGGCGTCGGCACGGCGGTGCCCGACACGCTGCTGATGTGGCGGCTGGAACGGATGAAGGAGCTGGGCTGCAACGCGATCCGTTGTTCGCACAACGCGCCTGCCACCGCCTTCCTGCAACTCTGCGATCGGATGGGGTTCCTCGTCATGGACGAGAACCGCAACTTCAATCCCTCGCCCGATTATATGGCGCAGCTGGAATGGCTCGTGCGGCGCGACCGCAACCACCCCAGCGTCATCCTGTGGTCGGTGTTCAACGAAGAACCGATGCAGGGCACCGCAGCGGGTGTCGAGATGGTCCGGCGGATGGAAGCCGCGGTGCGCCGCCTGGACGACAGCCGGCCAGTGACCGCGGCAATGAACGGGTCGTTCTTCAACCCGCACAATGTGTCGGGCGTCGTCGATGTCGTCGGGTTCAATTATTATCCGGGCGACTACGACAAGTTCCATGCCCTCAACCCCGCCAAGCCGATCACCAGTTCGGAAGACACCAGCGCGTTCATGACGCGCGGCGCCTTTGCCGACGATGCCGCCGCGCATGTCCTGTCATCGATGGACGATCATGCCGCCGCCTGGGGCGAGACGCATCGCGCCGGCTGGGCGAAGATCGCGACGCGGCCGTTCGTGGCGGGTGGCTTCGTGTGGACGGGCTTCGACTATCATGGCGAGCCGACCCCCTACGCCTGGCCGACGATCGCCAGCTTCTTCGGCATCCTCGACCTCTGCGGCTTTCGCAAGACCGCCTATGACATCCACCGCGCCGGCTGGATCGACGATACGCCCGTCGTCGGCATCGCGCCGCACTGGACGTGGCCGGGCAAGGAAGGCCAGCCGATCAAGCTGCTCGTCATGTCCAATGCCGAACGGATCGTCGTAAAGCTGAACGGCCGGGTCGTCGGCGAGGGCGCGGTCGACCGGTTGATGGGGAACAGCTTTACATTGCCCTATGCGCCAGGAACGCTGGAGGCGATCGCGTATCGCGGCGGGCGCGAGGTCGCGCGGGCGGGGCATGAGACGGTCGGCGCGCCGGTCGCGCTGCGGCTGACCCCGGCGCGGAGCGTGATGGCCGGCGATGGCGAGGACGTGCAGCCTGTCACCGTCGATGCGGTGGATGCGAAGGGCCGGCATGTGCCGACCGCGAACCTGCCGGTCGGCTTCGCCATCGACGGCGCGGCGATCATCGGGCTGGGCAATGGCGACCCCAACAGCCACGAGCCCGAAAAGGGCGATGCCCGATCGCTGTTCAACGGACTGGCGCAGGTGATCGTGCAGTCGGATGCGGGCGCGCGCGGGCGGATCGTGTTGCGCGCGACGGCCCCCGGTATGAAGCCGGCGACGATGCGGATCGACCGGCTGGCGGCGACGCCGCGGGCGCAGGTGCCGACGGCGGCGATGGTGCGCACGATCGATTCGTGGCGTCGCTCGCCGCGACTGAGCGCGAAGCCCGACGCCAGCTTGGCGCCGGCGGACGGTGACAACAACAGCTGGAGCTTCGTCCGCAGCGGGACCGCGACCCCGCCCGAACCACAGGGCGGCTGGCAGGTCTATCGGGCACGCGTGACGCCGCCAAAGGCGATCGCCGCCAAGGGGGGGCGCATCGCCTTTGCCGCGGTTGCCGGGCGGGCGGAGCTGTGGGTCGACGGCATGCGCCTCGCGGACAAGCCCGATGCGGCGACCGGACCAATTGCAGCCGTCCTGCCGGCTGGCGCTGGCGAGCGCACTATCGTGCTGATCGTGCAGGCGGATGCGCAGGCGCCGTCGGGAATCGTCGGGCCCGTTGCACTCTCCCGTTGATGTTACAGATTTACTTTGCGATTGGTATGCAATCGGTATGATCGCCCCGACAGGGAGCGGTAGCGTGACGGCGGCAACGGCCGAAGGGGTGACGGGATGATCGACGTGCAGCTGAAGGCGCCGCTGGCAGGATGGGTGCTGCCGCTCGGCGGGATTCCCGATCCGGTGTTCGCCGACGGCATGATGGGGCCGGGGCTGGGCATCGATCCCACCGGCGATACGCTGCATGCCCCCTGCGACGCGACCGTGCTGACCGTCCATGCCGCCGGCCATGCCGTGACGCTGGGACTGGGCGAGGGCGTTGCGCTGCTGATGCATATCGGCATCGACACCGTCGCGATGGCCGGCAAGGGCTTCACGCCGCTGGTCGCTCCTGGCGACACGGTGCGCAGCGGCGATCCGCTGATCCGCTTCGATCTCGATGCCGTGGTGCTCGGCGCCGCGTCCGCGGTCACGCCGGTGATCGTCGTCGAAGGCGCAGCGGTATCGTTGGTCGATATGGCGGGCGAGGGGCTGGTTTCGGTCGGCGATCCGCTGGTTCGTATCGTCAGCGGCGCAGTCGATGCCGCGACCGCCACCGCGTCCGGCGAGACGGTGCGCCACGAGACGATCGTTCGCCTGCCGCACGGGCTGCACGCGCGCCCGGCCGCGCGGATCGTCGCGGCGGTGCGCGAGAGCGGCGCCGACGTCCAGCTCATCGCCGCGGGCCAGACGGCTGCGGCGTCGAGCCCGATCGCCTTGCTGTCACTGGGCCTCGCAACGGGCAGTCCGGTGACGATCGTCGCGCGCGGGAGCGGCGCCGAGGCGGTGATCGCCGCGATCGAGGCGTTGTTGACGCATGAGGTGGAGGATGCCGCGGCGCCGGCCCCCGCCGTCAGGCCGGTGGTGCGCGCGACCCCGGCGACGCTGCCGCCGGGCGTGCTGGGCGGTGTGTCCGCGGCGCCGGGCCTCGCGATCGGCCCCGCCTTCTGGCTGCGCGCCGAACTGCCCGATGTCCCCAGCGCCGGCGAGGGTGTCGTCGTCGAGCGCGAACGGCTCGCCGCCGCCATCGCTAGCGTCGATGTGGCGCTGGATGCGGAGGCGGCGCGCCCCGGTCATCTCGGTGGCGTGCTGAAGGCGCATCGCGCGATCCTGGCCGATCCGGATCTGCGCGCGCGGGCCGATGCGGCGGTGGCCAATGGCCTGTCCGCCGCCGCGGCGATGCTGAGCGCGGCGGAGACGCAGGGCGCGGCCCTGCGCGCCTCCGGCAACGCGCGCATCGCCGAGCGGGCGGACGACATTCGCGACGTAGCGCTGCGGGTGGTGCATGCGATCCTGGGCACGCAGCCGGCCTTGGCCGGCGTGCCCGCGGGGGCGATCGTGCTCGCCGACGAATTGCTGCCGTCGCAGCTGGGCGCCCTGTCGGCGGCGCAGGTGGCGGGCTTCGCCTTGGCGGGCGGCGGCCCGACGTCGCACGTCGCGATCCTTGCGGCGGGCATGGGCGTGCCGATGGTGGTGGCGCTCGGCACGGCGATCGACACGATCGGCGATGGCGCGATGCTGATGCTCGACGCCGATGCCGCGATCCTGATCCCCAATCCGACCGAGGAATGCCTCGCCGCCGCGCGCGAGACGATCGCGCAGCGCGCCGCGGACGAAGCGGCGGCGCTGGCTGCTGGCGACCGCCCGGCCACGACCGCGGACGGACAGGCGATCCATGTCTATGCCAACCTCGGCAGCCTCGCCGATGCGCAAGCCGCCGCGGCGCAGGGGGCGGAGGGCTGCGGCCTGTTGCGCACCGAATTCCTGTTCCTCGACCGGGCGACCCCGCCCGACGTCGCCGAACAGGCGGCGGATTATCGCGGCATCGTCGCGGCGCTGCCCGACCGGCCCGTCGTCATCCGCCTGCTCGACGTCGGCGGCGACAAGCCGGCGCCCTATCTGGATATCCCCACGGAAGAGAATCCCGCACTGGGGCTGCGCGGCATCCGCGTCGCGCTTGCCCGGCCCGAGGTGCTCGATGCGCAGCTGCGCGCGATCCTGTCCGTTCCCGATGTCGCGCGCTGCCGCATCATGGTGCCGATGGTGGCGAGCGTCGATGAGATGATCGCGGTGCGCGCCGCGCTGGATGCCTTGCGCGACGAACTCGGCGTCGGCCCAGTGCAACTCGGCGCGATGGTCGAAACCCCCGCCGCTGCCGCGACCGCGGACCTGATCGCGGCGCACAGCGACTTTCTGTCGGTCGGCAGCAACGACCTTACGCAATATGTGCTGGCGATGGACCGCGGCAATCCGGCGCTCGCCGCCGGGATCGACGGCTTGCACCCCGCGGTGCTGCGCCTGATCGAGATGACGTGCCGCGGCGCGGCGACGCGCGGCGTGCCGGTCAGTGTCTGCGGGGGACTTGCCGCCGATCCGCTCGCCGCGCCCATCCTCGTCGGCCTCGGCGTCCGCACGCTGTCGGTGCCGCCGGCGCGCGTACCCGCGGTCAAGGCGCTCGTCGCGCGACTGACGCTGCCCGCGGTGCAGGACCTTGCCGCCGCCGCCCTCTCTGCCGCCAGTGCCGCCGAGGTCCGCGGTCTAGCCCGACGTTTCGCCGAGGAGGCCGCCCGATGAGCCAGTCCCGCTTTTCCGTGATGAGCTTCCTCCAGCCGCTCGGCCGTGCGCTGATGCTGCCGATCGCCGTGCTGCCCGTCGCCGGCCTGTTGCTGCGACTGGGGCAGCCGGACCTGCTAAACATCGCGTTCGTCAGCGCGGCCGGGGATGCGATCTTCGCGCACCTCGGTCTGCTGTTCGCGGTCGGCGTCGCCACCGGTTTCGCCCGCGACGGCAATGGTGCCGCGGTGATGGCGGGCATCGTCTGCTATCTGACCATCGGTAACACCGCGCAGGTGTTCCTCGTGCCGCCCCCGGGCACGGTGCCGCCCGGAACCGCGGACGCGATCGCCGCCACGCTGAACGCGGCGTGGAAGGCGGCGGCGATCGACAAACTGCAGGTGCCGATCGGCATCATCGCAGGCCTGGTCGGCGGCGTGTTCTACAATCGCTTCGCCACGGTGAAGCTGCCCGAATATCTCGCCTTCTTTGGTGGCCGCCGCCTCGTGCCGATCCTTGCCGGTTTCGCCGGTCTGGCGATCGGCGCGCTGCTGGGGCCGAGCTATGCGGGCATCAACGCGGGCGTCGATGCGCTGAGCCGCGGCGTCGTTGCCGCAGGCGGGTTCGGCCTGTTTGCCTTCGGTCTGCTCAACCGGCTGCTGCTGGTGACGGGGCTGCACCACATCCTCAACAACGTCGCCTATTTCGTCGTCGGCGATTATCACGGCAAAACGGGCGACCTGACGCGCTTCTTCGCCGGCGATCCGACCGCGGGCGGCTTCATGAGCGGGTTCTTCCCGGTCATGATGTTCGGCCTGCCCGCGGCCTGCCTCGCCATGTACCATGCCGCCGCGCCCGATCGGCGCAAGGCCGTGGGCGGCATGCTGTTCAGTCTGGCGCTCACCTCGTTCCTGACCGGGGTGACCGAGCCGATCGAGTTCAGCTTCATGTTCCTCGCGCCCGTGCTGTACGCGATCCACGCGGTGCTGACCGGCCTGTCGGAAGCGATCATGAACGCGCTCGGGGTGCGCATGGGCTATGGCTTTTCGGCAGGTCTGTTCGATTACGTGCTGAACTACGGCAAGGCGACCAAGCCGCTGATGCTGCTGCCCGTCGGTGCGGTCTATGCGCTGGTCTATTACACGCTGTTCCGCTGGGCCATCGTGCGGTTCGACCTCAAGACGCCAGGCCGCGAGCCGGTGGAAGCCGGTGCCGCGCCGGCCGCCGTCGTCCCCGCGGATGCCAAGGCCGCGGCCTTCGTCGCTGCGCTCGGCGGGCGCGCCAATCTGCGCAGCATCGACGCCTGCGCCACCCGCCTGCGCCTGGGCGTAGCGGACGCCACCGCGATCGACGAAGCGCGCCTGCGCAGCCTCGGCGCGCGCGGCGTACTGCGTCCGTCCGGGACGTCGGTGCAGGTGATCGTCGGCGGCATCGCGGATGCGCTCGCGATGGACATGCGCGCGGCGCTGGATGCGGGGGATGCGGGGGATGGCGCCCCGCGTGTCGCGGCTGCGCCGACACCGGCTGCGGCGCCGGTAGAACTGCCGCCGACGCTGCAAGCGGCGCTCGGCGGTGGCGGCAATGTCGCGTCGGCCAGCCGCCACGGCACCCGTCTACGCATCGTCGTCACCGATCGGAACCGCGTCGATGCCGCAGCGCTCGCCACCCAGGGCCGCGCGCTGACCTGGGCCGCGCCCGACACGCTTCACCTGCTGACCTGACACGCCGCTTGCATCCCCGCGGCGGCCCGGCTAACCGGGCGCCTGCGCGGGTGTAGCTCAATGGTAGAGCAGCAGCTTCCCAAGCTGAATACGAGGGTTCGATTCCCTTCACCCGCTCCACCCCCCCCTCATACGATCCGGCTCGAAGCCTAGTGGGGGAGAGGGAATGTCCGCTTTTGGGGGGGGCAGACGGTCCGTTTTACAACCGGAACGCTGAAAAGCCGCTGGCTGTTTTAAGCCTCGCGCTCACATGCAGCGGTATCAAACGTAAAGTAGCGTCGGCCGGTAAGCATATGAGGCGTGTGTTCCCGCCACCAAGCAGCGGCACTTGGATGATTGTCGGCGAGTTGATCGACTGCTGCCTTAGCGTTGACCATATAGCCCCTCACCAAGAAGGTCTTTCCGGAGACCATCGCCCAAATTTGCGAAAGCCAGCCGGGCGGCCCCGTCAGTACGCCTAGACTACGCCACTCGCGCTCACGCTTCGATGCCAACGGCAACGACAAGCCAATCCAGGCGTCTCTGACCCAATCTGGAGCTTCACCGATGGGCCGCTGCACGATCCTGATGTTCATACCGCGATGCTGTCACGGTGAACGAACGTCCGCAACGGAGAAAGGCGTACCCAGCTCTGTGTGTCCGCAATTGGGCGAAGCGAGACTGGCGTTGAACGTCTGCAAGTGGGCGATCACCGCCGGTCGAACGCAATCGTCTCGGCTGTAGCGAGCGGCGGGCTGGCCACGGCTTCATACCAATCGGCACGGAAGCCCGGCAGTGTGGATAGATGCTCGATCAGGTCTGGCCAGCCAGCCGCTTCCTCGTGAAACGACCATACATGCCCAGCGACCTCAACATCGCAGCAGATCAGATCCGTCGTAATTTCATCCCGTTTGTAAAAGATCACCGCACGGACGTTGGGCAGCGGCAACTGAGCAAGGACGGCTGGCGTGATCGTCATTACGATATGATGCCTTGCTGAACGAAAGGCGGCAATCGGGAAGCACCAAGCCTGCCTCGAACGACCGGGTTTGGACGTTCGCCACCATTCGACTGATGTGCCGGAGAGCAGGTTAGGAACACTGAGCGCTCGCCGCATCGCGTCGACAGCGTTGCCATCGCGATAATCCGCCAAAATGGGCACATGCGTGAAGCGGCCGGTTCGAGCCTGTTAATATCCTTGCGTTACATCGCGTTCGTCATCGACCGGAGTGGGTAGTGCGGCGCGGAGTGAGGTTTGGACGGGTGTTGGCGTTCGCGCTGATCGGCATGCTGGCGATGGCGTCGGTGGCCGTGCCGGCTGCCCCGCCCGCCGCGCATAGCGAATCGATCGAAGGATTCGCCAAGGATGCGTGGTCGACGTCTGCGGGTCTGCCGCACAATGCGGTCCATGCGATCACGCAGACCGGGGACGGATATCTGTGGTTCGCGACATGGGAAGGCGTGGCGCGCTACAATGGCGTCGGTTTCACGACCTTTTCACGCATGTCGACGCCTGCTTTGCCGGACAGCGCCATCGCGACGATCGCTGTCGACCGGTTCGGCAACCTGTGGACGGGCGATACGCGCGGCAATCTGGGGCGGCGCGATCCTGCCGGGCGCTGGCGCTTCTGGGGGCGGGCGCAGGGCATGCCGCGTGCGGCGATCAACCGGCTGGCGGTCGACCAGGAGGGGCGCGTCTGGGTGGGTTTCGACCGGCTGGGGATCGGGCGACTCGATCCCGACGGTCGCTTCACGGTGTTGCGCGGACCGATGGGGAAACCGATCACGGTCTTGCGGATCGCCATCGACGCCGAAGGGCGGCCGTGGCTGGGGACGCTCGACGGCGCGTATCGTGTCGATCGTGACGGTCGGCTGCGCGCGATGTGGGCCGAGCTGGGCCTGCCGCCGGGGCAGGCGATGCCCTTCCGTGACAAGGCGGGACGCATCTGGCTGACGGCGGGATCGTCGCTGTACCGGGTTGAGGAAGGGCATGCGGTCCTCGTGTTCCAACAACCCGACGGCAAACGCTTCAGCGACTTTCTGCACGCCACGAACGGCGACCTGTGGCTGGGCACGGAGAATGACGGTCTGCTGCGTGTGAACGGCGCACGCGTCGATCACTTTTCGACGCGCAACGGCCTGCCCGAGGGGCGGATCACCGCACTGTTTGAGGATCGCGAACACAGTATCTGGGTCGGCGCCAATGGCGGGCTGTTCCGGTTGCGCAAGGCGCTGTTCGCCAATCTGCGGGCCGAGGACGGCCTGTCCGGCAACTACGTCCGGGCGCTCGCCGAGACGCGGGACGGCAGCCTGTGGGTCGGATCGAGCAAGGGGCTGGACGTCGTGCCCCCGTCGGGCGTGCCGCGGCCGGTGCCGCTGGGTCCCGCGGCCAATCGCGTATCCGTCATGGGCCTGTCGGCCGGGCCGGACGACCTGCTGACGATCGGCACGTTCGGCGATGGCGTGCTGCAGGCGCGGGGCGGGCGGGTCGTCGCCCGCATCACCCAAGCGCAAGGTCTGCCGGCGAACCACGTCCGTGCGCTCGCGCAGGCGCAGGGCGGGGGCGTCTGGGCGGGGACGCAGCGCGGGGTGGCACTGATCGATTCCGCCGGCCGCGTCCGCCTGCCGCGCACGCATGATCTGCCGGCTGAGATCGTCTATGCGCTGTCGGAAACGCCCGAGGGGCTCTGGGTCGGCACGGTGAGCGGCGCGTGGCTGTGGAACCACAGCGGTGTGCACCGGATCGATATCATGCGCGCGGGCCAGGCCAACAGCGTCTTCGGTTTCTACCATGACCCGGAGACGGGCGACACCTGGATCAGCACCGACCGTGGCCTGTTCCGGCATCGCCGCGACGGCCAGCTGGACCATATCGGCATCGAGCGTGGCATGCCCGTCGACGGGCTGTTCCAGATGACGGTGGGGCGCGGCGGATCGGCCTGGATCGGCAGCAACAAGGGCATCGTCCACGTCTGCTTCAAGGCGTTGCGCCTGGCTGCGGACGGCCGGCTCGCCCGCATCTCCCCGGATCTGTTTACTGCGCTGGACGGGCTCGCCAGCGCGCAGAGCAATGGTGCATCGGGACCGACGACGTTGCGGCGGCGCGACGGAACGATCTGGATCGCCACGGCGGAGGGGGCGGCGTTCGTCGATCCGCGCCGGCTCGCCCATTTCCACTTCATGTCGCCGCCGGCGGTCGCGATCGAAAGCGTCGAAGCCGATGGCCAGGTGATGACGGCGGAACCCGACGGAGCGTTCGTGCTGCCGGCCGGAACGCACCGCCTGACGATCGCCTATGCAGGCCTCAGCTACCTGCTGCCGCAGGGCATTCGCTATCGCACGCAGATGGAGGGTTTCGATACCGGCTGGGTCGACCGTGAATCGCAGCGGACGGCGGAGTTCACCACGCTGCCGCCCGGCACCTATAGCTTCCGCGTCCAGGCGGCGCAGGCGCGGGGCGCCTGGGGGCCGGTTAAGACGATCACGGTGCGGCTTGAACCGTTTCTGTGGCAACGCGCGTGGTTCCAGCTAGCGTGCGGCGCGCTGGTCATCCTGGCGCTGTGGTGCCTGCACCGCTGGCGGACGCTGGCGATGGCGCGGCGCGAACGGCAGCTTGCGCGGCTGGTCGACGCGCGCACCGCCGAGCTGCGGCAGCAGAGCCATGTGCTGGAAGAGGTGGCGCAGGAGCGCGAGCAATTGCTCGATCGCCTGCGGGGGCAGGCCGACGCGCTGGAGCAATTGGCGAACGAGGACCCGCTGACCGGCGTCGCCAATCGCCGGCGGTTCAACGACATGCTGTCGGACGTTGCCAGGATCAGCGGGCAGGAGGGGCGCCATTGGTCGCTGGCGATCGTCGACATCGACCATTTCAAACTGGTCAACGACCGCCACTCGCATGTCGTCGGCGATCTGGCGCTATGCGCGGTTGCCGAGGTGCTGCGCCATGCGGCGCCCACGGATCATCTCGTCGCGCGACTGGGCGGCGAGGAATTCGCGCTGCTGATGCCCGACACCGATGCCGTGCAGGCGGCGCGTATCGGGGAGCGGATCCGGACGGCGGTGCAGCAGCGCGACTACCGGGGGATCGCGCCCGGCCTTGCCATCACGATCAGCATCGGCGTCGCGACCTGTGCGACGCGGGGTGTGGACGCCTCGGTCATCTTCCAGGCGGCGGACGCCGCCCTGTATCGCGCCAAGGCATGCGGGCGGAACCGCGTGGTGGCAGACTGATCGGACGATCGGGAAAGGGGAGGCACCCTCCCGTCCGGTAGCGCGGCGGGCGAGGCCGGCTCGCCCGCGTTGGGACGGCGCCTTACCGCCCCAGCAGCACCGCCGCTTCGTAGAAAGCCGCACCGATCAGGCCGGCGGCGGGCAGGGTGACGACCCAGGCGACGACGATGCGGCTGGCGACGTTCCAGCGCACCGCCGACAGACGCCGCGCCGAGCCGACGCCGACGATCGCGCCGGTGATCGTGTGTGTCGAGGAGACGGGAATGCCGCCCATCGTCGCCATGAACAGCGTGATCGCGCCGCCGGTTTCCGCGCAAAAGCCCTGCGCGGGCGTCAGCCGCGTGATCTTGGACCCCATCGTGTGGACGATCTTCCACCCGCCCGACATGGTGCCGAGTGCCATCGCGGCCTGACAGGAGAGGACGACCCACAGCGGGATGTTCAGATCCTTGCCGACCATGCCCTGCGAGTAGAGGAGGACGGTGATGATCCCCATCGTCTTCTGCGCGTCGTTACCGCCATGGCCGAGGCTGTAGAGCGCCGCGGAGACGAGCTGCAATTTGCGGAAGCGCTTGTCGACGCCCATCGGCGTGAGCTTGATCGAGCTCCACGCGACGACCAGCACGAGAGCGAGTGCGAGGACGAGGCCGAGGGCCGGCGACAGGAAGATCGCCGAGACCGTCTTGATGACACCCCACCAGACGATGACGTCGAACCCGGCCTTCGACATGCCCGCACCGATCAGGCCACCGATCAGCGCGTGGCTGGACGATGATGGAATCCCGAACTTCCAGGTGATGACGTTCCAGACGATGGCGCCCATCAATGCGCCGAAGATCAGCTGGGGATCGATGATCTGCGCGTCGATGATGCCTTTGCCGACCGTCTTGGCGACCGCATGGTCGAACACGGCGAAGGCGATGAAGTTGAAGAAGGCGGCCCATAACACCGCATGATGCGGTTTCAGGACGCGGGTCGAAACCACCGTCGCGATCGAATTGGCGGCATCGTGCAGGCCGTTCAGAAAGTCGAACAGCAGCGCGACGCCGATCAGCGCGACCAGCAGCGTGAAGGAGATCGTCATCGGATCACGCGTGATCGATCACGAGACCCTGGATCTCGTTTGCGATATCCTCGAACCGGTCGGCGATCTTTTCCAGATGGCTGTAGATTTCACGATCGACGATGAAGCGCATCGTCTGGTTGTCGCCGCATTCCTTGAACAGCGCGCGCAGGCCCTGGGCGTGATGCTTGTCCACCTCGCCCTCCAGCGCGACCAGTCGTTCGGTCAGCTGGTGCAGGCGGGGGGCGTTGCTGTCGAGCTTGCGCAGCAGCGGGATTGCTTCGGCGGTGACGCGGGCGGCCTCGGCGGCGAGATCGGCCATCGCGCGCATGTCGGGCGCGAATGCGGTGACGCCGTACAGGTCGATCGTCATCGCCGTCTGGTGCATCTGGTCGATCGAATCGTCCATCACGCCGATCAGGTCGGTGATCGCGGACCGGTCGAACGGCGTCACGAAGACGCGACGCACGTCCTGCAGCACCGCACGGGTGATGTCGTCGGCCTCATGCTCGCGATTCTCGATGTCCGCGATGTGCTGCGCAATCGCGCCATCGCCGCTGAACAGCTGTTGCAGGGCATCCGCACCGGCGACCAGCGTGGCGGCGTGCGCCTCGAACTGTTCGAAGAAGCGACCCTGCTTCGGCATCAGCGCCTGGAACCAGGCAACCATAAAAGACCTTTCAGTAATGGCGCGGCGCGCATGGAGCCGGGAGAGGCGGCACGCAAGCCGTTTCTGCCCGTTGCGCCGGACCGGGACGGATGGGTGACGCGCGGGGAGCGGCCACTTGTCCGGCGGAAGACACATCGGCCATGCCGAGTTTCCGTGACGATAGCATGACTCCTTGGGGATTGCGCCAGTCCGCGTGAGGGGCGGGGCCGAGGCGCCCCAAATCGGGATCGGTGACGGTTCGGCACAGCCATCGAACGGCCGCGGCTCTCATGCTCGCTCGACAAGGGCGACGGCACGGGGCAGGGCCGTGGCATGTCCTTCGTCGCCACGCTCCGCGCCGCCACCGCCGTCGATCACGAGCGGGTGGACGCCGCCTTTGGCGCGATGCGCCTCGACGAGCGCGACGATTATCGCCGCATGCTCACCGCCCATGCGCGCGCCGTGCCGGGGGTGGAGGCGGCGCTGATCCGGGCCGACCCCGCCTGGGGCTTGCCTGCCTGGACGCCGCGCACGCCGTTGCTGGTATCGGACCTCGCCGCGCTCGATGTCGGCATGCCGGATCCATTGCCCTTCGATCTGCCGGAGCAGGAGGCTGCGACGTGGGGCGCGCTGTATGTCGCGGAAGGATCGCGGCTGGGCGGGCAGGTGCTGGCGCGCGGCATCGCCGCGGGCCTGCCGCATGCCTATCTGTCGGCGCGTCATGCGCCCGGCGCGTGGCGGGCCCTGCTGGCAAGCCTCGATGCGCGCGCCACGCTTGCGCCGCCGGCATGGCATAAGGACGTCGTGGACGGCGCCAAGGCGACCTTCTCGCTGTTCATGGCCGCACAAACCAAGAGATAGCGGCGAATTGACGTAGATTTAACCGTCATTACTCATTTTGGCGTAACATAAGTCCAAAATGCTACGCTTTTGCCAGCGTACCTGTCATTCGCGAGCCGGGGTGAAAGGGGGGTCGTGGACCAATGGCGCCGAACGTCGGCAAAGTGACATTCTTGCTGGCCGAGATGCAGACGCGGATCAACGCGGCCGGCCTGCGCAGCTTCGATGGCGATGTCGATCGCTTCGCCATCTTCTCGCTGATCGTGCGCGAAAGTCTGCGCCGCAACCCGCGCGGCAAGGCGATATCCACGCACTCGCTCGCGATCTCTCTGTCGCGCTCGTTCGAAACAGTACGCCGCCATGTGATCGCGCTGACCGAAGCGGGCCTGTGCGTGCGGGGGCAATATGGCGTGCTGGTGCGCGCCGAGGTGCTGGAGCGGCCCGACATCGCCGCGATGATGCGACTGGCGCACGACAGTTTCGTCTGCTTCGTCGAGGGGCTGGAACAGCTTGGCGAGTGGACCGGCGCCCGTCCCGCCGCCAAGCCCTATGACCCGCAGGTCGGCATCGCCGCATCGGTCGATGTGATGCTGGCGGCGGTCGACAGCAATCGCAATATTCACCGCAACTGGCTGGACCTGATGCTGTTTTCGACCGTCCTTTACGCGAACCTGCAGCGCAGCCGCGCCGCGGGGCAGGCATTCGGCTTCGGTCCCGAGCATGCGGTACGGCCCGCCGCGCTCGCCGAGGCGATGAGCCTGCCGGAAACCACGGTCCGCCGGCGATTGAAGCTGCTGGTCGAAGAGGCGGGATCGCTCAAGCGTGTGCCGAAGGGCTATATTCTGTCGGATGCGTGGATGGCCCAGCCCGGCGCCGCGGAAACCAGCGCGCGGACCTATAGCAATATCCGCCTGATCGTGACGCACGCCGTGGCCAACGGCTTTCCGATCGACCGGCCGGCCAGCGCCTATATCGACGGCTGCCCGTCAGCCGTCCAGTTCGTCTGAGCGCGCGCCCGGCTGGGCCAGGATGACGCGGTTCTTGCCCCGCCGCTTGGCGAGGTAGAGCCCTTCGTCCGCGGTGCGCATCGCGCTGGCGGGATTGCCATAGAAGGCGGCCACACCGGCTGAGAAGGTCAGTTGCCCGATCCCTTCGCCCGTCGTCTGGTTGACGAGCGTACGCGCGGCGAGTGCCTCGCGCGCGATGTCGAGCCGGTCGATCGCATCGGCCGGCTCCATATCCTCGAACAGGCAGGCGAATTCCTCGCCGCCATGGCGTGCGACGAAGGCGGCGACGCCCAGTTCGCGACACAGATGCTTGCCGATCATCTTCAGCACGCGGTCACCGGCGTCATGGCCGTGGCGATCGTTGATGCCCTTGAAATTGTCGATGTCGCAGATCGCGACGCTGTGGCGGGGCTCGGCCCAGTCGATGTCGGCTTCGCCGCTCAGCGCCCGCAGGCGTGCATCGAAGCTGCGCCGGTTGGGCAGGCCGGTCAAATGATCTTCGTCCGCGGCCCGCTGCGCTTCCTTCAGCGTGGTGCGCAGCGTCTCGGTTTCGCGCCGGGTCTCGTCCAGCCGCTCGGCGAGTTGCTGCGTGCGAGCAACGGCGGCAGCGGTCAGGTCGATCAGCCGGGCAACGGTGCCGCGCGGATCGCGATCCAGACCGTCCGCCTCCGCGCTGAGCGCCGTCTCATAGTCGCGCGTCGACGCCTGGCCCTGACGGATGACGCGCTCCGAATCGCGCAGGCGCCGCGATAGCGTGTCGGCCATGGACGCCATGCGGTCGGCCTGCAGGTGGGTCTCCGCCTCGGCCTGGCCCGCAAGGCCGTCGACGAACTCCGCATCCAGGCGCCCGGCACGTGCCAGCTCGTCGTCGATCGCGCGGGTCAGCCGGCTGTCCTCGCCCAGCACGTAGCGGCGGGCGATCCGGAAGTGCGCTTCGGTCGGCGACAGATCGTGGGCCGACAGGAAATCGCCGATCTGCGCGAACAGCCGCCGCCCCGCCTCACGACGGGCGTCTTCGCCCGACCCCGCCGTGCGCGCGGCGCCCCCGGTCAGCCAGGATGACAGACGGGCCATGCGCGACGGTGCCGTATCGTGGGGCATGGCGAGCGGCAGGGCATCGATGCCGCGCGCTCCTGCGATGCGTAGCCCGGGCATCGCCGTCCCACGCGCATCGCCATGGCTCAATGGCATCGTCATCCGTCACGTTCCCGATCACCTTTACGAGAACCAATCGTAGACCAGCACAGGTGAAGTAAAGCTTAGCCGCGCCTCATTTCGGTGCGGAAACGATCGAGAAATTGGTCTTGCTGACGTCGATGTGTAGAGATGTCGTTGTATCTCAATAGTATAAACTTTAGGACGTGCGCCTCACTCTTCCGCGATCGGGGCGGTCATGATGGCGCGTAGGCCAGGCATGTTGTCGTGATAATCGAGCGTACCCGACAGGCGCTGCACCATCGCGACCATCATCCGGCTGCCGAACCCCTGTCCGTCACCACTGACCTCGCCGCGACCGCGCCCGTCGTCGGCGACGATCAGCCGCAGCCGGCCGCCATGCTGCTCCAGCGTGATCGCCAGCGGACCGGCCGCACCGTCATAGGCATATTTGGTGGCGTTGATCACCAGTTCGGTGAGGATCAGCCCGATGTTCACCGCACGATCGGTGGGCACCAGCACCGGCGCCAGATCCAGCGTCAGGTGGCGCCCCCAGTCGGCACCCAGCGAAGTGCGCATGTCGCCGACCAGTTCCTCGATATAGCGCGACAGATCGACACTCTCGACCTGATCGTCGCGATACAGGCGGCGATGAACCAGGGCGACCGCTGCAAGCCGCGCTTGCGCCTCCGCCAAGTGATCCGCGATGGCGCCCGGGCCGGCGGTCTTCGCCTGCAAACGCAGGAAGGACGCGACCAGCTGCAGGCTGTTCTGCACGCGATGATTGACCTCCTTCATCAGGACGTCCTTCTGCGCGAGCAGCGTTTCCTTTTCGCGCAGCGTCCGCGTCAGTTCCCGGTTCAGGCCGCGCAGGCGAACCTGCTGGCGCCCTTCGAACAGGCGACGACGGATGCGGTGCGCCGCTTCCACCTGTTCTTGCGACCAGCGGCGCGCGCGCCCGCGCACCGTCTCGACATAGCTGGCGAAGGATGCGCGGGGAGTGAGCGCGGCCGCGTCGTTCGCCTGCGGGCCGGCGCTGTGGCCGGGGGCCTTGTGTGGATTGCCTGCCCATTCGATCGTTTCGACCCGCTCGGCGCGCAGCCAGAGCAGTGTCGCATCCTCCTGGCGCAGCGGCATGGCGATCATGCCGCTGGCATAGGTCAGCACATCGTCCTCCACGCCCATCAGCGCCGGCAGTTCGTGCGTCGCCACGGGTTCGTTGCCCCGCTCATGCACCCAGCGGGCGATCGCGCGCAGCACCGCGTCGGGCGGGCAGCGCCCGCTGGCCTCGACATGATCGCGGGTCACCAGCGCCAGGCCGTCGGCATCCAGCATCTCGCGCAGTTCGTCGCGGGTCGCGCGGATGATCTGCGGCAGCGTGCCCTCATTGCCCAGCCGGGGCGCAAGGCCGTCCTCCACGGTGCGCAGCTGCAACCGCTCGCGATACGCCGCTGCCTCTTCCTTCGTGCGGATCTGGCGGGCGAGGGCGCTCGCCAGCGTGGCGGCCGCGCTGCGGGTCGGCGCGGGCAGCTGGCGCGGCCCGTCGTGGTGACACGCGATCAGGCCCCAGAGCAGCCCGTCCTTGACGATCGAGATAGACGCGGATGCCCCCACGCCCATGTTGCGCAGATATTGGAGGTGGATCGGCGAGACGTGGCGGAGCGCGACATCGGACAGATCGACACCGGTAAAGCCCGCCGGCCGCAGTGGGGCGGGGGTATAATCCACCGTGGGGATCGCCCGCGTCCGGTTGCGCACGTACAGCGCGCGCGCCTGCTTCGGAATGTCGCTTGCGGGAAAATGGTGATTGAGGAACGTCGGCAGATGCGGCGCGCGATCCTCGGCAACGACGACGCCGGCGCCATCGTCGAGGAACTGGTAGATCATCACCCGATCGAACCCGGTCAGCGTGCGATAGGCGGCAGCGGCCCGCGCGCACAGCGTCGTCTTGTCCGTCGCGCGTTCGAAGCTGCTCGCCACCGCGTCCAGCCACGACAGCGTCGCGGCGGCGGTGGTCGCATCCGCCTCGATCGGCTCGAGTTCGACCAGCAGATGCGTGGTCGACCGGTGCAGCGCCACCGTGAAACGCTCGTCGCGGCCGGCGATCGGCTGCGGCATCTGCGCGTTCAGCCCGCCCGACAGCCCTTCGATGAGCGGCCCCACCTCTTGCCCGATCAGCGTGGCGAGCGGTTGACCGAGCCAGTCGCTGCGCAGCCGCGTTTCCAGATCGCCGGCGCCCGCGACCACCGCATGGTCGCCCTCAATGCTCGCGATCAGCAACAGACCGTGCGGCTGGATCGCGCCCGGAATGTGGATCGGCTCACGATCGCAAATGGTGAGGTCGAGAGGCGAATCCGCCGCATCGCTGGCCCGGTTCGGGTGGGAAATCGCCATTATCACTCTGATACTATCCGCGAGACAGCATGGTCCCGCTCACAAGGCATTACAATCCACCCCGTATTAATCTGCATCAATATTGTGTGTGGGCCGCAGGATTTGGGGGAACGCGCGGGTGCCATGGCGGGTTGGCGGTACGGACTTTCAAGGACATGCCGATGCTCGCCCATACCCCGATCCGCTACAGCCCCGATGTCGAGCGGATCGAACCGGATGAGGCGGAAACGATCGCGGCGCTGAACGAAGCCTTCCGCGAGATCCTCGACACGACATCGCGCGACTACGGCCGGGCGGTCCGGTCGGTCCATGCCAAGGCGCATGGTATCGCGCGGGGCAAACTGACGATCCATGAAGGGCTGCCGACCGAACTCGCACAGGGCATCTTCGCGAGCCCGGGGACGTATGAGGCGGTGCTGCGCCTGTCGACGAACGCCGGCGATATCCTGCCCGACGCGATCGGCCTGCCGCGGGGTTTGGCGCTGAAGGTGCTGGACGTCACCGGCGAACGGCTGCCCGGATCGGACGGCGACAGCACGCAGGACTTCATCATGGTCAACGGCCCGGTCTTCACCGCGCCGGACGCGAAGGCGTTCCTCAAGAACCTGAAGCTGCTCGCCAAGACCACTGACCGGCTGGAAGGCGGCAAGGTCGTCCTGTCCAAGGTGCTTCGGGGCATCGAGGCGGGTCTGGAGGCGGTTGGGCATCCATCGCCCACATTGCAGCAACTGGGTGGTGCCCCCCACGTCCACCCGCTGGGCGAAACCTATTACTCGCAGACGCCCTATCGCTATGGCGATCATATCGCCAAGGTCGGCCTGTTTCCGGTCTCGCCCGCGCTGGTCGCGCTCGCCGGCACGACGATCGATACGTCGGATGATCGCGATGCGATCCGTGCCGCGGTGCGCAAGGAACTGATCGCGCACGGCGGCCAGTGGGAACTACGGGTACAGCTCAACACCGATCTCGAGGCGATGCCAGTCGAGGACCCGCGTGTCGAATGGGATCAGGCGGCCAGTCCGTTCGTCACCGTCGCGACGCTGGACGTACCCCCGCAGATCGGTTGGGACGACGATGCCAGCGAAGCGACCGACGAGGCGCTGTCCTACAGTATCTGGCACGGCATCGCCGCGCACCGGCCGCTCGGCAACGTCAACCGCGCACGCCGCGACACCTATCGATTCTCCGCCGATTATCGCCGGAGTTTCAACGGCTGCCCGATGCACGAGCCGGCGCGGCTTGCCGACCTCGCGTGATCCGGCCTAGCAGCGCAGCATGATACGGTTGTTTCACGTCAGCGACGTCCACTTCGGCGCGGAGGATCCTGCGGCGATCGCCTGGTTCAGCCGCTGCGTCGCCGACGAAGCGCCCGATGCCGTCGTGATGACCGGCGATCTGACGATGCGCGCCACCCGCCGCGAATTTCAGCGCGGCGGCGAATGGCTGGCGAGCCTGGGCGTGCCCGTCACGCTCGAGGTCGGCAACCACGACATCCCCTATTATTGGGATCCGTTCCGGCGGTTGTTCGCGCCGTATCAGCGTTATTCCGCGGTCGAACGGATGATTGAGCGCGAGCTCGATCTGCCGGGCGTGACCATCGTGCCGCTGAAGACCACGGCGCGCGCGCAATGGCGGTGGAACTGGTCGAAGGGGAGGGTGAGTTCGGGATCGCTACGGCGTGCGCTGACGATGATGGCGGAGGCGCCCAAGGGCAACGTCATCCTGGTCGCCGCGCATCACCCGCTGATCGACGGTGGCGCCAAAGGCACCGCCAAGACGCATGGCGGTGACGCGGCGCTCGGTGCACTGGCGGAGGCCGGCGCCCATGCCGTCCTGTCGGGCCACGTCCACGACCCCTTCGACCTGCCGATCGAGCGCCACGGCCGGATCGTGCGGATGATCGGCGCGGGCACGCTGTCGAAGCGGACGCGCCATACGCCGCCTGCCTTCAACGAAATCCGCGTCGCGGACGGTGCGTTTGAGACGATCGTGCGGCGGATGGGCGAGGCACCGGCGCCCGCGGCTTAGCCGGGATAGCGCGCTGCTACGACAGGGCGGGCGACGTCTGCCGCTCCCGACGGGCTTAGCGCACTACCGGAGAGCGCGATGGCACGCATCGCGACGACATAGTTGCTCGCCGCCATGACCGCGCACAACCAGCCGACCAGCAGCGCATCGACGGTCAGGATCGGCCAAAGCCACACGCGTGGTGCCATGATCGCCGCGGCGCCCAGCATATAGTGCGGGATCATCAGCGGCAGCATTGCCACGATCGTAAAGGCAATCGTCCACGGCAGCCGCCGCGCCATGATCCGAACCGAGGCGACGGGACCGATCGTCGCATCGCCCAGCGTCGCCGCGACGGTCCAGGCGACCAGCAGGCACTGGACGATCAGGCCGCCCGCCAGGCCGGCAAGCAGCGCCCCCGGCGTCTGCGACAGGCCGAACAGTTGCGCCGCCGACAGCGCCATGTGGACTGCCACCACGCCTGCGAACAGCCGCATCGCCAGCGGATCGCGCTGCGCCGCGAACCGGGGGTCGCGTGTATGGACGAAGCGTGTGATCCAATAGGTGGGAACCAGCAGTGCCAGTACCTTCACCATCCCCAGTGCCATTCGCAGCGGATGATGCTCCAGTGCCTTGGCGGCGGCGATGCTGTCGTACATCCCGATGTGCACCTCGGCGACGTGCTGAAGCAGCTCGAAGACGACCGGCACCAGCGCGAGCAACGGACAGGCGGCGAGGAAGGCGAGGCTGCCGCCATAGCTCGTCCGAAGGCCCTTCCAGAAGGTCATGGTTCATCTCCCTGGTGCGTGAACGTGAGGATATCGCCCGGCTGGCAGTCGAGGACGGTGCAGATCGCCTCCAGCGTCGAAAAGCGGATCGCCTTGGCCTTGCCCGTCTTGAGGATGGAGAGGTTGGCGAGGGTGATGTCGACGCGTTCGCTGAGCTCGGTCAGCGTCATGCGCCGGGCGTGCAGCATGTCGTCCAGATGGACACGCACCGGCATCAGACGGTGCCGTCCAGATCGTCGCGCATCGCCGCGCCCCGTTCGAACACCTGCGCCAGGACGAAAGCGATCAGCACCGCGAGCCAGCCGGTGAAGCTCGGTTGCCAGTCGAGATAGTCGATGTGCAGTGCGTTCGCCGCCACGCGCGCCAGGCCGAAGCCGAGATCGGCGAGCTGGATCACCAGCAGCATCCATCCGATCGTCCGCACCCGCGCGGCATTGGTGCGCGCGAAGGGATCGCCCTGCTCGACCGTGCGCAGGATCGCCCGCAACGCCTTCAGTAGCCGCTCAACCGCCACGCCGACGGGGATGCCGACCAGCATGGTCAGTTGCATGAACGCGATCACCGCGGCGGTGTCGATACGGCCATGATATTTGCGGACCAGCAGCCGCTCGATCAGCTCGGCGCCGGGCAGCGTCGCAATCAGCACCGCGATGAAAAAGGCGATCGCGAGGGCATTGGCGATCCGGAACGCCTGCACCGCACGGACCGACCAGACCAGCAGGCGAGGGGGCTTGGACTTCGCATCTTCCATCAGCGGATAATGCGCGTGATATTGAAAAACGGCAAATGATTCGTTGAAAAACGATATGCCGGGCGCCTCGGTGGGATCGGTGCGGCTCGCCAGCCACTACCGCCCTTTCCGAATTGCAGAAGCGCCCGTCGGCCTCGTCGTCCTAGTAGGCTGCGGTGAAGCGGGCATGCGGATGACGGTGCTGTTCCAGTTCGTCGACCATCGCGATCGCATAATCGGCGAAGCTGATCCGGCTGTTCCCGGCGTCGTCTGTCACCAGCGCGTCGTTGCCCAGCCGGTAGTGCCCGGTGCGGGGGCCCTCGAAAATGTCGGCTGCGGGCGAGAAGAAGGTCCAGTCGATGTCGCGTTCGCTGCGCAGGGCATTGAGGAAGGCCACGCCGCCCTCGGCAAAGGCCTTCCATTCCTGTGGGAATTCCGGTGTGTCGATCAGCGCGACACCCGGCGCCACCTCCAGGCTGCCCGCGCCTCCGGTAACGAGCAGCCGCCGTACCCCGGCCTGGCGCAAGGCGGACAGCAGCATGTCCGCGGTCACGTCGAAGTGGAGCGCGCTGATGACAGCGTCATGGCCGTGCAGCAGCGTGGCGAGAGCGGCAGCGTCGTGTGCGTCGCCCGCAACCCGCGTGATGCCCTCGGCCGCGGGAATGCGATCCGGGTGGCGGGCGATCGCCGTGACCCGATGACCGCGCGCCGCCAGTTCCTTCGTAATCTCCGATCCCGCGCGACCGCTCGCGCCCAATACCGCCACCTGCATGATCATCGTCCTTGATGGTTTCCGATGGTGACCATCTCGGCTACGACCCGATGCCATGCAAGACGGCACCTTTATGTTACCCGGTCACCTGCAGGTGATCGACCGCGGCAATGTCTATGCGCGCGACTGTCCGGCGCGGAAGCTGCTCGACCGGATCGGCGACAAATGGAGTGTCCTGATCTTGCTGCTGCTGGGAGATGGCGAACTGCGCTTCAGCGTGTTGAAGCGGCGTATCGATGGCATCTCGCAAAAGATGCTCAGCCAGACGCTGCGTTCGCTGGAGCGCGATGGCCTCGTTTCCCGCCGCGTCGAACAGAGCGTTCCGGTGTCCGTATCCTATGCGATCACTCCACTGGCCCGGGGATTGCTGACGGCCATGCAGGGGATGATCGACTGGGCCGAAACGGCGATGCCGCTGGTCGAGACGGCGCAGCTACAGTTCGACGATCGCCTACAGCGTATGTGAGTGTCGCGGACACCCGAGTTGAGCGGTTGTCCGATCCATTCCAATCGCAAGCCACGAAAAAGCCGCCGCCCGGCATCCCGGACGGCGGCTTTTCTGTCAGGTCAGGCCGGGACCTGAGCCGGGATTACTCCCGGTTCAGATATTCGCCCGCGGCTTCGTCGCTGCCGTCGCCCGAAGGGACGACCTCGGCGAGCGGATCGCTGCCCGTGCCGGCATCGTCCCGCACCGAACGCTGCTGTTCGGCAGCGCGCAGTTCCGCGGCCGAGGCCGGGGCAACGATCGCCGCCTGCAACGCACGCTGCTGGACGCGGAGCGCCGCATCGCGCGAGGAGGCTGCGACGCGCAGGCGGTTCATGCCTGCGCCGGTGCCGGCCGGGATCAGACGGCCGACGATGACGTTCTCCTTCAGGCCCATCAGCGTGTCCTGCTTGCCCTGGACCGCCGCCTCGGTGAGGACGCGGGTGGTTTCCTGGAACGACGCCGCCGAGATGAAGCTGCGGGTCTGCAGCGACGCCTTGGTGATGCCGAGCAGCACGGGCTTGCCCTGCGCACGGACCTGGTTCGCGTCGAGCTTGTCGTTGATCGCGTCCATTTCCTCGCGATCGACCTGCTCGCCCTTCAGCAGCGTGGTGTCGCCGCCGTCGGTGATCTCGACCTTCTGCAGCATCTGACGAACGATCGTCTCGATGTGCTTGTCGTTGATCTTCACGCCCTGCAGTCGATAGACTTCCTGGATTTCGCTGACGAGATATTCAGCCAGCGGCTCGATCCCCATCGTTTCCAGAATGTCGTGCGGGTTCGGCGAACCGCCGATCAGGTTGTCGCCACGCTTGACGTAGTCGCCTTCCTGAACGTCGATCACCTTCGACTTCGGCACCAGATATTCGACGATATCGCCGCCGTCCTCCGGCTGGATGCCGATCTTCCGCTTCGCCTTATAGTCCTTGCCGAACACGACGCGGCCCGAAACCTTGGCGATGATCGCCGCTTCCTTCGGGATACGCGCTTCGAACAATTCGGCGACGCGCGGCAGACCGCCGGTGATGTCGCGGGTCTTGGCGGACTCGCGGCTGACACGGGCGAGAACGTCGCCGGCCTGCACTTCGGCATTGTCGTCGACCGACAGGAACGCACCGGGTGCCAGCATGTAGCGGGCCGCCTCGCCGTCTTCCGACGTCGTCAGGGTCAGGCGCGGACGCAGATCCTCCTTCGACTTGGACGAGGTGCGATATTCGATCACGACGCGCTGGGCGATACCGGTCGCTTCGTCGGTCTGTTCGGTGAGCGTCTTGCCCTCGATCAGGTCCTGATACTTCACGATACCGGAGTTCTCCGTGATCACCGGCATGGTGAACGGATCCCACTCCGCCATGCGATCGCCCTTCGACAGCATGTGGCCGTCGTCGAACATCACATAGGCGCCGTACGGGATGCGGTGCGTCGAGAGCTCGCGACCGTCCATGTCGACGATCATGATTTCACCCGAACGCGACAGCACCACGCGACGACCACGCTGGTCGACGATCAGGCGCAGGTCCTTGAACACCGCGGTGCCGTCGACCGGCGCCTCGAGGTTCGACTGCTCGTTGAGCTGCGCCGCGCCGCCGATGTGGAAGGTACGCATCGTCAGCTGCGTGCCCGGCTCACCGATCGACTGCGCCGCGATGACGCCCACCGCTTCACCGATGTTCACCGGCGTACCGCGAGCGAGGTCACGCCCATAGCACTTGCCGCAGACGCCGATCTTCGATTCGCAGACCAGCGGTGAGCGGATCTTCATGCCCTGGATGCCCATGGCTTCGATCTGCGCGACCATCGCCTCGTCCAGCAGCGTGCCGATCGGGATCACCACCTGGTTGGTCTTCGGATCGACGACGTCTTCAGCCGTGGTGCGGCCGAGGATGCGCTCGGCGAGCGACGCGATGGTCGAACCGCCCTGCACGATCGCCTTCATCTCGAGCGCGCGCTCGGTGCCGCAATCCTCTTCGATGATGACGCAGTCCTGCGACACGTCGACGAGGCGGCGGGTGAGGTACCCCGAGTTCGCGGTCTTCAACGCGGTGTCCGCGAGGCCCTTACGAGCGCCGTGGGTCGAGTTGAAGTATTCAAGAACGGTCAGACCTTCCTTGAAGTTCGAGATGATCGGCGTTTCGATGATCTCGCCCGACGGCTTGGCCATCAGGCCGCGCATGCCCGCGAGCTGCTTGATCTGCGCGGGGCTACCACGGGCGCCCGAGTGCGCCATCATGTAGATCGAGTTGATGTCCTTCTCGCGGCCGACCAGCGGGCCGTCCTCATAGTGACGGACCGCCTTGATCTCGTTCATCATCGAGTTCGCGACCTGGTCGCCGCAACGGCTCCAGGCGTCGATCACCTTGTTGTACTTCTCCTGCTGCGTGATCAGGCCGTCCTGATACTGCTGCTCGAAGTCCTTCACCTGCTCGCGCGTCTCGTCGACCAGACGATCCTTGTCCGGTGCGATGATCATGTCGTCCTTACCGAACGAGATGCCGGCGCGGAACGCGTGGCGGAAGCCCAGTGCCATGATCGCGTCGGCGAACAGCACGGTCTCCTTCTGGCCGGTGTGACGATACACTTCGTCGATCACCTCGCCGACGTCCTTCTTGGTCAGGACGCGGTTGACGGTGTCGAAGGGCACCTTGTGGCTCTTCGGCAGGCACTCGCCGAGCAGCATGCGGCCCGGGGTCGTCTCGTAGCGCTTGAGGTACTGGTTACCGTTCTCGTCGGTCTGCGGAACGCGGCTGACGATCTTGGTGTGCAGCGTCACCGCGCCGGCGAAGAGGGCCTGATGCACCTCTTCCATGTCGGCGAGCAGCATGCCTTCACCCGGCTCCTTCTCCTTCTGGAGCGAGAGGTAATACAGGCCCAGCACCATGTCCTGCGACGGCACGATGATCGGCTTGCCGTTGGCGGGCGACAGGATGTTGTTGGTCGACATCATCAGGACGCGCGCTTCCAGCTGCGCCTCGAGGCTCAGCGGAACGTGCACGGCCATCTGGTCGCCGTCGAAGTCGGCGTTGAACGCGGAGCAGACCAGCGGGTGAAGCTGGATCGCCTTGCCCTCGATCAGCACCGGCTCGAACGCCTGGATGCCCAGACGGTGAAGCGTCGGCGCGCGGTTCAGCATGACCGGGTGCTCGCGGATCACCTCGTCCAGGATGTCCCAGACTTCCTTGCGCTCCTTCTCGACCCACTTCTTGGCCTGCTTCAGGGTCATCGACAGACCCTTGGCGTCCAGACGGGCATAGATGAACGGCTTGAACAGCTCGAGCGCCATCTTCTTCGGCAGGCCGCACTGGTGCAGCTTCAGCTCCGGCCCGGTCACGATGACCGAACGACCCGAATAGTCGACGCGCTTACCCAGAAGGTTCTGACGGAAGCGGCCCTGCTTGCCCTTCAGCATGTCGGACAGCGACTTCAGCGGACGCTTGTTGGCGCCCGTGATCGTGCGGCCGCGACGGCCGTTGTCGAACAGCGCGTCGACCGCTTCCTGCAACATGCGCTTTTCGTTGCGGACGATGATGTCCGGCGCACGCAGCTCCATCAGGCGCTTCAGGCGGTTGTTGCGGTTGATGACGCGGCGATACAGGTCGTTGAGGTCCGACGTCGCAAAGCGACCGCCGTCCAGCGGCACCAGCGGGCGCAGTTCGGGCGGGATGACCGGGACGACTTCGAGGATCATCCACTCCGGACGGTTGCCCGATTCCAGGAAGCTCTCGACGACCTTCAGGCGCTTGATGATCTTCTTGGGCTTCAGCTCCGACTTGGTCGTCGCCAGCTCTTCCAGAAGCTGCACCTTCTCGCCCTCGAGGTCGAGGTTCTCGAGCATGATGCGCACCGCTTCCGCGCCGATGCCGGCGGAGAAGGCGTCTTCACCGTATTCGTCCTGCGCTTCGAGCAGTTCGTCTTCGGTGAGCAGCTGGTACTTTTCGAGCGGCGTCAGGCCCGGCTCGATCACGATATACGCCTCGAAGTACAGCACGCGCTCGAGCTGCTTCAGCTGCATGTCGAGCAGCAGGCCGATGCGGCTCGGCAGCGACTTCAGGAACCAGATGTGCGCGACGGGGGCGGCCAGTTCGATATGGCCCATGCGCTCGCGGCGCACCTTCGACACCGTGACTTCGACACCGCACTTTTCGCAGACGATGCCCTTGTACTTCATGCGCTTGTACTTGCCGCACAGGCATTCGTAATCCTTGATCGGACCGAAGATGCGCGCGCAGAACAGGCCGTCACGTTCCGGCTTGAACGTACGGTAGTTGATCGTCTCGGGCTTCTTGATCTCGCCGAACGACCACGAACGGATCTTGTCGGGCGATGCGATACCGATCTGGATCTGGTCGAAGGTTTCCGGCTTCGCGATCGGATTGGCGAAATTGGTCAGTTCGTTCATAGGTATGAACCTCTTTTGAAACTCAACTCCTCTCCCATCGGGAGAGGAAGGGGCCCGCCAGCGAAGCTGGTGGGAAGGTGAGGGCAGGGCAGACCGCTGCCCTCACCCTTCCGGCGCGTTTCGCGCCTCCCTCCCTCTCCCGCCGGGAGAGGGAAGGCCGTGGCTTACTCAGCCGCCTCGGCGAGGCCGCCTTCGTCTTCCAGGTCCTGCATGGACTTGAGGTCGACGTTGAGACCCAGCGAGCGCATTTCCTTGACGAGCACGTTGAAGCTCTCGGGGATGCCGGCCTCGAACGTGTCGTCGCCCTTGACGATCGCCTCGTAGACCTTGGTGCGGCCGACGACGTCGTCCGACTTCACCGTCAGCATCTCCTGCAGTGTATAGGCAGCGCCATACGCCTGCAGCGCCCAGACCTCCATTTCGCCGAAACGCTGGCCGCCGAACTGCGCCTTACCGCCCAGCGGCTGCTGGGTGACGAGGCTGTACGGCCCGATCGAACGTGCGTGGATCTTGTCGTCGACCAGGTGGTGCAGCTTCAGCATGTAGATGATGCCCACGGTCACGCGCCGGTCGAACTTGTCGCCGGTGCGGCCATCGAACAGCTCCGACTGGCCCGACGTGTCGAGACCCGCCAGCTCCAGCATCGCGGACACGTCGCTTTCACGCGCGCCGTCGAACACTGGGGTGCCCATGGGCACGCCGGTACGGATGTTCTTCACCAGCTCGGCGATTTCTTCCGGCTCGCGGCTCTGAATGTCTTCGGCATAATGATCGCCATAGACTTCGACGAGGCGCGTCTTGACCGCGTCGGGCATGTCACCCGCCTTGGCGTCCGGATTGGCCTCACGCCACTCTTCGAGCTGCGCCGCGACCTGCATACCCAGGTTGCGTGCCGCCCAGCCGAGGTGCGTTTCGAAGATCTGACCGACGTTCATGCGCGACGGCACGCCCAGCGGGTTCAGCACGAGATCGACCGGCGTACCGTCCGCGAGGAAGGGCATATCCTCCTGCGGCAGGATGCGGCTGATGACGCCCTTGTTGCCGTGACGGCCGGCCATCTTGTCGCCCGGCTGCAGCTTGCGCTTCACCGCGACGAAGACCTTGACCATCTTGAGCACGCCCGGCGGCAGCTCGTCGCCCCGCTCCAGCTTCTCGCGACGGTCATGGAACTTGTCCGTGATCCGCTTGGCCGCTTCGTCATACTGCTGCTTGACGGCTTCCAGGTTCGACTGAACCGCATCGTCGGCAACGGCGAACTTCCACCATTCGTGGCGGTCGACGCTGTCGAGCAGGTCCATGTCGATGGTCGAGCCCTTCTTGACGCCCTTCGGCGCCGCGGTCGCGACCTGATCCAGCAGCATCTCGCGCAGGCGGCTCCACGTCGCCCGGTTGAGGATCGTACGCTCGTCGTCCGAGTCCTTCTTCAGGCGCTCGATCTCCTCGCGCTCGATCGCCATCGCGCGCTCGTCCTTGTCGATGCCGTGGCGATTGAAGACGCGGACGTCGACGATCGTACCGGCAACGCCCGGCGGCAGACGCAGCGAGGTGTCACGCACGTCGCTGGCCTTTTCCCCGAAGATCGCGCGGAGCAGCTTTTCTTCCGGCGTCATCGGGCTTTCGCCCTTCGGCGTGATCTTGCCGACCAGGATGTCGCCCGGCTCCACCTCGGCGCCGACGTAGACGATGCCCGCCTCGTCGAGGTTGCGCAGCGCTTCCTCGCCGACGTTCGGGATGTCGCGGGTGATGTCCTCCGGCCCGAGCTTCGTGTCGCGGGCCATCACTTCGAACTCGTCGATGTGGATCGACGTGAACACGTCGTCCTTCACGATCCGCTCTGAGATCAGGATGGAGTCTTCGTAATTGTAACCGTTCCAGGGCATGAACGCGACGAGCGCGTTGCGGCCCAGCGCCAGCTCGCCGAACTCGGTCGACGGGCCGTCGGCGATCACGTCACCGGCGTTGACCACGTCGCCGACCTTCACCAGCGGACGCTGGTTGATGCAGGTCGACTGGTTCGAGCGCTGGAACTTCATCAGCGTGTAGATGTCGACGCCCGACTTGCCCGCGTCCACGTCACCGGTGGCGCGCACAACGATGCGGCTGGCGTCGACCTGGTCGACGATGCCCGCACGCTTGGCGGCGATCGCCGCGCCCGAATCCCGCGCGACGGTCTCTTCCATGCCGGTGCCGACGAAGGGCGCTTCCGCCTTTACCAGCGGCACGGCCTGACGCTGCATGTTCGAGCCCATGAGCGCGCGGTTGGCGTCGTCGTTTTCCAGGAACGGAATGAGCGAGGCGGCGACCGAGACGAGCTGCTTCGGGCTGACGTCCATCAGCGTGATCGTTTCGGGCAGCGCCATCAGGAACTCGCCCGCCTGACGTGCCGAGACGAGGTCTTCGGCGAAGCTGCCGTCGTCCTTCAGCTCGGCCGACGCCTGCGCGATCGTGTGCTTGGCCTCTTCCATCGCCGACAGATAGACGACGTCGTCGGTCACCTTGCCGTCGATGATCTTGCGGTACGGCGTTTCGATGAAGCCATATTTGTTGACGCGGCTGAACGACGCCAGCGAGTTGATCAGACCGATGTTCGGGCCTTCCGGCGTTTCGATCGGGCAGATACGGCCATAATGCGTCGGGTGAACGTCGCGAACTTCGAAGCCCGCGCGCTCACGCGTCAGACCGCCCGGCCCGAGCGCCGAGACGCGACGCTTGTGCGTCACTTCGGACAGCGGATTGGTCTGGTCCATGAACTGCGACAGCTGCGACGAACCGAAGAACTCGCGGACCGCGGCGACCGCAGGCTTGGCGTTGATCAGGTCGTTGGGCATGACGGTCGACACGTCGACCGACGACATGCGCTCCTTGACCGCACGCTCCATGCGCAGCAGGCCGACGCGATACTGGTTCTCCAGCAGCTCGCCCACCGAACGCACACGACGGTTGCCGAGATTGTCGATATCGTCGATCTCGCCCTTGCCGTCCTTCAGGTCGACCAGCGTCTTCACCACGGCGAGGATATCCTCGGTACGCAGCGTGGTCACCGTGTCCGGGCAGTCGAGGTCGAGGCGCATGTTCAGCTTCACGCGACCCACGGCCGACAGGTCGTAGCGATCGGGATCGAAGAACAGGCCGGCGAACAGCGCTTCGGCGGTTTCGAGCGTCGGCGGTTCGCCGGGGCGCATGACGCGATAGATGTCGCTGAGGGCCTGCTCGCGCTCTTCGGCCTTGTCGGCCTTCAGCGTGTTGCGGATCCACGCGCCGGTCGACACGTGGTCGATGTCGAGCAGTTCGATGCGGTCGATGCCCGCCTTGTCGAGCTTTTCGAGGTTTTCCGCGCCGATTTCGTCGCCCGCCTCGACGTAGATCTCGCCGGTCGCTTCGTTGATCAGGTCATAGGCCGAATAGCGGCCGTAGATTTCCTCGGTCGGGATCAGCAGCTCGGTCAGGCCGTCCTTAGCCGCCTTGTTGGCCGCGCGGGGGCTGATCTTCTGCTGCGCCGCGAACACGACTTCGCCCGACGAGGCGTCGACGATGTCGAACAGCGGCTTCACGCCGCGCCAGTTCTCGGCCGCGAACGGAATGCGCCAGCCGCCTTCGCCGCGGACATAGGTCACGCGGTTGTAGAAGTGGTTGAGGATGTCCTCGCTGGTCATGCCCAGTGCATAGAGCAGCGCCGTCACCGGCAGCTTGCGCTTGCGGTCGATGCGGACGTTGACGATGTCCTTGGCGTCGAACTCGAAGTCCAGCCACGAGCCGCGATACGGGATCACGCGCGCGGCGAAGAGATACTTGCCCGAGGCGTGGGTCTTGCCGCGGTCATGGTCGAACAGCACGCCTGGCGAACGGTGCATCTGGCTGACGATGACGCGCTCGGTGCCGTTGATGAAGAAGGTGCCGTTCTCCGTCATCAGGGGCATGTCGCCCATGTAGACGTCCTGCTCCTTGATATCGATGACCGACTTGGCTTCGGTGTCCGGATCGACCTCGAACGCGGTCAGGCGCAGCGTGACGCGCATCGGCGCGGCATAGGTGATGCCACGCTGGCGGCATTCCTCGACGTCGAACTTGGGGGGTTCTAGGACGTAATCGTCGAAGTCGAGATAGGCGGTGCCGGCGAAATCCTGGATCGGGAAGACGCTGCGCAGCGTCTTTTCCAGACCCGAGACGTGGCCCGTCGACTTGTCCGAGCGCAGAAACTGCTCATAGCTTTCGCGCTGAACCTCGATCAGGTTCGGCATCTGAATGACTTCGTGGATATCCCCGAAGATCTTGCGGATGCGCCGCTTGGCGGTGCTGCCCTGGATCGCCTTGGTGGCCATGAGCGTTATCTGTCCTCAAGTCGCTGGCGAGGCCCGGATGGGACCCGCCGGAATGTCGTGCCCGGAAACCCCCGGACCGGACGCACGAAGCGACGCAAAAAAGCCGATCGCATGATACTGCGTCGGCCTTTGGCGTCTGAAACCGCAACCCTCTATCCGTACGAAGCGCTGCGCGACGGCGCTTCATGTCCCGAAAAGCTGTGGTGAGCCGCCCATATAGGGGCGGTGTTGGATGCTGTCAAAGGGCGGACGTCCAACAGCGATCCAACACGGGCTTCAGCTTGGTTGCCGGTTCGGCCGGTCGCCTTGGCGGGGCGGTTCGTCGCAGCGCGACTGGCGGTCGTCGCTGCATGCCGCAGGAGCGGGGCTTATCTTTGGAAGAGTTCCGCACCGATGACGAGTTTCCGGGGTGTGCGTCGGCGCACGATCCCCTTCCTGATGGCGACCGCCGTTGCGCCCGTGACGATCGTTCCGGCCGCCGCGCAGACCGGCAATGGCAGTGCCGCGCAGACGTTGCCGGGGCTGGACAATTTCAGTCTGCCGCCCTCGCAGCCGACACCCACGCCGAGCCCAACGCCGGCTCCGGTCATCGCGCCTTTGCCGACCCCCGCGGCATCCCCACGTGCGACCCCGACGCCGCGCGTGACTCCGCGTGCCACGCCGACGCCGACGCCGCGCGTGACGGCAACCCCGACACCGCGGGCGACCGCATCGCCTACGCCCGCCGTCACGCCGACCGTGATGACGGTGCCGACCCCGACCCCGACGACGACGGCGAGCCCCGTCATCGCGTCGCCCACGCCAGTTGAGGCGGCTACGCCGTCGGCCGCGGCCGTACCGGCAACCGCGCCGGACGGCGGTTCCGATTACGGTTGGCTGATCGGGCTGGCAGTCGTGCTGGGCCTTGGTGGGGCAGGGGCCTGGTGGTGGCGCCGCCGCCGCGCCGACCCCGCAGACGAGCCGGTTGTCCCTGTTGCGCCCGCGCCGGCTCCGAAGCCGCAGCCGGTCAGGCCGCGCACACCGGCCGCATCACCCGCCACGCCGCCGGCGCCCGTACCCGCGCCAATACCCGCACCCGTCGGGGATCGCGGGCGGCTGTCGCTGAGCCTCCACCCGCGCCGCGCCGGCCTGAATCTGCTCAGCGCGACGGTGGAGGCCGAGTTGGTCGTCCGCAATGACGGCAGCGAGCCTGCGCAGGCGATCCGTATTGGCGCGGCGCTGATCGGCGCGACACCGGGGCAGGGCGACGAGATCGCGCCCGTGTTCGACCAGCCCGTCATCCGCCCCGCGACCCCGCCCTTTGCGCTTGGCCCCGGCGAGGAGCGGCGGATCCGTCTGGTCGTCGCGCAGGCGCGGGCGGATATCGTACCGCTCACCGCAGGCGGGCGGACGTTGTTCGTCCCCGTCGTCGCGGTCAACGCGCTGTACGACGCCGGGCCGGGTATCGCCGGGCAAAGCGCGCGCGGCTTTGCGGTCGGCGTCGAGCGCGTCGACAGCGCCAAGCTCGCACCCTTCTGGCTCGACCAGCCTGCCCGCATGCACGAACAGCTCGGCGTCCGGCCCTATGGCGCCGGCGTAGAGCGCTAGCCGACACCGCCCGTCCGGCACGAACCGGACGGGCGGGCGAGGGGGGTCAGGCCGCTGCCTTCAGCGTCGCCATGTCGATGACGAAGCGATACTTGACGTCGCCCTTCACCATCCGGTCGTACGCCTCATCGATCTGCTCCATGCGGATCATCTCGATATCGCTGGTCAGGCCGTGCTCCTTGCAGAAGTCGAGCATCTCCTGCGTTTCCTTGATCCCGCCGATCAGCGAGCCCGCCAGTGCGCGGCGGCGGAAGACGAGGTTGCCGACCGAGGGCGCCGGGTGCGGCTCCGCGGGCACGCCGACGAGGCACATCGTGCCGTCGCGCTTCAGCTGGACGAGCAGCGCGTCAAGGTCGTGGGGGGCGGCGACGGTGTTCAGGATGAAATCGAACGAGCCCTCGTGTGCCGCCATCTGATCGGCGTCTTTTGAGACGATCAGGTCCTTTGCGCCCAGGCGCTTGGCGTCCTCGCGCTTGCCCGGCGAGGTCGAGAAGACATAGACCTCTGCGCCCATCGCCGCGGCGATCTTGACGCCCATATGGCCAAGGCCGCCGAGACCCACGATGCCGACCTTCTGGCCGGGTCCGACCTTCCAGTGATGCAGCGGCGAATAGGTGGTGATGCCGGCGCAGAGCAGCGGCGCGACCGCGGCAAGATCCTGCTCGTCATGGCCGATGTGGAGGACGAAATCCTCGGTAACGACGATATGATCGGAATAGCCGCCGAAGGTGTGGCCGCCCATCGCCTCGTCCGGGCCATTGTAGGTGCCGACGAAGCCGGTCGTCTCGCAATATTGCTCTTCGCCGTCATTGCAGGAGGGGCAATGGCCGCAGCTGTCGACCATGCAGCCGACGCCGGCGATGTCGCCGACCTTGAACTTCGTCACGTCGCTGCCGACCGCGGTCACGCGGCCGACGATCTCGTGACCGGGTACGCAGGGATAGAGCGTGCCGTCCCACTCTCCGCGCGCGGTATGGAGATCGGAATGGCAGACGCCGCAATAGAGGATGTCGATCGCGACATCCTTGGCACCGGGATCGCGGCGTTCGAAGCTGAAGGGCGCGAGCGGCGCGTCGGCAGCCTGGGCGGCATAGCCCTGGGTGGCAGTGGGCATCGGAAATTCCTTAAAGAAACGAATGGGGTTCGGAGCGCGCTGCAACGCAGCACGATCGCGTCGGCTCCCGATCATTCCTTCGATCAGTCCGATCGCTTACGTCGATGGCGCGTCGGGTGCCGGCACCATCACCAGCGCGTCGATCGCCGCCTGCAGGATGTGTGCGGCGGCGAGATTGTCGATCCGTTCGGCGCGTTTGGCGCGGCTCATATCCTGTTCGATCATGGTGCGTTCGACCGCGACCGTGCTCCAGCGTTCGTCCCACAACAGAATGGGGACGGCGAGATCGGCGCAGTTGCGGGCGAAGGCGCGGGTCGACTGGCTGCGCGGGCTTTCGGTCCCGTCCAAATTAAGCGGCAGGCCCAGCACGATGCCGCGGACGTGCTGGGCAGCGATCAGCTTGGCGATCGCCGCCTTGTCCGCGGTGAATTTGGTGCGGCGGATGAGGTCGGCCGGGCTCGCGAAGCTCCAGCCGGCGTCGCACAGGGCGGTGCCGATCGTCTTGGTGCCGAGATCGAGCCCGATCAGGCGGCCGCCTTGCGGCAAGGCCGCGCGGAAATCGGCGCGATCGAGGGTAATCATGCGCTGGCTCCGAACGCGGCGAGGCGACGCGCGGCGTCGGCGCGGACGTTGGCCCAGAACAGGCTGTAGTCGTACACGTGGTAGTTGTTGCCGGGGAGAACGTAACCGCCGACCTCCGGCGGTGTGCCGACGAGCAGGAAGCCGCGCGGGTCGCAGCGCGCGGGCACCTTGCCGGGTTGGATCGTCGCCGTGCTGAGATCGGCGCTCGGGAAGAGCGTGCCGCGGTTGGCGCCGGCCGGTGCGGCGGCGCCTGCGGTGCCGGTCAACGGGTTTGTGCAGACCATCGGGCTGCCCTTGCGCGGGCGGCCGTCGAAGCCGGTCGTCGTGTCGTAGAGGTCGGTGATGAGCGACGGGTCGGCGGGCTCGGCAAAGCTCTGCCACGACAGCAGGCAGCGCGCCTGATCGGGGCGGGTGCATTCGGGCAGGCCCAGCGCTGCCAGGTCCGTGGTCCGCGACACCGGCCAGCCGACGGCATAAGCGGCAACGATACGGCGCGCGATCGGCTTGCCGGCGATCTTTTCGCGGAGCAGCCGGGTGAGGTGGAGCGCGCCCTGGCTATGGCCGGCAAGGATGATCGGGCGCTTCGGGTCGACCTGCGCGACGAACGCATCGAAGGCGGCGGCGACGTCGCGATAGGCGAGGTCGAGCGCTTGGTTGGCGCTGGCCTCGCTGGTCAGGAACGCGCCGAATGTCGCCTGACGATAGCGCGGCGCCCAGATGTCGCCGCTGTCGTTGAAGGCACTCGCCTGGCCGCGCAGGAAGATCGCGGCGCGGGCGTTGGTTTCCGTATCGTCGAGCGCGGCATTCCAGTGCGCGCGGCCGATGTATGACGTCGGGTGGATGAAGAAGACGGCGGCCTTCGCCTGCCCGGCGGGCGCGGGGGTGTAGCCGGCGGGTGTCCACAGCGCCGGGTTGCCCGGAATGTCGGGGCGGGCGATCCACATCTTGCGCTCTGCGTAGACGCGGGGATCGACGCTCGCCTGCGCCTGAAAAGTCTCGCTCGGCACCAGCGCCATGCGCAGGATGCGGTTGCCCGCGAGGCGATAAGCGATCGCCCCGGCGATCACGAGCGCGATCAGGATGGCGAAGACATAGAGGAATTTACGCGCCAAGCGAGGCTCCCGGTTCGATGGGGATGCTCTGCCCGATGCGAGGCGGCGGGGCAATGCGGGGTGGGCCGAGCGCGTCAGGATGGCCTGGGCGGCCGTGATTCCCGTCACCCCGGACTTGTTCCGGACTGACAAGAGGGAGGGATGGCACGTGGCGTTCGCAAACCGGACCCCTATCAAGGGACAATGCCCGACGCGCGAAGCTGTTGCGCCGCAGCGCGGGCTTGGTGTAGCCGCATCGGCATGTCCGTAGACACCGCCACCGTAAAGAAGGTCGCCGCGCTCGCGCGCATCGCGATCACCGACGAGGACGCCGGCCGCCTCGCCCCCGAACTCAGCAACCTGCTCGGCTGGATCGAGCAATTGGGTGAGGTGGATACCACCGGCGTCGAGCCGATGACCGCCGTCATCCCCAACAGCCTGCGCCTGCGCGACGACGTGGTGAATGCCGATCCGCTGACCGGCGGCGGCATCCGTGACGACCTGATGGCCAATGCGCCGCAGGCGGAGCACGGCTTCTTTACCGTTCCCAAGGTGATCGAATAATGACCGACCTGACCGATCTGGGTATCGCCGCGATCCGCGACGGCGTGCGCGCCGGCAGCTTTTCCGCGGTCGAGGTTGCCGATGCCTTCGTGGTGAAGGTCGCCAAGGCCAAGCCGCTCAACGCCTTCCTGGTCGAGACGCCCGATCATGCGCTCGCCGCCGCCAAGACCGCCGATGCCGCGCGTGCCGCCGGCGAGACGCTGAAGCCGCTGGCCGGCGTGCCGATCGGCATGAAGGACCTGTTCTGCACCAAGGGCGTGGCCACCACTGCGGCGAGCCATATCCTGGAAGGCTTCACGCCGACCTATGAATCGACCGTGTCGCAGAACCTGTGGGACGCGGGCGCGGGCATGCTCGGCAAGCTCAACATGGACCAGTTCGCGATGGGCTCGTCGAACGAGACGAGCGCGTTCGGCAATGTCGTGTCGCCGTGGCGCAAGCCGGGCAGCGACGCGCCGCTCGCCCCCGGCGGATCGTCGGGCGGCAGCTCCTCGGCGGTCGCCGCGGGCCTGTGCCCGGGTGCCACGGGCACCGACACAGGCGGATCGATCCGCCAGCCCGCCGCCTTCACCGGCATCAGCGGGATCAAGCCGACCTATGGCCGCTGCTCGCGCTGGGGCACGATCGCCTTCGCCAGCTCGCTCGATCAGGCCGGGCCGATGGCGCGGGACGTGCGCGACTGCGCGATCATGCTGGAGGCAATGGCGGGCTTCGATGCGAAGGATGCAACCTCGCTACAGCTCGACGTACCCAAGTGGGAACAGGGTCTGACAGGCAACCTCGCCGGCAAGCGCGTCGGCATCCCCAAGGAATATCGCGTCGACGGCATGCCTGCCGAGATCGAGGCGCTGTGGCAGGCCGGCATCGACTGGCTGAAGGACGCGGGCGCCGAAATCGTCGAGGTGTCGCTGCCGCACACCAAATATGCGCTGCCGGCCTATTACATCATCGCGCCGGCCGAAGCCTCGTCGAACCTCGCGCGCTATGACGGCGTACGCTACGGCCTGCGCGACCTGCCCGACGGCGCGGGGCTGCAGGACATGTATGCCGCGACGCGCGCTGCGGGCTTCGGCGCCGAGGTGAAGCGCCGGATCATGATCGGTACCTATGTGCTGTCCGCCGGCTTCTACGACGCCTATTACACGCAGGCGCAGAAGGTGCGGACGCTGATCGCGCGCGATTTCGAGCGCGCGTGGGAACAGTGCGACGTTCTGCTGGCACCGACCGCGCCGTCGGCGGCGTTCGCGCTGGGCGACAAGTCGGCCGATCCGCTGGCGATGTACCTCAACGACGTGTTCACCGTGCCGTCGAGCCTTGCAGGCCTGCCGGCGATGAGCGTGCCGGGCGGACTCGACAAGGACGGCCTGCCGCTGGGCTTGCAGATCATCGGCAAGGCGCTGGACGAGCAGGGCGTGCTGAACGCAGGGCTCGCGATCGAGGAGCGTGCGGGCTTCGTCGCGCGGCCGGGATCGTGGTGGTAACCGACCGGACCTTCACGACACGCAACGTCGCGATGCTGCGCGAGGCGCAGGCCGCGCTCAACGTCGCGTTCGGGGCGATCCTCAGCGCCTATGTCGGTATCTCGCTTGCCGAGATCGACAACCATCCGTTCGACCACCATGTGCTCGCGCGGTTCTTCATCGCGCTGGCGGTGTTCATCCTGGGGCTGTCGGTCGGCAACAGCCTGATCCTGCGCGGTGAGTTCCGGCTGAGCGCGATCTTCCTGATCCTGGCGCTGATCGCCGCGGTCTACGCCCACCACGAAGGCACAGTGCTGCGCTTCGAGGGCGCGATCCTGCGCATCCTGGCCGGTTGCTGGGTCGTCGCGCTGCTCGGCAGCAACGTCGTGCTGACCGCGATCAACTATCTTCATCATCGGAATCGAACATGAGCGACTATCGCATCCAGGGCGCCACCGGCGAATGGGAGGTCGTGATCGGCCTGGAAGTCCATGCCCAGGTCACGTCCAACGCCAAATTGTTCTCGGGTGCCGCCACCGCGTTCGGCGCGGAGCCGAACACGCAGGTCAGCCTGGTCGACGCGGCGATGCCGGGCATGCTGCCGGTGCCGAACATGGATTGTATCCGCCAGGCGGTGCGTACCGGCATGGCGATCGATGCCAAGATCAATCGCTGGTCGCGGTTCGATCGCAAGAACTACTTCTACGCCGATCTGCCGCAGGGCTATCAGATCAGCCAGCTGTACCATCCGCTGGTCGGCGAAGGCGCGGTGGAGATCGCGCCGGACGACAAGAACCCGGACGCCACCAAGACGATCGGCGTCGAGCGCATCCACGTCGAGCAGGACGCGGGCAAGCTGATGCACGATCAGCATCCGACGCGGTCTTATGTCGACCTCAACCGCTCGGGTGTGGCGCTGATGGAGATCGTCAGCCGGCCGGACATGCGATCGCCGGCCGAAGCAGGGGCGTATCTCACCAAGCTGCGCTCGATCCTGCGCTATGTCGGCAGCTGCGACGGCAACATGGACCAGGGGTCGATGCGCGCCGACGTCAACGTCTCCGTCCGCAAGCCGGGCGACGAATTCGGCACGCGCACCGAAACGAAGAACGTCAATTCGGTCCGCTTCGTGATGCAGGCGATCGAGCATGAGGCGCTGCGTCAGGTCGAGGTGCTGGAGAGCGGCGGCAAGATCGTTCAGGAGACGCGGCTGTTCAATCCGGACACCGGCACGACGCGGTCGATGCGGTCCAAGGAAGACGCGCACGATTACCGCTATTTCCCGGATCCCGACCTGCTGCCGCTCGAGCTGGACGAGGCGTTCCTGGCGGACTGCCGTGCGAGCCTGCCCGAGCTGCCCGACGCCAAGCGTGCGCGTTACGAAGCCGCGGGTATCTCGCCTTATCAGGCGGGCGTGCTGACCGCCGAGGTCGAGGCGGCGCGCTGGTTCGATGCGCTGCTCGACGCGGGAGCGAAGCCGGTCGCGGCGGCGAACTGGACGACGTCGGAACTGTTCGGCGCGCTCAACCGCGTCGGCAAGGGCATCGCCGATTCGCCGGTGTCGCCGACCCAGGCGGCCGAACTGCTGGCGCTGGTTGCGGACGGCACGCTGTCGGGCAGCCTGGCGAAGCAGGTGTTCGAGGTGATGCTCGAAACGGGCGATGCGCCCGCGAAGATCGTCGAGGACCGCGGTCTGAAGCAGACGAGTGATACCGGCGCGATCGAGGCGGTGATCGCCGAGGTGCTGGCGAAGAACCCCGGCCAGCTAGAGCAGTATCGCGGCGGCAAGGAGGCCTTGTTTGGCTTCTTCGTCGGCCAGACGATGAAGGCGATGGGCGGCAAGGCCAATCCGGGCGTCGTCAACGAGCTGCTGAAGAAGGCCCTCGCCGGCTGATGACCAAGCGGATCGCCCGGTGCCGGTGTGGACAATTGTCCGCGACCTGCACGGGCGATCCGGTTCGCGTGTCGGTGTGCCATTGTCGCGGGTGCCGACGACTGACCGGCGGCGCTTTTTCCGCGCAGGCGCGCTTTCCCGCTGAGGCGGTGACGCTGACAGGCGCGTTCCGGACATGGGAGCGCGTTGCCGATAGTGGTCGTCGCGCGTGGTTTCGCTGGTGTCCGAACTGCGGCGCCACCGTGCTGTTCGTCAACGAAGGCTATGAGGAGATGCCGGCGATCCCGATCGGTGCCTTTGCCGATGACGATGCGCCGACCCCGACACTGTCGATCTTCGAAGAGAGCAAGATGCCGTGGGTCGCGATCACGGGTGAGGGGATCGAGCATTTCGCCTGATCTGCGCATGGTAAGGCGGTGCCGTTGCCCCAGGTCCCCCCGGGCTTGTTCCCGGGAGCACGGTTGGGCAGAACCATCGATTGATAGACACGCGGAACGGCGAAGCCCGGAAGAGTCCGGGGTCGCGGAGCGCGTGGGGTTGGCGTGGAGAGACGTATGAAGGCGGCTTGGCTTCTGGCATTCGCAATGGCGACCGGCCCCGCGCTGGCGCAGGACGCGCTCTTGCCGCCGCTCCCCCGCGTCGCGCTCGACACCACCGCGGGCCGCATCGTCATCGAAGCCGACACGCGGGCCGCGCCGATCACCGCCGGCAATTTCCTGAAATATGTCGACGGCAAGCGGCTGGATGGCGTCGTCTTCTACCGGGCGGTCAAGGTCGCGGACAAATTCGGTTTTGTGCAGTTCGGCGCTAACGGCGATCCCAAGCGGGTACTGCCGCCGATCAAGCATGAACCCACGACGCAGACCGGACTGCATCACACCGACGGCGCCTTGTCGGTCGCGCGGTTCGCGCCCGGCACCGCACGCGGCGACTTTACGATCAGCGTTGGCGATCAGCGCGCCTCGCTCGACGCCGATCCGTCGAAACCCGGCGACAATCTGGGCTATGCCGCCTTCGGTCGTGTGGTCGAGGGGATGGATGTGGTGACGAAGATCATGGACGGGCCCGTCTCTCCCACCGCGACGATCCAGGGGTCGTTCAAGGGCGAGGTGCCTGTGGTGGCCGTGAAGGTCATCACCGCGCGGCGGGTGCCGGTGGGGATTGCGGCCAAGCCTTGACGCGGCGGCGGTGACCCGAGGGGCGGTCGAAACGTCGGCCGCCCCAGTTGCCTTATTGTTGCGTCAGGTCTTGGTTCTTGACCTCGCCGCCAGTCCCGCTGTTGCCGTCGAACTCTCCGGTGTCGGTAAAGCGCACCGGTTCCGAACCGCCTTCGCCGCGCGCGACCGCATCGGCGCGGGCCTCGACCGCTTGTTCGATATCGCTGCGCTCGTCTTTGCGGGCGTCTGCACGCAGCGCGTCGGGATTGTTCTCCGACGCGTCGTCCGGCAGCGCCTCGACCGTGTCGTTGTGCCGATCGGTCATATCAGATCTCCGCCGGTTGCGACGTACCGGGATCGCCGGCGGGCGTGGTGGGCGAAGGGATATCGACGTCGGGCGTCGGCGGCGTGATTTCGGGCGGCGGCGCGCTCGGCTGGACCGGCTGGCTGGGCTGGGCGGGCGTTTCGGGTGGGGGCTGGGTGGCCATGGTGACACTCTCCTTCACCCCGCCAAACGTCCCGCACGCCAGCGGGTTGCGGCGCCCCTTGCTTGCACGCGCCGTGCTGGTATAGACGCGCGCCCAAGGGAATGCCCTTCGAAGTACCGCTTCGATGGGATTCCTATCGGCGGGTCCTTCGTGCGGGCGTGGCGGAATTGGTAGACGCAGCAGGTTTAGGTCCTGCCATCGCAAGATGTGGGGGTTCGAGTCCCTTCGCCCGCACCAGTCCCGCCGCTCCGAGCGCGGGACGGCAGCTAAAGATTTTTCGTCAGATTTCTCAAGATTGAAGGCCGGATATGCAGACTGTCGAGACGTTGAACGAGGGCCTGAAGCGCACCTACACGCTGACCATCACGCCGAAGGACATCGATGCCAAGGTCGATGCCGAAGTGAAGCGCGTCGCGCCGCAGGTGAAGATGCCCGGCTTCCGTCCCGGCAAGGTGCCCGTGAACCTGGTGCGCAAGATGCATGGCGAGGCGCTGGCCGCCGACGCGCTCAACAGCGCGATTCAGGAAGGCGTGCAGTCGCTGATCGCCGACAAGCAGCTGCGTCCCGCGATGCAGCCTTCGGTCGCGCTGAACGACGATTATGCGCCGGGCAAGGACGCGGTCGTCACCGTCGAGATGGAAGTGCTGCCCGCGGTGCCGACGCCGGCGATCGACGCGCTGAAGCTCGAGCGTCTGACCGTGCCGGTCGCCGACGAAGCGGTGGACGAGCAGCTGCAGAAGTTCGCCGACCAGTCGAAGAAGTGGGACGATGCGGCCGAGGACAAGGCGGCCGAGATGGGCGACCTCGTCACCGTCGACTTCGTCGGCAAGACCAGCGACGGTGTTGCGTTCGACGGCGGCACCGGCACCGACATGGGTGTCGAGCTCGGCTCGGGTCGCCTGATCCCGGGCTTCGAGGACCAGCTCGTCGGCGTGAAGCTGGGCGAGGAAAAGACGCTCAACGTCACCTTCCCGGAAGATTATGGTGCCAAGGAACTCGCCGGCCAGCCCGCGACGTTTGACATCACCGTCAAGAAGATCCAGGTCGCTGGCGAGAGCAAGATCGACGAGGATCTCGCGAAGAACCTCGGCCTCGAAAGCCTCGAGCAGCTGCGCGGCCTGATCAAGGGTCAGATCGAGCAGGAGCATAACGGTCTCACCCGCACGCACATGAAGCGCAAGCTGCTCGACCAACTCGCCGAGGGTCACGATTTCGAAGTGCCGCCGTCGATGGTCGAGGCCGAGTTCGCGCAGATCTGGCAGCAGCTGGAGCATGAAGCGACGCACGAGGAAGACCCCGCCGCGGCGATGGCCGAGATGGAAGCCGAGCGCGACGATTACCGCAAGATCGCCGAACGTCGCGTACGTCTGGGCCTGCTGCTGTCGGAAATCGGCCAGGCCAATGGCGTCGAAGTGACCCAGCAGGAAATGAACCGCCTGATCGGTCAGGCTGCGCAGCAGTATCGTGGCGAGGACCAGCGGCGCTTCATCCAGTACATCCAGCAGGAGCCGATGGCGGCTGCCCAGCTGCGTGCGCCGCTGTATGAGGACAAGGTCGTCGACTTCCTGTTCGGCAAGGCCGAAGTGACCGACCGCGAAGCGACCCGCGAAGAGCTGGAAGCCGCTATCGAGAGCGAAGACGGCTTCGCGACCGGCACGCACAGCCACGACCACGACAACCACAAGCCGCGCAAGTCGGCGAAGAAGGCTGACGCGGGCGCCAAGGACGAAGGCGGCGAAGCCAAGCCCGCCAAGAAGGCCGCGGCGAAGAAGCCGGCCGCCAAGGGTGAAGACGCCGGCGCGGTCGAAGCGCCTGCGGGCGACGAGGCCGCTCCCGCAAAGAAGCCGCGCGCCAAGAAGGCCGCCGCTCCTGTCGAGGCGGAAACCGCGGTGACCGAATCGTCCCCGGAAGCCGCCGAAGCGGCCGAGGGCACCGAAGCAGCCGACGCCCCGGCGAAGAAGCCGCGCGCGAAGAAGGCCGCGGCGAAGACCGAAGGCTGATCTTGATCGGGGAGGGGGGCTGCGGCTTCCTTCCCCTCTTCGTCATCCCGGCGAACGCCGGGATCCATGGACGCGCGCGGCTGGCGGTGGATCCGCTCCCGATGTTCCGCATCCATGGATCCCGGCGTTCGCCGGGATGACGAGTATGTGGGGTGTACGGCTCCGTGAGGGTGGAGGCATGAGCATCGTGACGCAGCCGACGATCGCAGTCCTGCTGCCCTGTTACAACGAGGCCGCGGCGATCGGTCAGACGGTTGCCGGCTTCCGCGCGGCGCTGCCGGATGCGGCCATTTACGTCTACGACAACAATTCCACCGACGCCACGATCGCCGTCGCGCGTGAGGCTGGCGCGGTCGTTCGTACCGAACGTATCCAGGGCAAGGGCAACGTCGTCCGCCGGATGTTCGCGGACATCGATGCCGACGTCTATGTAATGGCCGACGGCGACGCGACCTATGACGCTGCGTCGGCCCCCGCGCTGGTCGCGCGATTGCTGTCCGAGCAATGCGACATGATCGTCGGCAGCCGGGTCAGCCAGGTGCAGGAAAGCTATCGCCGCGGTCATCGCTTCGGCAATGCGTTGCTCACCGGCATGCTCGCGCGCCTGTTTGGTCGCAGCTTCACCGATATCCTGTCCGGATATCGCGTCTTCTCGCGCCGTTTCGTCAAGAGCTTCCCCTCGCTGTCGTCGGGCTTCGAAATCGAGACCGAGATCAGCGTCCACGCGCTCGAGCTGAAGATGCCCTGCGCAGAGATCGAAACGCCTTATTATGCGCGCCCCGAAGGCTCGGCGTCGAAGCTCAGCACTTATGGCGACGGCTTCCGCATCCTCAACACCATTCTGACGCTGTACCGGATCGAACGGCCGTTGCTGTTCTTCGGTGCGATCGGCGCACTGTTCGCGGCGATGGCGGTCGTGCTCGGCATACCGCTGGCGATCACGTACATGCACACGCATCTGGTGCCGCGTTTCCCTACCGCCGTCCTCATCACCGGGCTGATGATCATCGCCGCGCTGTGCGGCTTTGCGGGGCTGATCCTCGACACGGTGGTGCGCGGTCGGCGCGAGGTGCGCCGGCTTGCCTATCTGGGACACAAGGCGCCCCAAAGCGGGGCTTGAACTCCCTCGCGCGAGCGCCGATGTTGGCGGCCTCAAGGGCATAAGAGAGACTTTCATGCACAATCCGTTCGAGACCGGCGATTTCGCGAACCATCTGGGGCGCGCAGGCCTTGGCTTGCAGCAGACCCAGGCGGGCCTCGTGCCGATCGTCATCGAACAGTCGAACCGCGGCGAACGCTCGTTCGACATCTTCAGCCGCCTGCTCCGCGAGCGGATCATTTTCGTCACCGGCGGGGTGGAGGATGGCATGGCCAGCCTGATCACCGCGCAGCTGCTCTTCCTCGAGTCCGAGAACCCGAAGAAGGACATCTTCATGTACATCAACTCGCCGGGCGGTGTCGTCACGGCGGGCATGGCGATCCACGACACGATGCAGTACATTCGTCCGCGCGTCGGCACGGTGTGCATCGGTCAGGCGGCGTCGATGGGCAGCTTCCTCCTCGCCAGCGGCGAACCCGGCATGCGTGTCGCGCTCACCAACGCGCGGATCATGATCCACCAGCCGTCGGGCGGCGCGCAGGGCATGGCCAGCGATATCGAAATCCAGGCCAAGGAAATCCTGCGCATCCGCAAGCGGATGAACGACCTGTATGCGCAGTACACCGGCCAGCCGCTCGAGGAGATCGAGCGTCGCATGGACCGCGACACGTTCCTGGAAGCCAATGAAGCCAAGGATTTCGGCCTGGTCGACGAGGTGTTCGACAAGCGTCCGACCCCGGCCGAAGACGTCGCCCAAGCGGCCTGAGAACACGCCTGGGCGTGACTTTAGTGACTTTTCGACGTTGTGATATGCGTACCGGCCGGTCTACCATGACCGGCCTCACCAGCGGGGAAGCCCCCGCGACAAGGAAGTGTGAATGACGAAATTGAGCGGTGGCGACTCGAAGAGCACCCTCTATTGCTCGTTCTGCGGCAAGTCGCAGCACGAGGTGCGCAAGCTCATCGCGGGACCGACCGTGTTCATCTGCGACGAGTGCGTCGAGCTGTGCAACGACATCATCCGTGAAGAGACGAAGTCGGCACTCGTCAGCAAGAAGGACGGCGGCGTCCCCACGCCTCAGGAAATCTGCAACGTCCTGGACGATTACGTCATCGGCCAGAAGCAGGCGAAGCGCGTCCTGTCGGTGGCGGTCCACAACCACTACAAGCGCCTGAACCACGGCGCGAAGGGCGCCGACGTCGAGCTCGCCAAGTCGAACATCCTGCTCGTTGGCCCGACCGGCTGCGGCAAGACGCTGCTCGCGCAGACGCTCGCGCGCATCCTCGACGTGCCCTTCACCATGGCCGACGCGACGACGCTGACCGAAGCGGGCTACGTCGGTGAGGACGTCGAGAACATCATCCTGAAGCTGCTGCAGGCGTCCGATTACAACGTCGAGCGGGCGCAGCGCGGCATCGTCTATATCGACGAGATCGACAAGATCAGCCGCAAGGCGGAGAACCCGTCGATCACGCGCGACGTGTCGGGTGAGGGCGTCCAGCAGGCGTTGCTGAAGCTGATGGAAGGCACCACCGCGAGCGTCCCGCCGCAGGGTGGCCGCAAGCATCCGCAACAGGAGTTCCTGCAGGTCGACACGACGAACATCCTGTTCATCTGCGGCGGCGCGTTCAGTGGTCTCGAAAAGATCATCGGCGACCGCTTGCAGGGCAAGTCGATCGGCTTCGGCGCCTATGTCGCGGCGCCGGAGGAGAAGCGGACCGGCGAGTATCTGCGCCAGACCGAGCCGGAAGATCTGCTCAAGTTCGGCCTGATCCCCGAATTCGTTGGCCGTCTGCCGGTGATCGCGACGCTGGAGGACCTCGACGTCGAGGCTCTGGTCAAGATCCTGAAGGAGCCGAAGAACGCGCTGGTCAAGCAATACCAGAAGCTGTTCGAGATGGAGCAGGTGGAGCTGGGCTTCACCGACGACGCGCTGGTCGCGGTCGCCAAGAAGGGCATCGAGCGCAAGACCGGCGCTCGCGGCCTGCGGTCGATACTGGAGGGCATATTGCTCGACACGATGTTCGACCTGCCCGGCATGGACGGCGTCGACGAGGTGATGATCGACAAGGACGTGATCGAGGGCCGCAAGGAACCGATCCGCGTCTATGCCGAAAAGAAGAAGGACGGCGCCGGCGCGGCGGCGTGAGATTTTTGATACGGTAAGGGAAGGGGCGTCGCGCGAGCGGCGCCCTTTCTAGTTTGGGATTGTGAGCGGTGGCGTGTGTCGGGCAAGGTCTGCCTCCCCACGGCGTCACCCCGGACTTGGTCCTGGGGCCACCCGCGGCGAGGGGAAGGCCAGAGGCTCTCTTGGCACCTTTGCGGCTCGGGGACCCCGGAACCAGTCCGGGGTGACGAGGTGGGATGGATATGTCGCGCATCCCAAAGGACCCGCCGCGCCCCCCAAGGACCCGCCGCCCACACCCGTCGTTAACGCCCTGTCCGCCATAACCGGCGCCGACGACACAGGAGCAATGCGTGGTAGGAACCCGGATCGAGACGGCACCGGCCCAGAGCCCCGGCTGGCGCGGCGGTGCGGGGCCGCTCGCCATCCTGCCGCGCGTGCTGTTCCGCGACGAACGGCCGTGGCTGGCGATCCTGGTCGGCTGGCTCCTGACGATCGCGGGCAGCACGCTGATCGGCTGGATCGTCGCCCGTATCGCGCCCGACAATAGCGGTCCCGACTTCGGCGACGTCTCGGGGGCCACCAAGCTGTTCCTGATCGCGCTATTCAGCCCAGTGGTGGAGACGCTGATCATGGCGGGCGTCCTCAGCCTGCTGCTCCGCTTCCTGCGGCCGTGGCACGCCGTCGTCGCCAGCGCCTTGCTATGGGGCATCGCGCACAGCCTGTCCTCGCCCTGGTGGGGCGTGGTGATCTGGTGGCCGTTCCTGATCTTCTCGACCCTCTACGTCACCTGGCGTCCCCACGGCGCCTGGCGCGCAATGGGCATCGTCGCCCTGGTACATATCCTCCAGAACCTGTTCCCAGCGCTTCTGATCGTTATAGGAAAGTAAACATGACGTACCGTCGCCGCTGGTGATGGGCCGCAAACTCGCATAGGATCGTTTAAACCCTTGCGAGCAATGACATGTCCTCCTTCTCGGCCACCTATCAGAGCGACGGCTATGTCGCTTTACCTGCCCTTTTTCCGCCAGAGGTGCTGCTCGCCTTTTACCGTATGATGCAGGGCGATCTTCAGGCTGCCGGACGCCCCCTGCAAAGCTTTAGCGCTCGCGGGCCCTTGCTCCGCCAGCCGGCGATTGAGGTCTATGCATTCCAATATACGCCGATGCTGACGTTCCTGTGGGGACTGACCCCGCGCGTTGCGGAGGTGGTAGGCCGGCCATTGCTGCCGACCTACGCCTACTTCCGAGCCTATCAGCAGGGCGACGTGTGCCGCATCCATTCCGATCGTCAGGCCTGCGAGCACAGCCTGTCGCTCACTATCGCCTATGGGGACGACCGCCCTTGGGCATTGTCCGTTGCGACCGAACGGACAGAGGTGCCGCAACCCATCGTCGCCGACAACTTCGGCGACCAATCCTATGGATCAGTGGCTATGCAGCCGGGGGACGGGGTTCTGTACCAAGGCACGCACCATCGCCATGGTCGGCTCGACCCCAATCCGAACAGTTGGTCGGCACATCTGTTTCTGCACTGGGTAGAACGGGACGGACGCTATCGAGATCAGGCGTTCGACCGGCCGGCGCAAGAGCGGGCGGCGCAGGCCCGTTGAGACGTCCCCGGCGGCGTGTCGTCGCCGCCGGTCGTGTTCTGGGTGTCAGGCTTTGCCGATCTGGTCGGTCTGTGCCCCGCTGTCGGGGCGGGCGGGGCCGAGGCGGGGTTCTTCGCCCAGGGGTTCGTTGCGGAAGACGGTGAATTCGCCCTTGCCGTCGACGGACGGGCCACTGGTCCAGCGCCCTTCCGGCACGGCGCCGTCGAGCGACGTGACGTAGTAATTGTAGTTGTTCTGCTGGTCCTCCTGCGCCTGCGGGAAGCTGTTGGGGATGGGCATCTGCGCGGTCACGCCGCCGAGCTCTTCGACCACAGCCATCCACTGGTTCTGATGCATCGTGTCGCGCGCGATCATGTAATGGAGCATCTTCTTCATGCCTTCGTCGTGCGCGGCGTTGAAGAGGCGTACGGCAAGCACGCGGCCCGTGCTCTCGGCGGCGACATTGGCGAACATGTCGGCGGCGATGTTGCCGCTGGCATAGATATGACTCATGTCGAACGGCACGCCGTCGGAATCGATCGGCATCGCGGCAAGGCCGCTCGACAGCAGATTCTTGTGGATCATGCCTTCGATGACGTGGCGCGGGCGTTCGCCCCCCATCACGGCGCCGACGATACCGTCCGCGGCGCCTTCCTCCTGTAGCGAGGCAGGCGCCTTGTCGAGGTTGAGGGCGACGGCGGTGGCCAGCATCTCGATATGGCCGATCTCTTCCGTCGCCGTGTTGAGCAGCATGTCGCGATAGCGCGGGTCGGGCGAGCGGTTGCCCCAGGCCTGGAAGAAATATTGCATGCAGACGCGGATCTCGCCCTCCACGCCGCCGATCGCCTGTTGCAGCATACGCGCGAACTGGGGATCGGGCGCATCGACGGTGACGGGATATTGCAGGCGCTTGTCGTGGTAATACATGGCGGGCGTCTCCGCTGACGGTGGAATACGATCGCCGGCGATGTGCCGACACCATGCCAACCGTCGGGCGCGCCCGAGGTTTATTGCGCACGGATAACAAAGGCCAATAATCGTAATAACTTAGATTGGTTGTCGACCGGGCCGATCCGGACGAGGCGCTCGTCATGGGGAGCTTTCCCGACGCTGGAGCATTGGCTTTGCGTAACGAACCGGGAGGCGATGACAGACGTGGCAGGGGCAACGAACGACAGCACGGTGCCGCAGGGTGCCAAGGGGTGGCTGGGATTGCCCCTGTGGTCGCTGGCGTTTCCGATCGCGGGCGTGCCGGCGGTACTCGTATCGCTCTATGCCATGGGGACAATCGGGCTGATCGCCGCGGCGGTAACCCTGATCGGGGCGGTCGTGTCTGCGGTGCATCAGGCCGAAGTCGTCGCGCATCGCGTCGGCGAGCCCTTCGGCACGTTGGTGCTGGCGGTCGCGGTGACGGTGATCGAGGTATCGCTGATCGTATCGCTGATGGTGTCGGGATCGGGCGACGTTTCGGCGCTGGCGCGCGACACGGTGTTCGCCGCGATCATGATCATCCTGACCTTCATCATCGGGCTGTGCCTGCTGACCGGCGGGGTGATGCACGGCGAGCAACGCTTTACGCTGCGCGGGATCAGCGCCGCGCTGGCGACGCTCGCTGCGCTGACCGTCCTCTCGCTGATCCTGCCCAATTACACCACCAGTGCGGCGGGGCCGACCTATGCGCCGTCGCAGCTGATCTTCGTCGCGGTGGTCAGCCTCGTCCTCTACGGCACGTTCGTGTTGGTGCAGACGGTGCGGCACCGCGACTATTTCCTGCCCGCCGGGGATATCGAGCCGGAGGCGCATGTCGCGCCGCCCGGCGACAAGACCGCATGGGCGGCGTTCGGCGTCCTGCTCGTCGCGCTGGTGGTTGTCGTGTTGCTCGCCAAGGGGCTGTCGGCGAAGATCGAGCAGGCGGTGCTCGCAGCGGGGCTGCCGCTCGCCGTGGTCGGCGTGATGATTGCGGGACTGGTGTTGGCGCCCGAGAGCCTCGCGGCGTTCAATGCGGCGCGGCGCGACCGGTTGCAGACCAGCCTGAATCTCGCGCTGGGATCGGCGCTGGCGACGATCGGCCTGACCATTCCGGCGGTCGCGATCGTCAGCTTGGTGTTGGGATTGCCGCTGGCGCTCGGCATCGGCGCCAAAGCGATGACGCTGCTGGCGCTGTCGCTGTTCGTGACGACGATCTCGCTGGGGACAGGGCGGACGACGATCTTGCAGGGGGTCGTCCACCTCGTCATCTTCGCCGCCTATCTGTTCACGACGGTGGTGCCCTGACGTCATGCGGCTTGCGACGGGACGCGATGGGAATGCGGTTGCCGGCATGCTGGCGCGCGCCTTTCAGGACGATCCGGCGTTCGGATATATCTTCCCCGATCCGGCGACGCGGGCGCGGCAGCTGCCGCGGCTGTTCAAGCTGCTGTACGACAGCGACGGTACCGCTGGGATGCGTCTGGTGAGCGAGGGTGGCGAGGCGGCGACGCTGTGGCGCGGGCCGGGGCGGGCCGCCATGGGGTGGGGCGAAATCGTCCGCCACCTGATACCATTCGCGGGCGCCCTGGGGACGGCCATCCCGCGCGCGCTGCAGGTCAGCGGTGCAGTGGAGGCGCATATGCCGCAGGGCGACTTCTGGTATCTGCACATCGCCGGATGCGATCCCGCGGCGCAGGGCAGGGGCTTTGGTCGACGCGCGCTGCTGGCCGGGTTGGAGCGGGCGGCGGGGCGAACGCCCTGCTATCTGGAAACCGCGACCGAACGGAATCTGGGCTTCTACGCCACTGTGGGGTTTGCGGTGACCGACGAATGGCGGGTCGGACGCAACGGTCCGCGCTTCTGGTCGATGCTGCGGCCTGCCGATCGGCGGTGACGGGGCGGAGCAAGCGTCTGGCTTGCCCCGCCCGAGACCTTTGCCGTTACAGCAGCTCCACCGCCATCGCCGTCGCTTCGCCACCGCCGATGCACAGCGATGCGAGGCCGCGCTTTTGGCCCGTCGTCTCCAGCGCCGACAGCAATGTCGCGAGAATGCGCGCGCCGCTCGCGCCGATCGGGTGGCCCAGCGCGCAGGCGCCGCCATGGATGTTGAGCCGCTCGGGGTCGATGCCGAGATCGTGGATCGCGATCATCGAGACGGCGGCGAACGCCTCGTTCACCTCGAACAGGTCGATGTCGTCGCGGCCCCAGCCGGCGCGCTCCATCGCCTTGCGCATCGCGAAGACGGGGGCGGTGGTGAACAGGGCAGGCGCATGCGCGTGCGCGGCATGGGAGACGATGCGCGCGATCGGGTTCAGCCCCAGTCGCTCGGCGACGCTGGCGCGGGTCAGCACCAGCGCGGCGGCGCCGTCCGAGATCGACGAGGCGTTGGCCGCAGTGATCGTGCCGTCGCGCGAAAAGGCGGGCTTCAACGTCGGGATCTTGGCGATGTCGCCCTTGGCGGGCTGTTCGTCGAGCGCGACGGTGGTCGAGCCCTTGCGCCCCTTCACCTCGACGGGGACGATCTCGCGATCGAACGCGCCAGAGGTCTGCGCCGCCTGCGCGCGGGTGAGCGAGCGGATCGCATAATCGTCCATGGCGGCACGCGTGAACTGATAATTGGCCGCGGTATCTTCGGCGAAATTGCCCATCAGCTTGCCGGGTTCGTACGCGTCCTCAAGGCCGTCGAGATACATGTGATCGAGCAGGCGATCATGGCCGATGCGCGCGCCGTTGCGATGGGCCTTGGACAGATAGGGAGCGTTGGTCATGCTCTCCATGCCACCCGCGACGAGCATGTCGACCGATCCGGCGGCCAGCGCTTCGGCGCCCATGATCGCGGTCTGCATACCCGAACCGCACATCTTGTTGACCGTCGTCGCTTCGACATGCGTGCCGAGGCCCGCGCCGATCGCCGCCTGTCGTGCGGGAGCCTGGCCGAGGCCGGCGGGCAGGACGCAACCCATATAGATGCGCTCGATCGCCTCGGGCGATGCGCCTGCGCGCTCGACGGCGGCCTTTACCGCGGCCGCGCCCAGCTCCGTGGCGGTGGCACCCGACAGCGCGCCCTGGAACGAACCCATCGGCGTACGGGCGTAGCCGAGGATGACGACGGGATCGGTGGACATAGGCTCTCCTGCATTTCTACTTGGCAGGTGATCTAGAGGGTGGGAAGACCAGGGGCAATGATCGCCGCACGGATACAAACACCGCCCGGCGCTTTGTGGCGGGGTGGAAGAATTTATCGAGCCTTTACGGTGGTTTGCGTCGATCAGCGGGATGATCGCTGCGGCCGTCGTGGCCCTCGACTGGGGGCGGCGCGACACCGGCTGGGCGATGGCGCTGTTCTGCCTGTCGGCGATCGCGTGGATCACCGGTGCGGTGCTGATGCGCGACTGGGCGCTGGGATCGCAGAATGTCGTGCTGCTCGGCATCGATCTGCTCGGGGTCTACCGCTACCTCATTCGCAGTCCGGAGCCCGCGGAGGAGTGACGTGACTGCGGCCCTTTGGCCACTGGGGCTGGGTATTCTCGGCGCGATCCTGGGCAGTTTCATCGCGGCGCTCGCGATCCGCTGGCCGGAGGGGCGCTCGGTGATGCGGGGGCGATCCGCATGCGACTCCTGCGGGGCGACGCTGACCCCGCGCGAGCTAATACCGGTGATGAGCTATGTCCTGCAGCGGGGCCGCTGCCGGCGGTGCGGGGCGCGGATCGATCCCTGGCATCCGGGCGTGGAGCTGGCGGGAGTGGCGATCGGCGTGCTGGCGGGGTTCTCAGCGCCGGGGTGGGACGGCGTGGCCGGCGCGGTGTTCGGCTGGTTGCTGCTGGCGCTCGCGGCGCTCGACGTGCGCGCCTTCTGGTTGCCCGATCGGCTGACCGGTCTGCTCGCCCTAACGGGTCTTGCCGCTGGTTTGGCGGGCGTTGCGCCGGCGCTGGACGATCGGCTGATCGGCGGCATTGCCGGCTATGGTTCGCTTGTCGCGATCGCCTGGGGCTATCGCCGCTGGCGGGGACGCGACGGGATGGGCGGCGGCGATCCGAAGCTGATGGGCGCGATCGGCCTGTGGCTTGGCTGGCGCATGTTGCCGGCGGTGCTGGTGATCGCGAGCCTGATCGGCCTGGGTGTCGCACTATTTGCCCGCGCAAGAGGCGCGAAGGTCACGGCGGATATGCCGCTGCCGTTCGGCGCTCTGCTCGCTATCGCGGCTTACGCAGCGTGGCTCGCCATGATAGCATTTGCGGCATGATGATCGCATCGTTGCTTGCCCTCGCACTACAGGCGGCCGCGCCGGCCGTTCCGCCCGTCGTTTCAACGGCGTCGCCATTGTTGGGGCCGATCGGCCAGCAGGCGCTGCCGGCCAAGGGCTGCGCGGCCTATCTGTGGAGCACCGCCGATCGCCAACTGGTCGCCATGGCGAGCGTGGACCGTGCGACGCTGCGGGTGTCGGTGGGGGGCAAGACGCTGGATCTGGCACGCAGCGCGGTCAGCGGTACGGCGCCGCTGGGGTTTGCGGCGAGCACCGAATATCGGGGCGAGGGCATGAGCGCGCGGCTGACGATGGACGTGGTACAGCAGGAGGGGCTGACCGCGGGCGCGCGCGTGCCGAGCGGTGCGTTGCAGATCGATCGCCCCGGCGCCGACGGCGTCGTGGTGCCGGTCGCAGGCCTGATCGGATGCGCGGCATGACGCTGACGGACATCCTCGCGGCGCAGCGCAGCGCCTTTACCGCGGAGCTGCCGGTCGATGCCGCAACCCGCAAGGACCGCCTGCGCCGTGCGGCCGCGATGATCCGCGACCATGGCGACCAATTCTGCTCGGCGATGAGCGAGGATTTCGGCCATCGCAGCCCCTACCAGTCGATGGTCACCGACATCGCCGGCTCGATCGCGCCGATCGCCAATGCGCTGAAGCACGTCGATCGCTGGATGCGCCGCGAAAAGCGCAAGCTGGAATTCCCGCTGGGCCTGTTGGGCGCGCGGGGCTGGATCGAATATCAGCCCAAGGGCGTGGTCGGCGTCATCGCGCCATGGAATTTCCCGGTCAATCTGGTGATGGGACCGATCGCGGGTGCCTTTGCCGCGGGCAATCGGGTGATGGTGAAGACCAGCGAGTTCACACCCGCAACCGGGGCGTTGTTCGAAGAGGTGGCGCCGCACTATTTCGCGACCGACGAGCTGGCGTTCGTCAGCGGTGACGCCGATGTCGGCCGGGCCTTCGCCGCGCTGCCGTTCGATCACCTGCTGTTCACCGGCGCGACGGGGATCGGCCGCCACATCCTGCATGCCGCTGCCGACAATCTGACGCCGGTGACGCTGGAACTGGGCGGCAAGAGCCCGGCGATCATCGGCAAGGGCGCCGACCTGCCCCGCGCCACCGAGCGGATCGCGATGGGCAAGATGCTGAACGCAGGGCAAATCTGCCTCGCGCCCGATTATGTGCTGGTACCGGAGGCACAGGAGCAGGCGGTCGTCGACGGCCTGACCCGCGCCGCGGGTACGCTCTATCCGACCCTGCTCGACAATCCCGACTATACCGCCATCATCAACGACCGGCATCACCAGCGCCTGACCGACTGGATCGAGGATGCCCGCGCCAAGGGTGCGCGGGTCGAAGTGGTCAATCCGGCGAACGAGGCCATCGCGGCCGCCAACGGGCGTAAGATGCCGCTGCATATCGTTCGGGACGTCACCGACGACATGATCCTGATGCAGGAGGAGATTTTCGGCCCGGTGCTGCCGATTGTCCGGTACGACGGGATCGACGCCGCGATCGACCGGATCAATCGTGGGGGACGGCCGCTGGGTCTGTATCATTTCGGCGGGGACGCCGCCGAACAGCGGCACGTGCTAGACCGGACGATCTCGGGCGGCGTGACGCTGAACGACGTGGTCTTTCACGTGTCGATGGAGGATCTGCCGTTCGGCGGTGTCGGCCCGTCGGGCATGGGCAGCTACCACGGCATCCACGGTTTCCGCACCTTCAGCCACGCCAAGGCGGTGTTGCGGCAGCCGCGGATCGACGTCGCCAAGCTCGCCGGGATCAAGCCGCCGTATGGCAAGGCGATCCCCGCCGCGCTCAAGCGGCAGATGCAGGTCTGACGTCGTTACCGGCGGCCTGTCGAGATAAGTCTGGTTCGCTGCCGGAAACAGCGACGGGCCGGGCAACCAAAATCGGCTTTCGGCGTTGTCCAAGACCTTGGGGGTGCATTCGAACGCGAACGCTCTCGAAAAGGGGGGCGTTAGCGCGTGCGAGTACTGACCGGACGACATTATTGGCTGGCCGTCGCGCTGCTCGCCGCGACGCCCGCATCCGCACAGTTCAATCAGCAGCAGGGCACGGCGCCCGCTCGGGGGCCTGACGCGCCAAAGGCCAAGGATCAGGCGATCCCGACGACCGCAGACGATCCTGCGGTGGATACCGGGCCGATCATTCCCGATTCGGCGTTCGACGCCGCCTTGCCGACGCTGAGCGGCGACATCAACGCGCCGCTGGAACCCATGCCGAAGGATGCCGCCAAGACGTCTGGATCGGTACAGGTTCAGCCCGTCGGGCAGGCGGGCGCCGGTCAAGCCGATACGACGCTGCCCCCTGCCGCGGCGGAAAATCCCGAACTGGCGCAGCCGCTGATCCCGCTGACGCAATTCGATACGACGCCGCTGCAAACCGCTGCCGACGTCAAGAGTGCGAACGCACCCGAAATCCGATACGACACGGTGCTGACCGGCTTGCAGAAACTGGGGCTGGAGGACGAATTCAAGTCGTTGTCCGCCTTGCAGGAAGGCAAGGGCAAGGCGGCGAATGCGACACAGGTCGCAGCCCGGGCGCGCGAGGACGAGGGGCTGGCGGTGCGACTGATGAAGTCGCTCGGCTATTATGACGGCACCGCGATTTCGCTGATCGAGGCGGAGCCCGGCACGGACGGCAAGCCTTCCGGCCGCTTGCGCGCGACCGTCACGGCCACCCCGGGGCGGCTGTATCGCCTGTCGTCAATCAAGGTCGAAGCCCAGCCGGTCATCCCGGCCGACCTCATCACGCACAATTTACCGCTGAAGGTCGGCGATCCGATCGAGGCTGCGCGCATCCAGGCGGCGGAGGCGAACGTCAGCCTCGTCCTGCCGCAGCAGGGCTACCCCTTCGTCAAGGTCGGCGACCGCGACATCCTGCTCGATGATCAGTCGGACAAGGCGACCGGCGCCTATACGCTGCCGGTCGATACCGGCCCGCGCGCGCGCTTCGGGCAGTTGGTGACCACCGGGGATCCGGTGTTCGGTCTCGACCACCTCAACGTCTTCCCGCGCTTCAAGAGCGGCGACCTGTACGACAGCCGCAAGACCGACGATCTGCGCGACGCGTTGGTCGCGACGGGGCTGTTTTCCAGCCTGTCGGTGCAGCCGGAAAAGACCGGGCGCGTCAACGCCGACGGCACCGAGGCGGTCGACCTGCTCGTCCGGCAGACCGAAGGGCCGGCACGTAGCCTGGCGGGCAGCGCGGGCTATTCGACAGGGCAGGGCTTCAAAGCCGAGGGCAGCTGGACCCACCGCAACCTGTTCCCGCCCGAGGGCGCAGTGATCGGGACGATCGTCGCCGGTACACAGGAACAGGGTCTGTCGGCGACCTTCCGTCGCTCGAATGCGGGCAAGCGCGACAAGACTTTCCTTGCCTTCGCCAGCGCCAACCACAATAATTACGACGCGTTCGAGGCCTATACCGCGACCATCTCCGGCCGCTGGAGCTATGTGTCGACACCGATCTGGCAGAAGCGCTTCACCTATTATTACGGCGGCGAGCTGGTCGCGACCAACGAGAGCGTCTTCGACTTCGCCCGCGGTGACCGGGTGCGGCGCAACTATGGCATCTTCGCGCTGCCGGCGCAGGTCGAATGGGACACGTCGAACAGCCTGCTCAATCCGACCCGCGGCTATCGCCTGCGCCTGAACCTCAGCCCCGAAGGTGCAGTGAGCGACGGCGTGCGCCCGTACGTCCGCACGATGATCGAGGGGACCTTCTATTATCCCGTGTCGAACAGCCTGGTGATCGCCGGGCGCGCGAAGGCAGGATCGATCCAGGGCATCGATCGCGATGCGCTGGCGCCATCGCGCCGCTATTATGGCGGCGGCGGCGGGTCGGTGCGCGGCTATGGATACCAACGGCTCGGGCCACTCGATCCGCAGGGCAATCCGGTCGGCGGACGTTCGCTCAACGAATTTTCGATCGAGGCGCGCTATCGCTTCGGCAATTTCGGGATCGTGCCGTTCCTCGACGCCGGTAACAGCTATGAATCGAGCCTGCCGAAGGGCACCGACCTGAAGTTCGGCGCGGGTATCGGCGGCCGCTTCTACACCAATTTCGGGCCGATGCGCATCGACGTCGCAACGCCGCTCAACCGGCGACCGGGCGATGGCCGCGTCGCGCTCTACATCTCGATCGGGCAGGCATACTGATGAGCGACGACACGCCCGTGCCTGCCACCGAACCTGCCGTCGCCGAACCCGCCGTGATCGCGCCTGCGCAGCGCCCGCTGTGGCAGCGCATCCTGAAGTGGCTGCTGGTCGCGATCCTCGCGCTCGTCGTGCTGGTCGGCGTCGTGGTGCTGGGGATCAATACCGATCCCGGCCGCCGCTTCGTCGCCAACCGCATCGGCGGTTATACGACGGCGTCGGGCCTCAACATCAAGGTCGGGCGGATCGACGGGTCGCTCTACGGCAAGATGGTGCTGAGCGACGTACGCGTCGCCGATCCCAAGGGCGTATTCCTTACAAGCCCGCGGCTCGACGTCGACTGGCGGCCGTTCGCCTTCGCCAGCAACCATGTCGATGTACGGGGGCTGTCGACCGATCTCGTCACGCTCGCGCGCCGGCCGGAGCTGAAGGCGACGCCGAGCGATCCGAACGCACCGCTGCTGCCCGACCTCGATATCGACGTGAACCGGCTGCACATCGGTCGGCTGGTGCTGGCAAAGCCGGTGACGGGCGAGACGCATGTGCTGCGTATCGATGGCGCCGTGCATATCGCCGATCGTCGCGCGCAGCTGGTTGCGGATGCCGCGGCGTTGCGCGGGCCGGGCATCGCCGGTGGCGACCGACTGCGGTTGACGCTGAATGCGGTCCCCGATCGCAACATGCTCGACGTGAACGCCAAGCTGTCGGCGCCGGTCGGCGGCGTGGTGGCCACGATGACGTCGCTCAAGGCGCCGCTGACCGCAAGTGTCGACGGGCGCGGGAGCTGGCAGGCGTGGCAAGGCCGCGCGCTGGCGACGTTGGGGCAGGGGCAACTCGCCAACGTCGGCATCACCGCCAAGAATGGTCATATCGAGCTGCGCGGCTTTGCCACCCCGGGCCTGTACCTGACAGGTCCGGTCGAGCGGCTGACCGCGCCCCGGCTAGACCTGGCGATCGACACGACGCTGAACGACCGCAAGGCGGATACGCGGATGACGCTGAAGTCCGACGCGCTGGCGGTGGATGCTGGCGGCCTGCTCGATCTGGCCAATAGCCGCTTCGGCAATTTTGCGGTCAACGCGCGGCTGCTGACACCCGGCGCGATCGCGCCCAACCTGCGCGGCCGTGACGTGATGGCGCGGCTGGTGCTGGACGGTGCCTTCGCGACGCCGACGGTGGATTACAAGGTCAGCGCGGCAGCGCTGGGCTTCGGCACGACGACGGTCGAGACCGTCTATGCCGAGGGGCTGGCGCGGGTGAATGCTGATCGCATTCTGGTGCCCGTGAATGCGCGCGCGCGCCGCGTCACCGGTCTGAATGCGGCCGTGGGTGGCCTGACGAACAACGTGCGGATCAATGGCGATTTCGCCATTTCGATGCCCAATATCCTGTCGGACAATCTGCGCATCCGCTCCGACAATATCGACGCGACCGCAGTGGTCGTCGCGAACGTGCAGACGGGCCGCTACACCGGCGCGCTGAAGGGGCGGGTCAACAATTACCGCGTCGAGAGCATCGGCATCATCGACCTGACCACCGACGCACGCCTTGTGCCCGGTGCGCGCGGCGGGTTCGGCATCACCGGCCGCGTCGTCGCGCAGACCAAACAGCTGTTCAACAGCGGCGTGCGTGATTTCCTGGGCGGCAATGCGATCGTCCGCAGCGATATCGGCTATAGCCCCGAAGGCATCGTCACCTTCCGCAACTTGCGGATGAATGCGCCACAGTTCCGCATCACGCGCGGTGAGGGACGGTTCGATCCTGGTACGGGGGCCGTCGCAGTCAATGCCGATGCCTATTCGGCGCAATATGGCCCCGTCACGGCGCGCGTCACCGGCACAGCTGACGCCCCCATCGTCGTATTGCACGCGGCGCGGCCGGGGCTGGGCGTCGGATTGGTGAATGTCGATGCGCGGATCGTCGGGCGGGGCGGCGCCTATGCCGTCACCGCGAAGGGCGGCACCGATTATGGCCCCTTTACCGCCGATGTGCTCGTGCGGCCCAGCCCGCGGCTGACGGTGGACGTCAACCGCCTCGTCTTTGCCGGGATCGTCGGACAGGGCCGGATCGCCGCCACCCCGGCGGGCCCATTCGCTGGCGCGCTGCAGTTCGCGGGACGCGGCATCACCGGCAATGTGCGTCTGGCCGATCAGGGCGGCTATCAGCGCGCCGATGTCGCCGCGCGCGCGTTCAACGCCACCATCCCCGGCCAATCCGACTTCACGATCGGTCGCGCGATCGTCAACGCCAGCGTCGTGATGGTCCCCAAGGCACCGCAGGTGGTTGCCGACGTGCAGGTGGGCGATACGCGCTACAATGCCTTCGTCATCCAGGCGATGCGCGCCAAGGTGAACTATGCGGGCGGTCGCGGCACTGCGCAGGCGGTGCTCAACGGATCGAGCGGCGTGCCGCTGCGTCTGGCGATCAACGCACGCCTGTCGCCCGACGCCTATCTGGTCGCGGCACAGGGGCAGGCGAACGGCATCCCGTTCCGCACCGGCACGCCGGCACGGATCACCGCAGCGCGTGGCGTCTATACGCTGGCCCCGACGCGGATCGATTTCGGCCAGGGCACCAATGCCGGTGCGGCGCGCCTGGCGGGATCGTTCGGCGGCGGCGTCACCGCGGCACAGGCGCGGCTCGACTCGCTCAACCTGTCGATCCTGTCGGCGTTCGTGCCGAACCTCGGCGTATCGGGCGCCGTCACTGGCAGCCTCGACTATCGTCAGCAGGGGCAAGCGATCCCGGCGGCCGACGCGCGCCTGACGATCGCCAATTTCCAGCGCACCGGCCTGTCGGCCGTGTCCGAACCGGTCGACGTGCAGGTCATCGGCAAGCTGCTGCCTGATGGTGGCGAGATGCGCGCGCTCGTGAAGCGGGGGCCGATGGCCATCGGTCGCCTGCTCGCGACGCTGCGGCCGCTGCCGCCCGGCGCCGGGTCGTGGACGACGCGGCTGATGCAGGCGCCGCTCGGTGGCGGCATCCGCTACAACGGTCCATCGGCGGTGCTGTTCAGCCTTGCCGCGCTGCCCAACCAGCAGCTCTCCGGACCGATCGCGGTTGCCGCGGACTTTTCCGGTCGCGTCTCGGCGCCGCAACTCAACGGCCTGATCCGTGCCGACAATCTCACCTACGATAACGAGACCTTCGGCACGCGCCTGTCGCAAATGAAGATCGCTGCCCGCTTCAACAACGATCGCCTCGAGCTCACCGGCCTTACCGCACGGGCGGGCAGCGGCACGGTGCAGGCCCAGGGCACGATCGGCCTGGCGGCGGATGCCGGCTTCCCGGTCGACGTACGCGCGCGGCTGGACAATGCTCAGCTCGCGAAGAGCGATGCGGTGGCGGCGACCTCGTCGGGCACGATCCGCTTCACGCATGGTCGTGACGGCGGGCTGTTGCAGGGCAACCTCACCATCCCAGAGGCGCGCTACCAGATCATCCGTCAGGGCGCGGCCGAAGTGCCCGAACTGACGGGCGTGCGGCGCAAGAGCCAGATCGTCACGCCGCGGCCCACCGACCGACCGACGCCGGCACCGGTCAGCACGATCCGCCTCGACCTCAACGTCAGTGCGCCCAACCAGCTGTTCGTGTCGGGCATGGGCCTTGAATCCGAATGGCAGATGAAGCTGCACGTCGGCGGCACGTCGGCGGCGCCGGTAGTGACCGGTGGGCTTGATCTCGTCCGCGGCACCTATTCGTTCGCGGGCAAGAGGTTCGAGGTCAATCGCGGCACGATCCGCTTCAACGGCGGCGCGCTGAGCGATCCCGACATCAACATCCAGGCGACGACCACGGTCAACGGCATCACCGCGGTGATCCAGATCACCGGCACCGGTCAGCGTCCGCAGATCACCTTCACCTCGACGCCCGCCTTGCCGCAGGACGAGGTGCTGAGCCGCCTGCTGTTCGGCACCAACCCCGAAAATCTGTCGGCGACCGAGGCGATCCAGCTGGCGAGTGCGCTCAATTCGCTGCGTGGCTCGGGCGGCGGGCTCAACCCGCTCGGCAAGCTGCGTTCGGCGACGGGCTTCGACCGGCTGCGCGTGCTCGGCGCCGATCAGGCGACCGGGCGCGGCACCAGCCTGGCGGCGGGCAAATACATCACCGACAACATCTATGTGGAGATCGTCACCGATGCGCGCGGCTATACCGCGACGCAGTTGGAGATCGCGCTGACCCGCACGCTTAGCCTGCTGACCGCGACGGGCTCGCAGGGCGGATCGGACGTCCGCCTGAAATATTCGCGAGACTATTGACGCGACCTAAGGTAGCCTCTCCGCAAATCCGAACAACGGGTATGCGGAGAGAGCGGTGGCCGAGCATTTTGACGTCGTCGTCGTGGGTGCGGGAATTTCCGGGGTAGGGCAGGCGTATCACCTGCAAAAACGCTGCCCCGATCGCAGCTATGTGATCTTGGAGGGGCGGGCTGCGCTGGGGGGTACGTGGGACTTGTTTCGGTATCCCGGTATCCGATCCGACAGCGACATGCACACGTTGGGCTTCGCCTTCCACCCGTGGCGCGCGGCGAAGTCGATCGCCGACGGTCCCTCAATCCGTGCCTATGTCGAGGAAACGGCGCAGACCTATGGCATCGATCGCCACATCCGCTTTCGGCATCACGTGACCGCCGCCGCCTGGTCGACCGCCGACGCGCGCTGGACGGTGGAGGCGACCGGCCCGGACGGCGAGCCGCTGACCTTCACCTGCAATTTCCTGTGCATGTGTTCGGGCTATTACAAATATGCCAACGGCTACACGCCGCATTTCGAAGGCGCGGACAGCTTCGGCGGTCGGATCGTCCACCCACAGCTCTGGCCCGAAGACCTGAGTTACGACGGCAAGCGCGTCGTCGTGATCGGCAGCGGCGCGACGGCGGTGACGCTGGTGCCTGAAATGGCGAAGCGCGCCGGCCACGTCACGATGCTGCAGCGGTCACCCACTTATGTCGTGTCGCGTCCGGCGGAGGATCGCTTCGCCAACTGGCTGCGCGACCGGCTGCCGGCGAAGCTCGCTTACGGCACCACACGCTGGAAGAACGTGCTGACCGGCATGGTCTTTTACCGGATTGCGAAGAAGCGGCCGCAAAAGTTCAAGGAGCGGTTGATCGGCATGGTGCGCGAGCATCTGGGTCCGGACTATGACGTCGATACCCATTTCACGCCGCGCTACAATCCGTGGGACCAACGGCTGTGCCTGGTGCCGGATGCCGACCTGTTCGATGCGATCAAGCGCGGCGATGCATCGGTGGAAACGGGGACGATCGATCGTTTCACGCCGACGGGTATCCGACTGTCATCGGGCAAGGAATTGCCCGCCGACATCATCGTCACCGCGACCGGGCTGGAGCTGCAATTGCTCAGTGGGGTACGCTTCAGCCAGGATGGCATGCCGATCGATCTCAGCAAGGCGCTGCAATACAAGGGCATGATGTTCTCGGACGTGCCGAATCTCGCCTATACGTTCGGCTATACCAATGCCTCGTGGACGCTGAAGGCGGATCTGGTCGCGACCTATGTCTGTCGCCTGCTCAACACGATGACAAAGCGCGGGGTGCGCCAGGCGACGCCGCATACCGACGATACGACGATGACGACCGAACCGTTCGTCGACTTCAGCTCGGGCTATATCCAGCGCGCCGAGCGCGACCTGCCCAAGCAGGGCTCGCGCAAGCCGTGGAAGCTCAACCAGAATTATGCGCTGGACGTCCTGGCGCTGCGCTTCGGGTCGGTGGACGACGATATGGTGTTCAGCAATCCGGCGCGTGGGCGCAGGGGGACCGACAGCATCGCGGCCTGAGCGCGGTGCGCTGACCTGCGTTGGGCCATGCTGATGGGATGAAGGCGGGCGGCTGGCTTCGGACTATGCGCCGAAGCGGCGATGTCACCCGACACGATCGGGCTCAGTACAACCGATAAAGAAACGCCGGCGCTACACGTGCCGCAACGGATCCGGTTCGGGATGGCTGGCGGCGTAGCCGCCGCCGTCCCGAACCGGTCGTGATTACCAGGGCTTGATGTCGACGGTGATGGCAGCGGCGACGATCGCGAAGAACAGTTCCAACATGCTAATCTCCCTTGTGGTCGCACCGCGAGGATGCCCATTAACCTTAACAGTACATTAAGGATTACTCAATCTGGCATTCAGGGAGTTGCGGGCACGGGGACGATTAACGCTATCTTCAGCGATCTGGCGTAGCCCGGACCCGTCATGACGCGCGCGCCCCGCACGAAAAACGAGCAAAATCCGAAGGATGGAGCGTATAGCTCGCCCTTGCCGACGGCTGTTCCGCAGCGCTTTCACCTGCTGGTCGCCATCGCCAACTTCGCCGATCTGCGCCGCCGGGTCGGCTGCGCGCGCGCGGAAGGGATCGCATCGATCGCGGCGGCCCGAATCAGTCGGTTGCTGCCCGATGCCACGGTCGCGGTGCTTGGCCGCGACCAACTGGCCTGCACGTTCCTCGACGACGATCCCGCGGCGATCGATATGCGGACCGCCGCCATTGCTGCCGGGTTTCGCGAACCGTTCCTGATCGGCGATGCGAGCGTCTTGTTCTCGCTCGATTTCGGTGCGGCCTCCGCGCCCGCGTCGAACGTCGACGAAGTGGCGCTGGTCGAAGCGGCCGAAGCGGCGCTGGCCCGCACCCGTCTGTCGCGTGACCTCGCCCCATCCGCCTTGCCCGCGGAGCTGATCGCGCTGGGCGACGAATTCAAACGGGCGATCGCCTGCGACGAGCTGATCCTCCACTATCAGCCCAAGGTGCACGTCCGGCGGCAGGAGATCACCAGCGCCGAGGCGTTGGTTCGCTGGCGCCATCCGACCCGCGGGCTGGTGATGCCCAACGATTTCATCGCAGCGGCGGAACAGTGCAATCTTATCGGCGCGATGACGCTATGGACGATCCGCCGCGCCATCGCCGATCAGCGCGACCTCGTATCGCGCGGCCACGACCTGCGGTTGTTCATCAACATCTCGGGCCAGCTGCTGGCCGACGACGCCTTCGTGCGCGAAGCCTGCGTGCTGGTGGGGGACAGCGATGCCCGGCTGGGGTTCGAGATCACCGAAACGTCGGTGATCCGCGACCCTGCCAGCGCGATCGCCAACCTTCAGATCTTTGCCGATTTCGGCATCGTCATCTCGATCGACGATTATGGCGCCGGCCTGTCGTCGCTGGCCTATCTAAAGCAATTGCCCGCCCGCGAGCTGAAGATCGACAAATTGTTCGTGACGCAGCTCACCAGCTCCAACCGCGATCCGCTGATCGTGCGATCCACCATCGACCTGGCCCATGCGCTGGAAATGGAGGTCGTGGCGGAGGGCGTCGAAACGCATGCTGCGCTGGCGCTGCTGACGGTGATGGGGTGCGATATGGTGCAGGGCTTCCTGCTCAGCCGTCCGGTGCCGCTCGACGCACTGGTCCAATATATGGATGACGGGCTTCATCGCCTCGTCCGACCGCAGCCGCTTGCCGCCTTTGGTGGCTTGCAGGTCCAGCGGCGCTGACATGGCCACGCACCGGCCTGCGTCGCGGCCGGGCCGCATGATGCTCGCTGCCGTTGCTTTGACGCTGGCGACGCCCGTCGCGGCGGCCCAGACCGGCGACCGGTTCGATGCGTTGATCGCAGACGCCCGTGCGGCGATGCTCACCGATCCGCATCGGACGGTTGATCGTGCGCGTGAGGCCGAACGGATGGCCGCCGGTGCCCCGACCGCATCGCAACGCGCGATGATGCAGGCGACGGCACAATGGTTGCGGGGCGAGGCGCTGCTGCGGCTCAACGACGTCGATGGCGCCCGCCCATTGATCGAACATGCGGTACGCGTGTCGGCGCGACTGGCGCCGAATGCGATGCTGCACGGCGACGCCTTGCTGGCGCGGGGCTGGATCAACACCGCGCAGGCCGATGTCGCGGATGCGCTCAGCGACTATCAGAACGCCTATGCAATCTTCCGCCGGCAGGGCGAGGTGCGCAGCCAATCCAAGGCGTTGCAGTCGATCGGGGCGCTGTACAGCGGCGCGAACGACCATGCGAGCGCGCTACGCTATTTCGATCAGGCACTAGCGACCTACCGCGGTGATCCGATGTTGGCGCTGTCGCTGTACAACAACCGCGGCGGCGCGCTGAAAAAGCTGAAACGGCTGCGCGAGGCGGAGGCGCAGTTCGACAAGGCACTGGCGCTGACCGCGCAGATGCGAAGCCCGCTGCTGCGGTCGCTGGTGCTCGGCAATATCGCCGAAACGCGGCTGGCGATGGGCAATGTCGCGGGCGCGCAGCGCGCGATCGACGAAGGTTTGCGTCTGTCGGGTCGGGACGGTGCCGGTCAGCCCTATCGCACGGTCTTGATCGGGCTGGCCGCGCAGGCGGCGTATCAGCGCCACGATCTCGCGACGGCGGCGCGGCTGATCGGCGAGCGTTTCGCCGGCCAGGATTTCGCCAAATCGACGCTGATCGATCGCGAAGCGCACCAGACCGCGTATACGATCTACCGCGCAAGCGGTGCGCCCGACCTCGCGCTACAACATTTGGTGGCGCTGAAGCGGCTGGACGACGAGGCGACCATGCTCGCCCGGTCGACCAATGCGGCGCTGATGGCGGCGCGCTTCGATTTCGCGAATCAGGAACTGCGGATCGCCAACCTGCAGCGCGACGAAGCGCGGCGGAACGTCGCCTTCGAAAAGGCGCGGGTACGCACGCAGCAGACCGTGTTCGTCGGCTTCGCCGTTGGCGTCTTGGCAGTGCTGCTGATGCTCGGCATCGGCATCGTCACGCTGCGGCGCAGCCGCGACCGGGTACGTGCCGTCAACGCCGACCTTAAAAAAGCTCTGGCCGCCAAGTCCGAATTCCTCGCGACGACCAGCCATGAAATCCGCACGCCGTTGAACGGCATCCTGGGCATGACGCAGGTAATGCTGGCGGACGGCAGCGTCGCGGGCGATTTGCGCGATCGGCTGACCGTCGTCCACGGTGCCGGCGTGACGATGCGCGCATTGGTCGACGACATCCTTGATGCCGCCAAGATCGAAAGCGGTCGCCTGACGATCGAAGACGCGCCGTTCGATCTTGCTGCGATGCTGCGGGACTGCCTGCGCCTGTGGCAGGATCAGGCGGCGGCCAAGGGTCTCGTCTTCCACGCCGACCTGTCGCGCTGCCCCGATTGGATCGTGGGCGATGCATTGCGCGTGCGGCAGATCGTGTTCAACCTGATGTCCAACGCGTTGAAGTTCACCGCGAGCGGCAGCGTGACGTTGACCGTCGAGGCGATCATGGCGGCGGGTGAAAGCGAGCGCATCCGAATCGTGGTCGCCGACACAGGCACCGGCATCGCCATCGAACAGCAGCAGGCGATCTTCGAATCGTTCACCCAGGCGGACACCAGCACCACGCGGCGTTTCGGCGGGACCGGGCTGGGTCTGTCGATCTGCCGCAACCTTGCGCGGGCGATGGGCGGCGAGGTGACGGTGGCGAGCGTGCCGGGTCAGGGCGCCTGTTTCACGGTCGACCTGCCGCTCCGTCATGCCGACCGGCCGGAGCAGCCCAGGAACCAAGCCGAGGCGGGGACCCTGGTCGTCGATCCGCATCCGATCACGCGGGCGATGCTGAAGACGGTGATCGCGACGCGGGCACAGGACGTCGTACCGCTCGCGTCGCTGGACGAGGCGTTTGATCGGCTGGCTGCCGACCCCGTCGACCGGATAGTCGTCGACGTCGCCGCGCTGCGCACATGCGACGACCCACAGGCCGAGGTGCGGCGCCTGGTCGCAGCGGCGGACCGCGAAGCGACAGTGCTGCTGCTGTGGCCGGCGGATGCCGCTGGGGCGCATGCGGCCTTCGATCCCGAAATCGAAGTCCTGCACCTTCTCAAACCGATAGCGGCGAGCGATTTGCTCGCCGTCCTATTCGCCAGCCGCGACGCAACGCTTGTGTCGCAGGCGGCATGAGGCGTAGACGCGCAGCCATGTTGACCCATTGCCCTCGCGGACGCCGGATCATGGTGCGATGAACGTATTGTTCATCGAGGACGACCGGATGAATCGCCGCGTCGTCCGCGACATGCTGGACGTCGCCGGCGTCGGGATGGTCGAAGCGGAGAACGCCGAGGCGGGCCTGGCGGCGATCGAGGCCGAGACGTTCGATATGCTGCTGATCGATCTACGCATGCCGGGGATGGATGGCATCACCGCGATCGGGCACATTCGCGCGCGCACCGATGACAAGGCCAATGTGCCGATCATCGTCATCACAGCGGACACGGCGCTGGATCTGCGCGAACGCTGCCTGGCGGCGGGCGCGAACGAGGTCCTGTTCAAGCCGGTGGCGATGGATGCGCTGTTTGAGGCGATGGGGCGGATCCTGGCACAGGACCCGGGCGGCGCGACGATTGGCTAAGCCGTTTCGTCCTCGCCGGACGCTGGCGCACGCGTAGGCAGAATCGGGCTTTCCTTCGCCACGGTCGGGTCGGGCGTGCCGACGAGGGCGATCGTGTCGTCCTGCTCCTTCACCGCGAAGCCGACGTCTTCCAACCCGAGCTTCAGGTGGATGCGGGTAAGATGATCCGCCTCGACAAGGGCGAACAACGTCTCTGGTGTTGCGCTCATCCGCGTCCAACTGGTCAGGAATGGAGCCGTTCCGATATTAACCACCAATATGAATGATTTGCGACAGACCGTTGGCTGACGTCCGCGAAGGATGGCACCACCCGCGATCAGCGCCCGCGCTGTTGCCCGTCCGATGATCCCATGCGAGGCTTGGCGCGTCGCGATGTGACCGGAGCGCCCTATGAATTTGATTCCCCTTCGTTTTGCCATGACCCTGGCGATCGCCGGTGCGAGCACCGCGGCACTTGCGCAAGCCGTTCCGCAGGCGCGCACCGCCAGCGGGCCGGTCCGCGGCACGACCGAGGCGGGGGTGGATGCGTTCAAGGGCATCCCCTTCGCCGCGCCGCCGGTGGGGACGCTGCGCTGGCAGCCGCCGCAGCCGGCCAAAGCCTGGACGGCGCCGCGCGATGCCACGCGCTACGCCGCGGATTGCATGCAACTGCCGTTCCCCAGCGATGCCGCGCCGCTCGGCACGGCGCCGGCGGAAGACTGTCTCTACGCCAATATATGGCGGCCAGTGGGTGTGACGGCGGGGGCGAAGCTGCCTGTGCTGGTGTGGATCTATGGCGGTGGGTTCGTCAACGGCGGGTCGTCCCCGCCGACGTACAGCGGTGCGGCGCTGGCGCGGCAGGGCATCGTGATGGTAAGCTTTAATTATCGATTGGGGCGTTTCGGCACGTTCGCGCATCCCTCGCTTGTCACCACGCCGCGCGACGTAGATTTCGGGCTTCTCGACCAGCTTGCCGCGCTGCGCTGGGTAAAGCGTAACGTCGCCGCGTTCGGGGGTGATCCCGATGCGGTGACGATCATCGGCGAAAGCGCGGGCGGCATGTCGGTCCACGCCATGCTGACTTCGCCCGCCGCGCAGGGGCTGTTCCGCGCCGCGGTGATTCAGTCGGGTGGCGACGGATCGTACAAGGGCGCCAGCGTGGCGACCGCAGAGGCGGCGGCGACCGCCTTCGCGCGCGCCAAGGGCATCGACGGTACAGGCCCCGCCGCATCGGCGGCGTTGCATGCTCTGTCCGGCGAGCAGGTGGTCGACGGCCTCAACCTTGCCACGCTGGGGCAGCAGCAGGGCGAGGGGCGCACGTACAGCGGTCCGGTGCCCGACGGCCGCACCTTCGTCGACAGCCGCGACGCCTATCGCGCCGGCCGGTTCGCGCATGTGCCGGTGATGGTGGGGGCGACCAGCAACGATATCGGCGGACCGGGCGGCGTCATGCTTGGGGGCGCACGCGACGTCGCCGGGCTGCTCGCGAAGCAGGGCGTGCCGGTGTATTATTATCGCTTCGATTATGTCGCGACCTCGGCGGCGACGCCGGATGGCGCGGGGGCGGGGCATGCCACGGACATCCCGTTCTTCTTCGATACGGCCGACGTCAAATATGGCGCGGCCACCACGAAGACCGATCGCGCAGCGGCGACCGTGGCGAGCCGCTATCTCGTAAATTTCGTCAAGACGGGCGATCCCAATGGCGCGGGCGCCGTGCCGTGGCGGCGGTTCGGGGCGTCCGACCCCGCGATGCTGACGATGACGCGGGGCGGCGGGGCGGTGCTGGCGCGCGAGTGAACTGGCAAAGCGCTTGGTCTCGTCGCGACGGGCGCGCGGTGCTGGTCGTTGTTACGTTATTGCAACCGTAGCGAAGCAATCCAAGGCGCCTTGCGCCGACCAGAGATTGCTTCGCCACCCTGCAATGACGGGCCACTTAAAATTGCTGGCCCTGCTGGGGCGCCGAACCTGCCCCGCATCAAACGAAGGTAAGCTTCGCCGCCTTACTTCCCGCGCCCAGTTGCCTCTTGCAGCGCATCGATGCGCTTCGACGCTTCCGCCTTGGTCAGCGTGTCGTCGAACGTTTCGCCGGCTTCCTCGCTTAGCGTCTTGAGGTAGCTCGCCTGCGCGCCGGTCATCGCCTCGTCGCCGGTCGTCCAGTCGTCGGGATCCTTTTCGGCGTTGCCGGTCGGATGATCCTTGGGATTTTCGGTCATGGACATGGGGTCTTCCTTTCAGAAGACCCCAACATTCCTGTTCCTTATCCGTTCCAGCCGGTGAACGGCATGTTCAACGCCTCGGCCACCGCATGGTGCGTGATCTTGCCGTGATAGACGTTGAGGCCGTTGGCGAGGTGCGCGTCCGCCTTCATCGCCGCTTCCGCGCCCATGTTGGCAAGCTTGATCGCGAACGGCAGCGTCGCGTTGTTGAGCGCGAAGGTGCTGGTGCGCGCGACCGCGCCCGGCATGTTGGCGACGCAATAATGGATCACGCCATCGACTTCGAACACCGGGTTTTCGTGGGTGGTGGCATGGCTGGTTTCGAAGCAGCCGCCCTGATCGATGGCGATATCGACCATCACCGCGCCGCGCTTCATCGTCTTGATCATGTCGCGCGTCACGAGCTTCGGCGCCGCGGCGCCCGGCACCAGCACCGCGCCGATGACGAGATGCGCGTTCTTCACCGCCGACGCGATCGCCGCCTTCGATGCGTAAGCCGTCTTGATCTGCGAGCTGAAGAACATGTCCAGCTCAGCGAGGCGATCGTTCGAAATGTCATAGATCGTCACGTCGGCGCGCATGCCGACCGCCATCTGCGCGGCGTTGACGCCCGAGACGCCGCCGCCCAGGATCGCGACCTTCGCCGGTGCCACGCCCGGCACGCCGCCGAGCAATACGCCACGGCCGCCCTGTTCCTTCTCGAGATAATGCGCGCCGACCTGCACCGACATGCGGCCCGCGACCTCGCTCATCGGCTTCAGCAGCGGCAGGCCGCCGCGTGCCGCCGTCACCGTCTCATAGGCGATGCAGGTCGCGCCCGACTTCACCAGCCCCTCGGCCTGCGCCTTGTCGGCGGCGAGGTGGAGGTAGGTGAACAGCAGGTGGCGCGGTTCGAGCAGCGCGATCTCGCTCGCCTGCGGTTCCTTCACCTTCACGATCATGTCGGCGGCGGCGAAGACCGCAGCGGGATCGGCCAGGATCGTGGCGCCCGCGTCGATATAGTCCTGATCCTCGAAATCGATGCCGGAGCCGGCCTTGGTCTCGACGACGACCTCATGGCCGGCGGCTACCAGTTCGGCGACCGACGGCGGGGTCAGGCCGACGCGATATTCGTGGTTCTTGATTTCCTTGGGAACACCGATGCGCATGGGAATCTCCTCTTCCGACGGCGCTCTTACTACGCGCAGGGCGGGAGAGGCTTGCAATGTCATTGCCCCTGGACAGTCACAGCGGGATTTCCTTGCGTGAATAGGTATCGTAGAGCGAGGATCATGCTCGACGCCCTCGACCAGAAGATCTTAGGCCAATTGCTCGTTAGTTCGGACCTTACCAGCGCCGAACTGGGGGAGAAGGTGGGCCTGTCGCCCAGCGCCGCGCATCGCCGCGTCGGATCGCTCAAGGACCGCGGGCTGATCGCCGGCTTTCGCGCTGTGCTCAGCAAGGCCGCGCGCGGCAATCCCAGCGTCGTGATGGTCAACGTCACGTTACGCGACCAGCGCGAGGAGACGATGGCGGCGTTCGAGCGCCAGATCGTCGATGTCCCGGAAATCCGCGACTGTTTCCTGATGAGCGGCGAGGCGGATTATATGCTCCACGTCGAGGTGCGGCGCGACGATACGTTCGAACGCATTCACCGCGAAACGCTGTCACGATTGCCCGGCGTCACCCGGCTGGCGTCGCACTTCGTGATCCGCGAGGTGTTCCGCAGGCCGTAACTCCCGTTTGCTTCCAATGCGGTACGCCAGCGGAGAGTTTGGCGGCACCACTGGTCGCATCACCCGCCGTCCTTTGCTCAGCGCGGCTCATCGCCTTCCGCCGCCGTTGCTCCCGCCGTTCAGGCCATGCTAAGGCGACACCGATGCAACAGCTTGCGAACAACGCCGGTCGCGTACCGACGGACCGATCGAGCCGCTCGTGAGCAGCCCCGTACCGGCAGCCCCTCCCGACGCCCGCGCCGAGGACGAAACCCCCGTTCATCACAGCGATGGCCTGCTGAAGCTGGCAGTCGGCGCGATCGGCATCGTCTTCGGCGATATCGGCACCAGCCCGCTGTACGCTTTCCGCGAAACCTTCGCGGGACACCATAAGCTCGCGCTCGATCCGCTGCACATCATGGGCGTGTTGAGCCTGATGTTTTGGTCGATGATGATCGTGGTGACGATCAAATATGTCGCCATCATCATGCGCGCCGACAATAACGGGGAAGGGGGAAGCCTGGCGCTGCTCGCCCTCGTGTCCGGCCGGACGAAGAGCAAGCGATGGTCGACCGGCATCGTGCTGCTCGGCGTCTTCGCCACCTCGCTGTTCTACGGCGATTCGATGATCACGCCTGCGGTGACCGTGCTCGGCGCGGTCGAGGGGTTGGCGATCGCGGCGCCGGCCTTTTCCGGGCTCGTGCTGCCGATCGTGCTGGCGATCCTGATCGCGCTCTTCTGGGTCCAGCGCAGCGGCACGGCGCGTATCGGTCTGATTTTCGGGCCGATCATGCTCGTCTATTTCGGCGTGATCGCGGTGCTGGGGCTGCTCAGCGTCGTCCAGACCCCCCACGTCCTGTGGGCGTTTTCGCCGCACCACGCGATCCACTTCTTCCTTGCCGATCCGGTTCGCGCCTTCCTGGCGCTCGGCTCGGTCGTGCTTGCGGTGACGGGGGCGGAGGCGCTGTACGCCGATATGGGGCATTTCGGGCGCAAGCCGATCGGCCTGTCGTGGCTGGTGTTCGTACTGCCCGCGCTGATGTGCAACTATCTTGGGCAGGGCGCGCTGCTGTTCCGCGAGGGCGAGGCCGCGCTGCGCAGTCCGTTCTACATGCTTGCGCCCGACAGCCTGCAGCTGCCGCTGGTGCTGCTGGCGACGATGGCGGCGATCATCGCCAGCCAGGCGGTGATTTCGGGCGCCTTCTCCGTCACGCAACAGGCGATCCAGTTGGGCTTCATGCCGCGGCTGCGCATCGAACATACCAGCGCGGCGACGGTGGGGCAGATCTACATCCCGCTCATCAACTGGCTGTTGATGACGATGGTCATCCTGCTCGTGCTGTTCTTCCGCACCTCGTCCAACCTTACCTCGGCCTATGGCATCGCGGTGACGGGGGCGATGTTCATCGATACGTGCCTGCTCGGCGTGGCGTTGACCCGGTTGTGGAACTGGCCGCTCTATGCCGCGGCGCCGCTGCTTGGCCTGTTCTTCCTGGTCGATGGCGCCTATTTCGCCGCGAACCTGACCAAGGTGCCCGATGGCGGCTGGTTCCCGCTGATGATCGGCCTGATCGTCTTCACCTTCCTGACGACCTGGTCGAAGGGGCGGACGCTGATGATGGAGCGGCTGCGCGAGGCGGCGATGCCGACCAAGGTGTTCATCACCTCCGCGATCAATTCGGCGAGCCGCGTGTCGGGGACGGCGGTGTTCATGACGTCCAGCGCCGATGGCGTGCCGCATGCGCTGCTCCACAATCTGAAGCACAACAAGGTGCTGCACGAGCGGATCATCCTGCTGACGGTCAAGATCGTCCAGCAGCCCTATTGGCCGGAAACCGACCGCGCCAAGCGCGAGGAGATGGGCGAGGGCTTCTACCGGCTCGTCCTGCGCTACGGCTTCATGGAGGAGGTGGACGTGCCGGCGGCGCTCAAACGCGTTCATGGCTGCGGCACCGATTTCAAGATGATGGACACCAGCTTCTTCCTGTCGCGCCAGACGCTGCTCGCGTCCGAACGGCCGGGCATGATGCTGTGGCGCGAAAAGCTGTTCGCCTGGATGCTGCGCAACGCCGAAAGCGCGATGGAATTCTTCCGCCTGCCGACGAATCGCGTGGTCGAGCTGGGCAGCCAGGTGGAGATTTGAGCGAGCCGGCCCCCATCATCGTGACGGCCCTGTTCGGGCGGCGCGACCAGGGCTGGTTCGATGCGCAGCGGGCGGCGCACTTCCCGCCCGAACGCAACGTGCTGGCCGCACATCTAACGCTATTCCATCACCTGCCGCCCTCGGCGGAGGGCGAGGTCAAGCATCGCCTGAACGGCCTTACCCGCGGCGTGCGGCCGCCGCAGGCGCGCGTGGGCGGGCTGATGTCGCTGGGGCGCGGCGTCGCCTATCGGATCGAATCGCCCGATCTGGTCGCGATCCGGCGCGATCTGGCCGACGCCTTCGCGGGCCTGCTGACCCCGCAGGATGCCGGTGGTTGGCGCCCGCACGTTACCATTCAGAACAAGGTCCAGCCCAATATCGCCAAGCTGCTGCTGACCGCTTTGTCGCGCAATTTTGTACCTCGCGACGTCGAAATCGCGGGGCTGGCGGCATGGTGGTATCGTGGCGGTCCCTGGGAAGCAATTTCCCGTCACATGTTCGCTTGACGGGGGCCGCATCCCGCTCCTATAGGCGCCCCTCCACACGGCGGGGCGGAGTAGCTCAGCTGGTTAGAGCACGGGAATCATAATCCTGGGGTCGGGGGTTCAAGTCCCTCCTCCGCTACCACATCGGTAGCGCCGCGCGTGTGAGGCGATCGACAGACGGAACGCTTTGTTCACCATTGCCGTGCGATAGCAGGCGCTGGTCGGTTCGGGTCGCGTCGATGCCCTATCACTTTTCCAATGAACGTCGGGCCGCTGATCGGCGGGTTGCCAAACAGTCCCATGCGGGGCCTGAGCGTCGTCTGGCGGAGCGCCGGGCCACCGAGGTGAAGCTGGTCCGCAAGCCGCAGCCGATGCACCGTGGCGTGCTGTGGGCGGCGGTTTTGATGGTTCTGGTCCTGTCCGACAGCGTGTGGCTCGACGGGGCGTATCGCCACATGGTGACGGGCGGCATCGCCGACTGGATCGCCAGCGTGCGCTATTGGTCCGACCACGTCTGGGACTGGCGCGCCTAGGCGAAGGCGCCAAACGGATCGTTCATCACCAGCATCGCGTCGGACCGCGCGAGCGCGATCAGCGTCAGGCTGTGCGCGCGGGCGTGATCCAGCGCGAAGCTGGTGGGGGCGGAGATGCCGACCAGCAGCGGTGTCGCGGCGACCAGCGCCTTGTCGGCCATTTCGAAGCTGATGCGTGAGGTGACGAGCGTGAAGGCGGCCCCAGCGCTCGCCCGCGCCTGCGCGCCGATCAGCTTGTCGAGCGCATTGTGGCGGCCGACATCCTCGAAGATCGCCGCGATCACACCATCGGCGGTGCAGGCGGCCGCGGCATGGACGGCACCGGTCGCGGCGTTGAGGCGCTGGTGCGCGCGAATCGCGGCCAGCGCGGCAAAGATGGCAGCCGGCTCGACGACAGGGCAGGGTGGCCGCTGGCGCACCGGGCGGACGAGCTGCTCCAGACTGGCGATCCCGCACAGTCCGCATCCCGTATCGCTGCTGCGATGGCGGACGCGGTCGTGGATGCGGGGGCGGCAGTGCGCGGTGAGCGCGACGCGGACGATCCAGCCCGCCTCCGCTTCGAAGACGTCGATATCCTCGACGTCGGCGGCGGTGTCGGCGAGGCGTTCGGTCAGCATGAAGCCGAGCGCGAAGACGTCGAGATCGCGCGGCGTCATCATCATCACCGCATAGCCGAGGCCTTCGACCTCGATCGCGACGGGTGCCTCGACCGCGACGTCTCGCAGGCCCGTCGTGGCGCGGCCATCGGCGTGAAGCACCCGGATCGGCTCGGGCCGCGATACGCTCACAGTGCGGCGAGATCCTCGGGCGTGTTGACGTTGGCGAGCCGCTCCGGTGCGGCGATCGGCAGCGCGCCGATCTGTTGCGCCCAGCCGCGCACCGAACGTCGGCCGTCGCGCGCGAGATGGTCGGCGAGCGCATCGGCGAGGTCGGCGGGCCAGTGGCCGATGACCGGCGCGTCACTACAATAGCTGGGCGCGCGGCGCAGCAGTGAAGCGACGAGCGCCTCGGGCAGATACGGCGTGTCGCAGGGCAGCGTCAGCACGCTGTCAAAGCCCTGCATCGCCGCGTGATGCAGCGCCCCCGCGATGCCGCCGAGCGGGCCCAGGCCGGGGGCAGGGCGATCCGCGATCCCGCCCTCACGCCCCACGACGACCACCGCATCGGCCCAGCGCGCGCAGACGTCGCGGACATGCGACAGCAGCGGCCGGCCGTCCCACAACGCGGCTGCCTTGTCGCTGCCGAAGCGGCTCGATTGGCCGCCGGCGAGGATCGCAGCGAGGATCAGGCTGCCTTCTCCACCCGCACCGGTACGGATTTCCCCGCAGGAACATGGCTTTGTTCGGCCTTGTGCGTGACCGGCATCAGGATGTTGCATTCCGGGTAATAGCCACCCAGGCAGCCGCGCGGAATGTCATAGGGCACGACCAGCAGGCCATCGACGCGCTTGTCGCCGTTGGTGCCCTCGTCACCGACCAGATCGACCTTGTCGTGCTCGGCCAAGCCAAGCTCTGCCATGTCCGCGCGGTTCATCAGCACGACGTCGCGCGTACCTTTGATGCCGCGGAACCGGTCGTGATAACCATAGACGGTCGTGTTGAACTGGTCGTTCGAACGCAGCGTCATCAGGCGGAAGCGGCCCGGGGCGTCCTTGAAACCGGTGGCGTTCAACGCGCTCGGCACGTTGAACTCGGCGCGGCCGCTGTCGGTGAGCCATTGGCGGTGTGCGGCAGGCACGCCCTTCCAGAAGCCGCCGGGGATCCACATCCGTTCGTTGAAGCGGGCGAATTTGTCCGGATAGGTCGCCTCGATCGCGTCGCGGACGAGACCGTAATCGCCGACCCACGCGTCCCAGTTCACCTTCGGGTTGGGATCGAGCGTCGCCTTGGCGATGCCGGCCAGGATTGCGGGCTCGCTGAGCAGGGTGTCCGCTGCCGGTGTCGCGCGGCCGCGGCTGCCATAGATGCGGCTGAAACTGTCCTCCATCGTCACCGCCTGAGGGCCGGTCGCCTGTTCGTCGGTCTCGATCCGGCCGAGGCAGGGGAGGAGGTAGCAGGTCTTGCCGGGCAACAGATGCGTGCGATTGAGCTTGGTCGCGATGCTGACGGTGAGGTCGAGCGTCTGCCACGCCGGCTCGATCCGTGCGGTATCGGGCACCGCCCGGGCAAGGTTGCCGCCGAGACCCAGGAACGCCTGCGCGCTGCCGTCGATGATATGTTCGCACGCTTCGACCGTGTCCCAGCCCTTGTCGCGCGGGGGATCGAAATCATAGAGCTGCTGCAGCCGGTCGAGCGGGGCAAGCTCCGGCTTTTCAGTAATGCCGACGGTGCGCTGACCCTGCACGTTGCTGTGGCCGCGGACGGGGCCGAAGCCGGCGCCGGGCTTGCCGACGTTGCCGCGCAGCAGCATCAGATTGACGAGCGTGTGGAGGTTGTCGATGCCGTGCACGTGCTGGGTCAGGCCCATGCCGTAGACGCAGATGACCCGCTTCGACCGGGCATAGACCGCGCCAGCGGCCTCCATGTCCTGGCGGGAGATGCCGCTTTCATGCTCCAGCGTTGCCCAGTCGGTCGCGCGGACCATGTCGGCGAACGCCTCGAACCCCGTCGTATGTTCGGCGATGAAGGCATGATCGAGGATAGCGGGGGCATTGATCCGCTGGCACTGATCGTCCGCCTCGATGACGTATTTGCAGATACCGACCAAAGCGGCGATATCGCCGCCGGCCTTCACCTGGTGATATTGCGTGGCGATCGGTGTCGACTTGCGCGTCGCCATCTCGATCGGGTTTTGCGGGTCGGTGAAGCGTTCGAGACCGCGTTCCTTCAGCGGATTGAACACCACGATCTCGACGCCCCGCTTGGCGCAGCTGCGCAACGGGTGAAGGAAGCGGGGCGAGTTCACGCCGGGATTCTGGCCGAAATAGAAAATAGCGTCACACTGGTCGTAATCCGACAAATGGATCGTGCCGACAGGCGAACCAATTGCAGACTTGAGGCCGACCGAGGTCGTCTCGTGACACATGTTGGAGGAATCGGGCAGGTTCTGGCTGCCATACAGGCGCGCCATCAACGCCCACATATAGCTGGTTTCCAGACTGGCGCGGCCGGACGCGTAGAAGATCACCTTCTTGGGATCGTAGCGCTTCAGATGCGTGCCGATATCCGCAAAGGCCTCCGCCCAGCTGACCGCAACATAGCGATCCGTGGCGGCATTGTACTTCATCGGATGCGTCAGCCGCCCGGCCTGTTCCAGGTCGTAATCCTTCCAGCCGCGCAAGTCGCTGACGGTATGCTGCGTGAAGAATTCGGGCGTGGTGCGATAGGTGGTCAGCTCCCACGCGGTCGCCTTCGCGCCGTTTTCGCAGAATTCGGCGATATGCGGATGCGCCGGCTTCCCCCAGGCGCAGGACACGCACATGAAGCCGCCTGGCTTGTTCTGTCGGGTCAGTTCACGCGCGGTTTCAGGGCGCACCTTCTCGCGCAGGTTGATCTCCGCAACCGACTTCATCGATCCCCAGCCGCCGGCGGGACCGGTGTAAGGTTCGGTGCTGATCGTCTGGTCGTCGCTCACGTCGCAGTCCCTCCGCTCGTCCGAACGCCAACGTCCCGCCCGGCGGTTGGATGCATGCCGCATGCCACGGCTTATGTACACGCCATCCGATATCTTATCACACGCCTGCCGGCCGGCGCAGGGCTCAAACACCGCAATTTGAATCAACTTCCCGTAAATTGGTATTGTATTGATCTAAAAGGAATGAGACCACGATGGTTCTGAGGGGTGGTTCCAAACAAACCGCAAGTAAATAAGGAACGCTATGCTGTCCTTGTTTGCTGGCCATAACCGGGTGATCCGTGGCGGTGACACACGGACATTCGCGCTGATCGGTCGCGGCGAATTGCAATCATCCCCGGATCACGAAGGGGAAAGAACATGATGATGTACAAGGGGATACTCGCCTCCACCTGTTGTCTGGCGGCGTTGCTCGCCATGCCGGCACAAGCCCAGGTCACGACCGATCAGGACGCTGCGACCCAGATCGGAGATCCTGTCGCTTCGGCAAAGCTCGCCGCCGATCGGGCGCGCGACGATTCGGTCACCGCAGACAAATCGCAGGACATCATCGTAACGGGCACGCGCATCGCGCGCCCGAACAACCGCTCCGCCGCGCCGATCACCACCGTCACGGTCGCCGAAATCGCTGCCCAGGGCGCGACGACGATCGAAGAGGTGATGAACCGCCTGCCGCAGGTTCAGGCCAATGCCGAACAGAATTACGCCGATTCCGATGGCCGCCAGCGTATCAAGCTACGCAGCCTGGGCTTCGAACGCACGCTGACGTTGGTCGACGGGCTGCGGCTCGGCATCCAGAACGGCATGGACGTCAGCCTGATCCCCAACGAGTTGGTCGAGCGGATCGACGTTCTGTCGGGCGGTGCGTCGTCGGTCTACGGCTCGGACGCGGTCGCAGGCGTCGTCAACTTCGTGCTGAAGAAGGACTTCAACGGCATCGCGCTGACCGGCAACTACAGCTTCTTCAACCACGACAATCGCGCCAACCCGGTGACCGAAGCGGCCGGCCGAGCCTTCTTTCCGGCGAAGCAGGGCTGGACCAACGACGGCGGTCGTGCGAACCTCACGCTCACCGCGGGCAAGACCTTCCTGGACGGGGCGGTCAGCCTGTCGGGCTATCTCAACTATCGCCAGTCGGATCAGGTGAACCTGGGCGACCGGTCGCTGTCGGCGTGCGAAGTGACGCAGACCATCGCGACCGGTGTGCTCAACTGCACGCGCAGCACCTATACGCAGGCGGGCACGATCGTCCCGGGCGGGATCGGCGTGGGTAGCACGTTGGTCAACGATCCCAGCGGGTCGGGCCGGTTCGTGCCGTATAACTCCGGTCCGGGCACCTCGACCAATCCGTTCGACGAACTGGCATTCCAGCGGCCGTTCAACCGCCTGAATACCGGCGCCTTCCTGAACGCCAGGATTTCGAGCGACATCGAATTGTATTCGACCGCGATGTTCTATCGCGACCGGTCGTTCAACACGCTGCCCAACCGCGTCTATTCGTACAGCGCCTATGGCGCGCCGGCATATCAGACCAACTGCGACAATCCGTTCCTGTCGGCGTCGCAGCGCACGACGCTGTGCGGTACGCGCACGACTGGTCTGGTGCCGCTCGACGTCCGTTATCGCTTCGATGCGCTGCCGCTGGTCGAGACGGGGTTCGAGAACCGCGGCGTGCGCGTCGCGGGCGGCCTGCGGGGCAAGGTGCTCGACGATGCATGGCGGTATGACATCGCAGGTGTCTATTCGATGATGCGCGCCAAGACGATCTACCCGTCGCAGCCCGATTACGACCGCGTCAACCGATCGCTCAACGTGGTGAACGTCAACGGTACGCCGACCTGCGCGTCGGTGGTCAGCGGTGCCGACCGCGCCTGTGTGCCGTTCAACGCCTTCATCCCCGGTAACAGCAACCTGGCACTGAACGACTATCTGTTCACCAGCACCGACGGGTCGCAGAACAGCACGTCGCTGATGTGGCAGGCGCTCGCGGTGCTGAACGGTGACCTCGGCAAGTACGGCATCACCTCGCCGCTCGCCGAGCAGGGCGTCGCAGTCGCTTTCGCCAGCGAATTCCGCGCCGAGCTGTACAAGAGCAGTGCCGATGCGCAGTTCCGTGCCAGCAACGGCGGCACCGACGCGCGCTTCACGCAGAACGTCGTCGAATCGAACGTCGAGGTGCAGGCGCCGCTGATCGAGCACAAGCCGTATACCGACCTGTTGCAGGTCAACGGCGGCTATCGCGTGTCGAAATACAACCGCCTGAACGGCACCTTCAACACTTGGAAGGTTGAGGGCATTTGGGCGCCGATCGCGGACATCGGCTTCCGCACCTCGTTCAACAAGGCGCAGCGCGCGCCGACCGTGATCGAGGCGGATCAGGCGAGCAACGTCAATTATACGACGACGGGCCCGAACGATCCCTGCGCGTCGACCCGCGATCCCAACTCGTCGAACCCCAACGTACGGGTCGCACCCACGGCGTCGATCGAGCAATGTCGTCGCACCGGCCTGCCCGACAATCTGTACGGCAGCGCGACGTTGGACTGTTCGGCGCTGAATACCGGCTGCACCGTGCGCAACGGCGGGTTCAACCTGAAGCCCGAAACGGCCTATACCAAGACGTTCGGCGTGATCCTGCGCCCGCGCTTCATTCGCGGGCTGACGGTGTCGGCCGACCGGTTCATCATCAACCTGAATGACTCGATCAACTTCTTCCAGGTCAACGACTTCCTGAATGGGTGTCTGACCACCGGCCTGCAATATTACTGCCGCGGCATCGTGCGGAACCCCGGCACCTACACGCTGAACAGCGCGCCGGGCGGCAATCCGGCCACCGGCTATTATGCGCGCGGGACGAGCAACAGCTACAAGTCCCAGTCGCATGGTTGGGACTTCCAGGGGCAGTACACGCTGGGCTTGGCCGGGGCGGGGTCGCTCGACACATCGTTCAACGGGACGCTGACGACGCGCGTCGGCAGCCAGGATACGCCCGACGCCACGCCGCGCAACTGCGTCGGCTATTACGGTCCGGGCTGTGGCGAAAGCATGCCGCGCTGGTCGCACGGCCTGCGCACCACCTGGACCAGCGCCGACAAGGTGGCGAGCGTGTCGCTCAACTGGCGGCACATCTCGGGCATGACGATCAGCTACAACGCGCCGGCCGACACGGGCATTCCGGCGAACACGGCGCAGTTCCGCCGGTTCTACACGGGCGTGCCTGCGTACGATTACATCGACCTGTCGACCGGTTTCGACATCGCCAAGCGCTTCTCGCTGCGGGTGTCGGTAAACAACCTGTTCGATCGCGATCCGCCGCTGCTTCCCGACTCGCGTAACGTGCTGGGCCTGCTGCGGAGCAATACGCTGTTCCGCTACGACCTGCTCGGTCGGCAGATCGTTGTGGGGGCAAGCGCGCGCTTCTAAACGCGCCTTCGCCTATCCGATGGTTCAAAATCGTGGGCCGATCGCCTAGATCGGTCCACGACTCTTTCATCCGACAGGCGCTTTTCTATGACCACTCATACCACCCGCATGCTGATCCTCGGTTCGGGGCCTGCGGGACTGTCCGCCGCGATCTATGGCGCGCGGGCGGGGATGCAGCCGATCGTCGTGCAGGGTATCCAGCCCGGCGGTCAGCTGACCACGACGACCGACGTCGAGAACTATCCGGGCTTTGCCGACGTCATCCAGGGCCCCTGGCTGATGGAGCAGATGCAGAAGCAGGCCGAGCACGTCGGCACGCGGCTGATGTGGGACACGATCGTCGAGGTCGACCTGTCCAAGCGTCCGTTCCGCCTGATCGGCGACGGCGGCGACGTGTATGAGGGCGAGGTGCTGGTGATCGCCACCGGCGCCCAGGCCAAGTGGCTGGGCATAGAGAGCGAAGAGCCGATGAAGGGCAAGGGTGTCAGCGCCTGCGCGACCTGCGACGGCTTCTTCTATCGCGGCAAGAAGGTCGCGGTGATCGGCGGCGGTAATACTGCGGTCGAGGAGGCGCTGTACCTCACCAACCACAGCGATGACGTGACGCTGATCCACCGCCGCGACACGTTGCGCGCCGAACGCATCCTGCAGGAGCGGCTGCACGCGCATCCCAACATCACGGTGCTGTGGAACAAGGAAGTGCGCGAGTTCGTCGACGGTGGCGGCACCGCGGGCCTCGTCGCGCTCGAGCTGGAGGACACGCAGACCGGCGAGCATTCGCGGCTCGACGTACAGGGCGGCTTCGTCGCGATCGGTCATCATCCGGCGACCGAGCTGTTCCGTGGGCATCTGGCGCTGGACGACGACGGCTATATCGCGGTGGAGACCGGCTCGACGCGCACCAGCGTGCCGGGCGTATTTGCGTGCGGCGACGTGGCGGACAAGGTGTACCGGCAGGCCGTGACGGCGGCGGGCACGGGCTGCATGGCCGCGCTGGATGCCGAGCGTTTCCTGGCGGCGGCGGAGTTCGCCGAAATGGCCGAGGCGGCGGAGTAAGCGGAAGGCTGCCGCTTCCGCCTCAAGACGTCACCCCAGCGCAGGCTGGGGTCTTTTGCGGCCCTCGACGTGCTAGCTAACCGAAAGATCCCAGCCTGCGCTGGGATGACGTTGAGCGGGTCGCGTTGCGCTTAGCGATGCGCCAAGGCGGCGAGGGCGGCGTCGTGCAGAACGCGCTGGTCCTCGACCCGGGCGAAGCTGTGCGATGCGGTGTCGATCCGCGTCGCCGGCAGGTGGCGCGCGGCGGCGGCATAGGCTTGCGCGGTGGCGTCGCCGCTGGCGAGCAGGACGGTCGCCGCGTCGCCCCACTCTTCGATCGCGGAGACGACGCGGGTGGCGAGCGCTTGCGGCGCTGCGGCGGCGGCCTTGCGCAGGCCCTTCATTGCCTTGGCGAGGTCGATGCGGCCGGTGAGCAGGCGGCGCCATGCCGCGAGGTCGGTGAGGCGCTGGCGGTAGGTCGCGCGGATCGCGGCGGCGGGGGGCAGGGCGTCGGTCTGATCGATCGTCCAGGGATTGGCGAGCAGCAGGCGATCGATGCCGGCGTCATGGCCGAACAGGGCGAGCGTGCTCGCCGCGTCGCAATTGCCGAAGCCGACGATGCGGTCGAGCTGGGGGGCGTGGGCGCGAAAGGCGGCGGCTGCGGCGATCAGATCGTCTCGGGCGGACAGGAAACCGCCGTTTTCGCCGGTCGAGTCGCCGATGCCGCGGCGGTCGTAGCGGAATACCGGATGGCCTGCCGCCGCCATCGCCTGGGCCAGCAGCGCCATGCCGCGGTGCGCGCCGCAGCGGATTTCGTTGCCGCCCGAGACGATCAGCAGACCGGTCGTGCCGGGGGCGGCGTCGAGCGTGCCGATCAGCGTTTCGCCCGCGCAGCGGAAGGTGATCAGGCTTCGCATGCGACGATCCAGTCGGCGATATCGGCGGCGAGCGTGGCGGCGAGGGCAGGGTCGTCGCCCGGCTCGGCGCGGCGCCAGAGCGGGGCGGCTTCAACGTGACGGTCGGCGGGGGCGGAATCGGACGACAGGCGCACGACGCGGCGGGGGGGGCTGGATTGATCGAAAGGGCTGGCGGTCGTCAGCGCGTCGAGCAGGTCTGCCGGGATACGGTTGCCCGCGATCTCGATAGGCTCGCTGTCGTCCATCATCACTTGAAGGTCGCCGTCGTTGCCCGCTGCCCGCCACGTCCGGTGCAGGCCGCGAACCAGGGCGCGGCCGTCCTGCGGCGCGAGATGCCACCGGCTGGCAAAGGGCGCGACCATATCGAGCAGGGTGCCGCTGCGAAGGCCGACGGCATGCACGGCACGCCCCGACGCCAATTGCTGGCAGGCAAGCGCTTCAACGGCATCTTTCATCCGCGACAGCGTGCAGTCTTCAAGGGGCACAAGGCTCTCGCCCTGTCCCGGCACGTCCGGCAATATCCCGGCGATCCCCCGCTCCGCCAGCCGGCGCAGGAGGCTGACAGCGAAGGTGCGCGTGCGGTTGGCTTCCTCGAACAGCGGCAGCGCCAGGATCGCGACCGGCCCGGTATCGGGGCCCAAGCGCAGCAGCGCTTCGCGGCCGCCGCTCCAGTCATAATGGTCGATGCGCGGCGCCATGCCGCCGGACGCTAGACCAGCGCCTTGCCCGCGGCAAATTCGACGAGCGCGCCGAAGGTTTCGAGCATGTCGCCATCGACCTCGTCATCCTCGATCAGGATGCCCAGTCGATCCTCGATCTCGGTCAGCACGCCCGCGACCGCCATCGAATCGAGTTCCGGCAGTGCGCCGAACAGCGGCGTCGTCGCCCGGAATTCCGCGACCCGCTCGGGCGACAGGCCCAGCACATCGGCGAGGACGGCGCGAACGGTGGTTTCGACCTGGGTGTAGCCTTCGGGAAGCAAAGCGTTCGGCCTTCGATCGGGGACGTGCGCGGCTGCGTTAGAGGCTGGGGCTGCATTCGGCAATAACGTGACGCTATGAGGGGATATGGCGCCAGACCCGACACCGTTTCCGATCGACCATCTCTTGCGGGGAGACCCCGATGCCCCGGCGCTGATCGAGCGCGCGCGGACGTGGCGCTTCGCCGAGGTCGAGGCGGCGGTGGCGAGTGTCGCGGGCTGGCTTGCGGGGTGGGGATTGGCGCCGGGTACGCGGATCGCGACATGGCTGCCCAAGACGGCGCTCGCGTGCGTCATGCCGCTCGCCGCGGCGCGGGCGGGGCTGGTCCATGTGCCGGTCAACCCGGCGCTGCGGCGGGCGCAGGTCGCGCATATCCTGGCCGACAGCGGTGCGGCGTTGCTCGTTACCCAGGCAGCGCGCGCGGCGACGCTGGAGGCTGGCGACCGGCCCGATGATTGCCGGCTGGTCGAGGCGGACGCCGTGCCGATGGCGGACGCGGGACCGGCGCAGTCGGATCACGATCCGGCATCGTTGGCGGCGATCCTCTACACCTCCGGGTCGACGGGACGGCCGAAGGGCGTGATGCTGAGCCATGCGAACCTGTGGCTGGGGGCGGTATCGGTCGCGCACTATCTGCGCCTGTCCCCCGCTGATCGCGTGTTGGCGGTGTTGCCGCTGTCGTTCGATTACGGGCAGAATCAGCTGCTTTCGAGCTGGTATGCCGGCGCCGCGGTGGCGCCGCTCGACTATCTGACCGCGCGCGACGTGGTAAAGGCGGTCGAGCGCACGCATGCGACGACGCTGGCCGGCGTGCCGCCTTTGTGGCTGCAGCTGCTGGAAGCGGACTGGCCGGCGGAGACGGCGGCGCGGCTGCGGCGGCTGACCAATTCCGGGGGGGCGCTGACGGAGCGGCTGGTGCGCGGCCTGCGGTCGCGCTTTCCGCAGGCAGACCTAGTCGCGATGTATGGCCTGACCGAGGCGTTTCGGTCGACATGGCTCGACCCGGCGCTCATCGATGCGCATCCCGACGCGATGGGCCGGGCGATCCCCTTTGCCGAAGTGGCGGTGGTGAAGGCGGACGGGACGCGCGCGGTCGGCGAGCCGGGCGAACTCGTCCACGCCGGGCCGTTGGTCGCGCAAGGCTATTGGTGCGATGCGGAGCGGACCGCGCAGCGCTTTCGTCCGGCGCCCGCGTGGATGGCGAGCGGCGGCATGGCGGTATGGTCGGGCGATACGGTGCTGGAGGGGGCGGACGGGCTGCTCCGGTTCGTCGGGCGCGATGACGAGATGATCAAGAGCGCGGGCAACCGGATCAGCCCGCTCGAGGTGGAGGAGGCGGTGCTGGCGGGCGGCGAGGCGCGCGAGGCGGTGGCGGTCGGCGTGCCCGATCCTCGCACCGGGCAGGCGATCGTGGTGGTGCTGGCGGGCGATCCCGCGGGCGAAGACGCATTGCGCGCGCGGTTGCGCGGGCTGCTGCCGAGCTTCATGCAGCCCGCGCGCTACGACTGGCGCGACGAACTGCCGCGCAACGCGAACGGCAAGTTGGACCGGGCGGCGATCCGGGCGGAGACGAGAGCATGAAGCCGATGGGGGGGCTGCCGCCCGAATTTGCCGGGCAGAGCGGCAGGTTGACGATCGCGGGGCGATCCGCGGACGACTGGGCGGAAGCAACCCCCGTCTTTGTCTATGACGTCGGCATCGTCGCGGCGCGCGTGGCTCGATTCCGGGCGGCCTTCCCCGACGTGGATCTGCATTATGCGATCAAAGCCAACCCCTTGCCCGCGCTGCTCGACCGGGTCGCGCCGCTGGTTGATGGGCTGGACGTTGCGTCGGGTGGCGAACTCGAGAAGGCTTTGGCCGTGAAGCCCGCGTCGGCGATCAGTTTCGCCGGCCCCGGCAAGCGCGATGTCGAGCTGCGCGCGGCAATCCGGGCAGGCGCGACGCTCAACGTCGAATCGGAAGGCGAGGCGACGCGGGCGCTGCGGCTGGGCGAAGACCTCGGCATCGCGCCGCGGCTGGCGGTGCGGGTCAATCCTGACATCGAATTGCGCGGTTCGGGCATGCGGATGGGCGGGCGACCGTCGCCCTTCGGCGTCGATGCGGCACGCGCAGCGGCACTGGTCCGCGCGATCGTCGTGAGCGGGGCGGACTGGCGGGGCTTCCACATCTATGCCGGCAGTCAGGCGCTGGATGCCGGCGCGATCGCCGAGACGCAGGCTGCGACGCTGGCGCTCGCTGCGCGACTCGCCGACGAAGCGGGTGCTGCGCCGCCGCTGGTCAATCTGGGCGGGGGGTTCGGCGTGCCCTATTTCGCCGGCGACGTGGCGCTGAATGTCGAGGCGGTGGGCGCGGCGCTGGGCGCGGCACTGGCGGTGCGGCCCGCCGTATTGGGCCAGGCCCGCTTCGCCATCGAGTTGGGGCGCTGGCTGGTGGCGGAGGCGGGCGTCTATCTGACACGCATCGTCGATCGGAAGGACAGCCAGGGCGAGACGTTCCTGGTCACCGACGGCGGCCTCAATCACCAGCTCGCCGCATCGGGCAATTTCGGCACGGTGGTGCGGCGCAACTATCCGCTGGCGCTGGCGCGCGACGTGGGCGGCGCGGGCGACGAGACGGTGTCGGTGGTGGGGCCGCTCTGTACGCCGCTCGACCGGCTGGGCGACCGGATCGCGCTGCCGCATGCCGATGCGGGCGACCTGATCGCGATCTTCATGGCGGGGGCCTATGGCGCTAGCGCCAGTCCGTCCGGCTTCCTGGGCCACCCGCCCGCGGTGGAGATTGTTGCGGGTTAGGACCCGTCGGCATTCGGGCGTGCCGCCGCCGTCAATTCTTCCCCCTGGCCGCGGAGGATTTGATGCTACCGCATTGGCGTAGGTCCCGGCCGGATCAGTCGATCGTGATCGTCGTGTCGAGCGTTATCGCCGGCAGATTGGCGGACGTATCCTGCAACGCGACCGTCGCGCCCTTGCGCAAGGGGCCGAGATGGTAGGTGATCTCCACGCCCGTCATCGGCTCGCCCGGGCGGCAGGCGCCCGCGGTCACCGCGCTGCCGCACAAGGGGCGCTGAGTGGAGGGCGGGGCCGCGACCGCGCCGTCGATGCGGACGACGCGCGCCCGGCCGATGCCGGTTTCCTGTACGACGATGCTGATCGGCCCGGTGTGCGGCCGGTTGGTGTGCGTCTGGTCGGGGGCAATCCGTTCGGACTGCGTCGCGGAACTGACCCCGACGATCTGAAGGCCGGTCAACGGCGGGGCGGATTGCGCGCCCGCCGCCACCGGCGTAAGCGCCAGCATGAGGCCGGCGGGCAGGAAAAGCCGTGTCATACGGTCAACATACCCGCGTCGTCGTTCTGTTGCGAGAGGGACGACGGTGGCCTTCCCAGCAGCGTCACTAACGCTATCTTCACCTCTCTCGCGCCATAGCCATCGCTCAAGCCCTTGATCTCACGTGTGCGTGGCGGTCCATGGGCGTCAGGAGACCTTGCATGCGTTCCGGTAAGTCCGTCCGTGTCCTGCTCGCCATCGGCGCCGCGTCCAGCGCGCTCGGCGGATGCGTCGGTGGCGGCGCCAGCCATCCCGAATTGCCCCCCGCCAGCTATGTCGCGTCGAAGGAACAGCCGGGCGAGGAATATGTCATCGGCCCGCTCGACCAGCTCAACGTCTTCGTCTGGCGCCAGCCGGAACTGACCGCGAAGGTGCAGGTGCGCCCCGATGGCCGCATCACCACGCCGCTGATCAACGACATGCCCGCGGTCGGGAAGACGCCCGCGCAGCTCGCCGCAGACATCAAGAAGGCGCTGAGCCAGTATGTTACCGACCCGCGCGTGTCCGTGATCGTCGAGAATTTCTCGGGCACCTACAGCCAGCAGGTGCGCGTGATCGGCGCGACCGAAAAGCCCGCGTCGATTCCCTATCGCGCCAATATGACGCTGCTCGATGCGATGATCGCGGTCGGGGGGCTCAGCCAATATGCGGCCGGCAACAAGGCGAAGCTGATCCGGCACGACCGCGATACCGGCGAACAACACGAATATCAGCTGCACATTGCCGATCTGTTGAAGCGCGGCGATTCGAGCGCCAACGTCAGCCTGCAGCCGGGCGACGTCATCATCATCCCCGAATCGATGTTCTGATCGGATGAACGGCCTCTACGACGAAGCGCGCCTCGCGCTCCATGCGATCTGGACCCGGCGCTGGCTGGCGCTGGCGGTTGCCTGGGGGGTGTGCGTGCTCGGCTGGTTCGTGGTGAGCCAGATCCCGAGCCGCTACGAATCGCGGGCGCGCGTGTTCGTGCAGATGCAGTCGGTCCTGCCCGCGTCGATGGATGCCGCCCCCCAGACGCAGCAGAAAGACGTCGACACGATCCGCCAGACATTGGTCAGCGCGGTGAACCTGGAAAAGGTGGTGCGCGGCACCGACCTTGCGCAGACCGTGTCGAGCGACCGCGACGTCGCCGATCGCGTCGCCGGCCTGGCGCAGGCGATCAAGGTCGAAAGCCAGCAGGACAATCTGTTCCAGATCACCACCACCGCGGCCAGCCCCAAGCTGGCGCAGCAGATCACCCAGAAGCTGATCGACATCTTCGTCGAAACCAATTTGGGCCGTGATCGCAGCCAGACGACGCAGAGTCTCGACTTCCTCGATGCGCAACTGGCGCAGTTGCAGAAGCGACTGTCGGACGCGGACACCAAGCGCTCCGATTTCCAGACGCGCTACCTCGGCTCGCTGCCCGGCACCGGCACGGTTGCCGACCGGGTCGGCGCGTCGCGCGCGCAGATGGCGCAGGTCGACAGCGATCTCGCCACCGCGCAGTCGAGCCTCGCGACGTTGCAGGCGCAGATGGCCGGTACGCCGCAGACCGTTGCGGGCACCGGCGGCATCGCCGCGGGACCGGCGCGCGCGGCGCTGGCGACCCTTCAGGGCCAGCTCGCCGATGCGCGCGCGCGCGGCTATACCGACCAGCATCCCGACGTGATCGCGTTGAAGCGCCAGCTTGCCGTCGCGCAGGCGGCGGCGCAGCGGGAGCCGGCGGGCGCCGGGCCGGCGGGCACGCCCAACCCCGTCTATCAGTCGCTGCAATCGATGCTGGCCGACAAGCAATCGGCGGTGGCCGGGCTGCGGATGCGTAAGGCGCAGTTGCAGGGCGATCTCGACCAGCTGACCGCCAAACTGTCGCAGGACCCGGCGGTCGCTGCCGAACAGGGGCAGATCGACCGCGATTATCAGGTGCTGAAGGATCAGTACGACCAGTTGCTGACCCAACGCCAGCAGGTCGCGTTGCGCGGGCAGGCGGCGACGCGGACGGACAATGTGAAATTCTCGGTCATCGACCCGCCGACGGTGCCGCGCGCGCCGACCGCGCCAAACCGCATGCTGCTGCTCACCGGCGTCCTCATCGCCGGGCTGGGCGCGGGCATCGGCGCGGCGTTCGCGATGGGGCAGCTGCGCGCGACCTTCGCCACTGCACCGCGGCTGGAAAAGGCGACCGGCATGCCCGTGATCGGCGCGATCGGCGAAGTCGTGACGCGTATCCAGGCGGAACAGCGGGCGAAACGCCTGAAATTGTTCGCGGGCGGTGCCGCGGGGCTGGTGGCGGCCTATGTGCTGCTGCTCGGCGTCGAGGTGCTGCAACGCGGGCTGGCGGCGTGACGGGGACGATATGATGCACAAGCCCATCCGCCGCGATTCGTTGCTCGAACGGGCCGCGCGCGCCTATGATTTCGGTGCGGGGTTCCGCGCGCCGGTGAAGGACGCCGTCGATCCGGTGCAGGACGACGCCGTTCCCGCGCCTATGCCCGCGCCCGACGTCGAGCCGGTACCGGTCGCCGAGGAGCCGGCCTGGCAGGCGGCTGCGCCGATCGAGGATCCAACCTTCCTCGCGATCCCGCCCGAATTGCGCGCGCCCGTGGGTCAGGAGCTGCCGCCGGCCTTTTACGAAACGCCCGAGTTGAGCGACATCGCCGCGATCGATCGCGGCATGCTGGCCGAAGCCGGGATGATCGTGCCCGGCGCGCCGGTGGGGCCGCTCGCCGAGGAATTTCGTCTCATCAAGCGCCAGCTGCTGATCACGCGCGAACGCATCGCGCAGGGCAATCAGGGCGACAAGGCGCGTACCGTGCTCGTCTGTTCGGCGCGACCGGGCGACGGCAAGACCTTCTGCGCGGTCAATCTCGCGCTATCCATGGCAATGGAGCGGGATACCGAGGTGCTGCTGGTCGACGCCGATTTCGCCAAGCCCGACGTGCTCGCGCGCCTGGGCCTCGCCGAGCAGCCGGGGTTGCTCGACGCGCTGGCCGACAGTCGGGTCGATGTCGAGAACCTGGTGATCCGCACCGATATCGGCGGCCTGTCGATCCTGCCCGCCGGGACGAAGACGGCGACGGATACCGAGCTGCTCGCCTCCGCCCGCACGCGGACGGTGTTGTCGCGCCTGCTCGACGCCAATCCGCGCCGCATCGTGATCTTCGATTCGCCGCCCGCACTCGCCGCCTCGCCCGCGGCGGTGCTGGCGATGCTGGTGGGACAGGTGATGCTGGTGGTTCGCGCCGACGACACGCCCGAAAACGAACTGCGCGAAGCGGTGCAGCGGCTCGACGGCTGCGACGAGATCGCGCTGGTGCTCAACGCCGTGTCGTTCGTGCCCGGTGGCCGGCGCTACGGCACCTATTACGGTCAGGAGGGGGGCAAGTGATGCGGTCTATCTCTCTGGGGCTGGCGCTGGGCGCTTTTGCGGTCGCGGGATCGGCCGAGGCGCAGGGCCGGCGCGTCACCGCGACGCCTTATATCGAACTGGGGCAGGTGCTCGACGCCGACCTCAATAGCGGCGACGTGCTGACCTATTCGACCATCGCGGCGGGCATCGACCTGGCCGCGGGCACGTCGCGCGTGAACGGGCAGCTGTCCTATCGCTACGAACGGCGGATCGCGTGGGACGACCGGATCGGCGATTCGGACGTCCATACCGGTCTGGCGCGCGTCTCGGCGAAGGTTGCGCGCGGCTTGACGCTGGAGGCGGGCGGCATCGCGACGCGCGCGCGTGCCGACATCCGCGGTGCGGCGCCGGGCGTGCTGGTCGGCAATGTCGACAACATCAGCCAGATCTATTCGGTCTACGCCGGCCCCAGCTATGCGACCAACGTCGGGCCGGTGGCGGTCGCCGCCAGCTACCTGGCGGGCTATACCAAGGTCGAAAGCCCCAGCTTCGTGGGCGTCGGCCCCGGTCAGCCGCGCTTCGATTATTACGACACCGCCTTCAACCAGTCCGCCGGGATCAGCGCAGGCGTGCGACCGGGCCAGGTGCTGCCCGTGGGCCTGACTGCCAGCGCTGGCTGGGACCGTGAGGACGCGGGGCAGCTGGATGGCCGCTACGAGGGCTGGCGGGTGCGCGGCGACGCGTTGATGCCGGTATCGCCCTATGTCGCGCTGACCGCCGGCGTCGGCTACGAACGGATCGAGACGAGCAACCGCCCGGCGCTGACCAATGCGGCGGGCCAGCCGGTGGTCGACGGCGATGGCCGCTTCGTCACCAACAGCGCCGCGCCGCGTCAGATCGCCTATCGCACCGACGGCGTCTATTACGATGCCGGTGTCGTCTGGCGCCCCAACCGCCGCGTGTCGGCGGAGGCGCGCGTCGGCAAGCGCTTCGGGTCGATCAGCTATAGCGGCCTTGCTACCTATCGGGCGTCGGAACATGTCGGAATGGCGGCGAGCGTCTACGACAGCGTCACGACCTTCGGCCAGCAGCTGCGCAATGGGCTGCAGCAGTTGCCTACCAGCTTCATCTCGGCGCGCGACGCGTTCACGCAGCAGTTCAACGGCTGTGTCTTTTCGACCAGCGGCGCGACGCCGGGCGGCTGCCTAAATGACGTATTCCAGTCGATCCAGACCGCCAGCTATCGCGCGCGCGGCGTCGACGCCGTGCTGTCGGTCACGCGCGGCCGGACGACCTATGGCGGCGGCGTCGGCTATGCCAATCGCAAGCTGTTCAACCGCGACGACGTGCCCGGCGTGACGCTGTACGGGATCGAGGATCAGAGCGCCTATGGCCAGCTGTTCCTCAACCGCCAGCTGTCGCCCGTCTCGACCATCGACGGCAACCTGTTCGTCAATTATTACGAATCGGGCGTTGCGCAGGCGGCTGGCGTCTGGGCCTATGGCGGCACCGCCAGCTATGGGCACAGCTTCGGCCGGATCACCACCTCTGCCAGTGCGGGCGTCTATGCGTTCGACACGGGCGATCTGGACACCACCTGGTCCGCGCAGGCGCTGATCGCCGCGCGCTATTCCTTCTAGGGGCCGCACAGGATGTACGAAGACCATTTCGGGCTGACCGGACGCCCCTTCCAACTCACCCCAGACGCGCGCTTCTGGTATGAGACGGCGACGCATCGCAAGGCGATGGCCTATCTCGGCTATGGCATCGCGCAGGGCGAGGGGTTCATCGTCGTGACCGGTGATATCGGCGCGGGCAAGACGACGCTGGTGGGGCATCTGACCGGCCTGCTCGATCCCGCCGCGCTCAACGTCATCACGATCGTGTCGACCGCGATCGCCGCCGACGACCTGCTGCGCGTCGTCGCGACCGGGCTGGGCGTCGATCCGGCCAACCTGACCAAGGCGCAGCTGCTGACCGCGATCGAACGCGGACTGCATGCGGTGAAGCGCTCCGGCCGGCGCACGCTGCTGATCGTCGACGAGGTGCAGGCGCTGCCCGTCGATTCGTTGGAAGAGCTGCGCATGCTGTCCAACTTCCAGGCGGGCGGACACGCGCTGCTGCAGATCCTGCTGCTCGGCCAGCCCGAGTTCCGTGAGCGCTTGCAGGGATCGGAGCGGCTGGAGCAATTGCGCCAGCGCGTCATCGCCATCCATCACCTCGACCCGATGGAGCCGCACGAAGTCGCCGACTATGTCGCGCACCGCCTGTCGGTAGTCGGCTGGCAGGGGCGACCGGACTTTGCGGACGATGCGTTCGAGGCGCTGTATCGCGGCTCGGGCGGCGTCCCCCGGCGGCTCAACCAGCTTGCCGCGCGCGTCATGCTGGCGGCGGCACTGGAAGGGCATGAGCTGATCGACGGCCGGCTGGTGCGCCAGGTTGTGCGCGATTTGGAGGCGGACCTGCCGGCAAGCTTTACGCCGTCGGTGGTGCACTCGGCCCCTGAAGCCGAAGCCGAACCCGAACCCGTGACCAAGGCCGTTGTCACGCCGGAGCCGCTAGCTTTCGAGCCGACGATCGTGCCGATTGAGGCGGAAGCGGAAGCCACCACCGAGGAATCCGCCATTGAGGACGTGACGCCGATCCGCCGGTTCGTGCCGCGGACGCCGCAGTGGCTCGAACCCGTCGCCGATGCGCCGCGCGATCCGCTGCCGATCGTGGCGGAGCCTGTGGCCGAACCGGCCGAAGCGCCTGCGTTCGCGCCAATCGTCGCGGATGCGTCCGACGAAGCGACGCAAGAGCCGCTGGTCGAAGAAACGACAACCGAGGATGCGCCGGCCTCGGCCGAAGCGGAACCTCAAGCGGCACCGGCCGCGCCCGCGTCGAGCGATGCCGAGCGCATCGCCGCGCTGGAGGCGCGGATCGCGCAACAGGAAGAGGCGCTGCGCCGTGTGCTGACGCTGCTGGTCGACTGGGTCGAGGCAGACCGTAGCGAAGCGGCGGCGACAGCAATGGTTGCCGGCGTCGCCGACCTGCACCATGGCCATGATGCCGTTCCCATCCGCTCGCCCGCCGCGTGGGACCATGCCGCCTGAGCCGCTCCGCAACGGCCTGTCGGTCGATGTCGAGGAATGGTTTCAGGTCGGTGCGTTCGAACGCACGATCGACCGGGCCGACTGGGACACGATCGCAAGCCGCGTCGAGGCGAACACCGGTGCGGTGCTCGACCTGTTCGCCGAAAGCGGGGTGAAGGCGACCTTCTTCACGCTTGGCTGGGTCGCCGATCGCCATCCGCGGCTAATCCGCCGCATTGCGGACGCGGGCCATGAGATTGCCAGCCACGGCTGGGACCATCAGCGCGTCTTCACCATGGACGCCGCGGCCTTCCGCGCCGATCTGGCGCGCGCGCGCGCAGCGTTGGAGGATGCGAGCGGGCAGGCGGTGACCGGCTATCGCGCGCCCAGTTTCTCGATCGATCCGCGCAATCTGTGGGCTTTTCCGGTGCTGGCGGAGGCGGGCTATGCCTATTCGTCCAGCGTCGCGCCGGTCGCGCACGACCATTACGGTTGGCGCGATGCGCCGCGTTACGCCTTTCGTCCGCTGAAGGATTCGCCCCTGATCGAGCTGCCGGTGACGGTCGCGCGCGTGGCGGGGCGGCACATCGCGACCGGCGGTGGTTTCTTCCGCATGCTGCCCGGCGCGCTGACCGATTTCGCGGTGCGGCAGGTCAATGCGGAGGGCCATGCGGGCATTTTCTACTTCCACCCATGGGAAGTTGATCCAGACCAGCCGCGCGTCGCGGAAGCGCCGCTGCGGTCGAAGGTGCGGCACTACAGCCGGCTTGGCGCGATGGCGGGCAAGCTGCGCGGCCTGATCGCACGGCACGACTGGGGCCGCGTCGACGCCGTCGTCGCGCGCGAGGCGGCGCTGCTCGCGTGATGCACGCGCCGATCGAGCCGCGGCTGGACGTGCGCGAAGCGAATCTGGGCGATGTCCGGGAGAGCGGCGCGATCGACGCCTTCGTCCGCGCGGCGGCGGAGGCGACGCCATTCCACCTGACCGGCTGGAGCCGCGCGGTCGAGCGGGGTTGCGGCCAGCGCGCGCGCTATCTGATCGCGACCTATTCCGACGGTACGATCGCGGGCGTGCTGCCGTTGACCGAAATGCGATCGCCGCTGTTCGGCCGCGCGCTGGTGTCGACCGGCTTCGGTGTCGATGGCGGCATATTGGGCGATGGCGTGGAGGCGTTGGCGGAGGCCGGCTGGGCGTTGGCTCAGCGACTGGGCTGCCCCGGCGTCGAACTGCGCGGCGGGCCGGCGCCGCGGGGCTGGGCGACCAACGATACCGCCTACCTCGGCTTCGTCCGCGATCTGGCGGCGGATGACGATGCGGAATTGCTCGCCGTACCGCGCAAGCAGCGCGCAGAGGTGCGCCGCGCGCTGGGGCTGGACCTAGGGGTCGTCACCGGCGGCGAGGCGCTGCTGCGCGAGCATTATGGCGTCTACGCCGAATCGGTGCGCAACCTCGGCACGCCGGTGTTTCCGGCGGCGCTGTTCCGCCACGTCGCGGGGGCGCTCGACAGCGACGTGCTGACCGTGCGGCATCAGGGGCGGGCTGTGGCGAGTGTGCTGAGCCTGTATTTCCGCGGCACCGTCTTTCCCTATTGGGGTGGCGGAACGGCGGCGGCGCGGGGGCTGCGTGCCAACGATCGCATGTACTTTGCGCTGATGCGCCATGCGCGGGATCGCGGCTGCACGCGGTTCGACTTCGGCCGGTCGAAGACGGGCACGGGCGCGGCAGCCTTCAAGAAGAACTGGGGCTTTACCGGGGTGCCGCGCTGCTATGCGACGCGTAGCGACGGGCCCGCGCGCGAGGTCAATCCGCTCAATTCCAAATATGCGATGATGGTGGCGACGTGGAAGAGGCTGCCGCTGCCACTCGCCAATCTGATGGGACCGTGGATCGCCCGCGGCCTGGGCTGATGGAGCTGCTGTTCCTCGCGCACCGCGCGCCCTTTCCGCCCGATCGCGGCGACAAGATCCGGAGCTATCACGTCCTGCGCCATCTGATGGCACGCGCGCGCGTTCATCTGGTCGCATTCGGGGAGGGCGACGCGGATTTCGACGTGCCGGCACCGCTTGCGGAGGGCCTGGAAAGCATCACGCTGATCCGCCGCACCAAGCCGCAGGCGCTGGCGGCCGTCGAGGCGCTGGCGACGGGGAGGCCGGTGTCGCTCACCGCCTTCGACGCGGCGGCGATGCGGCGGGCGGTCGCGGCGCGGCGGGTCGATGCCGTCTACTGTTTCTCTGGCCAGATGGCGCAATATCTGCCTGCGGGCGTGCCGGCGGTGATGGACTTCGTCGACGTCGATTCCGCCAAGTTCGCGCAATTCGCCGATGCCGGCAGCGCGGCGATGCGCTGGATGATGCGGCGGGAGGCACGGCTGCTCGGCGCGTTCGAGCGGCAGGTGTCGGCAACCGTCCGCGCCAGCCTGTTCGTCAGCGAAGCGGAGGCGGCGCTCTTCCGCAGCGACGGTGGGGCAGGGCGGATCGTCGCGGTGGAAAATGGCATCGACGCGGCGGCGTTCGATCCGACGAGTGTCGGTCCGGCGACGCAGGGTCCACTGCTCGTCTTCACCGGCCAGATGGATTACCGCCCGAACGTGGAGGCGGTGGCCTGGTTCGCGGCTGAGGTGATGCCGCGCGTGCGCGAGACGCATCCGAATGTCCGCTTCGCGATCGTCGGACGTGCGCCGACCGCGGCGGTGCAGGCACTCGCCGCGCCCGATGTGATCGTGACTGGTGCGGTCGACGACGTCCGCCCGTGGCTGGCGGCGGCGAGCGTGTGCGTCGCGCCGCTGCATCTGGCGCGTGGCATCCAGAACAAGGTGCTGGAGTCGATGGCGATGGCGCGGCCCGTCGTCGCCTCGCCCGCCGCCGCCGAGGGGATAGACCACGCCGGCACGCTGCGAGTGGCTGGGAGTGCGACGGAACAGGCAGCGGCGATCGGCGCGCTATTGGACGATCCGGGCGCGGCATCGACGCTCGGGGCTGCGGCGCGGGCGCGGGTATTGGCCCGTTACGATTGGGCGGCGCGGCTGGCGCCGCTCGACGACCTGCTCGGGCTGGGTGCATGAGCGGCTGGCGGCGGCATGGGATCGGGCTGGCGCTGGCTGCCGCAGTCATCTTGCTGATGTTCCGCGCCGACGTGGTGCGGCTCGTCACGATCTGGTGGACCAGCACGACCTTCGGGCATTGCCTGTTCATCGGTCCGGTGATCGGCTGGCTGGTCTGGCAGCGGCGGCGCGAGCTTGCCACCTTGACGCCGATCGCCTGGTGGCCGGGGTTACTCCTGGTCGCGGCGGGGGGCGCCGGCTGGCTGATGGGCGATGCGGGCTCGGTCAGCTTCGCGCGGCAATTGGGCATGGTGCTGATGCTGCAAGGCGCGGTGGTGACGCTGCTCGGCGCGCAGGTCGCGCGCGGGCTGCTGTTCCCGCTTGCCTATGCGCTGTTCCTCGTGCCCTTCGGCGAGGCGTTGGAGCCGTCGTTGCAGGCGGTGACGGTGCGGATCGTCATGCCGCTGCTGCATCTGTTCGGCGTGCCCGCCACGTCGAACGGCGTGCTGATTCACGCCGGCCGCTATTATTTCGAAGTGGCGGAGGCGTGTTCGGGGGCAAAGTTCGTCATCGCGATGCTCGCGTTCGGGGTGCTGGTCGCCAACGTCTGTTTCGTTTCGTGGCGGCGGCGGATCGGCTTCATGGTCGCCGCGCTGATGGTGCCGGTGATCGCCAACGGCCTGCGGGCCTTCGGGACGATCTACGCCGCGCATCTGACCAGCGTGGAGGCGGCGACGGGGTTCGACCATATCGTCTATGGCTGGCTGTTCTTTGGGCTGGTGATGGCGGCGGTGCTGGCGATCGGCTGGCGCTGGTTCGACCGCGCGCCCGATGCGCCCGCCTTCGATCCTACGCGCCTGCCGCCGGTGCGGAGGGGGCGGATCGCGTTACCGCTTGGCGTTCTGCTGACGGTCGTCGTTGCAGGTATCTGGCCGATGTGGAGCGCCGCCATCGCCCATCGCGCCACGCCGCTGCCAACGCAGATCGACCTGCCGATGGTCGCCGGCTGGACCCGCGCGCCGCTCAGCCAGCGCGCGGCGTGGCAACCTTACTACCCCGGCGCGGATCACGTCCTGTTCGGTCGCTACACCCGCGATGGCGCCGCGGTCGACCTAGCCGTCGCGGTGTTCGCATCGCAGGGCGAGGGGCATAAGATCGGTGCGTTCGGCACCGGCCCGATCCGCGAGGAGGACCGCTGGGTCCGCATCGCCGATGCCGCGCCGATTGCCGGTGGCGCGGCGCTACGCATGACTGCGCCGGGTAGCGACGGCCATGCGGTGGAGCGCGTCGTCGCGACATGGTACGTCGTGGGCAACAGGGTTACGGCGGACGAGCGCGTGGTGAAGATCGAGACGATGAAGGCAAAGTTGCTCGGGGGCCCGCAGCGCGCGGTGGCGCTCCATCTGTCGGCCGAAGTGACGCCTGGCCGCGACGCGCGCGACGATATCGCCGCCTTTGCCGCGGCATTGGGTCCGATCGACGGTGTGGCGGATCGCCTGACGGGCGCGCGCTGATGTGCGGCATTGCGGGGCTGTTTCACCCTGGCACCCCCAAGCCCGTCGATCCCGCCCGCATCGCCGCAATGATCGCGGTGCAGGCGCATCGCGGCCCGGATGGCGACGGCGTATGGACCGCGCCCGGCGTTGGCCTGGGTCATCGCAGGCTGTCGATCATCGATCTGGAAGGCTCGCCGCAACCGATGCACGCGGGCGCGCTGAGCGTCACCTACAATGGCGAAATCTACAATTTTGCCGAGCTTCGCGCGCAGCTGGAGCGGGGTGGCGCACGCTTCGTCACCGATGGCGATACCGAGGTGCTGCTGCACGGCTGGCGCGCCTGGGGGCCGGGGCTGCTCGACCGGCTGAACGGCATGTTCGCCTTCGCGATCCACGATGCGGAGGCGGGGACGCTGTTCCTTGCCCGCGACCGGCTGGGCGTGAAGCCGCTCCATTATGTCGAACTGTCCGACGGCAGTCTCGCCTTCGCGTCCGAACTGAAGGGCCTGCTCGCGCATCCGTTGCTGCGCCGCGTCCCCGATGCGACCGCGATCGAGGATTATCTGGCGTTCGGCTACGTCCCCGACGACGCCTGTCTGATCGCCGGCGTGCGCAAGCTGCCCGCGGGCCATTGCCTGCTGGTGCGGCGGGGGCAAAGCGTACCGGCGCCGCGCCAATGGTGGGACGTCAGCTTCGCCGACCGGGCGACCGGCTCTGCGCGCGCGCTCGGCGAGGAGCTGTTGGCGCATATGCGCGAGGGCGTGCGCAGCCGCATGGTCGCCGACGTGCCGCTTGGTGCCTTCCTGTCCGGTGGCGTCGATAGTTCCGCGGTCGTGGCGCTGATGGCGGAGGCGAGCAAGGCGGCGGTGCGCACCTGCACGATCGGCTTCGACGAGGCGGGCCATGACGAGCGCGCGCACGCCGCGGCGGTCGCGCAGCGCTTCGCCACCGATCATCACGCCCAGGTCGTGCGCCCCGACGACTTCGCGTTGATCGACACGCTGGTCCAGCATTTCGACGAGCCTTTCGCCGATGGCAGCGCGCTCGCGACCTATCAGGTCGCCGCACTGGCGCGGCAGCGTGTGACGGTGGCGCTGTCGGGCGATGGTGCGGACGAGGTGTTCGCCGGTTATCGCCGCTACCGTTTCCAGGCGGCCGAAGAGCGCGTGCGGGGGCTGTTGCCACCTGCGTGGCGCACCGCGGCGTTCGGGACGCTGGGGCGCTATTATCCCAAAGCCGATTGGGCACCGCGGCCGTTGCGCGCGAAGACGACGTTGCTCGCCCTCGCCAGCGATGGCGACGAGGCCTATGCGCGCGCCGTCGGCGTCACGTCACCCGAGCTGCGAGGCACGTTGCTTGGCGCCGACGTGCGCGCCGCGCTGCAGGGCCACCGCGCGGAGGACCGCTACATCGCCGCGATGCGCGCAGCGCCGGCGCGCGATGCGATCGATCGCGCGCAATATGCCGACCTGAAGATCTGGCTACCCGGCGATATCCTGACCAAGGTCGACCGGACGAGCATGGCGGTGGGGCTTGAGGCGCGCGAGCCGTTGCTCGACCATCGGCTGGTCGAGTTCGGCGCGCGACTGCCCGCGCCGATGCGGCTGCACCGGGGGACGGGCAAATGGCTGATGAAACGCAGCCTCGAACGCTATCTGCCGCGTGACATCCTCTATCGGCCCAAGATGGGCTTCGTCACCCCGATCAGCGACTGGTTCCGTGGCGCGCTGGCCGATCAAGCGGAGGCGCTGACCCGGTCGCGCTTCCTCGCCGACAGTGGCTGGCTGGCGATGCCGACCGTAGCCCGGCTGGTCGAAGCGCATCGCAGCGGGCGCGCCGATCACGGCCGCACCCTATGGCAGTTGATGATGCTGGAACGCGCCGGACGCCGCCTGTTTGGCTGATCGTTTCGCTGCCGGTGTAACCGGAGTGTCATCAAATCCTAACCCGCCATTTACCACTCGCCCCTAGTATCCGGGCCATGCTGTTCGACATCGATCTGCTGCGCAACGGCGCCTTCGGTGGTGTGCAGCCGTCGGTTAAGGGCGAGGGTGTTTGCCTGATCCACACCGCATCGCTGGCGCAAGCGGTGGATATGTTCCGGCAATCGCCCGATCTTCGGCTGCTAGCGATCGTCGATGCGCAGCGTTGCCCGGTCGGCGTCATCCGCGAACGCGACGTCCGGACCATCCTGTTCAACCCGTTCGGCCACGCGCTGATGCAGAATCCCAGCATCGGCGGATCGCTGAAGACGTTGATTCGACCTTGCGGCACCGCCGATGCCGCGCTGGATGCCGACGCGCTCGTGCTCGCCTATCTCGACGCGGGTGGGGACGGACTGGTGCTGACCCGCGATGGCGTGTTCGATTCCGTCGTCGATGCGGCCGCGTTCGAACGGCTGTCCATCCAGCGTCGTGCGCAGGTGATGGCGGATCGCGAGGCACGGGCCGCGCGGATCGACGCAGCGGGCAAGGCCTTCACCGCCGATGTCGCGCATCTGGCGGCGGAGCTGGCCGAAGCGGCAGAGCGGATCGCGGCAATGGCGGGATTGGTGGTGACCCGCGCCGGAGCCTCGCGTCGGGACGCAGCGTCGGTGGCGGGTGCTACCAGCCAGATGGTCACCGCGCTGACCGACATCGCGGAACTCGGCCGGACACTGGCGACGACGCTGGACAGTATCGGCGGGCAGACGGCCCGCGCTGCGGCCTTGCGCAGCGATGCGCGCGTGGCGGTGATCGCCGCGGGCGACCGCGTGACGCGACTGGTGGAGAAGGCGGCTGCGGTCGACGACATGCTGCGCCTGATTCAAACGATCGCCAGCCAGACCAACCTGCTTGCCCTCAATGCCGCGATCGAGGCGGCGCGTGTGGGAGAGGCGGGGCGCGGCTTTGCGGTGGTGGCGAGCGAGGTGAAGACGCTGGCGCAACAGACCGGCACGGCGGCCAAGGACATTGCGGCGCGCGTGGCGGATATGCACGGCCTGCTCGGCGACGTCGTCGGCGGCCACCGCACGCTGGAGACGACGATGGCCGCCATCGCGGATACCGGCGTCGCGATCGAACAGGCGGTCGCCGCGCAACAGGGCGCGACCCGGCGGATCGCCAGCCATGTCGAGCAATCGGCCGAGGCCGGCCATGCGATCGACGATCGCGCGCGGGCGATCAGCGATCAGTCGGCGGCGATCGGCGACGACGTGTCGGGGCTTCAGGCGGTGTCGCGGACGCTGGCCGAATCCACCGGCCGTCTTCAGTCGCGGGCCCGCAGCTTCGTGAAGCTTACCGCGTCGCTCTAGTCAGCGTAGCTTGGCGATCGACAGGCCATCGGCCTTGGCGCGATCCTTGGTCGATTCCTCGCTGCGTTTCAGCGCCTTGGCGATCGCCTTCAGCGCCATGCCCTTTTTGGCAAGCGTGTGCAGCTTCTGGATTTCGTCCGCGGTCCAGGGCTGGCGATGGCGCTCGAACGTCTCTCCCTTGGCCATCAGAATACCGCCAGTGCGGCGTGGAGGGTGAGCGCGACGAGCGCGAGCGTGGAAGCGAGGAACAGCATGAAGCGGGGCAATACGCGATTGACCGTCGCCTGCACCAGCGAATGCGCGATCCGCAGGCCGACATAGGCCCAGGCGATCGCCGCATTGGGGCCATCGCCCGTGCCGCTGAGCGCGATGACGGTGCAAACCGCGTAGAATAACGTCGGCTGCTCCATCAGGTGATTGTAATTGTGCGCCTTCCACTGGATGTGTCTGGGCAGCGCACGGTCGGCGTCGGCGGCGGTGGAACCGACCAGCTTGCTCATGTCGACCCCCGCCGCCTTCATGGCGGGCATGCGCGTCGCCATCATCCAGGCGAACATCACGAGTGTCCAGGCGATGAGTGCCACCATCGGCCGCAGGATGTCGCTGTGCATGTTGTCCCCTCCGTTGGGAGCAGAAGCTGACGGAAAGCGTTTCGCCCCGCAACCTTTTGATATCGGTGGCCCCGGCATTCCGCCGCGCCCCGCAGCCAAGGACGACGCGCAATGAAGCAGACCGGCAATACGATCCTGATCACCGGCGGCGGTTCCGGCATCGGCGCGGCGCTGGCGCAGCGCTGGCACGATGCGGGCAACACCGTCATCATCGCAGGCCGACGGCAGGAAGCGCTGGACGAGGTCGCGCAGGGGCGCGAGGCCATCCATACGATGACGATCGACGTCGATAGCGCCGAGGGCGTCGCCGACTTCGCCAAGCGGGTGATCGAGGCGCATCCCGACCTCAACGTGCTGGTCAACAATGCGGGCATCATGCGCTTCGAGACGCTGGAGACGCAGCGCGACCTGTCCGATGCCGAGGCGACGGTGACGACCAATCTGCTGGGGCCGATCCGGCTGACCAATGCGCTGATCGATCACCTCACCGCGAAGGACGATGCGGTGATCGTCAACGTGACCTCCGGCCTCGCCTTCGTGCCGCTGGTCGATGCGCCGACCTATTGCGCGACCAAGGCGGCGATCCACAGTTACACGCTGTCGCTGCGCAATGCGCTGGACGGCAAGGTCGAGGTGATCGAGCTCGCCCCGCCGGGCGTGCAGACGACGCTGACGCCCGGGCAGGAGAAGCGCTCGATGTACCAGCCGCTCGACGATTTCGCCGACGAGGTCATGCGGCTGTTTGGCGAGCAGCCGACGCCGAAGGAGATCCTGGTCGAGCGCGTCCGTGGCTTCCGCAACGCCGAACGCAACGGCAATTTCGACGCGACGATGCAACAGCTCAACGACTTCGCCCGCAAGGCGCGGGAGGAGGGGAACGCTTAACGTCCGTCATTGCGAGCGCAAGCGAAGCAATCCAGGGCGTCCTGGTCCGGCCCTGGATTGCCGCGCTTCGCTCGCAATGACGGAGGGTTGGGTCGTCGTGCCCGGCCGATACGAAAAGGGCGCCCCCGGATGAACGGGGGCGCCCTCTGTCGTTGGCCGTAAAGCCCGACTTACTTGTCGAACAGCTTGCCCCAGCGGTGGACCGGGCGGTCCTTCCACAGGCCACGGTGATAGGCGTCGGACGCCAGCAGCGGCATCACGCTGCCCGCTTCCGCGAACACCATCTGCTCGATGCCGGTGTTCACCTTGCCCCAGCTGGCGGCTTCCTGCAGCGTCGAGGACGAGCAGGCGCCGTCGCGGACGTCGGCGACGGTGATCTGCACGGCATACTTGTGCACCTGAACGTCGTCGTGACCTAGAATCTCCGCGCAGACGACCGTGTCCTGAATGAAGTTCTTCGGCACGCCGCCGCCGATCATCAGCAGGCCGGTGGTGCCGGCTTCGATCTTGATCTCGGTCAGCTCGCGGAAGTCGGCGACCGCGTCAATCATAACATAGGGCTTGCCCGCCTTGGCGGCATCGACCTGATGCTTGACGAGGCCGAAGCCTGCCGACGAATCGACGAACGCCGGGCAGAAGATCGGCACGTCATGCTCGTAGGCGAGCTTGACGAGGCTGTTCTCCTTCTTGCCGTGCTCGACCAGATACTTGCCCATCTCGCGGATAAAGGCGCGCGAGCTGTAAGGACCCGCCGGTAGCGATTCCGCGATCTCGAAGATCGTGTGGTCGACGTGCTGCAGCGCCTCTTCGTCGATGTACGTGTCGTAGATGCGGTCGATGTAGAGCGAGCGCAGCGTATCATCGTCGGGGATTTCCAGCGCCTGATAGTGCTTGTGGCCCAGGCCCTCGAAGAAATCCATGTCGACGATGGTCGCGCCGGTGGCGACGATGCCATCGACCATATTGTTCTTCACCAGCTCGGCATAGAGGTCCATGCAGCCGCCGGCCGAGGTCGAACCCGCGATGACGAGGAAGATCGAGCAGTCCTTGTCGGCCAGCATCTGGTTGTAGATGTTGGTCGCGCGACCAAGGTCGCGGCTGGTGAAGCTCATGTCCGCCATCGCCTCGACGATCGGGCGCGCGTCGAAGCTCTTGATGTCGATGTGCTTGACCTGCTTCGACAGCAGCTCGGCCTTGCGGGTGTCGTTGATCGGCGCGTTGGCGCCTGCGGTCTTGGTGAGGGTGTCGGTCATGGTTCGCCTTTGGCTATCCAATACCCGTCGTCATTCACTGTTGGGGACGCGGAAACCCAATGATCTCCCCCGCGCAAGCGCGCGAGGGGAGGGAAAGGATCGATTACGGTAGGGGCGTTACAGCTTGACGACGTTGCCCGCACGCTGTTCCGCGACGAGGCGGTCCTCGGCGTAGACCGACAGCATCGGCTCGTCGGTCACGACGACGGTGTCGCCGGTGCCGAAGCCGTTGAAGCCGGTGCGCATCGCCTGGCCATAGGCGCCGAGCATGCCGATCTCGAAATAATCGCCGGTGTTCGTATCCGCGGGCAGCGGGAACGGGCCGGCCATATAGTCGAGATCGTCGCAGGTCGGACCCCAGAAGGCGAAGTCCATGTCGCGCGCGTCCGATTCCGGCTCGCGCAGCAGCTGCACCGGATACTTCCAGCCGATATGCGCCGCATCGAACAGCGTGCCATAGGCGCCGTCGTTGATGTACAGCTCATGCCCGCGGCGACGCTCCACGCGCACCACGACCGACGCATATTCGGCGCATAGCGCACGGCCCGGCTCGGCCCACAATTCGGCCGAGTAGCTGACCGGCAGGCTTTCGAACGCGCGATGGATCGTTTCGAAGAAACGCTCCAGCGGCGGCGGGGTCATGCCCGGATAGGCCGAGGGGAAGCCGCCGCCGACGTCGATAACGTCGACCGTCACCGCCGCGTCGACGATCGCCGCGCGCACCCGCTCCATCGCGTTCGAATAGGCGTCGGGCGACATCGTCTGGCTGCCGACATGGAAGCAGATGCCCAGCGCGTCCGCCACCTGGCGGGTCGCGATCAGCAGCTCCTTCGCCTCCGCCTGACCGACGCCGAACTTCGAACCGAGGCTCAGCTTGGCATATTCGGACGAGACGCGCAGGCGCACGCACAGCGTCAGGTCGGTCGCGCCCTGCGTGGCCCGGACGATCTTCGCCAGCTCTTCCAAGCAATCGAGCGAGAAGGTCTTCACGCCGTGGACGAAATACGCCTCGGCGATCGCCTCTTCCGACTTCACCGGGTGCATGAAGCAGCAGGTGGCATCCGGCAGCGTCGCCTTTACCAGACGCACCTCCGCGATCGACGCGGTGTCGTAATGCGTGATGCCGTTGTCCCACAGGATCTGGAGCAACGCGGGCGTCGGGTTCGCCTTCACCGCATACATCGGACGCCCCGGAAACTTCTCGACGAAGAATCGGGCGGCCCGCGCAGCAGCGTGCGGACGGACGAGCGTCACCGGATCGACCGGGCGACTCTGGGCGATGTCGATGCCCCCACCGAGAACGGAGGAACGGGCGGTCGAGAGGGGCGCTAACCCCAGCGCGCTATGGTGCTTGGCCAATTCAAGGGACCTCCAATTGCCTTACGGCATACGGTGACAAAAGCTGCCTTGCGGTTGGAAGTCCCATGGGGCAGCGGAGGCGCGATCTATGGTTGCTTGGCCTGCATGTAAAGTGGCTGATCGCACGAAAGGACGAAAAGTGACGATTTTGCGACAGCCGACGCGGGCGGGGGTGCGGGACGCGGCCGAAAAGATCGCGCGAATACTGCCACCGACGCCGCTTTATGTGCACGAAATCAAGGGGATGAAGGTCGCCTTCAAGGCGGAATCCTTGCAGCCCATCGGCGCGTTCAAAATCCGCGGCGCATGGCATCGGTTGACCGCATTGGACGCGGAATCACGTGCTCGCGGCGTCGTCGCCTTCTCCAGCGGCAATCACGCGCAGGGAATCGCCTGGGCGGCGAAGACGCTGGGGATGCCGGCGACGATCGTGATGCCGGCCGACGCGCCCCGCGCCAAGCTGGAGGGCACGCTGGCGCTGGGGGCGGAGGTGGTCCGCTACGACCGCGCGACGGAAAGCCGCGAGGCCATCGCGGCGCGGCTGGCGGAGGCACGCGGCGCGACGTTGGTGCCGAGTTTCGACGACCCCTGGGTGATCGAGGGGCAGGGGAGTGCGGGGATCGAGGCGGAGGCGCAGATGGCGGCGCTCGGCTTGGGCGCGCCAAGCCGCGTCGTGGTGCCGTGCGGTGGCGGCGGCTTGTCTGCAGGGTTGGCGCTCGCCCTGAAGGATGCGGCGATCACCGTCGTGGAGCCCGAGGGCTGGGACGACATGCGCCGCAGCCTGGAGGCGTCCTGGATCGAACCGGTCGGCCCGAACCCGCCGCCGACCGCTTGCGACGCATTGCAAACGCCGCGCGTATCGCCGCTGACCTTCGACGTGCTCGCGCGCCGTGATGCGACGGGTGTCGCGGTCAGCGAGGCGGAGACCGCGGCCGCGCAATGCTGGGCGGCGGAGCGCCTGCGGCTGGTGGTCGAACCGGGCGGCGCGGTGGGACTGGCCGCGGTACTGGCGGGGAAGGTCGTCGTGGAGCCGGGGCTGCTGGTGATTCTGTCCGGCGGCAACGTCGACATCGACGCCTATGCCCGGGCGATCGCCGGGTAGCACCTCCTCGTCATCCCGGCGCACGCCGGGATGACGAAGCAAGCCGATCAGAACCCCTTGCCGAGGCAGCTATCCAGCCCGTTGCGCTTCACCGCGCCGACATAGCGTGCCAGCGCATTGCCGTGCCGCCGCACGAACCCGCGCGGGTCGATCGCAGCGCGTTTCTTGGGTAGCGGCAGCACCGCGGCGATCCGGCCCGCCTCGGTCGGCGACAGATGCGTCGCGTCATGGTCGAAATAGCGCAGCGCGGCGGCGTCCGCGCCATAGGTGCCGATCCCCGTCTCGGCGACGTTGAGGTACACCTCCATGATCCGCCTCTTGCCCCACAGGGTCTCGATCAGGACGGTGAAATAGGCCTCCAGCGCTTTGCGCGCATAGCCGCCGCCCTGGAACAGGAACACGTTCTTGGCGGTCTGCTGGCTGATCGTCGATCCGCCGCGCAGCCGTTTGCCCTGCGCGTTGCTGTAGGCGGCGCTGGCGATCCCCTTCCAGTCGAAGCCGTGGTGCGAACAGAAGCGCGCGTCCTCGCCTGCGATGGCGGCGCGCGCCATGTCCGGATCCATCTCCGACAGCGGCATCCATTGCTTGGTGACGCTGCGTCCGCCGAGCAGGTCGCCCATCATCGTCCAGGTGAAGGGGACGGGTACGAAGCGGAAGATGCCGACCATCAGTACCGACACGATGACGAACGCCAGCACGGCTTTCAGCAGGATACGGAGGACGCGGCTCATCGCCGCGCTTTACGGGGCGGGGTGCTCCGGCATCAAGCCCAGGATCGCGGCCGCGGCGTCGACGCCGGTCTGGTATGCGCCGTGCGCGGTCGAAAAGTCGTGCGCCGAACAGGCCTCGCCGACGAAGAACAGCCGGTCGTCGATGGGCGCCGCCAGCGCTGCCCGCGCGCCCGCATGGCCGACCGCCGCATGGCTGTAGCTGCCGTGGATATGCGCCGCGTCCCGCCAGCGTGTCGCGCCGAGCGGATGCAGCCGCCGCCGCCAGTCGCTGCCCAGCAGGGCGACCAGTTCACGAATCGCGAAGTCGATCGCCGCCCGCTCGTCCGCCATCCCTTCCGCGCAGGATCCGCCGAAGAAGCTTTCGATGATCGGCAGGCCGAACGGTGACAGCCGGTGGCTGGCGGTGCAGGCGCTGTGCGGGTTGCCGGTCAGGTGGGCATGTGCCGGCCATTCGGGCGTGTCGACGGCGAGGAACACCTTGTCCGCCAGGCCAAGTGGCAGGTTTGCCGCCGCCTGCTGCTTACCGGGCAGCGGTGGGTCGAAGACAAGTCCGTCGTACGCCGTCGTCGGCAGCGCGAGAATGACCCGCGCTGCCTCGATCGTCCCCGCAGGCGTGTCGAGGCGGATCGTCGTCCCGCGATGGTCGATCCGCGTGACCGGCATGTCGAGCCGCACCGGCAGCCCGCGCGCATGGCCGACGATCAGCGTGCCGTAACCGTCGGGCAGCGCCCAATTGTCGTCGGTCGCCGCATCTTCGTATGCGGCCCAATCGTGCAGCGACACGTGGTCCAGCGGCGCGCCATTGGCATAGCCGGAGATGGCGTCGATCATCGGCCGCCACGGATAATTCGCGGCGACGAAATCCGACAGCGGGCGGTCAGGGCCGTGGAGCGCGGCATGCGCGGCGGTTTCGAACCGGTCGTAGGCCTCGCCAAACGCGCGTTGCTCGTCAGGCGGAAAGCCCAGGTCGCGCCATTGCACGCCCCAGTTGGGGGACGATCGGTCGATGGTTACACCGGCGTCCTCGGCGATCCGGGTCCAAGGGTTGCGCTTGGCAGAGTGGAGCCAGCCGCAGCCGGCGTCGACGGTGATCGTGCGGTCCGACGTACCGTTGGGGGCATCAGCCAACGTCGTCACCCCAGCGTAGGCTGGCGTCTTCTTCGGCAGGAGCGAAGCATCAGCCAAGCGGGAGATCCCCGCCTGCGCTGGGATGACGGTGTGGGGCCGGGGTGACGCAGTGAGTGGGGCGGGGGCGAGCCTACCATCCAGCGACAAGCGCACGCTCCGTGCCCGCCCACCAAGGCGGTCCCCCGCCTCGACCAGCAATACCTCGGCACCCGCATCATGCAGCGCCCGCGCTGCGGCGATGCCGGCCGCACCGCCGCCGACGACGACGGTCAGGCCGGCCGGCACAGTCACCTCAAGCCGCGATCAGGCGCTTTTCGCCGGCGATGCGCATCATCGCCTTTTGCAGCTTCTCGAACGCCCGCACCTCGATCTGACGCACGCGCTCACGGCTGACGCCATAGACCTGGCTCAGCTCTTCCAGCGTCTTGGGATCGTCGGTCAGGCGCCGCTCGGTGAGGATGTGCTTCTCGCGATCGTTCAGGTCGTCCATCGCGCTGACCAGCATGTCGTGGCGGACGTCTGCCTCCTGCGCGTCGGCGACGACGGCGTCCTGCAACGGCGCGTCGTCCTGCAACCAGTCCTGCCACTGGCCCTCGCCATCCTCGCGCATCGAGACGTTGAGCGACGTGTCGCCGCCCATTGCCATGCGACGGTTCATGCTGACGACGTCGCTTTCGGCGACGCCCAGATCGGTTGCGATCTTGGTGATGTGCTCGGGTCGCAGATCACCGTCCTCGAACGCGTCGAGCTTCGACTTCATGCGTCGCAAGTTGAAGAACAGCTTCTTCTGCGCCGCCGTGGTGCCCATTTTCACGAGGCTCCACGATCGCAGGATATATTCCTGGATCGAGGCGCGGATCCACCACATCGCATAGGTGGCGAGGCGGAAGCCCCGATCGGGCTCGAACTTCTTCACGCCCTGCATCAGGCCGATATTGCCTTCGCTGATCAGCTCCGACGTCGGCAGGCCATAGCCGCGATACCCCATCGCGATCTTGGCGACGAGGCGCAGGTGGCTGGTGACGAGCTGTGCCGCCGCCTCGGTATCGCCATGCTCCTGAAAGCGCTTGGCGAGCATATATTCCTGCTCGGGTTGCAGGATGGGGAATTTCTTGATCTCGGCGAGGTAGCGGTTGAGGCTCTGCTCGCCGCCGAGGGCAGGTATCGTCGCGGGGACGTTGCTGCGGGCTGCCATGATCTGATCTCCCTTATCTTGCGGAGGCGTGTCGTCCCTGTCGCGGCAACGAACGGTCCGGACCTATACGTGAAGCTCGGTGAACAGTTCCTGCATGTCTGCAGGCATATCGCTATCGAACGCCAAAGCGGTGCTTTTCACCGGATGGATGAACCCCAGATGCGCCGCATGCAAGGCCTGGCGGCGGAAACCGAGGGTTTCGAGAAGCGCTTTTTGAGCACCCTTTGTTCTACCATAGACCGGGTCGCCCAGCAAGGCGTGCCCGATCGAGGCCATGTGGACGCGCACCTGATGCGTGCGCCCCGTCTCCAGCCGGCATTCGACCAGTGCCGCGTCGCGCAGCACCTCCATCGTCCGGTAATGCGTCACGGCACGCTTGCCGCCCTGGACGATCGCGATCTTCTTGCGGTTGGTCGCCGAGCGGGCGAGGGGGGCGTCGACCTTGCCCTCCACCGGTCGCGGCCGTCCGCCGACGATCGCGCGGTAGCGGCGGTCGATACTATGATCGTGGAATTGCCGTGCGAGGCCTTCGTGCGCACGATCGGTCTTCGCGGCCACCATCAGGCCGCTGGTATCCTTGTCGATCCGGTGGACGATCCCCGGCCGCGCCACGCCGCCGATGCCCGACAGGCTGCCCTGGCAATGGTGGAGCAGGGCGTTGACCAATGTGCCGTCGAGATTGCCAGCCGCGGGATGAACGACGAGGCCGGCCGGCTTGTCGATCACGATCAGATGTTCGTCTTCATAGGCGATGACGAGCGGGATATCCTGCGCCTTATTGTGCGGCAGCGTCGGGTTGGGCACCGCGACGTTCAGCCGATCGCCGGCGCTCGCGCGCTTGGCGGGATCGCGCACCATCACCCCGTCGCGCGTCACCGCGCCGCTGGCGATCAGCACCTTCAGCCGTTCGCGCGACAGCGTCGGCACCGCATCGGCTAGCGCACGGTCGAGCCGCCAGCCATCGGCGGCAGGCGCGATCGTCGCTTCAAGGATGGAAACCCCCCGGTCCATACCGTAACGATGTGGGAACGATGGTGACGATTGCAAGCGACCTTGCCCGGCAAATCCTGTGCGCTGCGGCAGCGTCGCCGGAGGAAGAGGTGTGCGGCCTGCTGTTCGGCACGGCCGCCGCGATCGAGGCGGTACAACCATGCCGCAACGTCGCCGCCGATCCGTCACGCTGGTTCGAGATCGACCCAGCCGCTCTGCTGGCGGCGCACCGTGCGGCACGGAGCGGCGGGCCCGCGATCATCGGCTGGTATCATTCGCATCCCTCTGGCGAGGCCATGCCCTCGCCGCGCGACGCCGCGAGCGCGGCGCCAGACGGCATGCTGTGGCTGATCGCGGCGGGGGGGGAGGTGCGAGCATGGCGGGCGGTGGAGGATGGGCCGGTCGAGGGGCGGTTCGAGGCGGTGGCGCTCGGTGTATTATAAGAACTGTCGTCATCCCCGCGGAGGCGGGGATCCATAACCTCTACCCTTTCGGCTCGATCCGCCACGCTGGCGCGTCTGGATTCCCGCCTACGCGGGAATGACGAAAGTGGCTCGCATGCCTCGCTGCGCTTGCACGCGTGACTCATCCCCGCCACATCAGCGGCTACGCGTTGCAAAGGGATCAGAATGTCCGTCAGCCCGATCGATTTTGCGAGCCTGCTCTGCTCGCGCCTGTGCCATGACCTGCTGTCGCCGGTCGGCGCGCTCAACAACGGGCTGGAGCTGCTCGGCGACGAGAACGATCCCGAGATGCGTACCCGCGTCTTTCAGCTGCTCAGCGAGAGCGCGCGCGCATCCGCCAACAAGCTCAAGTTCTTTCGCCTTGCCTTCGGTGCCGCCGGCGGGTTCGGCGAACAGGTCGACGCGCGCGAGGCGAAGACCGCGATCGAGGGCCTGCTTGCCGACAACAAGCGCACGCAGTTCAACTGGTGGGTGGAAACGGAGACGCTGCCCAAGTCCGCGCTGAAGGTGATGCTGAACCTCGCCCTGATCGCCAGCGAGGCGCTGGTGCGCGGCGGCACGCTGGATGTCGGCGGTGAAGACAATGGCGGGCAGCTGGAGATCGTCGTCAAGATCGAGGGGCCGCGCATCATCCTCGACCCCGAATTGCGCCGCACGCTGACCGAGGGCGAGGGGGCCGAGGGCGTCACCCCGCGCGCCGCTGCCGCCTATCTGGTCCACACGCTCGCCGCCCAGGCCGGTGGCACGGTGCTGGTCAGCGAACCGGCCGAGAATGTCATGATGTTCGGCGTCGCCTTTCCGAACGGCTGACCGGAGTCGGGCGCCGCAGTAAACGCGCTCTTAACCCCTCATCCGCCATGACCCCACGCGACTATCGCCCGGGGACCCATGGACGACCTGCTGCAGGAATTCATCGCTGAAACCCGCGAGACGCTCGACGCTTTGTCGGGCGAGATCGTCGCGTGGGAAGCGGATCCGGGCGATCGCGCGCGGCTGGATGCGATCTTCCGCTTCGTCCACACGGTAAAGGGCAGCTGCGGCTTCCTCGATCTGCCGCGCCTCGCCCGGCTGAGCCATGCCGCCGAAGATGCGCTGGCGACGGTGCGCGACGGCCGCCGCACGCCGGATACCGCGCTGGTCGATGCCGTCCTCGCGATCGTCGACCGGATCGGCGACATCGTCGAGGCGATCGATGGCGGCGAAGCGCTGGACGATGCGGGCGAGGACCTGCTGATCGCGGCATTGGCGGAGGATGCGCAGCCGGTCGCGTCGGTCCAGTCGGCGCACCTGCCGCGCGTCGGCTCCCGCTCCGTCCGGCTGAACGTCGACCTGCTCGACCGGATGATGAGCGGCATGTCCGACATGGTGCTCGCCCGCAACGAACTGGCGCGACGGCTGCGCGATGCCCCTATCGATCCTCTGGTCGAGGCGGCGCTGGAGCGCCTGTCGCTGACCGTCGCCGACATGCGCGATACCGTCACCCGGACCCGCATGCAGCGGATCGACGCCTTGTTTTCCGCCTTGCCGCGCATGGTGCGCGATACCGCCGGTGAGCTCGGCAAGCAGGTGGCGCTGACCATTGAGGGCGCCGACGTCGAGCTGGATCGCGAGATGATCGAACTGATGCGCGATCCTTTGCTCCACATCATCCGCAACGCGGTCGACCATGGTATCGAAGCGCCGGCGGACCGCCGCGCCGCGGGCAAGCGCGAAACCGGCCGCCTGGTCGTCGCCGCGCGCCAGTCCGGCAACCAGATCCTGGTCGAAATTACCGACGACGGCCGCGGCATCGACGTCGAACGTCTGGTCGAGAAGGCCAAGGCGCAGAAGATCCTGACCGCCGGCCAGGCCGCCACGATGGATCATGCCGCCAAGCTCGACCTCATCTTCCATCCCGGCCTGTCGAGCCGCGATACGGTGACCGCGATTTCGGGGCGCGGCGTTGGCATGGACGTGGTGCGCGCCAATATCGAACAGCTCGGCGGGCGCATCCATCTGTCCAGCCAGCCGGGGCAAGGGCTCGGCATCGTCATCTTCGTGCCGCTGACGCTGTCGATCATGTCGACGATCGTCGTCGGCGTCGGTGCCCATCGCTTCGCGATCGCGCGCCAGTCGGTCGACGAAATTCTGCGCATTCGCGGCGAATCGGTACGGATCGACACGATCGGCGATGCCGCGGTCGCTACTGTGCGCGGTCGCCGCCTGCCGATGGTGTCGCTCGCCGAGTTGATGGGGCTAGCCGGGGAGAAGGATCGGTCTGCGACGCTCGCGATCGTATCGACACGCGAAGGCGACTATGCGCTGGTGATCGATCAGGTGATCGACACCGAAGATCTGGTGGTCAAGCCGGCGGCCCCTGCCGTCATGGCGACGGGCCTCTACGCCGGCCAGACGCTGCCCGATTCGGGGCAGCCGATGTTGCTGCTCGACGGATCGGGTATGGCGACGATGGCGGGCCTGCGGTTCGACAAGACGCTGATCGCCGACGAGGCGCCGGTCGAACAGACGCGCGCCGACGCCATCCCGGCGTTGCTGTTCGAGGATCTCGACGGCCAGCGTCGCGTGATGCCGCTCGCGGCGATCGACCGCGTCGAGCCGGTGTCGGTCGACGCGATCCGCCTGACCGCGGGCAAGCTGCGGCTGGCGATCGGCGGGGCGCTCGTGCCCTTGCAGGCCGTCGCCCCGTTCGGCGACCGGCGCGAATTGCCCGTGCTGCGCCTGACCGATGGGTCGACCGAAATCGCCTATGCGATCCACGAACCGGTCGAGATCGTCCATCTGCCCGATCAGATCGCCCCCGTCTTCGGCTGCGGGCCGGTCGCCGGCGTCGCGATCATCGGCGGCGAACAGGTGGAATTACTCGACGCGCATGCATTGTTCGCGGGCGAGGCGCTGCGGCCTGTCGAGCCGCGGCTGTGCCTGTTGCAGGGGGACGGCAGCGGCTGGATGGAAACCTTCCTGCGGCCGATGCTGGATGCGGCGGGCTATCGCTGCGTCACCCAGCCGCCGGCAGACGTGCCCGCCGATGTCGCGCTGGTGATGGACGATCGACCGGTCGCGCCGGCCGTCGCGCGCAATGTCGTACGGCTGCGGCGCGATCCGGGGGTGGGCGAGGGCATTTATCGCTACGACCGGTCGGCGCTGTTCGATGCGCTGGCGCGCGCGGTGGGGGAACGATGATGGAGCTGTTCCTGATCGCCCAGATCGCCGGCCGCGGCGTTGCGATCGCCACGTCGCAGATCGACTCGGTGGTCGACATCGCCGAAACGGTCGCCGTGCCGCGGACCGCGCGCGCGATCCGTGGGTTGGTCGCCTTGCGCAGCCGCGTGGTGACGGTGATCGATACCGGCACCGCGCTCGGCCTTGCGCCGATGCCTGCCCATGCGCGGCGCGCGGTGATCACGCGGGTCGATGGCCATGATTATGCGGTGCTGGTCGACGCGCTCGACGACGTCGCGCTGTTCGACCGTCAGTCGCTCTCCCCCGGCCTTGCCCTCGATCGCGGCTGGGCGCGGGTGGGCGTCGGTCTGATCGAACGCGACGACGAGGCGCTGCTGATTGTCGATCTCGCGGCGATTGTTCCGCAACAGGCGGTGGCGGCTTAACGGCCCGCTTACCCTTGCCTGTCACAAAGGCTCCGAAACGAACACTTCCTTCGTGAAAAGGCGTATCCATGAAGACCTGCCTCGTCGTCGACGATTCGAAGGTGATCCGCAAGGTGGCCCGGCACATTCTGGAAACGCTGGACTTTACCGTGACGGAGGCCTGCGACGGCCGTGAGGCGCTCGACGCCTGTCTCGCGTCTGCGCCCGATGTGATCCTGCTCGACTGGAACATGCCCGTGATGAGCGGCATGGACTTCCTGCGGGCGTTGCGCGAATCGGCTATCCCCTCGCGGCCGAAGGTCGTGTTCTGCACCACCGAAAACGGCATGGCCTATATCCGCGCCGCAATCGATGCGGGCGCCGACGAATATGTCATGAAGCCGTTCGACCGTGACACGCTCGAATCCAAGCTCCAGATCGTCGGCCTCGCCTGAGCGGGTCCTGGTGCATGGCACTGCATCCCCAACCTTTGAGTGACGAGGCGCAGGCGGAGGACGACAGTCCCCCGACGCCGGCCCAGCCGCTGCCGCGCATTCTGATCGTCGACGATTCGGCCGTCACGCGCGCGGTGATCGAGCGGATCGTCACGGCCAGCGGCCGCTATGTCGTCGCCGCCAGCGTCAGCACGATCGCGGCGGGGCTCGCCGCACTGGCGCGGGAGGCGATCGACCTGATCCTGCTCGACATCAACCTGCCCGACACCGACGGCCTCACCGCCTTGCCGGCGCTGCTTGCCGCAAGCAACGCGGCGCACGTGCTGGTCGTCTCGGGCGCGTTGGAAACGGGCGGCGACGTCGCGCAGCAGGCGCTGGACGCGGGGGCGATCGACACCTTATTCAAGCCCGCGGCCGGGCAGCGTATCACCCAGTTCAGCGAATCGCTGCTCGACAAGATCGACCGGCTGCTGGACGTCGATGCCGCGCCCGCCGTGGTCGCGGAACCGCTACCGGCGATGGCGATCCGCACCCCTGTGACGGTGCGGGACGCGGCGGGCGTCTCCGTGCCGCTGGCGACGGCACCGGCGGATTACGACGTGGTGGCGATCGGCGCCTCCACCGGCGGCATCCATGCGCTGAGCGAATTGCTGCGTGCCATTCCCCCCGACTTCCGCCTGCCGATCCTCGTCACGCAGCATTTGCCCGCCGCTTTCATGCCCTATTTCGCGGCACAGCTGGCCGTGATCGGCGGCCGGCCCTGCGATGTCGCCTGCGACCGGATGCGCGTGCGCCCCGGCCGGATCATCGTCGCGCCGGGCGATGCGCATATGCGCTGCGTGCGCCTGCCCGACGGGTCGGCCGCGGTGCGCCTGACCGAGCAGCCGAGCGAGAGCGGCTGTATGCCGTCGGTCGACCCGATGCTGGCCTCGCTGGCCGAGGTGTTCGGCCCCCGCGTGCTCGCCATCGTGCTGAGCGGCATGGGGCGCGATGGCGCCGATGGCGCGCGATCGGTGCATGAGGCGGGAGGCAGCGTGATCGTGCAGGATCGGGTCAGCTCGGTCGTCTGGGGCATGCCGGGCACCATCGTGCAGGCGGGTCATGCGGATGTCGTCCTGTCGCCGCGCGACATAGGCCTGTTCGCCGCCGCCGGACAGCGGCCGTGATCGCCCCGTCGGGCGCCGCTGCCGTGCGACCGCCTGCGGCGGGCAGCACCGTATCGCCCGCGACGCTGCAGATGTTCAGCGCGCTGCTCGAGGCGCGGACGGGCCAGCGGATCGCCAGCTATCGATCCTGGCGAATCGACACGGCGCTGAAGTCGCTGATGCGCGATCGCGGGCTCGGCACGCTCGACCAGCTCGTCGCGCTGCTGCGTGACGGGCGCGATCGGCCGCTGGCCGACGAGGTGGTTGATGCGCTGCTCAATCAGGAAACCTCGTTCTTCCGCGATGCGCCGATCTTCGACCTCGTCGTCGAGGCGGTGGCGGCGGCGGAACGGCGCGGTCACCGGGCGCGCATCTGGTGCGCCGGCTGCGCGACCGGGCAGGAGCCGCAATCGCTGGCGATGCTGTTCGCCGAGCGTGCGGAAGCGGGCGCCCCCATGCCCGAAATCCTCGCGACCGACGTATCCGACCTGGCGCTCGCCCGCGCCCGCGCCGGCCGTTACACGCAGTTCGAAATCCAGCGCGGCCTGCCGATCCGCCAGCTGATGCGCTGGTTCGATGGCGAGGGTGGGGAATGGACGATCAAGCCCGACCTCGCCCGGCGCGTCATGTTCCGGCAGCACAATCTGGTCGCCGACCGTCCGCCGGCGGGCGCGTTCGACGTCATATTGTGCCGCAACGTGCTGCTCTATCTGTCTCCCGAAACCAAGCAGGCCGTCTTCCGCACCTTCGCCGACGCCCTGCGGCCCGACGGCCTGCTGGTGCTGGGGGCAGGGGAGACGGTGATCGGCCAGACGCAGCTGTTCCAGCCGAGCCGGACGCTGCGGGGCTTCTACGAACGGTCGTCCTTGCCGACGTCCGACTGCGGCATTGCCGTGGCATCGCAGGGCCGCGGCGGCGCCTGACCGCGGATCATCCGGCCCCTCTTACCTAGCTCGCCCGGCTCGGCTAACGTGCATCGCCATGGACCGTCTCGACACGCCCTCGCCGAACTTCGACGAGCGGACGCTGCCGATCAGCATGATCGTGCTGCACTACACCGGCATGCAGGATGCCGCCTCCGCGCGCGCGCGCCTGTGCGACCCCGAAGCCAAGGTTTCGTCGCACTATCTGCTCGACGAGGACGGCACGCTCCATCAGCTCGTCGCTGAGGAACACCGTGCCTGGCACGCCGGCGCGTCGCATTGGCGCGGCATCACCGACGTCAATTCGGCGAGCATCGGGATCGAGATCGTCAATCCGGGGCATGAATGGGGCTATCGCCCGTTCCCGGAGGCGCAGATCGAGGCGTTGCTACCGCTGGTTGCGGACATCAAGGATCGCCACGGCATCACCCGCGGCAACATCGTCGGCCATTCCGACGTCGCGCCGGTTCGCAAGCGCGATCCGGGCGAGCTGTTCCCCTGGCACCGGCTCGCCCGGCTGCGCCTCGCGCTGCCGCGGCCGACGCGCAACCTGCTCGACCCGATGTGGACGCAGGCGGGCTTTCTGCTCGCGCTGGAACGCTTCGGCTATGACGTCACCGATCCGATGGCGGCGATCATGGCGTTCCAGCGCCGTTTCCGCCCCGAACTGATCGACGGCGAGATCGATGCCGAATGCCGCATGATCCTGCTCGCGCTCTTGCTTCCCAAACCGCAGGGGGATGACTGACCTTTACGAACCGCGCGACAGAGCGCGTTTCGGTGGCACCGCTTCCCTAGCGCGTCTTATCGCGCTAGGGCGAACACCGTCAGAGGGTCGGGCGGCCGCGGGCACCGCAAGGTGCGCGAGGAAAGTCCGGGCTCCGCGAAACGACGGTGCCGGGTAACGCCCGGCGGGGGCGACCCCAGGGACAGTGCCACAGAGAGCAGACGGCCACTCCTTCGGGACGGTCATGGTGAAAGGGTGCGGTAAGAGCGCACCGCGCGACCGGTAACGGAAGCGGCACGGCAAACCCCACCGGGAGCAAAACCGAATAGGGACGGCACATGGGCTTCGTTTCAGCTCGTCGTCCGGGTTGGTTGCTGGAGGCGGCGCGCAAGCGTCGTCCTAGAGGAATGGTCGCCCAGTCCCTTCGGGGATGGACAGAACCCGGCTTAAAGACCCTCTGGCGTTTACTCGTGGCGGTAGGGCGGTTGCGCGGCGGCGCCTAGCGCTTATGTGGACGGGGATGGCGCGTAATCCCACCCGTTCGAACGACTGGGGCTTTCCCCGCTGGCGCGGCTACGGCTCGTCGCGCGAGGCGACCACGGTCCGCCTGTGCGACCGGCACGGCTGCGACGCGCCGGGCAATTGCCCCGCACCCAAATCGCCCAACAGCCCCGATCGCTGGTATTTCTGCGAGGCGCATGCCGCTGAGTACAATCGCGGCTGGAATTATTTCGAAGGCCTGTCCGCCGAGGAAGCGGCCCAACGCGAGGCCTCGGAAAGCCGCACCGCATCGGGCTATGCCAACGCCAGCCATTACGCCTGGGGCGGCCCCGGCGACGGCAGCCGCTCGCGCGACGAGATGCGCGCACTGGAAGCGCTCGAGCTGGAGAGCGACGCCGATTTCGATGCGGTGAAGGCGGCGTGGCGCCGGCTCGCCAAGGCAAACCATCCGGACGTCCGCCCCGGCGATGCCGATGCGGCGGTCCGCTTTCAGGCGGTACAGGCGGCCTACGAGGTCTTGCGGACGGCAGAGGAGCGGCGCGAGTGGCGCCCCAGCTGAAGCACGTCCCCAGCGCCTGGTCCGGCGCGGTCCTGGTCTGCGGCAAATGTTCGAAGAAGATCGACGGCGGCTTCGGCAAGAAGGGCCGCACGCCGCTGGCCAAGGTGTTGCGCAAGATCCTCGGGCTGAAGAAGGGTCGCAAGGCGCCGCTCGGCGTGGTGGAAACGCGCTGCCTCGGCGTCTGCCCGCGCGGTGCGGTGGCACTGATCGATGGCCGCGATCCGCATCGCTGGTTGGTCGTACCGCAAGGCGCGGACGTGGCGGAACTGGCGGCGCGGCTGGCGCCGGCGCCTGAGGCGGGCTGACCTTGGCCCCACCCACCCCGTCACCCCGGACTCGTTCCGGGTTCCACTCTGCGGCGAGGGGGCTGGCTGGAGGCGTGAACGTCCCCTAGCGGCCTGGTGGACCCCGGAACTCGTCCGGGGTGACGATGTGAGGGATCAAACGTACCGTGCCGCTGTCTCGCGGATCAGCGCGATCATGTTCGGAATGCCCTGAGTCCGGTTGGAACTCAGCTGGTTCTTGAGGTCGAACGACGCCAGCTCTCCCTCGATATCGGTCGCCAGGATATCACCCGGCGCGCGGTCCTGCACGGTGAGCAGCACCAGCGCGATGATCCCCTTGGTGATCGCAGCATTGCTGTCCGCCAGGAAATGCAGCGTGCCGTCGTCGCGGCGCGTGGGATACACCCATACCGACGCCGAACAGCCCCGCACCAGCGTCGCCTCGGTTTTCAGCGCATCCGGCATGGGCTCGAGCGCGCGGCCCAGGTCGATCAGCAACCGATAGCGATCGTCGGCATCCAAGAAGTCATATTCGTCGCGAAGGTCGGCGAGGCTGGTCATGCCAAGCGCGGTACAGGCGAGGGCAGGGCGGGGCAACCGGGTGCGGGGTTCGGCACGTATCCCGGTTCCCGGTCGTGCTTGCCCGCGACACCCCAACCGTCATCCCAGCGAAGGCTGGGATCTTCCGGCGATGGCACGCCTGGCGCCGCTGGGGTGACGTTCCAAACGGATCGCCCGGTCGCGCGCAGTCCCCACATCTCACAGACACGAAAAAGGGCGGCCTCCTTGCGGGGGCCGCCCTTGTTCTGTCGCTTTGGTCGGCCGTCATGGGCAAAGCTCATGACGTCGAAGCTCGGCTCACGCCGAGCCCGGCCGGCCTTGCGGAGGGGGCGGGCAGCGTGCTGCCCTGCTCCTCCGCTGCGGCTTACTTCAGCTCGACGGTCGCGCCGGCTTCTTCAAGCTGCTTCTTGACCTTCTCGGCCTCGTCCTTGTTCACGCCTTCCTTGACCGGCTTCGGCGCGCCCTCGACGAGAGCCTTCGCTTCGGTCAGGCCCAGGCCGGTGATCGCGCGGACTTCCTTGATGACGTTGATCTTCTTGCCACCGTCGCCGGTCAGGATCACGTCGAACTCGGTCTTCTCTTCAGCGGCCGGAGCGGCAGCGCCACCGCCAGCAGCCGGAGCAGCGGCAACAGCCGCAGCGGCCGAAACGCCCCACTTCTCTTCGAGCATCTTCGACAGCTCAGCGGCTTCGAGGACGGTCAGTTCGCTCAGGCTCTCAACGAGCGCGTTCAGGTCTGCCATGGTACTTCCTTCATAGTTCGGGGCATCGCCCCGGAGTGTCGTTCACAAAATCGCTTGAGGCCAAGCGCCTGAAAGATCAGGCGGCTTCCTTCTCGGCATAGGCCGACAGCACGCGCGCGATCTGCGCCGCGGGAGCCTGGGTGATCGTCGCGAGCTTCGTTGCCGGAGCAACGATGAGGCCCACGATCTTCGCACGCAGTTCGTCCAGCGACGGCATGGTGGCGAGCGCCTGCACACCGGCTACGTCGAGAGCCGTCGCGCCCATCGATCCGCCCACGATTTCGAACTTGTCGTTCGTCTTCGCGAATTCGACCGCAACCTTGGCTGCGGCGACCGGATCGACCGAGGAGGCAAGGCCGACCGGGCCGGTGAGCATATCGCCCAGCGCGCCATAGTCGGTGCCATCGAGTGCGATCTTGGCAAGCTTGTTCTTCGAGACCTTGTAGGTCGCGCCGGCATCACGCATCAGATTGCGCAGTCGCGTGGACTGCGCCACCGTCATTCCGTTGTTGCGGGTGACAACCACCACGCCGACCTCGGAAAAGGTGCGATTCAACTCGGCAACGGCCGCGGCCTTTTGAGCACGATCCATGCCATTCTCCACGTTTGAGAAGGCCACGCGAAGCGGCCCTCCCGGTTACAAACCGGCAGGGGAGAACCCCGGCCGGGGTTGTCCATCGATGGGGAAGGGCACCCGTGAAGGTGTAGCAGACCGACGCGAGGCTAACCCCAGGCGGTCCGTCAAATTCCTGTCCCCGTCTCGGCAGGACATTAAGCCGCGGCAAATTCCGCGGCACCTGCTGTCTTGGACGGATGCACGACAGGCGAACCCGCCGGCAAGGCCGCGCACATAGCGGAAATACCGCCCGAGTCAATCATGCGCATAGGTCCTCCCCCAACGGGAGGCGTGTCTTCAATCCGTCATGTTCATTTCATCCGGCCGTCATCCGATCGCAATCCCCCTGCCGCTTTCCCCCGCCAAAACGGGGATCGCACCGCCGGCCAAAGGGCCGCGATATCGGGGGAATTCCATCATGACCATGCTCGACCAGCCGGCCATCGGCTATGACGACGGCGACATCGACACCAACGTCAGCGCGAACGGCCATATCAACGATCTAATCGCGCTCCGCTATTCGCGCCGCCAGACGCTGCGCGGCGGCCTGTCGGCGATGAGCATGGCGGTGTTCGGCGGTGCGATGCTGGCGGGCTGCGACAAGGACGACACCCGCCGCGCGACGACGGTGACCGCGGGCGATGCGACCAGCACCACCAGCGGCAAGACGGTAACGTTGGTCGGCACGGTCACCAGCGGCACGGCGAGCAGCACGGGCTGGACGCAGACGAGCGGCCCGACGGTCGCGCTGAGCACCACGTCGACCGGCACCGCCACCTTCACCGCACCTGCGGTGACGCAGAGCACGGTCCTCGGCTTCCAATTCGCCAGCACCTCGTCGGATGGCATCCGCTCGATCGCCGACACCAGCGTCACCGTCGCGCCCGCGATCCTCGATTTCACCGCGGTGTCGAAGAGCCTGGCCGACGTCGTCGCCGTGCCCTCGGGCTATCAGGTGGCCGTGCTCTACCGGCTCGGCGATCCGATCAACGGCAGCGTCGGCGCCTATGCCAATGACGGCAGCGATACGACCTTCTCGGCGCGCGCGGGCGACCATCACGACGGCATGAGCTATTTCGGCCTCGCCACCAGCGGCACCACGCCGGATGCGGGCAACAGCAGCCGTGGCCTGCTGGTGATGAACCACGAGAATATCACCGAAAGCTACCTTCACCCCAACGGCCCGACCAACCTGTCGTCGGGCGTCCGCCCGACCGCCGAGGTGCTGAAGGAGATGGAATGCCACGGCGTCAGCGTGATCGAGATCACGCGCGGCACCAGCGCCTGGAGCTACAGCAGCACTAGCAGCTTCAACCGTCGCATCACGACGTTCACGCCGACCAGCTTCTCGGGGCCGGTGGCCGGCAGCGCCCTGCTCTACACGGCCTATGCCACCAACGGCCGCACCGGCCGCGGCACGATCAACAATTGCGCCAACGGTCGCATGCCGTGGAACACCTATCTGACCGCGGAAGAAAATTGGGCGGGTTATTTCCGCCGCGATTCGGGTGACAACACGCGCCGCGCCGCCGCGGTGGGGGCCAAGTCGGTCACCGCCTTCTCCCGCTACGGCCTCAGCGAGCGTGCCGGCAATTATCGCTGGACCTTCTCCGACGCGCCGACCTCGGGCGACACGACCCGCGTCGCGAAGTTCAACGCGACGATCGATCCGACCAAGGCGGCCGACGGCACGCAGGATTTCCGCAACGAACCCAATCAATACGGCTGGATCGTCGAAATCGACCCGTTCGACCCGTCGTCGACCCCGCGCAAGCGCACCGCGCTCGGCCGTATGAACCATGAAGGCTGCGTCGTCGGCCGCACCATCGCCGGTGTTCGCCCGGCCTTTTACATGGGCGACGATGCACAGAACGAATATCTCTACAAATTCGTCTCGGCGACGCCCTGGTCCGATGCCGACGCCACCGCGAGCAACCGCCTGGCGATCGGCGACAAATATCTCGACAGTGGCACGCTCTACGTCGCCAAGCTCAACGCGGACGGCAGCGGCCAGTGGCTGCCGCTGGTGTTCGGGCAGGGGCCGCTGACCGCGGGGAATGCGGCCTATGCCTTTGCCGATCAGGCCGATGTGCTGACCCACGCCCGCCTTGCCGGCGACGCGCTGGGCGCGACCAAGATGGACCGTCCCGAATGGACCGCGGTCAATCCGGTCAACGGCCAGATGTACCTGACGCTGACCAACAATTCGTCGCGCACCGCCGCCAATACCGATGCCGCCAACCCGCGCGCCTATAGCGACCCCAAGACGACCGGCGGCCAGACCAACGGCAATCCGAACGGCCACGTCATCCGCCTGCGCGAAACCGGCGACACCAGCGAGGCGACGAGCTTCACCTGGGATATCTACGCCTTCGGGGCGGGCGCGGACCTCAATCCCGCCAACATCAACTTGTCGAACCTCGACGCGACGAACGACTTCTCGTCACCGGACGGCCTGTGGTTCGCGCGGCCCAGCAACGTCGCAGGGCAGGGGACGCCGCTGATGTGGATCCAGACCGACGACGGCGCCTATACCGACGTCACCAATTGCATGATGCTGGCCGCTATCCCCGGCACCGTCGGCGATGGCGGAACGCGGACGATCACCAACAGCCTGAACGGCGTCACCGCCAGCCAGACGACGCGGATCGGCAAGGCGCCCGGCACGTCGCTGAAGCGCTTCCTGGTCGGCCCGAAGCAGTGCGAGATCACCGGCATCGATTCGACGCCGGACGGCCGGACGCTGTTCGTCAACATCCAGCATCCGGGTGAAAACGGCGGTCCCGCCAACATCACCAGCAACTGGCCGCAGAGCCAGGCGACCGGCACCGGCACCGGCCGTCCGCGCTCGGCGACGATCGTCATCACCAAGACGGATGGCGGAATCATCGGCCTGTGATCTGACCGTGGCGACCGCGGGTGCCGGTCACCCGCGGTCGTTTGTTTCAAAAAAAGTCCGCTTTCGACCCGTGTCGGGAACCTCCCGTTAAAGACTGGCGCGGCATAGCAGTGCCTATGACCCAAAGTGCCACCCCTCTATCGTCGATCGTGGGCCCCTTTCGCCCAGGGGGGCGGCCGTGAAGCAGCGGGAGCCGCGCCGTAAGGTGATGGTGCGCGCCCGTATGCGCCGCGGCACCGGCTGGGGCGACGTCACGATCCACAACATGTCGTCGCGCGGGCTGCTCGCCACCGCGGACGAGGAATACCGCCCGGGCACGGTCATCGAGATCCGGCGTATCCACCACATCATCGTCGGCCGCGTCGTCTGGGCGAAGGGCCAGTATTTCGGGGTCCGCACGCAGGACAAGATCGACATCGACGGCATCGTGTCGGCCAAGCCGCCGGCGCAGAAGCCGGGGACCGAGGGCGGCGCGTCCGGCCCGGACCGTCGCGGCGCCAATCGCGCCGTCTCCGTTGCCGAGCGGGAGGAGAAGAGCCGCCGCTTCGCCGCGCGCTTCCAGTTCGTCATCATGCTGATCGGCATCGGCGCGGCAGGGCTGATCGCGGTGCAATATGTGTCGGGCGTGCTGTCCACCCCGCTCGCCGCCGTCAGCGCTGCACTCGACGGCAAGTAAGCCCGCCGGGGCGTTCCAGGCGCTTCGTCACCCCGGACTTGGTCCGGGGTCCACCGGGCCGCGGGAGCGTTTTCGCCTTTGGTCGTCCCCCCTCGCCGCGGAGTGGACCCCGGAACGAGTCCGGGGTGACGGGTGGGTGGGACAGCCGTTCCGAACCACGTCCAACGTGAGAAGGGCCGGGATCGCTCGCCATGCGGCGGAGGCTGATTGGGCCCGTCGGGTCGTTCCAGACGCTTCGTCACCCCGGACTTGGTCCGGGTCCACCGGGCCGCGGGGGCGTTCTCGCCTTTGGCCGTCCCCCTCGCCGCGGGGTGGACCCCGGAACGAGTCCGGGGTGACGATCGAGGTGGGGCGGGCTTTCGGGCATCGTGCCCGCACGCAAAAAGGGCCGGGATCGCTCCCGGCCCTTTTCGTTGTTCCGAATGAACGGAAAGGCTTACGCGCCCGCGACCTCGGCGGTGTCGACGCGGATGCCCGGGCCCATCGTCGAGCTGACGGCGACCTTGCGGACATACTTGCCCTTGGCGCCCGACGGCTTGGCCTTGACGACCGCATCAACCAGCGCGTCGAAGTTGCGACGCAGGTCTTCCTGGCTGAACGACGCCTTGCCGATGCCGGAGTGGATGATGCCGGCCTTTTCGACGCGATACTCGACCTGACCGCCCTTGGCGGCCTTCACCGCTTCGGCGACGTTCATCGTCACGGTGCCGAGCTTCGGGTTCGGCATCAGGCCCTTGGGGCCGAGCACCTTGCCGAGGCGGCCGACGACGCCCATCATGTCCGGGGTCGCGATGCAGCGATCGAAGTCGATCGTGCCGCCCTGGATCGTCTCCATCAGGTCTTCCGCACCGACGACGTCGGCGCCGGCGGCGCGCGCTTCGTCAGCCTTCGGACCGCGGGCGAAGACGCCGACGCGGACGGTCTTGCCGGTGCCGGCGGGCAGCGTCACGACGCCGCGGACCATCTGATCGGCGTGGCGCGGATCGACGCCCAGGTTCAGCGCGACTTCGATCGTCTCGTCGAACTTGGCGGTGGCATTCTGCTTCGCGAGCGCGATCGCCTGATCGACGCCGTGCAGCGTTTCCGGGTTGATGGCGTTCGCCTTCTGCTTCTTGGTCAGCTTGGCCATTCTATCAGCCCTCCGTCACTTCGAGGCCCATCGCGCGGGCGGAGCCTTCGATGATCTTGGTCGCAGCCTCGATGTCGTTGGCGTTCAGATCCTTCATCTTGGTCTGGGCGATCTCGGCGAGCTTGCTGCGCGCGATCTTGCCCGCGACGACCTTGCCCGGCTCCTTCGAACCCGACTTCAGGCCGGCGGCCTTCTTGATCAGGAACGACGCCGGCGGCGTCTTGATCTCGAAGCTGAACGAACGGTCGGCATAGACGGTGATCTTGGTGGGCAGCGGGGTGCCCTTGTCCATGTCGGTCGTCTGCGCGTTGAACGCCTTGCAGAATTCCATGATGTTCACGCCGCGCTGACCCAGCGCCGGGCCGATCGGCGGGGCGGGCTTGGCGTCGCCTGCAGGAACCTGCAGGTTGATGTAACCTGTGATCTTCTTTGCCATGTCACTCTCGTTTCAAGTTTAGCGGTCCAGACGGGCCGGGGCCCTCCCGCAAGCATTCCAGGCATGAGCGTGGAAGCGCGGGCCCTTACGCGCAAAGGCGCGCGGGGGCAAGGGGGTGCGGGTTGATATGGACCCTGCGGCGGCTACGACAGGGAGGTGTTCCCTCACGCCCGTTCGTCGTCACCCCGGACTTGATCCGAGGTCCCGCTTCTTCTGCCACCGTCGGATAGAGCGGGACCCCGGATCAAGTCCGGGGTGACGGTGTTAGGCGCACGCAGTGGGCATTGCGCGCGTCAGGATCTATGCGACGCGGCGCCCCATGTCGCGCTCGTCCAGATACGGTGCGACGATCCCCATCGCGCGATAGCGGTCCTGCACCTCTACCGGGAGCAGCGCCAAGGCGCGGATGACGCCGCGGCATTCGGGGCTGCCGCAGGCGCATTGCATCGACCAGTCGGGGTCGGCGAGCGTGGTGGAATAGTCCCAGGCGATCTCCTCGCCCGGCGCGATCGGGCGGAGCGCAACCAGGAAGACGCCATCGTCGGTAAAGCGCAGGCCCGCATTGGGCGAACAGCTATGGTTGATCAGATCATCGATCCGCCCGGACGGCCCCATGTATCGGTCGCGCCCGATCTGCAGGTAACGGTCCGACGCGCCGCTCAATCCCTGCGGCAGACGCGCGGCGGGGACGATCGGGCCGGAGAAGCGCACGATCGTCTCGGCCTGGGCGAAGCCCTGCGCCGCGAACACCGCCTTGCCGATATGCGTCTCGCCGACCGCAAACGGGTTGGCGGGCAGATAGGCGTCGAGCACGCGGAGCTTGCCCTCGCGCCGCCCGAACGACCGGATCGGGTTCAGAGTCGCCAGGCCGACCATGAACCAGACGCTGGCGTGGCACAGCAACTCGACGACGACATAGGCATATTCGCCCACGCCAGACCCCGGGCTGCGCATCGTCACCAGCAGCGTCGCCATATCACCAAGCGTCCACAGTCCCCAGGCCGGCGAGCGTTCGCGGGCGCGATCCTCCCACACGCTGGCCCAGGTCGGCCAGAAGCCCAACGGCACCGCCGCGACGACCAGCATATGCGCCCAGAACGTCTCTTGCAGCGGTAGCCACAGGATGATCGCGGCAAGGCTCGCCGCCATGCAGATCGTCTCGGTCGACGACGGCCGCGTCCAGCGCGACCGGCGCCACATGGCGAGCGTCACGACGATGCAGGCGAGCGCGGAGACGATGAAGACGATGCCCTGCGGCTCGCCGGGATTGACCGCGACATAGGTGGCGGCCTCGACCCCCGTCGCGACCGTCCAGATCAGCCAGGACGCGCGGCTCGGCTCAAGCAGATGCCGCCGCAGCCCTGCTAGATAAATGGCATAGCCCGACAGGCTCAGCACCATCGCCACGATGAACCAAGGTTCGACCGTCATTCCCCCACCTTCTTGGTGAACAGGGCGTAAACGATGATGGTAAATCCGTCGAGGGGGCGGGGGCGTGTGGCGGTACGAGCGGTGGCGACGCGCTCCGGCGTGTCCCTGCCTGATGCTGGATTGCCGCGCTGCGCTTGCGATGCCGATCAGGGTCGGGCTGACGTCCTTCGTCACCCCGGACTTGATCCGGGGTCCCGCTGTTGGTGGCCCGCGAAGAAGCGGGACCCCGGCTCAAGGCCGGGGTGACGATGTGGGGGTGGCAGCGTTGGCGTTTTGCGAAGCTTGCGGCGGGGCGGATCGCCCATTTCGAGCGAGGTCTTCGCCTTCCAGCCCGGGGCGACGCAGTGCTGCGGCGGCGTGCGCTACAACGGCAAACTCGGCTGCACCTCGTCCTCCGCCGGCTCCGCGCCCGGCCGCAGGATGCCGGACAGCGTCAGGCCGAGCAGGCGTACGCCGCCCGGCACGGGAAGCTGCGTCGTCAGCAGGTCGATGCCGATGCCGAGGAATGCCGCCTTGCTCGCCACCGGCACGGTCAGCGAGCGGGCGCGGGTGATGGTCTGGAAATCGGCATGGCGCAGCTTCATCGTCACCGTCTTGCCGCGCGCGCCAGAGCGTTCGACGCGCTCCCACGCGGCATCGGCGACACGGGCGAGCGCGGCGTGGAGGTCGGCAGGGTCGGTCAGATTGGTTTCGAAGGTCCGTTCCGCGCCGATCGACTTGGCGGCGCGGTGTGCGCGCACCGGGCGGAAGTCCTGCCCGCGCGCGGCGCCGTACAGATAATCAGCGTAGGAGCCGAAATGCTGTTGCAGGAAGGCGAGCGGCCGGTCGCGCAGGTCGGCGCCGCTGACGATGCCCAATTGCTCCATCCGCCGCGCCGTCACCGGCCCCACGCCGTGGAAGCGCTTGACCGGCAGCGAGGCGACGAAGGCGGCGCCCTTGTGCGGCGGGATGACGCAGATGCCGTCGGGCTTGTTCTGATCCGACGCCAGTTTGGCGATGAACTTGTTGTAGCTCACCCCCGCCGACGCGGTGAGGCCGGTCGTATCCTTGATCCGCGCGCGGATCTGCTCGGCGATCGCCTTGGCCGATCCCAGACCGTGACGGTCTTCGCTGACGTCCAGATAGGCTTCGTCGAGCGACAGCGGTTCGACTGCGTCGGTGTAATCGGCGAAGATCGCGCGAATCTGGTTCGACACGGCCTTGTACACCTCGAACCGCGGCCGCACGAAGACGAGGTCAGGGCAGCGGCGGATCGCGGTGACCGAGGGCATCGCCGATCGCACGCCGAACGCCCGCGCCTCATAGCTTGCCGCCGCCACCACGCCGCGCGCGCGGCTGCCGCCGACCGCCACCGGCTTGCCCCGCAGCGCCGGATCGTCGCGCTGTTCGACCGAGGCGTAGAAGGCGTCCATGTCGATATGGATGATCTTGCGCTGGGGGGGCGTCGCGCCGTCGGCCATCGCCAAGCCATCCCGCCAATCCCATCGCAGATCAAGGCGTTGCCGTTGCGTTTGCGGTAGAACGAAGCATGACCAACCCATCACCCGACCCGGCACCGGGCAAGACCGCGCTGCTGCTCATCGACATGGTCAACGCGCTTGATTTCGAGGGCGGGGACGATCTGCGCGCCGCGACCGAGGATATCGTCGCGCCGATCCTAGCGCTGCGCGCGGCGGCGGATGCGGCGGGCGTGCCGGTGATCTACGTCAACGACAACAACGGCCAATGGCATTCCGAACGCACGCGGCTGGTCGAGGAGACGCTGGCCAAGGACACGCCCGGCCGCGCGGTAACGCAGGCGCTGCGCCCGCGCGACGACGATTATTTCATCATCAAGCCGCAGTTTTCGGGCTTCTACGCCACCAACCTTCCCGTGCTGCTGCCGCAATTGGGGGTGAGCCGGCTGATCCTGACCGGCGTCGCCGCCGACATCTGCGTGCTGTTCACCGCGGCGGATGCGCATATGCGGCAATATGATCTGTGGGTGCCGGGCGATGCGGTGGCGGGTAATCACCCCGAGCGGACGCGCTGGGCGCTGGAGATCATGCGCAACAGCATGGACGCGCTGGTCGACCCGACGGCGGAGATGACGCTGGGCGCGTGGGTGGCGCGCGGGTAGACGCTGACCCCGTCACCCCGGCCTTGAGCCGGGGTCCCGCTTCTACCCCGGTCGGCCAATAGCGGGACCCCGGATCAAGTCCGGGGTGACGGGATGGTCGGAGATCAGTCCTCCGACGCCAATACCGCCGCCACCTCATCCTCCGAAATCCCGAACGCGCCGGCCAGCCCCGTCACCGACGCGCCGCGCTTTGCCAGCACGCGGATGCGATCGGCGTCGACCAGCGTCGTATAGCCGCGCGTGTCGCGCTGTTCGCGGACGACGTCCTTGCGGCCGGAGCCACGCGGGCGGCGTGCCTCGCGGGAATGGGGGTCGTGTGCCGCAGCCTGTTCCTCGGCCTCGCGACGGGCGGTGCGCGCCTGTTCGCGCTGTGCCGCCTCTGCCTCGCGCTCGGCGGCGCGGGTTTCGAGGCGGCGTTCGGTGTCCGCAACGCGCGCTGCGGCGCGGGCTTCGCGCGCCTGTGCACGTTCGGCGGCGCGCGCGTCGGGGCTGGCGTTGCTGCGGACGCGAAATCCGGTGGAGGGGCCGACGCCCCAGCTTTTGTCGACCACGGGGCCTCAATCCTGATGAACGGGGCTGCGCGCCTAGCAGGTCGTCGCAGACGGCGACACCATCGGCGATGTCGAACGTTGTCGCCGCCGTAATGATTGCGAAGGAGCCTGCCATGACCGCCATCCGCTGCCTGATCGCGCTGCCGTTGCTGGCGCTCGGCGCCTGTGGGTCGGGCGGCGGGTCCGCCTCCACGAGCGGCGAGGCGGAGGCGACGCCGATGGTCGCCGCGAGCGCCACGCCGCGCGCGCTATCGACCCCCAGGCCGGCGCGCACCACCGCCGCCGCGGCACAACCCGTGTCCTGCGCCGCGGAGATCGGGTCGGCAGCCGCGGCGAAGCGGGTCGCGATCTGCCGCGACGTGTCGCCCGCGACGCATCCGCCGTGCAACGCCGTCAATAGCTGCGCGATGATCGAGGATGAGATCGCGCGGTCCTGCGCGCTGTTTGACAGACAGGGACCGGCGGTGCCCGGCTGCACCGTCGATCCGACCAGCGGACGGGCCGCGGCCGATGTGGTGCGGCTGTATTATTCGGCGATCAACGCGCGCGATTATGCCACCGCCTGGACGCAATGGGGCGACGATGGCCGACCGGGCCAGACCTTCAAGGGCTTCGAACAGGGTTTCGCCAAGACCCGCGCCACCCGCGTGACGATCGGCACGCTGCCCCCGGCGGAGGGGGCCGCCGGCTCCGTCTACCAGACCGTGCCGGTTACGGTGGAGGCAACGACGGAGAGCGGCGCGCGCCAGCGATTTGCGGGTAGCTATGTCGTGCGCCGGGTCAACGGCGTGGACGGGGCGAGCGCGGCACAACTACGCTGGCATCTTCAGTCGGCGACGTTGAAGCCGGTCGCCTGACAGCCGGCCGCCGGCGGCGGCGCGTCGCCTGACGTTACAGGTCGACGCCCGCCGCGATCGCTTCCAGCTTGCGGATGCGTTCCTTCAGGTCCGCGATCTCGATCCGCGATCCTGCGGAATGAACGGGGGGCATGGCGTCGGCCTGCGCATCCAGCTGCGAATGCTTCAGCGTCAGCCAGCTCCGCCAGCCCGAGAGGCCAGCGGTGGTTACCATGGCGAGGCCGGCGAGGCCCGACAGCGACAGCGTCAGATACAGTTCGGGATCGGTCATCGTCCGTCTCCTCAGCGGTTGCGCAGCCGCTCGATCTCGCGGTCGAGATCGGACGTGCTGCGATTGTCGGTGATCACGCGCTCCAGCACCTGGATGCGCTCTTTCAGGTCGCGCACCTCCTGGGTAAGGCGGCGGGTGTCGTCGGTTTCGCTATAAGCAGGGCGCTCGGACCCACGCGGGCCGAAGGCGTTGAAGCGGGCGCGGAGCACGCCGCCGATCACCACCAGCGCCACGATCGCGACGACCATTTCTGCGGGGTTCATGCGTCTGTCCTTCCCTGTGACAGAAAATGGGGGGAGGAGTTCAGTTGACCGGCAGGCGCTTCACCGCCGGCTCGTCGCGCAGCCGTTCGATCTCCTGCGCCAGATCGGCGCCGCGATCGGTGACGATGCGTTCGAGCACGCGGACGCGCTCCTCCAGCCGTTCGGTCTGCGCGGCATATTGCGCCGCTTTCTCGGCGACCTTGTCCGCCTCGATCTCCATCCGGCGCTGTTGCAGCGCGAACCAGGGCTTGACGAAGACGCCGCCGAAGATCGCGAGCAGGCCGCAGCAGATTCCGAGGATCGGTATGAGCATCGCGGACATGTCAGTTCGCTTCCAGACGGAGGGCTTCGATCTCGCGATCCAGACGGTGCGAGCGATCGGTGACGATGCTCTCGACGGTGGCGAGCCGTTCCTGCAGTCGGTCGATCTGGCCAATGCGCCGGGCGTTTTCGGCGTCGAGCAGCTCGATGTCGTGACGCGCCGCCAGATCGGGGGCGGAGGTGGCTTTCTTCACCTTGCGCTGGCCGTACCACTGGATTGCCAGCGTGATCGCGGCGCCCAGCGCCATGCAGAAGACATGATCGGGACCCATGATGCGTGTCCTTTTTAATGGCTGCGCAGCGCGTCGATCTCGCGAGCGGTCCGCTCGGCAGGATCGGTGGCGATGCGTTCGATGACGGCGAGGCGGTCCTTGATCGAGCCCAGTTCGGCGCGCAGCTGCGCGTTTTCCTGGCTGAGCAGCTTGACGCGCTCGACCGTCTCTTCGGTCTTCTGCGGATAGACCGCCTGACCCCAGGCGCCGTCGAGCGGATAGCCGTTCTTGACCCGCAGCCAGGTGGTGATGATCCAGCCGGCCATCGCCATCACCATGATGAGGGCGGTCAGCGGAAACATACCCTGGACGATGGAATAGACTTCGGGAGACATGATGTTATCCCTTTCGCGTCAGCGGTCGCGGAGCGCTTCGATCTCGCGGGCGGTGCGCTCGGCGGGATCGGTGGCGATGCGTTCGAGGACGGCGATGCGTTCCTCCAGGCGGCTGACCTGTCCGGTCAGCTTGTCGTTTTCGTTGGTCAGCAGGCTGATCGTGCGCTCGGCGTCCGGTGAACCCCCGTGGCGGCGCTCGTGGCGGCTGCGCCAGCGGTCGGGTTCGTAACCGTGCTTGACCCGGATCCAGTTGTTGATGACCCAGCTCATCGGCCCGACCGTGAAGATCGCCACCGGAACGAGCACTCCCCAGTTACTCATTGTCGTATCCCCTCTTTCAGCTCGCGAGCGTTGGGCTCAGCGGAGGCTGTCGATTTCCTCGGCCAGGCGGCTGTTGCGGCTGGTGTAGTGCAGCTCCATGTCGGCGAGCCGGCGGTCGATATCGCGCAGCTTGCTGCGCACTTCGGTGGTCGAGCGCTTCGGATTGCTGCGCACGCCCTGCCAGAACTTGGCGTCTTCAGGCGTGTCGTACAGGTCGTTCGGCTTGCTGTCGGCAACCCAGGCGATCACGAAATAGGCGATGATGATCCACCATTGCTGCGCGATCACGGTGAGGCCGGCGGTGGCGAGGCGGACCCACAGGACCTCCACTCCGGTATAGTCGGCGATGCCGGCGCACACGCCCTTGAACTTGCCGTCTTGCGGATCGAGGTAGAATTTGGTGCGGGCGGACATCTCAGTTCCTCCGGTCGAGCTGATATTGCGGTTGCTGAGCGGTCAGGCTCGGCTTGAAGTCGGGGTTGTCGGCGGCGACGATCCGCTCGACCGTGTTGAGGCGATCCTCCAGCCGGCGGGCGAGATTGTACATCTCGTCCAGCAGCTTCTCGTCTTCGTCGGTGATCTTGGGCGCCTGCTTCCACTTGGTGATGTAATGCAGGATGATCCACGGCAGTCCGACGAAGAGCGTCGAGAAGAGGGTGAGGGGGACGAGAACGTCTTCCATCTTAATCCTCCTTCTTGAGGCGCGCCTTCAGCGCGGCGAGTTCGGCATCGACCTTGTCGCTCTGGCGCAGCTCGGCGATTTCCTCTTCCAGCGTCTTCGGTACGCCCAGGCCCAGCGCTTCCGCGCGGCCCTCGGCATCGTCGACGCGGCGTTCCAGGATGTCGAAGCGGCTGAACGCCTCGTGCGTCTTGGGGCCGGCGTACATCTCGCGCAGGCGGTAGCGGTTGTTGGCGCTTTCCAGCCGCGTCTGGACGTTGGACTGCTTGGCGCGTGCCTCGGTCAGCTTCTTCTGCAGCTTGGCGATATCCTCTTCCGACGCGCGCAGCGCATCGTCGAGCACCTTCACCTCGATCATCAGCTGTTCGGCCATGTCGCCGGCCTTCTGCTTCTCGACGAGGGCGGCCTTGGCCAGGTCTTCGCGGTCCTTCGACAGCGCCAGCTCCGCCTTTTCCTGCCAGCTCGCCTGCAGCTGATCGAGCTTGTTGATGTGGCGGCGCATTTCCTTCTGGTCGGCGATCGTCCGTGCCGCGCTGGCGCGCACCTCGACCAGCGTCTCCTCCATTTCGAGGATGATCATGCGGATCATCTTCGCCGGATCTTCCGCCTTTTCCAGCAGGTCGGCGAAATTGGCGGCGACGATGTCGCGGGTGCGGGAAAAGATGCCCATCGTGTCGGTGCTCCTCAAAATCATGGCCGGGGCGAGCCGGGACCGTGGCCCGCCCCGGTTTGGGACCGCTTTACGCAACTTGGCGGGCGGTCGTCACGCTGGTCTGGTGTGCCGTCGCCGGTCCCACCGCGCCAGCGACGCAGGTCGCGCTGAACAGGACGGTGCAGACGATGGCGGCAAACTTGCGACCGATCTCGGTGTTGAACATGGGAACCTCCTGAAGCCTTGTTTCGGGCCGCCGCATTGGCGGTATGCCAGCAGCATTGCAGGAGGCGTGCCAATTTCAAAAATGGCGGATTTCCGTCGTTTCGCAGTGTATTATTTTCCTGAACCACCGATGAACACTTGCGCATTCTTGGTGTTTTCCGCCAGAAGTTGGCGATGCAGCGGACGACACAGGTCATCGGTCAATCGGGCGCCTTTCTGGACGCGCTGGAACGTGCCAGCCGCGCCGCCGCGCTCGACCGCCCGGTGCTGGTGATCGGCGAACGCGGCACCGGAAAGGAGCTGGTCGCCGAACGCCTCCACCGCCTGTCCCCCCGCTGGGATCAGCCGCTCGTCATCATGAACTGCGCCGCGCTGCCGGAATCGCTGATCGAGGCCGAATTGTTCGGGCATGAGGCGGGCGCCTTCACCGGTGCGACCAAGGCGCGGGCCGGGCGGTTCGAAGAGGCGCATGGCGGCACCCTGTTCCTCGACGAGCTCGGCACGCTGTCGATGGCGGCGCAAGACCGGCTGCTGCGTGCGGTGGAATATGGCGAGGTGACGCGGATCGGATCGTCGCGGCCGATGCGGGTCGACGTGCGCATCGTCGCGGCGACCAACGAACATCTGCCCGATAAGGTCGATGCGCACGAATTCCGCGCCGATCTGCTTGACCGGTTGAGTTTCGAGGTGGTGACGCTGCCGCCGCTGCGCGCGCGCTCCGGCGACATTGCGGTGCTCGCCGACCATTTCGGGCGGCGCATGGCGTCGGAGATCGGCTGGGAACGCTGGCCCGGCTTCGGCCCGCGCGCGCTCGATCAATTGCTGACGCATCGCTGGCCGGGCAACGTGCGCGAGCTGCGCAACGTCGTCGAACGCGCGGTCTATCGCTGGGAGGGCGAGGGGCCGGTCGACGGGATCGAGATCGATCCCTTCGCCTCGCCCTATCGCCCGCAGGACGGCGCACGGCGCGGAGCGAGCGGCGGCAGCACGTCGGCGCCGGCTCCCGCGCCGTCCTCCTTCTCCCCGCCGGCGGAGGTGGAGGACAGCCCCGTCGCGGCCTGCGATGCCGGCCCGTCCGACTTCAAGTCGCGCGTCGCCCGCTTCGAACGCGAACTGCTGGCCCGCGCGCTCGCCGAACACCGCTTCAACCAGCGCGCGACGGCGGAGGCTTTGGGGCTGAGCTACGACCAGCTACGCCACGCGCTGCGCCGCCACGACCTGATCAACGCGAACGGTTAGGAGCCGCCCCACACACCCCGTCACCCCGGACTTGTTCCGGGGTCCACCGGGCCGCAAGGGGTAAGCAAGAGGCTCCGGCCGCCCCCCCCTCGCCGCAGAGTGGACCCCGGAACAAGTCCGGGGTGACGAAGTAGGACATACACCACGTCACCCCGGCCGCAGAGCCGGGGTCCCGCTTCTTCTTCTCACCGCCCGTCGTAAAAAGCGGGACCCCGGATCACGTCCGGGGTGACGAGGTGGATGGGGGCGATGGCGTGGTCATCACTCATCACGCTTGCGTAACGGCGCGGGAGCGTTAGGCCCGCTTCCGCGTTAACGCGGGGACGCAACCGTCCCCACCTTATGGAAGGAGCCTTTCCCATGGCATTCGAACTGCCGCCGCTGCCCTACGCTTACGACGCGCTGGAGCCGGTCATCTCGAAGGAGACGATGACCTTCCACCACGACAAGCATCACGCCGCCTACACCAACAAGCTGAACGAAGGCGTCGCCGCCGACCCGAAGCTGGAAGGCAAGACGATCGAGGAAATCCTCGGCATGATCTCGTCGCTGCCCCCGCTGATCCGCAATAACGGCGGCGGCTTCTGGAACCACGACTTCTTCTGGAAGATCATGGGGCCGAAGGGTTCGACCCAGCCGTCGGGCGCGCTGAAGGACGCGATCGACGCGTACGGCGGCCTCGACAAGCTGAAGGAAGACTTCAACACCAAGGGCGCGGGCCAGTTCGGCTCGGGCTGGGCGTGGGTGATCAAGGATTCGTCGGGCGCGCTGAAGGTGACGTCGACGCCGAACCAGGACAACCCGCTGATGGACGACGCCAAGGAACCCGGCACGCCGATCCTGGGCAACGACGTGTGGGAACACGCCTATTACCTCACCTATATGAACGACCGCCCCGGCTATCTGAAGGCGTGGTGGGACGTCGTGAACTGGGACGAGGCCGGCAAGCGCTTCGACGCGGCGTAACGCGTACCCATCCTCCCCTGCGCACGCAGGGGAGGGGGACCGCCGCCGAAGGCGGTGGTGGAGGGGCGGCCCCGAGCGACACCGCCTGCGGCTGCCCCTCCACCACGCTTCTGCGAAGCTCGGTCCCCCTCCCCGCGGAGCGGGGAGGACTTACTCCACCGGAATGTCCGTTTCCGGGTTCGCGTCGGTATTCAGCCCGTGCCGCAGCAGCATCGGGATATTCGCAAACGCGAACAGCAGGGTCAGCGGGATCGCGCCCCACAGTTTGAACCCGACCCAGAAATCCCAGTTCGTATTCCGCCACACCGCCTCGTTCAGCGCCGCCATCACCACGAAGAACAGCGCCCAGTTGCGCGTCAGCTTGCGCCACCCTTGCGCGGTCAGCCCCGGATAGGCGGTGCCGAGCAGCCCCTCGAGCAGCGGTCGCCCGGTCAGCAGGCCGAAGCCCAGCACGATCGCGAACATCGCATAGACGAAGGTCGGCTTCATCTGGATGAACTTGGGGTCGTGGAACCACACGGTCAGCCCGCCGAACACGACGACGAACCCGCCGGAAATCCACAGCATCGGCGAGATATGGCCGAGCTTGCGCTTCGACACGATCATCGCCGCGATCGTCGCGAGGACGAAGGCGGTCGTCGCCACGATCACCTTGGCGATCACCAGCGCGCCCGCTCGGTCGAGGTCGGACAGGAAGCCGGTGCTCGCCCCGACCAGCCGGATGGCGAGGCTCGCGGGGAACAGGAAATTGACCGCGAAGAACACGAGCAGCGGCCCGTATTCGACGCCCAACCGCACGCCGGGGGAGGATTTCTGGGGTGCGTTGGTCATGCCGCCATCTCCCCGCCCGTCACCCCGGCCTTGAGCCGGGGTCCCGCTTGTCCGCGCGGTTGGAAGAAGAAGCGGGACCCCGGCTCAAGGCCGGGGTGACGAGGCGCAGGGGGCTCTCCCCCTTCCACGTTCGTCATTCCCGCGAAGGCGGGAATCCAGACGGGCTGGCCTTGCGGCGCCATCGCAGACGTTCGCCAATCTGGATTCCCGCCTGCGCGGGAATGACGAAGCAAGAGAGGCAACATCACTTCCGCCCCCCTGCATCGACACCGGCGATGATCCGCGCCACTTCGTTCGCATCGAACGGCCGCAGGTCGGTCATCCCTTCGCCCACGCCGATCGCATGGATCGGCAGGCCGTATTTCTCCGCCGCCGCGACCAGCACGCCGCCGCGCGCGGTGCCGTCAAGTTTCGTCATCACGAGGCCGGTGACGCCCGCCACCTCCTTGAACACCTCGATCTGCGACAGCGCATTCTGCCCTGTCGTCGCATCCAGCACGAGCACGACGTCATGCGGGCTGGCCGGGTTGATCCGCCCCAGCACGCGGCGGATCTTGGCAAGCTCGTCCATCAGCTCGCGCTTGTTCTGCAAGCGCCCCGCCGTGTCGACGATCAGCACGTCGATGCCCGTTTCGGTCGCCTTCTTGACGGCATCCCACACCACGCCCGCGGCATCGCCGCCCTCCGGCCCGGTGACGATCGGCACGCCGACCCGCTCGGCCCAGGTGGCGAGCTGGCCGATCGCGGCGGCGCGGAACGTGTCGCCCGCCGCCAGCATCACGCCGTAATCCTGCTCCATCAGCAGGTGCGCGAGCTTGGCGATCGTCGTGGTCTTGCCCGATCCGTTGACGCCGATCACCAGGATCACCTGCGGCCGCGGGAACGCCTCGATCTCGATCGGCTTGGCAACCTTGGCGAGCGCCTTTTCCACCTCTTCGGCGACGACCAGGCGGATGCCCAGTTCCTCCATGTTCCGCTCGAACGTGCCTTCGGCGAGGCGCGCGCGGATCTTGCCCGCGGTATCGGGGCCGAGGTCGGACGCGATCAGCGCTTCCTCCACCTCGTCCAGCGTCGCATCGTCTAACCGCGCGCCGCCGAGGCCGGCGAGGTTGCCGACCAGCCGATCGGACGTCTTCTTGAAGCCGCCGAGCAGGCGTTCGTGCCAGGAGGGGGTGGTGCTCATGAAATCGTACCTAGCAGATGGGTGTCGGTTGCAGCGGTGATGCGGGCGGAAACGATCGTCCCCGGTTCGGCGGTGGCGTCCAGCAGCACCTCGGCGAAATTGCCGGCGTGGCCGCGGGTTCCCGGCCGTTCGACCAGCACGTCCTGCACGCTGCCGGTGAGGCTCGCAAGCCACGCCGCCCGGCGCCGTCCGGCGCTCGCGCGCAGCCGTTCGGCGCGGTCCTTGATCGCAGCGGGCGCGACCTGCGGCATGCGCGCGGCCGGCGTCCCGGCGCGCGGGGAATAGGGGAAGATATGGCCATGGACGATATCCGCATCGTCGATCAGCGCCAGCGTGTCGACGAACATGCCCTCATCCTCGGTCGGAAAGCCTGCGATCAGGTCCGCGCCGATCGCGATATCGGGGCGTGCCGCCTTCAGCCGCGCGACCATATCCACGGACTGGCTCCGCGAATGCCGTCGCTTCATCCGCTTCAAGACCATGTCGCTGCCCGCCTGGAACGACAGGTGCAGGTGCGGCATCACCCGCGCCTCGCCCGTCACCAGCTCGAACAGGCGATCGTCGATCTCGATCGAATCGAGCGACGACAATCGCAGCCGCCCCAGCGCCGGCACATGCCGCAGGATACGCTCGACCAGCAGCCCCAGCGTCGGTGCGCCGGGCAGGTCGTGGCCATAGCTCGTCAGGTCGACGCCGGTCAGCACCACCTCCTGATGGCCTGCATCGACTAGGCCCGCGATCCGCTCCACCACCGCGCCCGCCGGCACGGATCGGCTGGGACCGCGGCCGAAGGGGATGGCGCAGAAGGTGCAGCGATGGTCGCAGCCATTCTGCACCTCGACGAACGCGCGCGCATGGCCGGTGAAGCTTGCGGCGAGGTGAGGGGCCGTCTCGCGCAACGCCATGATGTCGCCGACCACCACCGGCTCGGCGCTCGCCCAGGCGGCGGGGCTCAGCTTCTCGCCATTGCCGATCACCCGGTCCACTTCCGCCATCGCGGCGAAGCCGTCGGGGTCGATCTGGGCCGCGCAGCCGGTGACGACGATCTGCGCATCCGGCCGCTCGCGCCGCGCCCGCCGCACCGCCTGGCGGCTCGCCTTCACCGCCGCGTTGGTGACCGCGCAGGAATTGACGACCACGGTATCGCGCCCCGCCAGCAGGGCACGGATCGTTTCGCTCTCGGCGATGTTGAGACGGCAGCCGAGGGAGATGACCTCTGGCGCGGGAGCAGACATGACGCGCGATCTAGTGAGGGACGGCGCCCAAGTCCATGACATGGCCGCCGCAGTATTGGACTTCTGGTTCGGCCTGACCCAGGAACAGCATTTCGCCAAGGACGATGACCTCGACCGGCAGATCGCCGACCGCTTCGCCGCGATGCGCGACGGCGTGCTGCGCGGCGATGCGGAGGGGTGGCGCGACGATCCCGACGCCTTGCTCGCCGCGATCATCCTGCTCGACCAATTCTCCCGCAACATCCATCGCGACACCGCAGAGGCGTTCGCGGCGGACGACCTCGCCGTCGAGCTGACGCTGGATGCGATCGCCAAGGGCTGGGAAGGGCGCTTCCCCCCGGAGCGGCGCGTGTTCCTGTACATGCCGCTGATGCATGCGGAGAATTTGGGCCTCCAGAATCTGTCGGTCGAGAAGTTCGAGGATCTGGGGCTGGCGGAGAACACCGCCTTCGCCAAGGACCACCGTGACGTCATCGCGCAATACGGCCGTTTCCCCAGCCGCAACGCCGCGCTGGGTCGGGCGTCGACCGAGGCGGAACAGGCGTATCTCGCGCAGCCGGACGCGGGCTGGTAGGTTCTCGTTCGTCACCGGTCCCTCATTCGTCATCCCCTGCGTCCGCCGGGATGACGAGGGGTGGGCCCCCCAAAAAAAGCCCGTCATTCCCGCGCAGGCGGGAATCCAGACTGGCTGGCCTCGCGCTTCTATCGCTGACGGCATAGGTTATGGATTCCCGCCTTCGGAATGACGTAGATGGGGCGGGCGGCGCCCCGCCTCCC
>NZ_JBIEOE010000008.1:0-100985 GCF_043498045.1 Sphingomonas sp. S6
CCGCTCCCCCTCCCGGCCACCCATCAGGATACCGTGTGGGTGGCCGGGAGGGGGAGCGGGCCGGAACCGCCCTTTTCAAGGAGAGCGGGATGGGAGCGGCGGCGATGCCGGCCGCGGCGGTCGCGAACGCGGCGGCTGCGACGGCGACCTATTTGCGGATCGGCGAGGCGCCCGATCCGGTGCTGCTACGTGCGAGCGGCACGGCGCTGGGGCTGGCGGAGGCGTTCTGCGGCCAGATGCTGGTGGCGCGTGAGTGCGAGGAGCGGTTGCAACCGCGCGCCGGGTGGCAGCGGCTGGCGGCGATGCCGGTGCGTGGGATCACCGGCGGCAGCGGGCTGGGGATGGACATCGATGCGGGCGGGGTCGGCTGGGTGAAGGTCGACGGCGGCGAGATGGTGGTGCGCTATTCAGCGGGACTTGCGGCGGCGTGGGAGGCGCTGCCCGAGGCGGTGATGCAGGGCGTGGTGCTGCTGGCGGCGCATCTGTTCGAGCGGCGCGATGGCGAGGCGATGCCGCCCGCGGCGGTGGCGGCGCTGTGGCGGCCGTATCGGCGGATGCGGCTGGGCGTGGAGGCGCGGGCATGAGCGCGGGGGCGGTGCTGCATGCGGCGGTGCTCGCGCATCTGAAAGCGACGTGCCGGGTGTTCGACGCGCCGACGGCGCGGGCGGCGATGCCGGTCGCGGTGCTGGGCGAGGCGGTGCTGGGCGCCAGCGATGCGGCGGGGGTGAACGGGCGGACCGGCACGATCGCGGTCGACTATGTCGACACGGGCGAAAGCCCGGCGCGGCTGCGCGCGCTGGTCGGCGCGGTCGAGACGGCGGCAGCGGGCGTGCCGCGGGGCTTGGGCGAGGGGTGGCAGCTGATGGGGCTGCGACTGACCAAGAGCCGCATCCAGCGCGGCAAGGGCGACCGCTGGGTGGCATCGAGCGAATTCGCGGTGCGGATGTACCGGGTTCAATAACAGGAGAATGGCGATGGCGGTGGAACGGGGCGGTGCGTTCCTGCTGAAGGTCGGCGATGGGGCGGCGACGCCGGCCTTCGCGACGGTGGCGGGGCTGCGCACGACGCAATTGAGCGTCAACGGCGAAGCGGTGGTGGTGACGACCAAGGATTCGGGCGGCTGGCGGCAGTTGCTGTCGGGCGCGGGCGTACGCAGCGTCAGCGTGAGCGGCGCGGGCGTGTTCACCGGATCGGCGGCGGAAACGCGGATCAAGGCGAGCGCGCTTGCCGGCACGATCGACGATTATCGGCTGAGCTTCGAGAGCGGCGAGAGCATGACCGGCCGGTTCCTGGTCACGCGGCTGGATTATGCGGGCGATTTCAATGGCGAGCGCTCCTACACGATCGCGTTGGAAAGCTCCGGCCCGGTGGTGGCGGCATGAGCGGGGCGAACGAAGCCCGCGGGGAATGCGCGGTGCGGGTCAACGGCTGCGACCTCGTGTTGCGACCGAGCTTTCAGGCTTTGGTCGCGGCGGAGGCGGAGCTGGGGCCATTGTTCGAACTCGTCGAGCGCGCGGCGGCGGGGAAGCTGGGGTTCGGCGAACTGGTGGCGCTGTTCTGGCACTGCCTGCGCGAGGTGCCGGAGGAGGTGACGCGCGAGGTGCTGGGCGAGGCGCTGGCGGCGCTGGGGCTCGCCAAGCTGACGCCGGTGCTGCGCGTGCTGCTGAGCCAGATCCTGGCCGGGCGATGAGCGAGTTTCGTGACTGTGCGGTGCGGCTGGCGGGCTTTGCCGGGGCGGCATTGGGCTGGCCGCCCGATGCCTTCTGGCGGGCGACGCCGGCCGAGCTGGCGGCGGTGGTGACGGCGGCGAGCGGCGGGGCCGGGGCGGCGGTGGCGCCGCCCGATGCCGCGACGATCGCGGCGATGCGGAGGGCCGATCCCGATGGATGAGGTGGAGCGGATGGCGGTGGGCGTGCGCGCCGACACCGCGGGCTTCGCGCGCGAGGTGGAAACGATGCGCGCGACGCTGGAGGACGAACTGGGCGCGGGTGCCGATCGGGCGGGGCAGTCGATCGAGCGGGCGCTGCTGCGCGCGGCGCGGACCGGCCAGTTCGGGTTCGACGACCTGAAGGCGACGGCGCTGGGCGTGCTGGCGGAGATCGCGCGGGCGGCGGTGCGCAGCGGTGTGCAGGCGGCGGGCGGGGGCGGGTCGTTAGGCGGGGCATTGGCCGGGTTGCTGGGTGGTCTGCCGGGGCGGGCGACCGGCGGGCCGGTGACGCCGGGGCGCGGCTATATCGTCGGCGAGCGTGGCCCTGAGCTGTTCGTGCCGACGGCGGCCGGGCGGGTAGAGGCGGCGGTTCCGGCGGCGGCGCGCGACGTGCGGGTGACGATCCATGTGCAGGCGGGGGCGGGGGAAGCGCCGGCGGCGCTGCAACGGTCGAGCCGGCAGGTGGCGCGCGCGGTGCGGGCGGCGTTGGAGGGGTAGGGGTTTTGAGGGCAGCATTCCTCGTCACCCCGGACGTGATCCGGGGTCCCGCTGTGGCGCGGGGCAGGCGAGAAGAAGCGGGACCCCGGCTCAAGGCCGGGGTGACGGAGGGGGGGCGGACCCTCGCCGCCCCGCCTCGCAATCGTGGAGAGACATCATGGCGCATTGGCTGTGTTCGCAGCGGGTGGAGCAGGAGGCGGGTGTCCTCAGCCGGTTCGATCCGCGGTTCTGGACGGTCAATTTTCCGCGGCCGATGATGGCGGCAGTGACCAATCCGGCGCCGGATGCGCTGCGGGTGGATGCGGTCTTCTATCGGCGGAGCGATCTGGCCGGACTGATCTGGGAAGCGGAGGATCGGTTCGACCATCCGCTGCTGCGGTACGAGACGGCGCGGGATTTTCGGGGCTGCCGGCTGCGGTTCCGCTGGCGGTCGGCAGGGGTGAAGCCGCTGGATGCGATCCGCGGGCCGACGCTGACGATCGAGGGGCGGGATGCCGCGGGCAAGGCGCGCGTGTGGCATGTGCGGCTGTGGAATTATGCGACCGGCAACCCGGAGGATGCCAGTGTCGAGATCGACTTTGCGAGCGTGGTCGGCGGCTTCGCCCTGCCGGCCGAGGCGGACCCGGTATGGGCGGGCGATGTCGACCGGATGTTCGTATCGCTGGTGGCGCGGGAGTTCGACGAGACCGACGCGCCGCTGGCCGCGGCGCAGGAGGGGTGGGTCGAGCTGACCGGCATCGCGTGCGAGGGGCCGGGGGCGGTGATCGGCATCGGCGAGGCAGTGCTGCCCGAGCACGGGTTCCAGATCGCAAGCGGCTATGACGACAGCTATCATCTGACGCCGGCGCGGCTGCTGCGCAATGCGCTGTATCTCGGCTATCGCGGGGCGATCACGCATTATGTGGGGATGAGCCATTATTTCCGGCTCGATGCGCTGTACGGCGGCTTTTATGTCGGGCTGACCGGCGGCGTGCTGAACGTGGCCTGTGCGGCGTGGCATCGCGACTTTGCGGCCCGCGCGAAGGCGCTGGGCTATGACGTCATCTGGTCGCTGAGCTACGAGCTGTTCGACGCGCATTGCTGGAACGACTGGAAGCAGCGCGCGGCCGACGGAGCGCCGGCGCTGACCGGGTGGGAGCCCCCGTCGACCTTGCTGTCCCCGTGCCATGACGGGGCAATGGGCTATCTGCGGCAGGTGGCGGCGGCCTTCGTCGGGATCGGGGTCGCGGGAGGATTGCGGCCGAAGTTCCAGATCGGCGAGCCCTGGTGGTGGACGATGCCGGACGGGCGACCGTGCCTGTACGACGCGGCGGCCGTGGCGGCGCTGACGCCGGTGGCGATCCCGAGCGTGCGCGGGACCATGGACGCAAGCCAGCGTGCGACGATGGATCGGGCGGGGGCGGCGCTGGCGGCGTCGACCGCGGCGCTGGCGGGATGGGTGAAGGCGGCGTTCCCGGAGACGCAGACTCTGCTGCTCACCTATCTGCCGACGGTGCTCGACCGCGCGGCGCCGGAATTGAAGCGCGCCAATATGCCGCTGGGCTGGGCGTATCCCGCCTTCGACGTGCTGCAGCTGGAGGATTACGACTGGGTGACCGAGGGCGATGCCGCCGCGACCGCGCGGGGCGTCGCGGCGGCGGAGGCGCGGCTCGGCTATCCGCGCGACCGGCAGCATTATCTGTCGGGCTTCGTGCTGCGCCCCGAGCAGGCGGCGCAATGGGCGCTGATCGAGACGGCGGGACAGGTGGCGCGGGCGCGCGGCGTCGCGTCGGTGGTGCTGTGGGCGCTGCCGCAGGTGATGCGCGACGGCTTCGTCCGCTTCGAGGGAGAGGGCGACATGCAGGACTATGACGACGTGCTGTTCCCGCTGGCGCTGGGGCGCGAGGCGGAGGTGGCGCCGGCCTTTTCCACCGCGATCCTGACCGCGGCGGGCGGCGCGGAGCAGCGCAGCGCGGGCTGGGCGGAGGCGCGGACCAGCTACGACGTCGGGCCGGGCATAAGTTCCGAGGCGGACATCGCGACATTGCTCGCCTTCTTCCGCGCGCGGATGGGGCCGGCGCGTGCATTCCGCTTGCGCGATCCGTTCGATGCGAGCGGCGTGGACGAGGCGATCGGGACGGGCGACGGCGCGACGAGGCGGTTCGAGCTGGTTCGTCATTACGGCGCATCGACGCGGCGGATCGTGCGGCCGGTGGCAGGGAGCGTGCGGATCAGCGTGGATGGCGCGGCGACGCAGGCCTTTGCGCTCGAGGCCGATGGCGTGGTGGTGCTCGACGCGGCGCCGGCCAAGGGTGCGGGGGTGCGGGCGAGCTTCACCTTCGACGTGATGGTGCGCTTTGCCGAGGATCGGCTGCGGGTGGCGCGGTCGACGTTCCTGGCGGGCGAGGCGGTGTCGGTGCCGCTGATCGAGGTGCGCGGGTGAGCGCGCTGTCGTGTATCGCGGCGTGCTGGCGGGTGGAGCGACGCGACGGGGTCGCGATCGGGCTGACGACGCATGATCGCGATCTGACCATCGACGGCCTGATCCACCGCGCCGCGCCGGGCATGGTGCCGTCGGCGATCGAGCGCTCCGCCGGGTTGGAGGCGGATACGATGGATATCGGCGGGGCGCTGACCAGCGCGGCGATCGGCGAGGCGGATCTGCTCGCCGGGCGCTGGGACGGGGCGCGGGTGCGGGTGTTCGCGGTGGACTGGGAGACGGGCGATCGGCTGGCCGAGCTGGGCGAGGGCCGGATCGGGGCGGTCGAGCTGACCGACCATGGCTTTACCGCGGAACTGGCGGGCGTGAGCGCGGCGCTGGCGCGTGCGGTGGTGGAGGAAACCTCCGCCGAATGCCGCGCCGACTTGGGCGATGCGCGCTGCCGCGTGGCCATGGCGGGGCGGCGGCGGTTTGCGCGGGTGGTGTCGGCGGTCGAGCGGGTGGTAACGCTGGACGGGAGCGAGCCGGTGGCGGGAGGCTATGCGGGCGGCGTGCTGCGCTGGTTCGGCGGCGGCAATGCGGGCCTGTCGCAGGGCATCGACGCGTCGGAGGGCACGACGGTGACGCTGCGCGCGGCGCCCGCCTTTGCGGTGGCGGCGGGTACGTTGGTCGAGGTCCTCGAGGGGTGCGACAAGAGCTTTGCGACCTGAGTGACGCGGTTCGGCAATGGCGCGAACTTTCGCGGTGAGCCGCATCTGCCGGGGATCGACCTGCTGACGCGCTACCCCGGTGGATGACGGCGCGGCGGATGCGGTCGCGGCGGCGGCGCTGGCGCTGGTCGGCGCGCGGTTCCGGTTGCACGGGCGGGATACGCCCCATGGGCTGGACTGTATCGGGGTGATTGCGGCGGCGTTGCGGGACGCCGGCTGGGAGGGGGAGGTGCCGAGCGGCTATCCGCTGCGCGGCGGTGATCCGGCGGTGGTGGCGGCGGGCTTCGATGCGGTGCTGGCACGTGGCGACGGAACGCGACCGGGCGACGTGCTGCTGTTCGCGGTGGGGCCGGGGCAGATCCATGGTGCGGTGAAGACGGCGGCAGGCTTCGTCCATGCCGATGCGGGATTGCGCCGCGTGGTCGAGCGGCCGGGGGCGGCGGACTGGCCGCTGATCGGGGCGTGGCGGTATATCGGGGGAGGGGCGGATGGCGACGCTGGTGCTGACGACGGTCGGGCGGGCGATCGGCGGGCCGATCGGGGGAGCTCTGGGTGCGCTGGCGGGGCAGGCGATCGCCGGGCGATTGTTCCGCGGCGCGGCGCGCGAGGGGCCGCGGCTGAGCGACCTGTCGGTGCAGACGTCGAGCTATGGCACGCCGATCCCGAAGCTGTTCGGGACGATCCGGATGGCGGGCACGGTGATCTGGTCGACCGATCTGATCGAGACGCGCACGACCAGCCGCAGCGGCAAGGGCCAGCCGGGAACCAACACCTATAGTTATAGCGTGTCGTTCGCCGTCGCGCTGTCGGCGCGGCCGATCCGCAGCGTCCGGCGGATCTGGGCGGAGGGGAAGCTGCTGCGCGGGGCGGCGGGCGACTGGAAGAGCGTGACGGGGTTTCGCCTGCATACCGGCGGCGAGGATCAGGCGGTCGATCCGCTGATCGCCTCCGCCCTGGGGGCGGTGCCGGCGTATCGCGGCATCGCTTATGCGGTGTTCGAGGGGATGCAGCTGGCCGATTACGGAAACCGCATCCCGTCATTGACCTTCGAGGTGGAGGCCGACGCGGCGCCGGTGGCGAGCGGGGCGGTCGCGGCAGCGCTGGCGGCGGAGGTACGCGGCGCGGATGGGGTGATGCTGGGTGGCTTTGCGGCGTCGGGCGCGAGCGTGCGCGGCGTGCTGGAGACGCTGGCGACGATCGATGGCGGCTGGTGGCGGGCCGATGGCGCGACGCTGGTGCGGAGCGATGCCGGCGGGGCGGCGGTGGCGATCGCCGATACCGGCAAGGAGCGCCGGCGCAGCGTCGCGGCGGCGGGCGGAACCGTGCGCGAGGTGGCGGTGGCGCATCATGACCCGGCGCGGGACTATCAGATCGGCGTGCAGCGCGTGCGGCGGCCGGGGGCGGGCCAGGCGGTCGACCGCGTCGATCTGCCGGCGGTGCTGGCAGCGGGCGAGGCGAAGCGCGTGGCGGCGGCGCTGCTGGCGCGGGCCGAAAGCGAGCGGACGCGGCGACGGGTGACGCTGGGTCGCGAAGGGCTGGAGATCGCACCGGGTGCGATCGTCACGATCGTCGGTGAGGCGGGGCGCTGGCGGGTGGCGCAGGCGACGATGGCGGGGCTGGCGACGACGCTGGACCTGGTGCCGCTGGCGCCGGCCGCGCTGCCGGTAAGGGCGAGCAGCGGCACGGTCGCGGGGGCGGCGGATGTGCGTATCGGGCGGACGCTGCTTGTGGCGGCGGAATGGCCCGGGCTGGAGGATGCGCCGCTGGCCCAGCCACGCGTGTCGATTCTGGCCTGTGGTGAGGGGGCGGGATGGCGGCAGGCGGCGCTGCTCTATAGCCTCGACGATGGCGCCAGCTGGACGGGCGCGGGCGGTACGGCGGCGCCGGCGACGATCGGGGTGATCGAGGGGGCGCCGGATGCGGCGTCTCCCTGGCTGATCGATACGCGCAGCCGGCTGATCGTAAGACTGATGCGGGCGAACATGGTGCTCAACGATGCCGACGCGACGCGGCTGGCGCAGGGTGGGAACCTCGCGCTGGTCGGCGACGAACTCATCCGGTTCGCGCTCGCCGAGCCGCTGGGTGCGGGGCGCTGGGCGTTGACCGGGCTGCGACGGGGCGTGCGGGGAACCGAGGCGGCGATCGGTACGCAGCGGCCGGGCGATCGCTTCGCGCTGATCGAACGCGATGCGGTGGCGGCGATTGATCTGCCGGTCACGGCGATCGGACGGCGCGTGCGGCTGATGGCGAGCGGGGTGGGCGATACTGCCGCGCCCGCCACTGCCGCGGTGATCGTGACCGGCCCGTCGGTGGCGCCGCCATCGCCGGTGCATCTGCGGCTGCTGCGGGACGCGGTGGGTGGGCGGCAGCTCGGCTGGATCCGACGCAGTCGGGCGGGGTGGACCTGGCGCGATGGGCTCGACGCGGCCGTGGGGGAAGAGAGCGAACGCTATCGCGTGACGATCGCGCGGCCGGATGGCGGCGTGCGCACCGTCGAGACGACGGTACCGACGCTGTCGATCGAGGTGGGCGATGCCGGTGCCGTCGTCACCGTCGTGCAACAGGGAACGCTCGCGGTCTCGCCGCCGGCGCATCTGACATTTTCCGATCTGGGAGCTTGATCGATGACCAGTCTGACGACGTCGCGATTCGCCCTGCCGCTGCTGGCGGCAGGGCAAGCGGACAAGGAGCTGACGCATAATGAGGCGCTGACGCTGATCAATATGCTGTTGCATCCGGTGGTGCAGGGGGTCGGGCTGGGGGCGCCGCCCTCGTCGCCGGGCGTCGGGCAATGCTGGGTCGTCGGGGCCAATCCGACCGGCGCGTGGGCGGGCCAGGCTAATCGACTGGCGGGCTGGAGCGAGGGGGGATGGCGCTTCGTCGACCCACAGGAGAACCTGATCGTATGGGACGTTTCGCAAGCGATACCAATCGCTTACAGGGGAGGTCTGTGGCAAGAAAGTGACGTACGCGGGGCGCGCCTGACGGTGGGCGGGCAGCAGGTCGTCGGATCCCGCAAGGGGGCGATCGGCGACCCGCAGGGCGGAGGCGTGATCGACGATGTCGCGCGGTCAACGCTGGTCGCGGTCCTTGGCGCGCTACGCGGCCACGGGCTGATCGGCACCAGCTGACCTGTGACATTGACGCAACAGTTCCGACCTTTTGTCGGCTTGCGTGGAAACCAACCCTCCGATAGTGAGTTTGCGCTGTCCGTAGTGACACTCAAGAAAGGGGACTTCTATGCGGAAGCTTGCCGTCGTTCTGGCACTGGCCTCCACCGCACTCGCCACTCCCGCCCTCGCCCGCGACAAGTCGTGGTACGTCGGCGTCGAAGGCGGTGCGATGATCGTCGAAGACATCAACTATGACATCGGCGCGTCGCGCAATGCGGCCACCGTCGATCACAACTATGGCTATGACGTCGACGGCGTGATCGGCTACGATTTCGGCGGGTTCCGCGTCGAAACCGAAGTCGGCTATCGCAGCGCGACCGTCGATGCGTACACCTCGACGCTGACCACGCCGATGTATACGTCGACCGGAGCGCTGACGAACATGCCCGCCGGCTCGTACAGCTATGCTGGAGGCCGCACCTCGGCACTCAGCTTCATGCTGAACGGCTTGCTCGACTTCGGTGACGATGACGGCATCCAGGGCTTCGTCGGCGGCGGTGTCGGTGTTGCTCGCGTCAAGGCGAACTACCAGCTGAACACCCGCGGTAATTTCGTCGACGATTCGGACACCGTGTTCGCATGGCAGGGCTTGGCGGGCGTGCGCGCTCCGCTGACCGACCACATCGACGCGACGCTGAAGTATCGCTTCTTCAACGCCGACAACGTCAAGCTGGTCGACGTGACCAACCGCACGTTCGACGGTCGCTTCCGTTCGCACAGCATCCTGGGCGGCATCACCTACAACTTCGGTTCGCCGACCCCGCCGCCGCCGCCGCCGCCGCCGCCTGCTCCGGAGCCGACTCCTGCTCCGCCGCCGCCGCCGGTCGAAGCGCCGGTCTGCTCGCCTGGTCCGTTCATCGTGTTCTTCGAATGGAACAAGTCGGACATCACCCCGGAAGCAGCGTCGATCCTCGACAACGCGGTCAGCCAGTACCAGAACTGCAACAACGCGCAGGTCATGGTTGCGGGTTACACCGACACGTCGGGTACGCCGAAGTACAACCTGGGTCTGTCGCAGCGTCGTGCCGACTCGGTCAAGGCGTACATGACCTCGCACGCCGTCCCGGCGGCGCAGATTTCGACCGAAGCGTTCGGCGAAACCCGTCTGCGTGTTCAGACCGCCGATGGCGTTCGCGAAGTGCAGAACCGTCGCGTCGAGATTACCTACGGTCCGGGCGCTGGTCAGTAAGACCAGTCCCACCGTTGGGATACGATCAGGGAGGTCGGCGCAAGCCGGCCTCCCTTTTCGTTTGCGGTTGATATGGTTCACCGCACGATGCGCAGTTGTGAAGGCGTCCGGACGGGTCGGTCCGACTTCTCGCAGAGAGTAACGCGCTGATAATCATAGGTTTAAAGCTCATCCGGTTGGGAGGGTGGCAATCGCGTCCTGTTCGGCTAGAGAGCGCGTGACCGGGGGATCACCCCTCACGACGAGGTATCGATGCGCATTACGATGATCGGTTCGGGCTATGTCGGCCTGGTGTCGGGCGCCTGCTTTGCCGATTTCGGGCATGAGGTGATCTGCGTCGACAAGGACGAGGGCAAGATCGCCGCGCTGAAGGCGGGGCGGATGCCGATCTACGAGCCGGGACTCGATACGCTGGTCGCGAGCAACGTAGCAGCGGGGCGGCTGACCTTCACCACCGATCTGGCATCGTCCGTGGCGGGCGCCGATGCGATCTTCATCGCGGTCGGCACACCCTCGCGCCGCGGCGATGGCCATGCCGACCTCAGCTACGTCTTTGCCGCGACCGAAGAGATCGCCGCGGCGGTGACCGGTCCGACCGTCGTCGTCACCAAGTCGACCGTGCCGGTCGGCACGGGCGACAAGGTGGAGGCGATCCTGCGGGAGAAGCGCCCCGAGGTCGACGTCCAGGTCGTTTCCAACCCCGAATTCCTGCGCGAAGGCGCCGCGATCGGCGACTTCAAGCGTCCCGACCGCATCGTCATCGGCACCGATGACGAGGGCGCACAGCGGGTGATGCGCGGCGTGTACCGCCCGCTCTACCTCAACGAATCGCCGATCCTGTTCGTCAGCCGCCGCACCAGCGAGCTGATCAAATATGCCGCCAACGCTTTCCTCGCGACCAAGATCACCTTCATCAACGAGATCGCCGATCTGTGCGAGGCGGTGGGGGCGGACGTGCAGGACGTCAGCCGCGGCATCGGGCTCGACAACCGCATCGGCAAGAAATTCCTGCATGCCGGCCCGGGCTATGGCGGTTCGTGCTTCCCCAAGGATACGCTGGCACTGCTCAAGACCGCCGAGGATTTCGAGAGCCCGATCCACATCGTCGAGGCGGTGGTGAAGGTGAACGACAGCCGCAAGCGCGCGATGGGCCGCAAGGTCCTGCACGCGCTGGGCGATGCGCCCAAGGGCAAGATGGTCGCGCTGCTGGGCCTCACCTTCAAGCCCAACACCGACGACATGCGCGACGCGCCCTCGATCGCGATCGCGCAGGCGCTGCTCGACGAGGGCGTGACGGTGCGGGCCTATGATCCCGAGGGCGTCGAGCCGGCGCGGCGGATGATGCCGGACCTCACCTATTGCAGCGATGCCTATGATGCGGCCGAGGGCGCTGACGCGGTGGTGATCGTCACCGAATGGGACGCGTTCCGCGCGCTCGACCTGACGCGGCTCAAGACGCTGATGGTCGCGCCGGTGCTCGTCGACCTGCGCAACGTCTACCGCCGCGAAGAGGTGGAAGCCGCCGGCTTCGCCTATACCGCCGTCGGGCGGTGAGCGTCAGGCGAGCGCCGGGGCGAGCCAGTCGGGGATCAGGGCATCGCCGAGGACCTCGACCCGGCGGTGTTCGATCATGAGGCCGAGGTCGGGATAGGTCGCACGCGTGCGATCGCCCGGCTCGGTCAAGGGCGCTATGACCAGGCGCCGGTTGACCTTGGCACGATGGTGCATCCGCGCGGTATTTTCCTGGCCGATGTAGCAGCCCTTGGTGAAGCTGACGCCGTGGAGTTCGCGCGCGTTGCATTCGAGCCAGAGCGTCTCGCCATTGCTGAGTTCGCCGACCCCTTCGGTCACGCCGAGCGACAGGCGGTGGGCATGCCACCCGTCGACCGGGTCCGAGGCGGGAGCGATCCAGCGTTGCCCTAGCGCGGGCAGGCGGGGATCGGCGACCCCTTCCGTCCCATCGCGCGACCAATGCACCGCCAGCGCGGTGTCGATTGCGATGCGGATCGGCCGGCGCAGGCGATAGAGAGTCAGCCGTCGGACGAGGGCGTCCGCCTGGGACGCTTCGACGTCGAGGAGCAGGTCGTCGCCATCGGCCCAGACGAAGAAATCGAACAGCGCCTTGCCCTGTGGCGTCAGCAGCGCCGACCAGACCGGCAAGGGGCCGGTGACGTCATTGGTGACGAGGCCCTGAAGGAACCCGCGCACATCCTCTCCGGACAGGCGGATGACGGCGCGATCGGCGAGCGTGGTGGCGTTCATACCTGTGCACCTAGGCTGTCGCCGCCATTTTCCAAGGTGGCCACACGGCGCCGACGACGGTAGGAGGGCGCATGACCGACCGCCTGACCATCCGCCGCCCCGACGACTGGCACGTTCACCTGCGCGATGGCGCGATGCTGACGCAGGTCGCACGGCACACCGCGCGACAATTCGGCCGTGCAATCGTGATGCCGAACCTGACCCCGCCGGTGACGAGCGTCGCCGCGGCAGAGGCCTATCGGCAGCGGATCCTGGCGGCGGTCGGCGACGGTGGCGGCTTTACGCCGCTGATGACCTGTTACCTGACCGACGGCATCGACGCCGCGGAGATTGCGGCGGGGCACGCGGCCGGCGTCTTCACCGCGTGTAAATTATACCCGGCCCATGCGACGACGAATTCGACGCATGGCGTCACCGATATTCGCGCGCTGGCCGATGTGCTGGAGACGATGCAGCGGATCGGCATGCCGCTGCTGATCCATGGCGAGGTGACGGACAAGTCGGTCGATATCTTCGATCGCGAGGCGGTGTTCATCGAGCGCGTGTTGATGCCGCTGATCCGCGACTATCCGGCGCTGAAGGTCGTGCTGGAGCATATCACCACCGCGGAAGCCGCTGCCTTCGTCGGAGAGGTCGATCATCCGATCGCCGCGACGATCACGCCGCAGCATATCCTGATCAACCGCAACGCAATGTTCGATGGCGGTCTGCGTCCCCATGCCTATTGCCTGCCGGTGCTGAAGCGCGAGGCGCATCGCTTGGCCGTGCGCCGCGCGGCGACGTCGGGCAGCCCGCGCTTCTTCCTGGGGACCGACAGCGCGCCGCACGTGGTCGGCGCCAAGGTGTCGAGCTGTGGCTGCGCGGGTATCTTCAATGCGCCCTTTGCGCTCGAAGCGTATCTGCAGGCCTTTGACGAGGACGGCGCGATCGATCGGTTCGAAGGCTTCGCGTCGGAACATGGCGCGCGTTTCTATGGCCTGCCGCTGAACGAGGGCACGGTGACGCTGGTTCGCGACACGGTGACGGTGCCCGAGCGGATCGGCGAGGGCGAGACGTCGGTCGTGCCCTTCCTGGCCGGCGACGCCGTCGGATGGCGGTTCGAAGGCTAAGCCCCCGAACCCGCCGGATCCGTCAGAAGGCGTCGTTGATCGAACAGGCTGCCGGGCCGAGGATGACGATGAACAGCGTCGGTAGGATGAACAGGATCAGCGGGATCGTCATGATCGCGGGCAGGCGCGCGGCCTTTTCCTCGGCGCGCATCATGCGTTCGTTGCGGAATTCCGCCGAGAGGACGCGGAGCGCCGAGGCGAGCGGCGTGCCGTATTTCTCGGTCTGGATCATCGTCGTGACCACGCCCTTGATGGCATCGAGCTCGACGCGCGTCGCGAGATTCTCGAATGCCTGACGCCGTTCGGTGAGGAAGCCCAGTTCGATCGCGGTCAGCGTGAATTCGTCGCCGAGCTCGGGATAGGCGCGGCCCAGTTCCTTCGCGACGCGATGGAAGGCGGCGTCGACCGTCAGGCCGGCTTCGGCGCAGATCACCAGCAGGTCGAGCGCATCGGGCAGCCCCTTGCGGATCGCATCGGTGCGCTTGGTGATGGCGTTCTTGAGGTAGATGTCGGGCGCTTTGTACGACAGCACCAGCGTCCCTGCGACCAGCGCATAGCGCTTGAGCGCCGACCAATCGTCGAAGGTCGCGGTGCCATAGACGATGAACGCCATGATCCCGCCGAATACGATCGGCAGCATCATGCGACCGAAGATGACGCCGACCGCCCAATCCTTCGACCGGATGCCGGCGCGCATCAGCTTGAGCTGCGCTTCCTTGACCTGGCTGTCCTGCAGCACCTTGAGCGACGACAGCATCGTGCGCATCAGGTCGGTGGTGTCGTTGCGCTGGATCAGCTTGGCGCGCCGCTTGGTGGAGGCGGTGATGCCCGCCTTCAGCTGTTCGCGCCGGTCGTTCAGCGACTTGACGCGCTTGCTCATCGGATCGCTGACCGTCGTAGCCGCGTAGATCGCGATCATCACCGCAAAGGCGGCGACGCCCGACAGGATCGTCGCGACCCACAGCACGTCGATACCCATTAGTGTCGGACCGGAAGCCTGCATGTCTCTACCCGTTCCCGCCGTCAGATTTCGAAGCTGACCATCTTGGCCATGATGAACACGCCGATTCCCATCCACAGCAGGCCGCCGAGGCCGGTGATGATGAGACGCGGGTCGACGAAGAAGTTCTGCATATAGCTGGTGTTGATGAACCAGATCATCGTGAAGACGATGAAGGGCAGCGAGCCGACGATATAGGCCGACGCCTTCGATTCCGACGACATCGCGCGGATCTTGAGCTTCATCTGGCCGCGCTGACGCAGCACGGTCGCGAGATTGGCGAGCGTTTCGGCAAGGTTGCCGCCGGTTTCGCGCTGGATCGCGATGGTGATGACGAAGAACTGGAATTCGGGCGTGCCGAGCCGATCCGCGGTGTCCTGCAACGCCGCGTCCATCGACTTGCCGATCTTCATCTTGTCGGCGACCATGCGGAATTCCTCGCCGACGGGGCCTTCCACTTCGTTGCCGACGACCTGGATCGTCTCGCTGACGGGCAAGCCTGAGCGCAGGCCGCGGACGAGCAATTCGATCGCGTCGGGGAATTTGGCGGTGAATTTCGCGATACGGCGCTTGATGAACTGGCCGACGAGCCAATGCGGTATGCCTGCGCCGACCGCGAGGCCGAACAGGAGCGCGAGCAGCACCGGCGCGCCCTTCAGACACAATAAAGCGGTCATGGCGGCGACCAGCCCGGCGCTGACCATGCCATATTGGCCGACCGTCCAGTCGTGGCCGGTCATCGCCAGCCGCTTGGCAAGCTGTTCGGGGTTGGGCAGCAGGCGGCCGAAGGCTATGTCGGACCGTGTCTGTTCGCGCCCCGCCGCGATCCGCCGCATCTGCGCATCGGCGACGACGCCGCTGTCGCCGTGTCGTTCGCGCATCGCGGCGATGCGCCGCGCCTGCGCGCGTTGCGGCGAGGGGCCGGCGAACACGAACACGACCATGCCCAGCGCGATCGACGCGCCCAGACCCAGCATCACAAGGGGGAACAGATCCATCGCGGCGCCCTTGCCCGACGTTATTTCTTGCTGCGCTTCGACAGCATCGCCGACATGCCGCCGAGCAGGGACTTGCTCTTGGGCTTGCCGGTGCCGCCGTCATCGTCGCCCACGACCATGTCGTCGGCGGCGTTGAGCACATGGCGGGTCAGCGCGATGATCGGTGCGATCGTGCGGGAGTTCTTGCCGGCCTCGGCCAGCGGCTTGCCGAGCTTGGCCGCCTGTGCCGCGAGCTTCTGGTCGAACGGGATCAGGAAATCGATCTTGCGTTCGATCGACCCTTCGAAATCCTTGCGGCTGATTTCGAGCTGACCGGCGGCGTGGACGCGATTGGCGACGACGGTCACCTGCGTCTGCGGCGCATTGGCCTTCAGCCAGGACAGCAGCCGGATCGTGTCGCGCGCGGCGGCGAGCGTCAGCTCCGTCACCACGACCATCGACTGCGTGTCGCGGATGAGGTGGGGGTAGAGAATCAGCATGCTGCGCGGCAGATCGACCACGGTCGCTTCGAACGCGGCGCGCATCTCTTCCTGCAACTGGAGGAAGGCGGTGCCGTCGGTCATGAGCGGCGTGTTGATCGGCGCTTCGGCGGACAGAACCGCGAGCTTTTCGCTGGCCTTCACCATCGCGCGTTCGATGAACAGGCCGTCGATGCGGCTGGGATTTTCGATCGCGTCGGTGAGGCCGCGGCCGGGTTCGAGGTCGAGCGTCAGCGCGCCGGTGCCGAAATGCACGTCGAGGTCGAGCAGCGCGGTCGTTCGCTTTTCCTTGTCGCTGACCAGCCACGCGAGCGAGGTCGCGATCGTCGACGCACCGACGCCTCCGCGCGTGCCGATCACGGCGATCGCGCTGTGCGGCCGGTCCAGGCTCGCCTCGATCGGCTTGGGAGCGTTGAGCATCGCATGGGCGTGGCCCAGCGATTCGCGCAGCGCATCGGGCTGCAAGGGCTTGAGCAGATAGTCCTGGATGCCGCTCGCGATCAGATCGCGATACAGGCGCACGTCGTTCACCTGACCGGCGGCGATCACCACCGTGCCGGGCTCGCACACTTCGGCCAGCGCGTTGATATCGTTGAGCGGATCGCCCGATTCGGCGAGGTCGACGAACAGGATCTGCGGGCTTGCCGAGACCGATAGCGACTGCACCGCGTTGCGCAGGCCGCCCTTGTAGACCTTGTCGATCGACCAGCCCATGTCGCCCGCGATCGGGCGCAGCGCTTCGGCGCTGGCATCGTCGCAGACATAAGCGGCGAAGGGATCGCGGCTGACGATGCCGGCCGGTTTCCACGGCGCGTTCATATCAATTGCCCCCCTTGGCGCTGACCTGCTCCAGCGCGCCTGCGCCGGTCGCCGGTTTCTTGCGATAGGCATCGATCGCCTTGGTGGTGAGCACCGGATCGCTGATCGGATCGTGGTCGACGCCGCGGACCAGATCGCCCGGACGGGCGACCATGGCGGCCAAGTTGGTGTTCACCGCACAGCCGAAGTTCGACGAGGTATTGGCGTCGAATTCGTGCGACGCGTCGCGGCTCCAGTCGGGGCAGCCCGGGACGCGGGCGTGCATGCGGCTGACCACGACGCGGACCGTTCCGGGCGTGACCGGGGCGGCGGTGACGGGGTGATCGTCCGACAGCAGCAGGCCATAGCTGGCGACCACGGCGGCGACCTCGTCGCGCGCCGCGACCGGCATCGGGCCGCCGGCATCGATGCCGACGCGATCGCCGAAGCCCAGATGCATGGTGTTCATCCAGTCCGACAGGCGGCGCGCTTCACTGGGGGCGAGCCGCCCGCCCGCGGTGGCGACGTCGAGCGCATAGTCCTGCCGGGAGACGACGGGCTGATGCACCGAGGTCATGCCCGGATTCTGCGTGCCCATGCAGCCGCCGAGCAGCAAGGCCGGCGCGGCGAGCGTCGCGCGCAGCGTGGCAGGGAGGATCGAACGCTTGGTCATCGCAGCCATGTCCTTGGAACAAGCCATCAGTTGGAAAAGCCGGGGACGGGCGCAGCGCCGGCCCTGCGCACGGTCGCGCGCGGATCGGCGGTGGTGCGCGAACCAGGGGCGGGCGTTCCGCCGACCGGCACCGCCGCGGCGGCTCCGATCGTCGGCGACACCGCCATCGGCGATCCCGGCACCATCACCGGCCCCGGCCGCGGGCCGCCCGGCGTGCCGGACAATTGCCCGAGCAGCAGCCGCTCGGCATCGGTCGGTGCCCGATAGCCGTCGGTCGGCATCGCGATCTGCGACAGGCTGTTCACCGGCTTCACCAGATACGGCGTGATGATGATGACCAGTTCGGTCTCGTTGCGCTGAAAGCCGTTCGACCGGAACAACGAGCCGATGATCGGCAGATCGCCGAGGAACGGCGTTTTCTGGATCGTGTTGTTGTGGCCGTTCTGCAGCAGGCCGCCGATCATCATGCTCTGGCCCGATCCCAGTTCCAGCGTCGTTTCGACGCGGCGGGTGGTGAGGCCGGGCACGCGCGTGCCGTTGAGCTGAACGGCATTGGCGTAATCGAGCTGCGACACTTCGGGCCGGACGCGCAGAGAGATGCGCCCGTCCGACAGCACCGTGGGCGTATAGGCCAGGCTGACGCCATATTGCTTATATTCGACCGAGGTCGTGCCGAAGCCGCCCGCGACCGGCACCGGCACTTCGCCGCCCGCGAGGAAGGTCGCGGTCTCGCCGGACAGAGCGGTGAGGTTCGGGTTGGCGAGCGTCGTCACCTGACCTGTCGTTTCGCCCAGATCGAGGGCGCCGATCACGTCGATGCCGAAGAGCTTGCTGGCGAGGCCCAGCGTCGCACTGTTCGCAGCCTGGGTGATGACGCTGCTATTAGGGGCGGGGGTGGTGAACCCCGTCCCCAGCGGGCCGCTCGGCGCGAAGGTAGTGCTGGCGCCGCGTCCCTGCGCCAGGCCGAATTTGAAGCCGCTGGTGCCGTCATTGGTCTGCCAGTTGACGCCGACGTTCTTGATGAAGTTACGGCTGACCTCCGCCACGCGGACCTGCAGGTTGATCTGCAGCGGTGTGGCGGTGCGCAGGCGCGAGAGCACCTTGGTCGTATCGCCGACATAGGCCTGGACGAGGCGTTCCGCCTCGGCGGCATCACCGGGCCCGGCAACCGTGCCGGTGAGCAGGACCAGGCCGTTCATCGGCGTCGCGGTCAGCTGCGCATCGGGCATCGCCAGGCGCAGCATCGTGCCGATCGAATCGAGGTTGTGGCCGACGCGGACCGTGGTCGCATAGACGACCGCGCCGCCCTTGGCGGTGGCGGAGATCGTCGTCTCGCCGGTCTTCTTGCCGTAGATATAGAGCTGGGTCGGCGAGCGGACCTGCACGTCGGCGATGGTTTCGTCGGCGACGAACACGTCGCTCATCGCGCGGGGCAGCGTCACCAGCCGGCCGCGGCCGGTGTTGACCTGCACGATCGACGATCCGGCCACGCTGGCGCCGCCGGCGGGCAGGCGCGCATCGGCGCTGCCGCCGAGGGTGCCGGCCGCGAGCACGAGGCCCAGCGCCAGTCCGAGCGATGCCGTGCGCGTCGGCGCGGTGCGCCGGCGTGCGTCGGCAGATACGGTGGTGCGCATCTTAATTCTTCCCCCCGACCGGAACGACGGTCACGTTATTGCCGCGCGCAACGCGCACGACGGGTCCCATGGCGACGGCGGTGCCCGCCGCTGCCGCACCCGGCATTCCTGCACCCGGCAGGGCCACGCCCTGGACCGGTGCGGGGCCATTGCCCTTGCCGGTCGGCACCGTGCTGCGCTGGTAGCGCGACACATCGGCGCCAGTGGCAAAGCTGGAGCTGCCGCTCTGCGGTTGGGCGGCGACGCGCAGCATCATCGCCTTTTCGCCCTTCGCATCACCCGGCACCTTCACTGCGCCATTGGCGATCGCTTCTTCGAGTTCACTGGGATTGTCGGCCAGTGCGCGCAGCGACAGCGACAGTTCGCCGATCGTGCGGGCGACGGCGACCTGCTCGGCCATCTTGGGCGTCGCCTCCAGCGTCACGGTGGAATAGGTGCTGACCTTGGTCTTGCCGTCCTCGCCCACGACATTGTCGGTGCGCTGGTCGGTGGCGAGCACGCGGACGTTGCGCATGATCGTTTCAGACACCTTGAGCGGCGGGCCGTCGCCACCGCCCGCGACGGTCTGCGTCAGGACCAGGTCGATCCGGTCGCCCGGAAAGACGAAGCCCGCGACCGCAGCCTGATTCGACACGGAGACGGTAACCGCCCGCATGCCGGGGCCGAGCGCCGCTGCCAGAAAGCCGCGATCCCCCGGCGAGACGAGCGCGCCCTTGGTGAGCGGCTGGCCTGCGGTGATCGCGTTGCGCACGACCGTGCCTTGCAGCTTGGTAATGTCCGTCGTCGGCTTCAGATAATACGCGCCGTCAACCAGTTCCTTGGGCCAGGGCTGAAACTTCAGCGCCGTCGCATCGAGGATGGTGCCGACGGGCAGTGCGCGCGTCGCGACCAGCACTTCGGGGCCGCTGACCGGCGGCGGTGGCGGCGTGGTGCCCATGGCAGCCGCCTGCGGTGCCGCGGACCCGGCGATGAGCGTGCGAGCGAAGAATGCCGTAATGCCGGCCACGAACAGCGCGCCCACCAGCAAAACGATCTTGCGACTATCCATGTCTCATCGGGCCTTTCAGGTCGCCGGTGGTTGATCCGACGGTAATCATTGCAGCGGAGTGGTTAAGATCGGGTTTGCGCCACGTGGGCCGCGGCCGGCACAGGACCGTCGATCGGCAGGATCGCCGGCAGCACCAGCAGCGCGGCGGCCGCGATGGCGACGCCATACGGCACTTCGATCGTGCCGAAGGCGCGGCGGCGGCGCTGGTCGATCATCATCAGCACGGTGATCGCGCCGCCCAGCACCGCCATCACCATCAGCATGTCGACGAGGCTGCCGAGCGGCAGCCACAGCGAGATGGCGGCAATCATCTTGACGTCGCCGCCGCCCATCCAGCCGGCGGCAAACGCGCCGACGAACACCCCGAAGACGATCGCGGCGACGAGCAACTGCACGCCGACGTCGGTGCAGCCCAACCCCAGGGCCCACCACCACAAGGGTGCGAGCAGTGCGATCGCCGCATTCTTGCCATTGGCGATCTCGCGGGTGCGCGCATCCTCGATTCCCGCCGCCAGCAGCAGCGCGGCCAGGACCACGGCGAGTCCGATGATCGCGAAAGCGTTCCATCCCATCACGCGATCACTGGTAGACGGCATGGCTTGCCAAACCGTAACCATGATGGCGATGACCCCGATTTGCATGACTCCATCGGCATGACCGCTGCCAGCACGACCGTATCCCCCGATCCCGATGCGCTGCGCCGCGACTGGCCTGCGGATGCGCGCCTGTCCGAATGGGTGGCGCCCGACGGCTGGCGCCATCGGCGGTTCGACTGGACGCATCCCGCCCCACGCGGACGCATATTGGTGCAGGGCGGGCGTGCCGACATCATCGAGAAATTCGTCGAGACGATGGGGTGGCTGCATGATCGCGGTTGGTCGGTGACCGCGTTCGACTGGCGCGGGCAGGGTGGGTCGGGTCGGCTGTGCGCCGATCCGCACGTCGGCCATGCCGCGAGCTTTGCGCCCTGGGTCGAGGACCTCGGCCATTTCTGGCGCGCATGGCGGGCGGACGCGGATACGCCGGTGGCGCTGCTCGGCCATTCGATGGGCGGGCATCTGGTGTTGCGGGCGCTGATCGAGGGGCGGGTCGACCCCGACGCGGCGGTGCTGGTCGCGCCGATGGTCGGCATCCGATCGCCGATCGGCAACCGGCTGGGCGCGCTGCTGGCGCGAGCGCTGGCACGGCTCGATCCGACGCGGGCGGCGTGGAAGGTGCGTGGCGATGCGGCCTCCGCGGGACATCGCGAGCGGCTGCTGACGCATTCGGGCGAACGCTATGCGGACGAGGCCTATTGGTATGCGCGCGATCCGGCGCTGCGGCTGGGGCCGCCGAGCTGGGGCTGGGTGGCCGAGGCATTCGCGTCGGGCGCACGGTTGCAGGCCGATCCCCGGCTCGCTACGCTGACGACGCCGATCCTGATGCTCGTCGCCGACGAGGATGGTCTGGTCGATCCCGCCGCCGCGGTGCGGCTCGCCGGGCGGCTGCCCGATGTCGAGCTGGTGCGGTTCGGGCCCGAATCGGCGCATGAGATCCTGCGCGAGGCAGATGGGGTGCGGCTGCGGGCCTATCGCCTGATCGATGCCTTCCTCGCCAAACGGCTGGTGGCATGATCCATGACATTGCCATCGTCGGTGCAGGTATCGCCGGCGCGAGCCTTGCCGCGGCGATCGGGCGCGATGCCCGCGTGCTGCTGCTCGAGGCGGAGGATCAGCCTGGATACCATGCGACGGGTCGGTCGGCGGCGTTCTGGTCGGAAACCTATGGCGGGCCGGGCATCCAGCCGCTGACCAGCGCGTCGGAGGCGGGCTTGCGCGCGCATGACGCGCTGACGCCGCTGGGGTCGCTGCATATCGGGCGCGCCGCGGATGCGGGCGCGATCGACGCGCTGCTCGCCGCCTTCGCCGATACGCCGGTCCGGCTGGCGCGGGTCGATCCGCGCGAGTACGTGCCGGGGCTGCGTGCCGACTGGACGCTGGGCGTGATCGAACCGAGCTGCGCGTATATCGACGTCGCCGCCCTGCACCTTGCGTACCTTGGTATCGTCCGGCGGATGGGCGGCGAGATCGTGACGCGGGCCGGACTGATCGCGGCCCATCGCACGGACGGCGTGTGGACGATCGAGACGGCGGCCGGCCCATATCGTGCCCGCATATTGGTGAATGCGGCAGGAGCGTGGGCGGATGCAGTGGCGGCGCGGGCGGGCGCTCGGCCGCTCGGCATTGCCCCCTATCGCCGGACGATGGTGCAGCTGCGCACCGATCCCGCCGCACCGTCGGCGATGCCGCACGTCAAGGATATCGGCGGGCGCTTCTACTTCAAGCCGGAGGCGGGCGGGCGGCTGTGGCTGACCCCGCACGACGAGACGCCGACTGACCCAAGTGACGCCGCGGCCGACGAGATGGACGTCGCCATCGCGATCGAACGGTTCGAGGGCGTTGTCGACTGGCGCGTCGATGCGGTCGAGCGGCGCTGGGCGGGGCTGCGCAGCTTCGCACCCGACCGTTTGCCGGTGTATGGCTTCGATCGCGACGTACCCGGCTTTTTCTGGTGCGCCGGCCAGGGCGGCTTCGGCATCCAGACCGCGCCCGCAGCGGCTTCGCTGGCGGCGAGCCTGTTGCTGGGGCGCAGCCTGCCCGACTGGCTGGTGGGCGTAGACCCTGAGCGGTACGCGCCGACGCGCTTCTAGCGGGGCCGATTCTTTGCTATGGCCCTGCGCATCGTATCAGCGGGAGTGTCGTCGTGGCGCACAGGTTCGTGATCGAGAAGAACAAGGCGGGCGAGTTCGTCGCCAAGTTCAAGTTCAACAACGAATTGATCTGGTGGACCGAGGGCTATGAAAGCCGTGCCTCGGCGCGCAACGCGATCGCCTCGATCCTGAAGAACGGTCCGGCCGCCGAGGTGCTGGAGGACTGACGGCCAGCCTGTTGCCGTCGCCCCGGCTCTGCGGTCGGGGTGGCGGGCGATATGGCGTCAGCTTGCCGGGCGGCTCGCTGCCAAAGCGGCATCGCTCGCGAGCTTGTCGACGCGTTCGTTGTCGGGGTGGCCGGCGTGGCCCTTCACCCACACCCACTCGATCTCGTGCTTCTGCGTTTCGGCGAACAGCGCCTGCCACAGTTCGGCATTCTTCACCGGCTTCTTGTCGGCGGTGCGCCAGCCGTTCTTGCGCCAGCCGTGAATCCAGCGGGTCAGGCCGTCCATCACATATTTGCTGTCGGTCGACAGGCGGATGCGGCACGGGCGGGTGAGGACGCGCAACGCCTCGATCACGGCGGTCAGCTCCATGCGATTGTTCGTGGTGAGCGTCTCGCCGCCCGACAGCTCCTTTTCGTGGGTGCCGAAGCGCAGCAGCGCGCCCCAGCCGCCGGGGCCCGGATTGCCCTTGCACGCGCCATCGGTGGCGATCTCGACGAGTTGCGGTTCGGTCATGCGAAAGCCTCCGGATGCGCGTCATACCAGTCGAGGCGGCGCAGATAAGCGAGTGGGTCCTTGCGCGTCACCAGCGCATCGGCCGGGGTGTTGAGCCAGTCCCACGCGCGGGTCAGCAGGAACCGGATGCACGCGCCCTTGGCCAGTACGGGCAGCGCGGCGCGCTCGTCGGCAGACAGGCCGAATGCCGCGTCGTAACCGGCGAGCACCGCGGAGCCGACGCCATCGAGCGGTGCACCGTTGGAATCGAAGGCCCAGGAGGTGTGCATCACCGCGACGTCATAGGCGCGGATGTCGTTGCAGGCGAAATAGAAATCGATGAGTCCGGTAACCTGGTCGCCCAGCATCAGCACATTGTCGGGAAACAGGTCGGCATGGATGACGCTGGTCGCGAGGTCGCGGGGCCAGGCGGTCTCGACCTCCGCGAGCGCGGTGTCGATGCGGGCGTGGAGGCCGGGGGCGATCGCGTCGAGGTCGCGGCCGCAGCGGTCGAGCAACGGCCGCCAGTCGGCGACCCCCAGCGTATTGCGCCGCTGCCCGGCGAAGTCGGCGACCGCGCCGTGCATCCGGCCGAGCGCGGCGCCAGCGGTGACCGCCTGTTGCGGCGTGGGGCGCGAGAGCGAGATGCCGGTTAGGAAGCGGATCAGGCAGGCGGGGCGGCCTTCCAGCGTCTGGATCGCGACGCCCTCACGGTCGGTGAGCGCCGGCGGCACCGGCAGACCGCGCGCGGCGAGGTGATCGAGCAGGGCGAGGAAGAAGGGCAGGTCGCCTGCGTCGACGCGCTTTTCGTACAGGGTCAGGATGAAGCGCGAGGTGGTCGTGTCGACGAGGTAGTTGCTGTTCTCTACCCCCTCGGCGATGCCCTTGGCAGAAACGAGGTCGCCGACGTCATCGTAGCGGCGCAGGAAGGCGTCGAGGGACTCGGCGGAAACCTGCGTGTAGACGGCCATGGGCTTTCCGATCCTTCTTCAACGCCACCCCGGGCCTGACCCAGGTTCCGCTTGAACACGGTGCGGATCGAAGAAGCGGGACCCCGGGTCAAGCCCGGGGTGACGATTCGACGGGGGTGCCGGCAGCTAGGCAGCCGCTTCCAGCCCCCGGGGCAGCTTGAAGGCGATCGTCTCGCGCGTCGTCTCTTCCTCGCGCTCGGTGACGTCGTAACGGGTGGCGAGCAGGTCGACGAGTTCGCGCACGAGCTGTTCGGGCGCCGATGCGCCGGCGGTGATTCCGAGCGTGCCGACGCCGTCGAGGAACGACCAGTCGAGGTCGGCGGCGCGCTGGATCAGACGCGCGGGGATGCCCTCACGCTCCGCCACTTCGACGAGGCGAACGGAATTGGACGAATTGGGCGCGCCGATCACGAGCATCGCATCGCACTGGCCGGCGATCGCCTTCACCGCCGCCTGACGGTTCGAGGTCGCATAGCAGATGTCCTCGCCACGCGGCGCCTGCATCAGCGGGAAGCGGCGCTGCAGCGTCGCCACGACCGCGGCGGTATCGTCGACCGACAGCGTCGTCTGCGTCAGGAACGCGAGGTTGGCGGGATCGGGCGGCGTGAAGGCTTCGGCGTCCGCGACCGTTTCGATCAGCGACATTGCGCCTTCGGGCACCTGACCGAACGTGCCGATCACCTCCGGGTGGCCGGCATGGCCGATGAAGACGATATGGCGGCCGGAATCGACCAGCCGTTCGGCCTGGCGATGCACCTTCGACACCAACGGGCAGGTCGCGTCGAGATAGGACAGGCCACGATCTTCGGCGGCGGCAGGCACCGATTTGGGTACGCCATGCGCGGAGAAGACGACGGGCACGCCGTCGGGCACCTGGTCCAGTTCCTCGACGAAGATCGCGCCCTTCGCCTTCAACGTGTCGACGACGAACTTGTTATGGACGATCTCGTGCCGGACATAGACGGGCGCGCCGTGCTTTTCGATCGCGAGTTCGACGATGCGGATCGCGCGGTCGACCCCGGCGCAGAAGCCGCGCGGCGCGGCGATCAGCAGGTCGAGCGGAAGCCGGGCGGTGCCGGCGGCGGCGTCTGCGGGGATGGAGGCCATGTCCTGCCGCTTACGCGATTGCTTGCGCGCGCGAAAGGCGGTTCCTATGGTGCGCGCCGCAACGCCGGCCCCGTGCCGGCGCTGGTCCTGCTCGTTCGACAAAGGTACGCGTCCTCGTGAAAACCCCGGCAATCGGCCTTTGCGCCCTCGCGTTGATCCTGTCCGGTTGCGCGGGCAAGGGCGAGATCGTGGAAGGCGGCATCACCGCCGTGCGTTCGGCCTGCCCGACGGTGGGCGTCGCGGCGGGCACGGGCGACATCACACTGTTCGATCCGGCGACCAGCCGCGACGAGAATGCGATCGACGTCGTCGCGAACATGACGCACGTCCGCGGCACCTGCGCGGACGTGGGCGACGACATCAACACGACGATCACCTTCGACGTGCTCGCCCGTCGCGCTCGCGCCGATGCGGCGCGCGACGTGACGCTGCCCTATTATATCGCGATCGTGCGCGGCGGCACCGCGGTGACCGCGAAGCGTAAGGGAACGGTGACGGTGCATTTCGACGCCGGCCAGACCCGCGCGCAGGCGAGCGGCACGGCATCGACCACGATCGGCCGCGCCGCGGCGACGCTGCCGGAATCGGTGCGCGAGGAGCTCACCAAGAAGCGCAAGGCGGGCGACGAGGATGCCGCCGTCGATCCGCTGACCAAGCCCGAAGTGCGCAGCGCCGTGCTGCGCGCGACGTTCGAGGCGCTCGTCGGCTTCCAGCTGACCGACGACCAGCTGAAGTATAACGCGCAGCGGTAAGAGGGCGGGGCGGTTACACCTTACCGTCGTCACCCCCGGACGTGTTCCGGGGTTCACCGGCGGCGAGGGGGATGTTTCCCGCCGCTTGCGGTTCCTCCGCGGCCCGGTGGACCCCGGAACACGTCCGGGGTGACGGGGGAGATGGGGCGGTCGTCTCGCTCACCCAACTTGGCTCGAGCGGCCGCTTTCTCAATTGACTAAACCGGCCTCGCTCGCCAGAGCGGCGCATGTCGATGGCGGTGCGAACCGTCATGGGCATGCGCGGGAGAGAGCCCCTCACGAAAGGGGCCGCCGAAGGAGCAACCACCCCGGAATCTCTCAGGCAAACGGACCGCGCAGGCCTTATCGATACTCTGGAAAGCGCCCCTTCTAGGGGCCACCGAAGGGGTAAGCCGGCGGTGCCGGCGAAAGCTCTCAGGTTCCCGTGACAGAGGGGGTTCGACGGATCGTGACGGCGGGTACGCCCCCGCGGGAACGGTCGCGTGGCCTTGATCTGGAGACGGTTGATGAGCGAGACGCTGACGGAAACCCTGCCCGACCCGCTCGATGGGATCGAAGAGGGCGACGAACCCGCCATCCTGCACCTCCCTCTGGACGCGTGGCACCGCGCCCGCGGCGGCCGCATGGTGCCGTTCGCCGGCTATGAAATGCCCGTCCAGTATGAAGGCATCATGGCCGAGCATCTGTGGGTGCGCGACTCGGCCGGGCTGTTCGACGTCAGCCACATGGGGCAGGTGACGCTGACCGGGGACGGCCTGGATGCGGCGGCGATCGCCAAGGCGCTGGAAGCGGTGCTGCCGGGCGACATCGCCGGCCTGGCGCCGACCAAGATCCGCTATTCGCTGCTGCTGAACGACGAGGGCGGCATCCTCGATGATTTGATGGTGACGACGCTGCCGGCAGAAGGCGCGCATCCGTTCGGCGAGGCGAGCCATTATGTCGTCGTCAACGGCGCGACCAAATATGACGACCTCGCCTATCTGCTCGACGTGCTGCCCGACGACGTGACGCTCAACCTGATGGACGAGCAGGCGCTGCTCGCGGTGCAGGGGCCGAAGGCGGTCGAAGCGGTCGCGCGGCTAGTGCCGGGTGTCGAGCGCCTCGTGTTCATGACCGCGGGTGCGTTCGAATGGAACGGCCATGCGCTGTGGATCAGCCGCTCGGGCTATACGGGCGAAGATGGCGTCGAGATTTCGATCCCGGCCGAGGCGGCTGCAGCCTTCGCCGATGCCCTGTGCGAGCAGCCCGAGGTGAAGCCGATCGGCCTGGGTGCGCGCGATTCGCTGCGGCTCGAAGCCGGCCTGCCGCTCTACGGCCACGACCTCGATCCCGAAACGACGCCGGTGATGGCGGACCTGGGCTTTGCGCTGTCGAAGCGGCGTCGCGAGGCGGGTGACTTCGCCGGTGCGGCCCGCATCCTCGCCGAGCGCGAGAGCGGTGCGGCGGTGAAGCGCGTCGGCCTGTCGGTCGCCGGGCGCCAGCCGGTACGCGAGGGTGCGAGCGTCGTCGATGCCGACGGCGCGGTGATCGGCCGCGTCACCAGCGGCGGCTTCGCCCCCAGTGTCGGCGCGCCGATCGCGATGGCCTATATCCCCGCCGACCTAGCGAGCGCCGGCACCGCCGTCCGCCTCGTCCAGCGCGGCAAGATTCATGAGGGCATTGTCACCCCGATGCCCTTCGTTCCCCACCGCTATGTCCGCGCAGGAGGCAAGTGAGATGAGCCGTTACTTCACCGAAGATCACGAATGGGTCGACGTCGATGGCGACATCGGCACGGTCGGCATTTCGGAATATGCGCAGAGCCAGCTGGGCGACATCGTGTTCGTCGACGTTCCCGAAGACGGCAAGGCGCTGTCGAAGGGCGACGAGGCAGCGGTGGTCGAATCGGTGAAGGCGGCGTCGGACGTCTATTCGCCGGTGTCGGGCAACGTGCTGGAAGGCAACAGCCAGCTCGCCGACGATCCCAGCCTCGTCAATTCGGACGCCGAGGGCGAGGGCTGGTTCTTCAAGATCACGCTGAGCGATCCGTCGGAGCTGGAAACGCTGATGGACGAGACCGCCTACGAAGCGTTCGTCGCGAAGCTGTAAAGATCAGCGTCATGCCAGCGCATGCTGGCATCTCGTGCCGCGGGCGCGCGCTTGTGGACGGAGACCCCAGCCTTCGCTGGGGTGACGCTTTCCGCCAAGGATCATAGATGCGCTACCTGCCGCTTACCCAAACCGACCGTGAGGCGATGCTGTCCGTCATCGGCGCCGCCAGCATCGACGACCTGTTCGTCGACGTGCCCGAGGCTGCCCGGCTCGACGGGCCCGTCCATGGCCTGCCCAATCACGCCACCGAACTTGCGGTCGAGCGGCATATGGCCAAGCTCGCGCGGGCGAACACGGTTGCGGGCGAGGTGCCCTTCTTCCTCGGCGCGGGCGCGTATCGGCATCATGTGCCCGCGACGGTCGATCACCTGATCCAGCGCGGCGAGTTCCTGACTGCCTATACGCCGTATCAGCCCGAGATCGCGCAGGGCACGTTGCAGATGCTGTTCGAGTTCCAGACGCAGGTCGCGCGCCTGCTCGGCACAGACGTCGCCAATGCGTCGATGTACGATGGCTCGACCGCCTGCTGGGAAGCGATCGGCATGGCGCGGCGCATCACCAAGCGCGGCAAGGCGATCCTGTCGGCCGGCCTGCACCCGCATTACGTCAGCGTCGCCAAAACGATGGCAAAGTACACCGGCGATACGCTGGACACGACGACGCCTTGGCTGACCGGCGAGATGGATATCGATCGGCTGATCGAGAAGATCGACGGCGATACGTCGTGCGTCGTCGTGCAATATCCGGATATCCTGGGCCGCATCGCCGATCTGACGCCGCTCGCTGACGCCTGCCACAAGAACAAGGCGCTGCTGATCGCCGTCGTCACCGAGCCGGTCGCGATGGGCGCGATCCGTTCGCCGGGCGAGATGGATGCCGATATCGTCGTTGGCGAAGGCCAGTCCTTGGGCGTCGGCCTCCAGTTCGGCGGTCCGTACGTCGGCCTGATGGGCTGCAAGGAGAAGTACATCCGCCAGATGCCGGGTCGCTTCTGCGGCGAGACGGTGGACGCCGACGGCAAGCGTGGCTTCGTGCTGACGCTGTCGACGCGCGAACAGCACATCCGTCGCGAAAAGGCGACGTCGAACATCTGCACCAATTCGGGGCTGTGCGCGCTCGCCTTCTCGATCCACATGACGCTGCTCGGCGAAGCGGGGCTGCGTCGGCTCGCGGCGATCAACCATGCCGGTGCGTGCCGCGCGGCGGATCGTCTGGCCAAGGTGCCGGGCGTCGAACTGGTGACGCAGAGCTTCTTCAACGAATTCACGCTGAAGCTGCCGAAGGAAGCGCGTCCCGTCGTGCGCACGCTCGCCGATCGCGGCATCCTGGCGGGCGTGTCGCTCGGCCGGCTGTATCCGGGCGAGGATGCCCTCGCCAACGGGCTGATCGTCGCGGTCACCGAAACGACGACCGCGGAGGACGTCGAAACCTTTGCCGCCGCACTCGAGGAGGTCCTGGCATGAGCATCAACCAGAGCGGCTGGCGCCCCGAGATGACCGCGCGCGACGGTGCGGCGGGTCAGACCTTCACGGGAAATCGCGCGCTGATGCTGGAAGAGCCGTTGATCTTCGAGATCGGCTCGACCGAGACGACCGGCGTCGACTTTCCCGAGGGCGACGTCGCAGGCTCGCGGCTGGGTAACCTGACGCGTAAGGACGCGATCGGACTTCCGGGCCTCGCCGAGCCGGAAACGATCCGCCACTATACGCGGCTCAGTCGGCAGAATTACGCGATCGACCTGGGGCTGTTCCCGCTCGGTTCGTGCACGATGAAGCACAATCCACGCCTGAACGAACGCGTCGCGCGGATGCCGGGCTTTGCCGACGTGCATCCCTTGCAGCCGGTCGACACCGTGCAGGGCGCGCTGGGCGTCATCAACGAACTGGCGGTGTGGCTGATCAAGCTGACCGGCATGTACGGCGTTGCGATGAGCCCCAAGGCGGGCGCGCATGGCGAGCTGTGCGGCATCCTGTGCATCAAGGCGGCGCTGGAAAAGCGCGGCGAAGGCCATCGCAAGGTCGTGCTGGTGCCGGAATCGGCGCACGGCACCAATCCGGCGACCGCCGCCTTTGCGGGCTTCACCGTCGAGGACATTCCGGCGACGCCGGATGGCCGCATCGACACCGCGGCGCTGGAAGCGCGGCTGGGGCCGGACGTGGCAGCGGTGATGATCACCAACCCCAACACCTGCGGCCTGTTCGAACGCGACCTGAAGCGCATCTCTGACGCGGTGCATGCGGCGGGTGGCTACGTCTATTGCGACGGCGCGAACTTCAACGCGATCGTCGGGCGGGTGCGTCCGGGTGACCTTGGCGTCGATGCGATGCACATCAACCTGCACAAGACCTTCTCGACGCCGCACGGCGGCGGCGGGCCGGGGTCTGGGCCGGTGGTGCTGTCCGAAGCGCTGGCGCCGTTCGGGCCGCTGCCCTTCACCGCGCGGATGGCCGACGGTCATATCCAGCTGATCGAGGAAGAGACCGCGGGCGACGACCATCCCGACACGTTCGGGCGGATGACCGCGTTCCACGGCCAGATGGGCATGTTCACCCGGGCGCTGACCTATATCCTCAGCCATGGTGCCGACGGCCTGAAGCAGGTCGCCGAAGACGCGGTGCTCAACGCCAATTACGTGCTGCGCAGCCTGGAGGGCACGCTCGACGCGCCGTTCGCGAAGGCGGGGCCGTGCATGCATGAGGCGATCTTCAGCGACGCCAACCTTGCCGACGGCTTCTCGACGCTCGACGTCGCCAAGGGGCTGATCGACGAGGGCTTCCACCCGATGACGGTCTACTTCCCGCTCGTCGTCCATGGCGCGATGCTGGTGGAGCCGACCGAGACCGAATCGAAGGCGGCGCTCGACCAGTTCATCGGTGCGCTGCGCAGCGTGGCGGAGCGGGCGAAGGCGGGCGATGCCAGCCTGAAGACCGCGCCGCACTTCGCGCCCCGGGCCCGTCTCGACGAGACGCTGGCGGCGCGCAAGCCAGTGCTGGTGTGGAAGGAGCAGCCGCTGGCCGCGGCGGCGGAGTAACGGCTTCTCCTCTTCCGTCAGGCCCTTGCCCTCGCTACCCTTCGCCCGAACAGGGGCAGGGGTAGCGTATGCAGGCACATCAGGCGGGCGGCTGGATCAGCTATGCAATCCCGTTCGTCATGATCGCGATCGTCGTGGCGGTTCGGTGGAAAAGGATGAGCCGCGTGACGCCGCTGAAACTGGAGCGGCTGTGGATGCTGCCCGCTGCCTATGCGGCGCTCGTCGTCTTCGCCTTCTCGATGCATCCGCCCAAGGGGCTGGCGTGGCTTTTCTGCCTGCTGGCGCTGGGGCTTGGTGCGGCGCTGGGCTGGCAGCGGGGCAAGATGATGCGGATCATGTTCGATCCCGAAACGCATCGGCTTAACCAGACGTCGTCGCCCGCCGCGCTGCTGTTCATCGTCGTCCTGCTCGTCGTGCGTAGCGGGGCGCGGGGGGCGATGAGCTACAGCGGCGGCGCATTCGATCCGATGGCGGCGACCGACGTGCTGATGGCACTGGCGCTGGGCCTGTTCGCGGCGCAGCGGCTGGAGATGTACATGCGCGGCAAGCGCATGCTGGAGGCGGCGCGCTAACCTGCGCGCCGTTGCGCCGTGGGCGTGCGGCCGATGCGCTTCCGCTTTTCGGCGTAGAGCATCGCGTCGGCGCGGCGGGCGAAGTCGCGCAGCGAGTGGCAGTCGGTATCGAACATCGCATAGCCGATCGACCCCGCGCTCGTCATCGTGATGCCGCCGGCGCTGACGGGGACGCGCAGCGCGGCTTCCAGGCCGCGGCACAGCTGTTCCGGGTCGGCGATCAGCGCGGGCGCGGTGACGATCAGCGCGAATTCGTCGCCGCCGATCCGCGCCGCGAAACAGTCGCGCAGCCACGGCTGGGTCAGCGCCGCGCCGGTCAGACGCAGCACGTCGTCGCCCGCGTCATGGCCGAGCGCGTCGTTGATCGCCTTGAACCCGTCGAGATCGATCAGCATCAGCATCAGGGCGCTGTTGTCGGTGCGGGCGCGCGTCATCGCCGCATCGAGCTCTCGGTCGAAGGCGGCGCGGTTGGCGATGCCGGTCAGCGCGTCGGTATCGGCTGAGCGGCGCAGCTGCGTTTCGAGGCGATGGCGTTCGGTGATGTCCTGGAACACGCCGACCAGCGCCTGGACGCTGCCGTCCTCGCCACGCTCCGCCTCACCCGCCGCACGGACCCGCAGCACGCGCCCATCGGCGGTATGGAGTTCCGATTCGAGGTCGAAGGGCTCGCCGGTCCGGATCGTATGCTCGATCGTCGCCGACACATGATCGCGGACATGCGGCGGGTAATAATCGAGCGCCTTGCTGAGCGGGGGCTGGTCGCCCGTCGGCACGCCGTGGATGCGAAAAACGTTATCCGACCATTCGAGCTGCGAGTCGCCGAGCGACAGGCGCCACGATCCGATGCGGGCGATGCGTTCGGCCTGGCGGAAGATCTTGTCCTGCCGTGCATGCTCGCAGACCAGCTGTTCGCCGGTCGTCGCGATGCGGATCGCCTCCATGGCGTTCCGCCGGGCGGCAATGAGCACCTCGGCCAGCGTCGCGAGGTGGCGCAGCGCCGCTTCGCCCGCGGCATTGAGCGAGCGCGGCGTGGCATCGAGCACGCACAACGTCCCGATCGGCTGCGTCACGCCATGGCCGTCGACGACATGGATCGGGACGCCGGCATAGAAGCGGTGGCCCGCGTCGGTCACCACCGGGCTTGTGCGATATTGCGCATCCAGCGTCATGTCGGTGATGACCATCAGTTCGTTGCGCTGCACGGTGCGGTCGCACATCGCGACGTCGCGCCCGAGTTCGTTCGGGCCGGGCGCGTTCATCGCCTTGACCCAGATCCGGTCGCGATCGACGAGGCTGAGCAGTGCGGTGGGGCAGCCGAGCAGGTCGGCGGCCAGCGCGACGACCGCGTCGAATTCGCGTTCAGGCTCGCTGTCGAGCAGGTTGAGCGCATGGAGCGCTGCCAGACGACCGGCTTCGTCATAGGCCGCCTGTGGGGGAAGGACAGCATCATTCATGAAATTTGCCATGCCACTCAAGGTCTTAAAATGTCCTTCCCTCACAGGCCGGTCCGAGCCACAACCGCGACGGAATGAGCGAGAGCGATCCCTCTGAGGCGCTGCCCCTGACGATGCAATGGGCGGCGCATCTGGCGCGCGACCGGCGACGGTCGGCGCATACCGTGCGCGCCTATCGCGCCGGTGCGGAGAGGCTGGTCGCGTTCCTGCAGGCGCATTGGGGCGAGCGGCCGACGGCGGCGGCGCTGGCACGGGTGAGTGCGGCGGACCTGCGCGCCTTTCTGGCGGCGCGGCGTGGCGAGGGGCTGGGCAATGCCTCTGCCGCGCGTGAACTGTCGGCGGTGCGCGGGTTTCTGGCGTTTGTGGCGCCCGATGCGGCGATGCCGCGGCTGCGCGGCCCTCGTGTCAAACCCGGCGTGCCGCGGCCGATCGCGCCGGACGAGGTGATGGCGCTGGCCGGCGAGGTGGCGGATGAGGCGGCGGAGCCCTGGGTGGGCGCGCGCGACTGGGCAGTGCTGCTGTTGCTGTATGGCGCAGGGCTGCGCATCGGCGAGGCGATCGCGTTGCCGGCGCGCGTTCTGCCGCTGGGGGAGACGCTGACGGTGACGGGCAAGCGCGACAAGACGCGGATCGTGCCGCTGCTGCCGCAGGTGCGCGCCGCGGTGGAGGCCTATGCGGCGCAGACGCCCTGGGCGCCGGCGCCGGACGAGCCGCTGTTCCGCGGCGTGAAGGGCGGGCCGCTGTCGCCGGGGGTGGTCCGGCGATCGGTGCGCGCGGCGCGGGGCCGGCTGGGGCTGGGCGAGCGGACGACGCCGCATGCGCTGCGCCACAGCTTCGCGACGCATCTGCTGGGCCGCGGTGCCGACCTGCGCGCGTTGCAGGAGTTGCTGGGGCATGCGAGCCTGAGTTCCACGCAAATCTATACCGCGGTCGATGCGGCACATCTGATGGACGTGTACCGGAATGCGCATCCGCGGGCGTGATGGCCGGCGAAGATAGACAACATGAACACCTTGGGTGAAACGATCGGGGGGTATCGTTTCCGATCATGCGTTGATCACGTCTCTACGATCGAAAGAGCATACCCTAACTCAGTGCCGTCGCCCCAGCGTAGGTTGGGGCCTTTAGCGGCGCTTGTCGCGCAGGGGCCGCATGAGATCCCAGCCTTCGCTGGGATGACGCATTTGGTGAGTGATGCTTCTTTTTTGCGGTGTAGGACAGACGTGCCTGATTTGTCCTTTTCCGTCAGGCCCTTGCCGACCTTGTGATCCTATCGTGCGCGCGGTTTCCAGGTGAGGACGCGCCACAGGTAGCCGAGGACGATCGCGACGGTGACCGCGATGGCGGCGGGGCCGACGTAGCGGTCGATCTCTTCGAAGCGCGAGCCGAGGAACACGCCCGCGGCGGCGAGGATCGTGTTCCAGATCAGGCTGCCCGCAAAGGTCCAGACGAGGAAGCGCCACAGCGGCATGCAGGTCATGCCCGCGGGCAGCGACACGATGGTGCGGAACGTGGGCATGAAGCGGAAGACGAACACCACGCCGCCGCCGCGTTTCAGGAAGAAGCGGTGCAGCTTTTCGACGTCCTCCCACTCCATCGTCAGCCAGCGGCCGTGGCGTTCGATGAACGGGCGGAAGCGCTTGTAGCCGATGTGGCGGCCGATGAAATACCAGAAGTAATTGCCCGCGGTGGTGCCGGCAGTGCCCCACAGGACCAGCGGCACCAGCGCCATGTCGCCACGCGCCACCGCCATCCCGCCGAGGCCCATGATCACTTCCGACGGAATAGGCGGGACGATATTTTCCAGCGCCATCAACAGGAAGATGCCGATATAGCCGCCTTGGGCGATGGCGTTGAGGATGAACTCGGTCATGGCCCAGGGTAACGGCGCGGGGGTCAGCCGCGTTCCGCTATCCGCCTTTCGATGGCATCCCAGATCAGGCCGGCGACGTCGGTGCCGTCGAACGTCTGGATCGCGACGATGCCGGTCGGGCTGGTGACGTTGATCTCGGTCAGCCATTCGCCGCCGATCACGTCGATGCCGACGAACAGCAGCCCGCGGCGCTTCAATTCCGGCCCGAGCACGACGCAGATCTCGCGCTCGCGCTCCGTCAGTTCGGTCTTCACCGCCGAGCCGCCGACCGCGAGGTTCGACCGGATTTCGCCTTCGCCCGGCAGGCGGTTGATCGCGCCCGCGACCTCGCCATCGATCAGGACGATCCGCTTGTCGCCCTTCGCCACCGCGGGCAGGAACGCCTGAATCATATGCGGTTCGCGCCAGGTCTGGTTGAACACCTCGATCAGCGCGGACAGGTTCGCGCCGTCCGATCCGACGCGGAAAATCGCCTTGCCGCCGTTGCCGTGCAGCGGCTTGACGACGATCTCGCCGTGCTGCGCGAGGAAGGCGCGCGCTTCGTCGAGGCTGCGCGTCACCAGCGTCGGCGGCATGAACTGCGCATAGTCGAGAACGAACACCTTTTCGGGCGCGTTGCGGACGCTGTGCGGGTCGTTCACCACCAGCGTCCGATCGGCGATGCGTTCGAGCAGGTGCGTCGCGGTGATATAGCCCAGGTCGAAGGGCGGATCCTGCCGCATCAGCACGACGTCGGCCTGTTCGCCGAGATCGAGGCTGACGGGGGCGTCGAAGTGGAAGTGGTCGCGCGCGCCCGGTGCCGCCGGGCGCTGCACCGTCACCGGATGCGCCTTCGCCCAGACGCGGCCATCGGCGTAATTGAGGTCTTCGGCGAGGTAATGGAACAGCCGGTGCCCGCGCGCCTGGCCTGCCAGCATCAACGCGAAGCTCGAATCGCCGGCGATGTTGATCTGATCGAGCGGGTCCATCTGGACGGCGACGGTGAGGGTCATGGGCACACTCGCGAGTGGGTTGGTTCGGGGTGGGACTTAGGGGGCGGGCGGTGGAATGTCACCCGGAGCGCGCGCGGAAGTGGACGAAGTGGAGGATACGTCGTCGTCGGGAGGCGGGGGACGGAACGCCTTTTGTCGAGGGCGACGAAGGGGGTTTTGCGCAGAGGCGCGACGGTGTGTCGGGCGACGTCGCGCTGCACTTCCCGCCGGGGTGACGCACCGTACCGGTGCGGCGGGCGGCACTATGGTGCGGCTATCGCAAAGCGTCACCCCAGCGCAGGCTGGGGTCTCTCGCGGCTTGTGCTGCGCTCGATAACGATGAGATCTTAGCCTGCGCTGGGATGGCGATGGGGGCGGTGGGGATGGATTCGGGCCCTTGCGCGGGACGCGGTGTGGGGCGGGGGCGGGCATGGGTGGACGCTATCGACGCCGGGACGCGTAGGACAGCGTGTCCCGTTTTCCGTCGCCTGATCCGTCACTTGCGGTGCCGGCGATCCAACACGCTCAGCCGATCCAGGCGTTCTCGATATGCCGCGGCCGCGTGCCGGGGGCGAGCAGGATGACGTCGACGCGAATGTCGTCGCCCGGCCCGGCATAGCGCGGCATCAACACCTCCGCCGCGGCGGCGACGCGGGCGAGGCGGCGTTCGTCGATCGCGAAATCGAGCTCGGCGGCGGTCGCACGCGCCTTCACCTCGACGAACGCGACCAGCGCGCCGCGGCGGGCGATGATATCCACCTCACCCGCCGGCGTGCGCACGCGGCGATCGAGAATGCGCCAGCCCTTCAGGCGCAACCACCAGCCCGCGATCCGTTCAGCCCGTCGGCCAGCGGCTTCGGCGGACTGGCGCGCCTGGGTGGTGCGGCGACGGGGCGGGCGAGGCATGGGAGAAGGGTGGCGCAGCGCGCCGACGGTCGCAAGGTTTTGGATGGTTCGTGTCGTCCAGAAGGGGACGGGCAGCTAACGCCGATCAGCGGACCTTAAAGGACGCTTATGGCAAATTCCGCATACCGACACTGGCGGCCCGACCATCGACTGCTAAAACAGAACGATGGGACGTTTGGCACAGACATTTCGCAATTCCGGTAGCCGCCCCATTTACGTAAGCCTCGAACCGATAGCTGCACGCTACCGTATTGAGCCTGCCTCCGAACTGATCCTTCGTTACGACGATGAAATTCCACAAGACGAACACAATTCGACATTGAGAGTGGAGATTGTTGAAAGGCAGGGCGGGCCTGAAATCATTATCTGGACATGCGCCGCATCCCTATTTCTCCCTGATGGCCGCGAAGCTATCGAGGATCACGGGGTCTGACGACAAGATTGGGCTGAGGCGAAGTTTGCAAGCTCGCGCGGCGCAACGATGACTGAACAGCCGCCCGTCCGCTTTCCTCCCAAAAGCAGACGGGCAGCTAACGCCCAAAGGGGACACCGCTCCCCGCAAACACCGCTACGCCGCAACCGCACCGGCAGGCACGCAGTATTGCGCGAGCGGAAGGTCGGTCAGGCAATCACGCCTATCGGACGCACCCATTTTGATCTACATTGCAAAGTGTTACGTCCAGATCGGGTCGATATGCCTCGAATCCTTCGCGCCCTTATGACTGCTTTAGCCAACGACGTAGAGTCCCACGCTACAAACGCAGAGACAATCGCCGCTCAGACAAATCTCTTGGCTCTCAACGCTGCTATTGAAGCCGCGCGCGCAGGCGAGGCGGGTCGCGGCTTCGCTGTGGTGGCAAATGAGATTAAGAATCTGGCCACAACTGCGCGCCAAGCCTCAAAATCGTTCCGGGCGCACGTTATCGATCGGTTGCAGTCCGGTGCAGACATGGCCGATGACATGCTAACCGAGCTTGAAGGCGGGCGCCTGCGTGAATTAGCTCAGGCGATCGCTGATAGCTTGTCTCGAACCCTTTATGATAGGTCGATCGACGTCAGGCTGTTGGCCTCGGATCGTACGATTCGCGATGCTCTGTCGCTCGACAATGGACCCGATCACTACCGTGCGGCGGCTCTCGGACGCATGCGCAAACTCCTGCGTATATCCCCGTATTTCTTGAACGCCTTTATCGTCGATGCAGACGGTAACGTCGCGGTATGCGCCCACGAGAACGCATCGGTACAATCAGTCAACTTTTCAGGCATGCCTCAGTTCGAGCGCGCGAGAAGATCTGTCGATGAAGACGGGTGGTTTACTGATGAGGTCTGGGACAACCCATGGTCGAATCATCGTAAGGTTCTAGTGTTTGTCGCGCCCATAGTTTCATCAGGTGTGAATATCGGAGTATGCTATCTAGAATATGATTTCCAGGGTCAGGCAGAGCAGATCATGAATGCGGTCGGCGGTCGCAGGTCACGGTCCGTCACCTCAATTATCGATGACGCCGGCCGCGTTGTAGCAACGGACGGGAATTATACATTTCACGAAAAGCATCCGTATGCGATCCCGTCATCCGCGGCGCACTTGTCCCATCGGGATGGCCTAATCATCGCCCAGGCAATTGTGCCGTCGGACCACGGCCTCACCGGCCTGAGATATCGCTGCGTGATCGAGGATCGGCATGCAACGGAGGGGGATATCACGCTGGCGATAACGCCCGCGAGCCAGCCGATTACGCACCCATAACGGGAACTGCGCCTTGCGACTGGTCCCGCCTGGGGCGGAGGCCCCTCCGTCGCGGCGGTCGTCGCGCCACAGGACCGCGGCGACACGATAGGCGACTCTTGGGGAGGCCTGCGCTCTGCCGGGACGCCGTCCGCGGTTCTGAGGTCTACCCTTCCCCCTTCATCGTCAGGGCGCGGGCGTACAATTCCTTGCGGTCCAGGCCGAAGGCCTTGGCGACCTCGCCGGCGGCTTTGGCGACCGGCAGGCGGGTGAGGGCGTCGGCCAAGGCGGCGTCGGCGTCTTCGATCGCGGCGGGCGGAGCTTCGCCGGGAGGGGCGATGACGATGGCGATTTCGCCCTTGGGCGGCGCGTCGGCGTAGCGGGTGGCGAGGGTCGATAGCGTGCCGGTCACCGCTTCCTCGAAGCGCTTGGTGATCTCGCGCGTCACCGCGGCCTCGCGGTCGCCGAGGCCTTCCGCCAGGGCGGTGAGGCAGGCGGAGAGGCGCGGGCCGGATTCGTAGAGGACGAGCGTCGCACGGATCGGGGCGATTTCGGCGATGGCGTCGGCGCGGGCCTTGGCCTTGCTCGGCAGGAAGCCGGCGAACAGGAAGCGATCGGTGGGCAGGCCCGCCAGCGTCAGCGCGGCGATCGCGGCGCAGGGGCCGGGGATCGTCACGACGGTATGGCCCGCGGCGCGGGCGTCGCGGACGAGTTTGTAGCCGGGATCCGAGATCAATGGCGTGCCGGCGTCCGAGACGAGCGCGACCGCCTCCGTCCCCATGCGCGCGATCAGGCCGGGACGGACGCCTTCGGCATTATGGTCGTGGTAGGGAACCATCGGGCGCTTTGCACCGATATGGCGGAGCAGGCCGGCGGTGACTCGGCTGTCCTCGACCGCTACGACGTCGGCGCGCGACAGGATGTCGGCGGCGCGGGGCGATAGGTCAGCAAGATTGCCGATCGGGGTCGCAACGATATAAAGACCGGGCTGTAGGGGATTTTCGACGATGGTCACGGGGAACGTCATGACAGAGGCGAGCGCGGTTGGACAGCCTGCGAAGGGCGGCGGCATCAAGCGCTGGCTGGCGATCCTGGGGGCGGGGCTGCTTGCGGCCTGTTCCACCGTGGTGCCGCGCGGACCGGTGGAGGCGCCGACGCGGCCGGGCCGGCCGCAGGCGCAGCGACCCGACGCGCCGGTGGAGGCGGGGCTGCCGCGCGACACGCAGCGCAACCGCGTCGCGCTGCTGGTGCCGCTGTCTGGCGCCAATTCGGGCGTCGGCCGATCGATCGCCAATGCGACGATGCTGGCGGTGCTCGACACCGGCACCGACAAGGTGCGGATCACCAATTACGATACCGCGACCGGCGCGGGCGCCGCGGCACAGCGCGCCATCGCCGAGGGCGCGCAGCTGATTCTGGGGCCGCTGCTGGCCGACGACGTGCGCGCCGTCGCGCCGATCGCCAAGGCGGCGGGCGTGCCCGTGCTGAGCTTTTCCAACGACGTGTCGGTGGCGGGCAATGGCGTGTATCTGATGGGCTATGTGCCCGGCCAGTCGATCGACCGCGTCGTGCAATATGCGCGCAGCCGCGGGGTTTCGAGCTTTGCCGGCCTGATCCCCAACGGTCTGTACGGCGAGCGGGCGTCGACCGCTTTCCTGCGATCGGTGGAGGGCGCGGGCGGATCGGTGGTGTCGCTGCAGACCTATGGCCGGACCGCGGGCGGGGTGACGGGCGCGGTGACGCGGCTCAATGCCAAGGCGCCGTATGATGCGGTGCTGGTCGCCGATGCGGGCACGACCGCGGCGGTCGCGGCGCCGCTGATCAAGCGCGGCAGCGGGGCGTCGACGCGGATCCTGGGCACCGAATTGTGGAATTCGGAGAACGGGCTGGCGGCGAAGCCGGCACTGGCGGGGGCGTGGTTCGCGAGCGTGTCCAACACGCTGTACCGGCAATATGCGGCCAAGTATCGCGCGCGCTACAATGCCGGGCCGTACCGGCTGTCGAGCCTGGGCTATGACGCGGTGCTGCTAACGGTGCGGATCGCGCGCGACTGGCCGGTGGGTCGGGCGTTCCCGGAGGGCAAGCTGCGCGATGGCGACGGCTTTGCGGGCATCGACGGCGCGTTCCGCTTCGGTCGCGATGGCGTGGCGGAGCGGGCGCTGGAGGTGCAGGAGATCCAGGCGGGCGGGCTGGTGACGGTGTCGCCGGCGCCTTCCGGGTTTGGGCGGTAAGGGGTTTTCGCGCGAAGACGCGAAGACGCTAAGGTGTGGCGTTTGCTGCCGCAGGCTTTCTCTTTTCACTCGGCACCGCTTGGTGCGACCGTGATGAAGAGCGGCGGCTGCGCCGCGGGCGTACCCTCTTCGCGGCTTTGCGGCTTCGCGTGAGTCCAGTCCTCCCCCTGGCGGGGGGAGGACCGGGGTTAGGGCGCGTCGGCGACGACCAGCGGCAGGATGGAGTCGAGCAGCAGCGCGCCGGCTTCGGTGACGCGGAGGCGGTGGCCTTCGTGGGCGATCATGCCTTGGCGCGAGAGGCGCTCGACCGCGGGCCAGTCGATCGGGGCGGTGCCGCCCGCGAGTGCCGCGACATGGGTAAGGTCGACGCCTTCGCGCAGGCGCAGGCCCATGACGAGCGCTTCGCTGGCGCGATCGTGGGGGGCGAGCGGGTCCTCGACCTCCAGGCCATGGCCGTTGCGTGCCACCGCGGACAGCCAGTTTTCAGGCTTGCGGCGGCGCTGCGTGGCGAGGCCGTCGCGGCGGCCATGCGCGCCGGGGCCGACGCCGGCATAATCGCCATAGCGCCAATAGGTGAGGTTGTGGCGGCTCTCCGCGCCGAGACGCGCGTGGTTCGAGGTTTCGTAGGCGGGCAGGCCGGCGGCGGCGGTCATCGCGCGGGTCATCTCGAACAGATCGGCGGCGGTATCGCCGTCGGGGATCGTCAGGCGGCCCTGCGCGGCCTCGGTGGCGAAGCGGGTGCCGGGTTCGATCGTCAGTTGGTAGAGCGAGAGATGTTCGGTGCCGAAGCCGAGCGCGCGGGTGAGTTCGCGCTCCCACGCGCCGAGGCTCTGGTCGGGCAAAGCATAGATCAGGTCGATGCTGACGCGGGCGAAATGCGCCTGCGCGGTGTCGAGTGCACGCAGGCTTTCGGCGACGCTGTGCGCGCGGCCGAGGAAGGCGAGCGCGCTGTCGTCGAGCGATTGCAGCCCGAGCGAGACGCGGTCGATGCCGGCGGCGGCGAGATCGGCGAAGCGCGCGGCCTCGACCGACGAGGGATTCGCCTCCAGCGTGATCTCGATATCGGGGGTGGGCGTCCAGTGCGTCTGCGCGGCGTCGAGGATCGCGGCGACCGTCGAAGGCGGCATCAGCGAGGGGGTGCCGCCACCGAAGAAGATCGATCCGAGCGTCCGGCCGGGCAGCGCGGCGGCCTCATGCGATAGGTCGGCGAGCAGCGCGTCACGCCACGCCTGCTGGTCCACCACATCGCGGACATGGCTGTTGAAGTCGCAATAGGGGCATTTGGAAACGCAGAACGGCCAATGGACGTAGAGCGCCAGGGGCCGGGCTGCCGGCGTCTTGTCGGGGGTCATGATGGTGCCGATATGGCGGCGATGATCGCGAAACGCTACCGCGCGCTTGCGCTGCCGCTGTTGATGTCCCCTGTGCTGCTGGCCTGTGCGCAGGCGCCCGAGGGGCCCGAACGTGTGATCGAGCCACGGGTGAGCGCATCCGCCGCGCCGCGCGGGTCGGTGCTGCTGAAATCGGTAATGCTCGCCGCGCACAATCGCGCGCGGGGCGAGGTGGGCGTGGCGCCGTTGGTGTGGAGCGATACGCTGGCGGCGTCGGCGCGCGGCTATGCCGAGGAGATGGCGCGGACCGGGCGGTTCGAACATGCCGTGCAGCCGATGGGGCCGGGGCGGCAGGGCGAAAATCTGTGGACCGGCACGCGGGGGGCGTATCGGTTCGACGAGATGGTGGGGTATTGGATCGCGGAGAGGCGCGATTTCGTGAACCTGCCGACGCCGAACTTCAGCCGGACGGGGCGATGGCAGGACGTGGGGCATTATACGCAGATGGTGTGGCGTGGATCGACTGCGGTCGGCTGCGCGATCGCAAGCAATCGGAGCGACGAGTATCTGGTGTGCCGCTATGCGCCGCCGGGAAATGTGTTCGGGCAGGTGGCGTTTTAGGTGCTCGCTGCGGAGGGGTGTGTTCGCGCGAAGACGCGAAGACGCGAAGAGGGTTCGGGTGGGGCGGTGCTCCCGGTCTGCCTGTTCGCGTGGTTGGAGGGTCGCCTATCCGTCATCCCAGCGAAGGCTGGGATCTTGTGGTTATGGCGCGGCGCAAGAGCCGGTTGAGGCCCCAGCCATCGCTGGGGCGACGGTTTGGGGATCGCGACGGCGCGATGCCCGGGCGTCAGGCCCGAGCTCTTTGCGTCTTCGCGTCTTCGCGTGAAATCACACGATCGCAGCGCTGGTGTAGGCGCAATATTTGCGCCAGCCGAGGCTGGTGTAGAGCGCCGCGCCCATGTCGGTGGCGGTGAGGATTTGCTGCGACCGCGGTGAGCGGCGGGTGGCGGCGAGCGTCGTCATCAGCGCGTGGCCGAGACCGCGGCGGCGGTGGGCTTCGGCGGTGACGATGCGGTCGTAGACGAAGACGCCGTCGAGTTCGGCGGCATAGCCGCTCGCGGCGAGATCGCCGGCGGGGCCGGTGATCGCGACATGCGCGACGCCGGCGGTGTGCGTGGTGGTGGCGATATAGCCGGCCGGGAGCGGGCGGCGGGGCGGCGGTGGACCGTCGGTCACCATCATGCGGTTGGCGTCGGTGATCGTCCAGCGTTCGGGCAGCAGTGCGCGCAAGGTGGCGGCGTCGGCGCAGAGCTTCAGGAAGATGGCGGGTTCGGTGATCGTCGCGGCGAGATGGGCGAGGCCGGGGCCGGCTTCGGCGAAGACGTAGCGCTGGCGTTCGGCGTCGATGCCGGTGTCGACGCGCCAGCCGCCGTGGTCCGCGACGGGCGCGGGCAGGCCGCGGGCGAGGGAGCGGGCGGCGAGCCAGCCGCGAACGAGAGCGGGGTCGGGGGCGGTGTCGGGGGTCATGGGGTGGGGTGCCCTTGCCGGCTCCGCTTCGTCACCCCGGACTTGGCCCGGGATTCACGCCGCGGCGAGGGGGAGGCTGGAGGCTCCGGCCACTCCCCTGCGGCCCGGTGGACCCCGGACCAGGGACCCCAACAAAGTAATACTTTGATGGGAACCTAAGTCCGGGGTGACGGAGGGGGTGGGGCGGGGTCTCGTGTCCCAGCATGCCCACCCGTGCCTCAGAACACCGCGGCGACGAGCTGTCGGAAGGCGTCGGCGCGGTGGCTGATCGCGTGCTTGGCGGCGGCGTCCATTTCGCCGAACGTCTCGGTGCCGTTGTCGGGCAGGAACATCGCGTCATAGCCGAAGCCATTGCCCCCGCGCGGCGGCCAGACGAGCGTGCCGTCGACGCGGCCTTCGAACCATTCGACATGGCCGTCGGGCCAGGCAAGCGCGAGAGCGCACACGAAATGCGCCGAGCGCGCCATGTCGGGCTCTTCGTTCAGGCGGTCCTCGACCAGCCGCATCGCGAGGTCGAAATCCTTCGACTCCCCGGCCCAGCGCGCCGAGAAGATGCCGGGATCGCCGCCCAGCGCATCGACGCACAGGCCGCTGTCGTCGGCGAGTGCGGGCAGGCCGCTGAGGTCGGCGGCGATCCGCGCCTTTAGCTCGGCATTGGCGACGAAGGTGGTGCCCGTCTCTTCGGGTTCGGGCAGGTCGAGTTCGCCCGCCGAGATCGGCTCGACGCCATAGGGGCCGAGCAGCTCGGCAATCTCGCGCACCTTGCCGGGATTGTGGCTGGCGATGACGAGCTGGCCGGGGCGCAGCTTGCGGATCGCCTGCGGGATGTCGCCCTCGCCGCTCATTTGACCGCCCGCTGCGTTGCCTGCTCTTGGGCGGCGAAGATCTCGGCGCAGCCGATGCGGGCGAGGCGGAGCAGGCGGAGCAAGGCCTCCTCGTCATAGGTGGCGTGTTCGGCGGTCGCCTGTGCCTCGGCGATATTGCCGTTTTCGAGCAGGACGAAATTGCCGTCCGCATCCGCCGCCGAATCCTCGAGATAGTCGAGGTCGAGCACCGGCGTGCCCTGATGGATGCCGCAGCTGACCGCAGCGACCTTTTGCAGAATCGGGTCGACGGTGAGCTTGCCACTGGCGAGCAAAGTGTTGACCGCGAGGCGCAGCGCGACCCAGGCGCCCGAGATCGCCGCGGTGCGGGTGCCGCCGTCGGCCTGAAGGACGTCGCAATCGAGCGTGATCTGGCGTTCGCCGAGCAGCTTCATGTCGACCACGGACCGCAGCGACCGGCCGATCAGGCGCTGGATTTCCTGCGTGCGGCCCGACTGCTTGCCCTTGGCGGCTTCGCGGCTGCCGCGGGTGTGGGTGGCGCGGGGCAGCATGCCGTATTCGGCCGTCACCCAGCCTTCGCCCTTGCCGCGCAGGAACGGCGGCACGCGCTCTTCGATACTGGCGGTGACGAGCACCTTGGTGTCGCCGAACGCGACCAGCACCGATCCTTCGGCGTGGCGGGTGAAGTTCGGGGTGATCGTGATCTCGCGCATCTGGTCTGGCGCGCGGCCGCTGGGGCGCATTTGGGTCTCCTTGGGATTTGGGGTGGCGATAGACCGGACGGCGGGGGGATGCCAGCGGTGTTGGTGTACCTGCCTCATACGCCTCGTCATTCCCGCGAAGGCGGGAATCCAGACGCGCTACCGCTGCGTCTTCAGCTGTGAGGGCAGAGGTTATGGATTCCCGCCTTCGCGGGAATGACGAGGAGGGGACGAAGAGCAGCGGTTGCCCGCCCCGCAAACGGCCCTAGATTGCGCTTATGGCCCCGCCCGTCACCGAACTGACCGATCGCGCGCGCGATATCTTTCGTGCCGTCGTCGATGGTTATGTCGAGAGCGGCATGCCGGTGGGGTCGAAGACGATCGCCGCGGCCTCCGGGCTCAACCTGTCGCCCGCGTCCATTCGCGGCGTGATGCAGGAGCTGGAGGAGCTGGGCCTGCTCGCCAGCCCGCATACCAGCGCGGGGCGCATCCCGACCGAGCGCGGCCTGCGGCTGTTTGTCGACGGGATGATGCAGGCGCTGGAACCGAGCGCCGAGGAGCGCGCGGCGATCGAGGCGCGTGCGGGGCATCACGGCCCGGTCGAGGAGGCGCTGGCGGCGACCACCGCGGCGCTGTCCGGCCTGTCGGCCTGTGCCGGCCTGGTGATGGTGCCCAAGCGCGAGGTGCCGTTGCGCTCGATCGGCTTCATCGGCCTGTCGGCGACCCAGGCGATGGCGGTGCTGGTCAGCGAGGACGGCAGCGTCGAGAACCGAGTCATCGCGCTGCCCGCGGGGATGACGCCGTCGGCGCTGATCGAGGCGGGCAATTACATGACCGCGACGCTCGCCGGCCTGACGCTGGGCGAGGCGCGGGCGCGGATCGAGCGGCAGCTGGCCGAGGATCGCCATGCGCTGGACGGTGCGGCGCGCGCGCTGGTCGAGGCGGGGCTGGTGGTGTGGAGCGAGGACGATGCGCGCCGCCCGGTGCTGATCGTGCGCGGGCAGGGGCGGTTGATCGATGCCGCCGCTGCGGCCGACCTGGAACGCCTGCGCGACCTGCTCGACGATCTGGAGGGCAAGCAGGAGATCGCGCAGCTGCTCGACAGCGCGCGGGCGGGCGACGCGACCCGCATTTTCATCGGCGCGGAAAACAAATTGTTCGCGCTGTCCGGCAGTTCCGTCATCGCGCGGCCGTTCCGCGGACCCGGCGGGCGGGTGGTCGGCGTGGTCGGCGTGATCGGCCCCACGCGGTTGAACTATGCGCGCGTCGTGCCCATGGTGGATTTCACGGCGGCAACGCTTGCCCGTTTGATGGGCTGACGACGACAAACAGGGATCGTAAATGACCGAAGAGACCAAGACCGACGCCGAGGCGCTGCGCCAGGATACGGCGGCGGCGGCGCCCGAAGTGGCGGAACATGATCGCGTGGCCGAGCTGGAGAACCAGCTGGCCGATGCGAAGCAGCAGGTGCTGTACGCGCAGGCCGAAATCCAGAACGTGCGCCGTCGCGCCGAGAAGGAAATCGCCGATGCGCGCGCCTATTCGACCACGTCGTTCGCGCGCGACATCCTGTCCGTGGCGGACAATCTGGCACGCGGGCTGTCGGCGATACCGGCCGAGCTGCGCGCGGACGAGAAGCTGAAGGGCCTCGTCACCGGGCTGGAAGCGACGGGGCGCGAACTCGACAGCGTGTTTGCGCGCAACGGCATCGTGAAGGTCGAGGCGATGGGCGCGACGCTCGATCCCAACAAGCATCAGGCGATGATGGAAGTGCCGAGCGACGCCGCGCCGGGCACGATCGTGCAGGAAATGCAGGCGGGCTACATGATCAAGGACCGCCTGCTGCGCCCGGCGCTGGTTGGCGTGGCGCGGAAGCCGGATTGATCTAAGTCCTCCCCGGAACGGGGAGGTGGCAGCCCGCAGGGCTGACGGAGGGGGGCTTCGGCAAGCGGAGCGTTCGCGGACGGCCCCCTCCACCCTTCGCTTCGCGAACGGTCCCCCTCCCCGTGCCGGGGAGGAATTGGAGTTGCCATGAATCCGAATCTCACCGCCGATCGCCCGACCTTCGTCACCCACCTCGAATGCTCGCTGACTGGCGAACGCTATGACGCGGACCAGCTGCATGGCCTGTCGCGCGCCGGGCGGCCCTTGCTGGTGCGGTACGATCTGGAGGGCGTGCGCGGTGCGTTGGCGAAGGACGCGCTGACGGCGCGGCCGACCGACCTGTGGCGGTGGCGCGAGCTGTTGCCCGTCCGGCGTACGGAGAACATCGTCAGCCTGGGCGAGATCGAGACGCCGCTGATCCCGCTGCTGAAGAGCGGCGGCGATGGCAACGTGCTCGTCAAGGATGAGGGGCGGTTGCCGACGGGCAGCTTCAAGGCGCGCGGGCTGGTGATGGCGGTCGCGATGGCGAAGGAATTGGGCGTCACGCGCATCGCGATGCCGACCAACGGCAATGCCGGCGCGGCGCTGGCGGCCTATGCCAGCCGGGTGGGGATCGAGACGATCGTCTTCTGCCCCGAGGATACGCCCGAGGTGAACGTCCGCGAGATCGCGATGCAGGGCGCGCGCGTCTATCGCGTCAACGGGCTGATCGACGATTGCGGCGCGATCGTGGGGAAGGGCGCCGCCGAAGGGCGCTGGTTCGATTTCTCGACGCTGAAGGAGCCCTATCGCATCGAGGGCAAGAAGACGATGGGGCTGGAGCTGGCCGCGCAGCTGGGCTGGGACTTGCCCGATGCGATCTTCTATCCCACCGGCGGCGGCACGGGTCTGATCGGCATGTGGAAGGCGTTCGACGAGCTGGAGCGGCTCGGCTGGATCGGGTCCAAGCGGCCGCGCATGTATGCGGTGCAGGCGAGCGGCTGCGCGCCGATCGTGCGGGCGTTCGAGGCGGGCGAGGAGCATGCCGAGCGCTGGGAGGATGCGCGCACCGTCGCCGCGGGCATCCGCGTGCCGCGCGCGGTCGGCGACTTCCTGATCCTGCGCGCGGTGCGCGAGAGCGGCGGCAAGGCGGTGGGCGTCGGCGACCCCGCGATCCTGGCGGCAGTGGACGAGGCGGCGCGAAAGGACGGCCTGCTGCTGTGCCCCGAGGGCGGCGCGACGCTGGCGGCGTATCGGCAGGCGCTGCGCGATGGCGAGGTGGATGAGGACGAGCGCGTCGTGCTGTTCAACTGCGCGACGGGGCTGAAATATCCAATGCCGGAGGCGCCGGCGTGGCTCGATCGGCACGGGGCCATCGACCTAGGCGCCTTGTGATCGTCACCCCGGGCTTGACCCGGGGTCCCGCTTGGTCGGGCGGCGCAGGAGAAGCGGGACCCCGGCTCTTCGGCCGGGGTGACGGAGGGTAGGCTGCGCTTTAGCCGAACGGCAGCAGCGTTTCGTATTGGGCGAGGCTCGGCGCGCCGGGGATGCGGGTGCCGTGGCGGAGCAGGAAGGCGTGGCGGACGATCTCGCCCTGCTGTTCGATGCCGTAGCGGTGGAGCGGCTGGCCGGGCTTGAGCGCGTAATCGTAGCGGCAGAAGGGGTGGCGGGCGAGCGGCAGGCAGATGCCGCGCTGATGCTGCCAGATATGCACCATCTCGTGGATGAAGAGCCCCTGGTCGGTCAGTGCGGCGGCGGCGAAGTCGTCGCGCCAGCCCTGACCCTTGGGGTGGAAATGGATGCAGCCGCGTGGCGCCATCACCGTGTCGCGCGGCTGGAAGAAGGCCCATTTGCTGCGCGAGAGCGTCACTTGGCTGTAGTCGATCGTGTCGTGGAAGACCGACGCGGCGAGGGCGCGTTCGCCGTCGGTGAGCGGGCGGGTGGGGTGCGGCATTGCCGGGGAGATAGGAGGCGGGGTGGGGGTGTGCCAGTGGTGGGGACGGGCGTGGGTCCCTACCGTCCGTCCGTCACCGCGGACTCGTTCCGGGGTCCACTTTGCGGCGAGGGGCGGCACTGGAGCTTCCTGCCGATCCCTAGCGGCCCGGTGGACCCCGGAACGAGTCCGGGGTGACGGGGTGGTTGGGCGGTCGTTGTGGCAGTTTCAGTCCGTGCCCGTTCGTGCACCAGACTTACCCCTTCGTCATTCCCGCGAAGGCGGGAATCCATAACCTCTGACCTTGCGGCTGGAGGGGCGACGGTAGCGTGTCTGGATTCCGCCTTCGCGGGAATGACGGAGTGGGAATGGGGCGCCCTCGTCCGCGACGGAGGGCACGCGAAAAGGGCCGCCGGATCGCTCCGGCGGCCCCTCTCATCCATCGGTCAGGATCAGGACTGACCCTGGCTCAGGAAGCCGATCAGTTCTGGCTTGGACACCGACTTGCTCTTGTCCTTGTCCGCCTGGGCGAAGGCCGAGGCGACCCAGGACTTGGTCTTGGCATCGGTGGCGGTCGCCTTGGGGTCGCTCGCCTGCTTCAGCTTGACCATCCAGCTGGCGAACTCGGCCTTTTCGAGCTTGCCGTCCTTGTTCGCGTCATAGGTCGGGAATTCGGTTTCGACTACGCTCGCCACCTGGTCCGCGCCGGTCGCCGGCTGCGCCGCGGTCTGCGTCGCATCAGCGGGCGTCGCTGCCGCGGTCGCCGAATCCATCGGCGTGGCGGCCGCAGGCTGCGCGTCGGTCACTGGCGATCCGGCGGGGGCCTGAGTTTGCGGCGCGGTCTGCGTCGTGGTTTGGGTCGGCGCAGTATTGGTCGTCTGCTGCGCCAGTGCCGGCGTAGCAACCGTCATCACTCCGGCGAGAAGAGCATATTTCAGCATTGCTGGTCTCCCATCGTTATTCAATCTCTGCGGCGCACATCACTTCACCGTGTGCCGCGTCGTCTTAAAATGGGGAATTATGATCTGGATGCAAGCCTGACGGGTTTACGGCTTGCGACCCCCGCTGCTAGGAACCCGCGGAAATCCGCGAGTCGCGGCCGATGCGGCCACGACGAACCGTGCAGCCGTCAGGACGAAGGAACACCATGGTCCCCCGCTATTCCCGCCCCGAAATGACCGCGATCTGGACGCCCGAGAACCGGTTCCGCATCTGGTTCGAGATCGAGGCGCACGCCACCGACGCGCTCGCCGAGCTGGGCGTGGTGCCCAAGGATGCCGCCGCGGCGCTGTGGGCGTGGTGGAACACCAACCCCGCGATCGACGTCGCCGCGATCGACGCGATCGAGGCGGTGACCAAGCACGACGTCATCGCCTTCCTGACCTGGGTTGCGGACAATGTCGGCGACCAAGCGCGCTTCATGCACCAGGGCATGACCTCGTCCGACGTGCTCGACACCGCGCTGGCGGTGCAGCTGGCGCAGGCGGCGGACATCCTGATCGCCGATCTCGACAAGCTGCTCGCCGTGCTGAAGACGCGCGCGATCGAGCATAAGATGACGCCGACGATTGGCCGCAGCCACGGCATCCATGCCGAGCCGGTGACGTTCGGGCTGAAGCTGGCGCAGGCCTATGCCGAGTTCGACCGCTGCCGCACGCGGCTGATCGCGGCGCGCGCCGATATCGCGACCTGTGCGATTTCGGGTGCGGTCGGTACCTTTGCCAACATCGATCCGTCGGTCGAAGAGCATGTCGCCGCCAAGCTGGGGCTGTCGGTCGAGCCCGTCTCGACCCAGGTCATCCCGCGCGATCGCCATGCGATGTTCTTCGCCACGCTGGGCGTCATCGCCAGCTCGATCGAGCGGCTGGCGACCGAGGTGCGCCATCTGCAGCGTACCGAGGTGCTGGAGGCGGAGGAGTATTTCTCGCCCGGCCAGAAGGGTTCGTCGGCGATGCCGCACAAGCGCAACCCGGTGCTGACCGAGAACCTCACCGGCCTCGCCCGCATGGTGCGCGGCTATGTGACGCCGGCGCTGGAGAATGTCGCGCTGTGGCATGAGCGCGATATCAGCCACTCGTCGGTCGAGCGCTACATCGGGCCGGACGCGACGATCACGCTCGATTTCGCGCTGGCGCGGCTGACCGGGGTGATCGAGAAGCTGCTCGTCTATCCCGAGCGGATGGACAAGAACCTCAACAAGATGGGCGGGCTGGTCCATTCGCAGCGCGTGCTGCTCGCGCTGACGCAGGCGGGGGTGAGCCGCGAGGACGCGTACCGTCTGGTGCAGCGCAACGCGATGAAGGTGTGGGAATCGGACGGGCAGCTGTCGCTGCTCGAGCTGCTGAAGGGCGATGCCGAGGTGACCGCGGCGCTGTCGCCGGCGGAGATCGAGGACAAGTTCGATCTGGGCTATCACCTGAAGCACGTCGACACGATTTTCGCGCGGGTGTTTGGCTGATCCCAAGTCCTCCCCCGCCAGGGGGAGGACTTGTCGAACGTCATCCCAGCGAAGGCTGGGATCTCTCGCGGTCAGGCTTGGGCAGGAGCCGCGGGAGGCCCCAGCCTGCGCTGGGGCGACGTGTAGTTAGCGCCTTACGCCCATTGCGCGAGCCAGTCGGCGAGGCCCTGCGGGGAGAGCGAGCGGGCGTCGGCGAGTGCGGTTTCGCGGCCGGCGTTGACGACGCGGTTGGTCTTCGGGTCGACGATCAGCAGCGCGGGCACGCCGGCAAGCCGCCCCTTGATCCCGTAGCTCGCGGGGATGTCGAGGTTCTTGTCGAAGCGGCCGATATCCACCGTCACGACTTCATAATGTTTCGCCATGAAGCCGCGCATCGCGGGCAGCTCCATGACGCCGGCGAGCAGGCGGCAGTCGAGGCACCAATTGCCGCCCATGTCGATCAGCAGCTTCTTGTGGCCCTTCAGCGCGCGCGCCTTGGCGGCGGCGACCTGCGCCTTGGCGTCGGCGGCGCCGTCATAGGGCAGGGGCAGCGGCTGCGGCAGCTGATTGAGCGTCGCGATGGCGACGCGCGGCGCGGCGACGCGGGCATCGGCGACCGCCGGCAGGGTAGCGGCGAGCGCAAGGGCGAGCATGAGCGGGCGGGACATCGACACCTCCGACAAGGGAAAGGCCGATTTCAGCCGCTGGCGTCGACCTTGGCAAGGTGGTGCGTGCTGCACCGGCGAAAAGCGCGGCTTTCTCGACCACGAGCGGCGCGGCGCTGTAGGATTGTTGCAGTTGCGTGAAACGCATGCGTCGTTGCAAGCAACAATATTGCGCATTCGTGTAACGATCTACATATCGCGGGGGCCGGCCATTCCGCCGGCGCGGAGACCTTCCATGCGCATGTTCGAAACCGCGGCCAGCTCGGTGCTGGCGATCGCGGCCCAGGCGCTGGTGGTCGGGGTGATCATTTCCGCCCTTTGACCCATCGGCCCGCCCGCCCGCTTTCCGCCTGACGGCGTAGAGGGGGCGGCTAGGGCGACGGGGCGGAACCGACGGCGCATCCCGAGCGTCCCATCCGCCATGTTCGTCGACTTTCGCGAGCCACCGCCACCGCCGCCGCCGTGACGACCCAAGCCCCGTGACCCGCGGCCGCAGCTGACGCCGCGCCAGCAGAATGCGCTGGCGGCGATCATCGGCGTCAACGTGCTGCTGCTGTTGATCGCGCCGATCGGCGGCGCGACGGTGATCCAGGCGATCGGCGCGCTGTTTCGCTAGCGCTTGCGTTCGTAACGCGCGGCGAATTCGTCGTCGGACATGATCAAATAGCGGATCATGTCGACGAACGCCCAGGGCACGGTGACGAACAGGCCGATGACGGTGATGCTGAGGACCAGCATCACGATCCCCGATCCGGTCCGCCCCGTGTAGAAGCGGTGGATGCCGAGCGTGCCCAGCAGGAAGGCGAGGATCGCGGCGACATATTTGTTGCGATCGTTCACCGGTGCGCGGGGCGGCGGGGGTGCCAGGACGTGGCGGGTGCCCGCTTCGGCGGGCATCGGGAAAACGCTGAGCGCGCGGTCGCCCTCCGCTTCGAAATCGACCTTCACGCCGATCTTGGGCTCGCCGCGCTGCGCCCAGTCCTCCGGGGTGAAGCGATAGCGCTTGCCGTCATCGCCCGCGACCAGCCCCTCGCCGCTCCGCGTATCCACACCCAACACCTGTCCGCGCATGCCCACTCCCCGGCTCGTTCAAGGTGTATTGTGGCGATCAGGCGGCGGCGCGCAAGAGGCTACTCGGCGGCGAGGCGTTCGGTCAGGCGGGCGAGCGTGGTGAGCGCGGTGACATGCGCGGCAAAGGCCTTGCGTCCGGCGCGCGTGGCCGCGGCCCAGGTGCGCGAGCGGCCGTCGCTACTCGCCTTGCGCAAGCTGACGTAGCCCGCGTCGACCAGCGCCGACAGATGTTTCGACAGCACCGAATCGCTGACCTGTGTCGTGGTGCGCAGCAGGGCGAATTCGGCGTCCTGCACCTCCGTCAGCACCGCCATGATCTGAAGACGGGCGGGCGGGTGGATGACCGGATCGAAGCCGCTCATGCTAGGCTGCCGAGCAGTTCGCGGCGGAAGACGCGGCACCACCAGACGCTGCCGCCATAGGCGATGGCGGACGCGACGAGCGCGAGGGCGAGCGGCGCCCAGCGGATGCCGTGGTCGATCATCAACCAAAAGCCGAGCATGTGCAGCGGCAAGATGACACCGAGCATCGCGAAGGTGATCCAGCGCGTCTTGCCGGCGCGATAGCCGTTGATGAACATGCCCATGCGGCGCCGGTCCCAGCGGATGATCGCGATCAGCGCGACGAAGATGCCGATCAACACCACGAACCGCGAGATGCCGGGTGCCATCGGGCTGGCAACCAGGGTGCCGATCATCGCGGCAAAGGCGGCATGGCGGATCGGCGGCACGCCCGACGCGGCGGCGAGGCGCAGGCGCGACTGTTCGATGAAGGCCAGCGCCTCTGCGGCGTTCGCGCTGTTATGGTCCATGACGTTCCCTTTCCAAGTTGGAAAGAGAGTGGCGAAGACTTTCCGATTCGGCAAGTGGTAATTTTCCGGATTGGAAAGTGGTGTGGGGTCGTTGTGGCTGGCGGGGGCTGAGTGCGTCCATTGCTTCGTTCCGTCATCCCGGCCTTGAGCCGGGATCCCGCTTCTTCTTTGGCGGCGAAAGCGGGACCCCGGATCAAGTCCGGGGTGACGGGATGGGGGAAGCCGATCGGCGGGGCGGGCGGACGGAGCCTGCGCCCCGCCGCCGCCCGTCCCGGCTTATTCCCCCGCGAACACGCTCTTTAGCTTGGCGAAGAAGCCCTGGCTTTCGGGGCATTCGTCGCCGGTTTCGGTTTCGCGGAACAGTTCGAGCAGTTCGCGCTGGCGGGTCGAGAGCTTGGTCGGGGTTTCGACCTCGATCTGGATGACGAGATCGCCTTGGCCGCGGCCCTGCAGCACGGGCATGCCGGCGCCGCGCTGACGCAGTTGCTTGCCCGACTGGATGCCGGCGGGGATCTTGATGTCGTGGCGGGTGCCGTCGAGGCCGGGGATCGACAAGGTGCCGCCCAGTGCCGCGGTGGTGAAGCTGATCGGCGCGCGCGCGAACAGCGTCGTGCCTTCGCGTTCGAAGATCGGATGCCGCGCGACATGGAGGAAGATGTAGAGGTCGCCCGGAGGCGCGCCGCGCGGACCGGCCTCGCCTTCGCCGCTCAGGCGGATACGCGTGCCTTCGTCGACGCCGGGGGGGACGTTGACGCTGAGCGTCTTGGTCTTTTCGATCCGGCCGTCACCACGGCAATCGGGGCAGGGATCGGCGATGATCTCGCCCGAACCCTGGCAGACCGGGCAGGCGCGTTCGACGACGAAGAAGCCCTGCTGCGCGCGCACCTTGCCATGGCCGTTGCAGTGGCGGCAGGTGGAGGCGTGCGTGCCGGGCTTGGCGCCCGAGCCGTGGCAGGTGTCGCATTGCGCCGAGACGTCGACGGTGATCTCGGTCGCCTTGCCATGGTATGCCTCTTCGAGGGTCACTTCCATGTCGTAGCGCAGGTCGGCACCGCGACGCTGCTGCTGACGCCCGCCACCGCGGCCGCCGTTCATGAATTCGCCGAAGACGGATTCGAAGATGTCGGAGAAGCCGCCGAAATCCTGCGCACCGCCGCCGCCACCGCCGCCGTTCTGGAAGGCGGCATGGCCGAAGCGATCATAGGCGGCGCGCTTCTGCGGGTCCTTCAGGACGTCATAGGCCTCGCTGATCGCCTTGAAGCGCGCTTCGCTATCCTTGCACCCGGCGTTCTTGTCCGGATGGTATTTCATCGCGAGCTTGCGGTACGACGATTTGATCGTCGCGCCGTCGGCATTCCGCTCGCATTCGAGCAGCTCGTAATAGTCGACTGTGGTGCTCATGCCCGTCCTCTAGCGCGAGACGATCGGACGGCCATACTAGTATTCCGTTCACGTTGAGCCTGTCGAAGCGCGGCTCTCCGCGAGCGCCTCGCTTGGGGCACACGCCCTTCGACAGGCTCAGGGCGAACGGGTTGGGGGTAGGCTGCCGTCATATCACCCCACATTCCACCCCGTTGTCCCCCTGCCGGAAAGTCACAAAAGTCACGCCGAAGCATGTGTTGTGCGGGCAGGGGGACAGGGTGGCTTTTACGCCTTGTGGTCGTCGACTTCCGAGAATTCGGCGTCGACCACGTCGTCCTTGGGCGCTTCGGCACCGGCGTCGCCCTGCGGCGAAGCCTCTGCCGCCTGCGACTTTTCGTAGATCGCCTGGCCGAGCTTCATGGCAACCTGCGCGAGCGCCTGCGCCTTTTCGTTCATCTGGTCGGCATCGCCGCCTTCGACCGCCGCCTTGGCCGCGTCGATCGCCGACTGGATTTCCGACTTCAACGACTCGTCGACCTTGTCGCCATTGTCCGCGAGCTGACGCTCGGTGGTGTGGATCAGCGATTCCGCGTTGTTCTTCGCCTCGGCGCCGGCACGACGCTTCTTGTCCTCTTCGGCAAAGCGCTCGGCATCCTTGACCATCTGGTCGATATCGGCGTCGCTGAGACCACCCGAAGCCTGGATGCGGATTTGCTGTTCCTTGCCCGTGCCCTTGTCCTTGGCGGAGACGTTGACGATGCCGTTGGCGTCGATGTCGAACGTGACCTCGATCTGCGGCACGCCGCGCGGCGCCGGCGGAATGCCGACCAGGTCGAACTGGCCGAGCAGCTTGTTGTCCGCCGCCATCTCGCGCTCGCCCTGGAACACGCGGATCGTCACCGCGCCCTGGTTGTCGTCGGCGGTCGAGTAGGTCTGCGACTTCTTCGTCGGGATCGTCGTGTTGCGATCGATCATGCGGGTGAACACGCCACCCAGCGTCTCGATGCCCAGCGACAGCGGCGTCACGTCGAGCAGCAGCACGTCCTTGACGTCGCCCTGCAGCACGCCCGCCTGGATGGCGGCGCCCATCGCGACGACCTCATCCGGGTTGACGCCCGTGTGCGGCTCCTTGCCGAAGAACTGCTTCACCGCCTCGCGGACCTTCGGCATGCGGGTCATGCCGCCGACGAGGACGACTTCGCTGATGTCGCCGGTGCTGACGCCGGCATCGGCGAGCGCCTTCTTCATCGGCTCGATCGTGCGCTTGATCAGGTCGTCGACCAGACGCTCCAGATCGGCGCGGCTGATCGTCTTGACGAGGTGCTTCGGGCCGTTCTGGTCGGCGGTGATGAAGGGCAGGTTGACCTCGGTCGACGCGGCCGAGCTCAGCTCGATCTTCGCCTTTTCCGCGGCTTCCTTCAGGCGCTGCAGCGCGAGCTTGTCCTTGGTGAGGTCGATGCCCTCATCCTTCTTGAAGCCCTCGGCGAGGTAATCGACCAGCTTGTTGTCGAAGTCTTCGCCGCCCAGGAAGGTGTCGCCGTTGGTCGCCTTCACCTCGAACACGCCGTCACCGATCTCGAGGATCGAGACGTCGAACGTGCCGCCGCCGAGGTCGTAGACCGCGATCGTCTTGCCGTCCTGCTTCTCGAGGCCATAGGCCAGAGCAGCCGCGGTCGGCTCGTTGATGATGCGCAGCACTTCCAACCCTGCGATCTGGCCGGCATCCTTGGTCGCCTGGCGCTGCGCGTCGTTGAAGTAGGCGGGCACCGTGATGACCGCCTGCGTCACCGTCTCGCCGAGATACGATTCGGCGGTTTCCTTCATCTTCTGCAGCGTGAAGGCCGAAATCTGCGACGGGCTGTAATCCTTGCCGCCCGCCGAGACCCACGCGTCGCCGTTCGGGCCGCGCGCGATCTTGTAGGGAACCAGCTCGGTGTCCTTCTTGGTGATCGGATCGTCGAAGCGACGGCCGATCAGGCGCTTCACAGCGAAGATCGTGTTGTCGCCGTTGGTGACCGCCTGGCGCTTGGCCGGCTGGCCGACCAGACGCTCGCCGTCCTTGGCGAAGGCGACGATCGACGGCGTGGTACGCGCGCCTTCCGCATTCTCGATCACCTTGGGCTTGCCGCCTTCCATCACTGCGACGCAGCTGTTGGTGGTGCCGAGATCGATGCCGATTACTTTAGCCATGTGTGCTTGCTGAGCCCCTCACGAACAAAAAAATACAAACGAGAAGGGAACCTTTTGCCCCGTTACGGCGACGAAAGGTGCCCGTTGATGGGCGCGATATAGGTGGGGTTGCGCTTGCCGCAAGACGGGGCGGGCCATAGGAACTACGCGCGAAACGATCCCGTTTCGGGAAGGGAACAGGCATGCGGCTGGGTACGGCGGTCAAGGCAATGGCGCTGGCAGGCGCGATGGCGGCGGGTCTGGCGGGCTGTAGCGGTCCCGATCGCGTGACCGCGGACGATGCCTGGATCCGCCTGCCCGCTGCGGCGGGGCGACCGGGGGCGGCCTATTTCACGCTGCATGGCGGGCGGAGCGATGCGACGCTGATCGACGTCAGCGCCGATGTCGCGGTGCGGGCCGAGATGCATGAGAGCATGAGCGGCGCGGGCGGCATGGCGGGGATGAAGCCGCTGGCGAGCGTGGCGGTGCCGGCGGGGGCCAAGGTGGTGTTCGCGCCGGGCGGCAAGCATGTGATGCTGTTCGACATCAACCCGCGGGCGAAGCCGGGCAAGATCTTCAACCTGACGCTCAATTTCGCCAACGGCGGGCGGATGTACGTGCCCGCGACGGTGGTGGGGCCGGCCGATCCGGCGCCGGATTTTTGATGGGGGCGATCCCACTTACTCCGTCACCCGGACGTGATCCGGGGTCCCGCTAGGGTTTGATCCATCGCTTTTGACCGAGGCGTCATCCCAGCGCAGGCTGGGATCTCCCGGCGATAGCGCGTGAAAGGAGCCGCAGGAGGCCCCAGCCTTCGCTGGGGCGACGGTTCTATGGAGATGGATCAGGCTTCAATTCCCAGCGGCGAAAGAAGCGGGACCCCGGCTCAGGGCCGGGGTGACGGGAGTGTACCGGGGTGACGGAGTGTAACGGTCACGCCGGGGTGACGAGGGGGCTTAGATCAGCCCCTGCGCCTTCAGGCTGACGTGGCCGTTCAGCCCCATGATGATGTGATCGTGGACGACGATCCCCATCGGCGCGCCGGCGTCGGCGATGGCGCGGGTGATCTGCACGTCTGCACGGCTGGGGGAGGGATCGCCCGAGGGGTGATTGTGGACGAGGATGATTGCCGCCGACCCCAGGTCCATCGCGCGGCGGATCACTTCGCGGACGTGGACGGCGGCCTGGTCGATCGATCCTTCGCTCATCACCTCGTCGCGGATCAGCATGTTGCGGGTGTTGAGGTGCAGGACGCGGAAGCGTTCGATGACGTGGTGCGCCATGTCGGCGCGCAGATAATCGAGCAGGGCCTGCCAGTTGCCGAGCACGGGGCGCTCGGCGACCTCCGCCTTCAGCAGCCGGATGGCGATGGCGTGCGCGATCTTGATCGCCGCCGCGGCGCTGTCGCCGACGCCGGGCACACGGGCGAGCGCCTCCGGGTCGGCGGTCAGCAGCCCGCCGATGCCGCCGAATTCGCGTAACAAGGCCTTGGCGATCGGTTTGGTATCGATACGCGGCAGCGCGAGCGTGAGCAGATATTCGATCAGCTCATGGTCGAGCAAGGCGTCGCCACCCCCGGCGAGCAGCCGTCCGCGCAGGCGCTTGCGGTGACCGGCGGCATCGTCAGGTGGCGGGGCGGGGGCCATGGCCTGCGATCCTATGACGCGGCCGGAGCGGGTGCAACGATTGCGCCCGCGCTTTCCCCAAGCCTATGTACGCGGTGATGGACGATGCCGCCCACCCGCCGCGCGAGACGCCGCCCCGCCGGCGACGGGGCTTCGGCGCGTTCAGCCGGCGCCGCAGCATCGCGCTCGGCGTGGCGCTGGTGGTGCTGGCGGCGCTGATCGCATTGTGGAGCGTGCGGCGGCCGATCGCGGCACGCGTCATCGACCGCGAACTGGCGAAGCTGGGCGTGCCGGCGCGCTATACGATCGGCACGTTCGGAACGGGGCGGCAGCGGCTGAAGAATGTGGTGCTCGGCGATCCGGCCGACCCCGACCTCGTCGCCGACTGGCTGGAGGCGGAGACGCGGATCGGGCTCGACGGCGCCAAGGTGGTCGGCGTGCGCGCCGGGCATGTCCGCCTGCGCGCGCGCTGGGTGGGCGGCAAGCTGTCGTTCGGGGCGATCGACCGGCTGCTGCCGGCGCCGTCGGGCCAGGCGACGCCCTTCGCGCTGCCGGCGCTGTTCGTCGATGCCGAGGATGCGCGGCTGCGGGTCGAGACGCCGGCGGGGGTGCTGGGGCTGAAGGTCAGCGGGCGCGGGCGGCTGGACGACGGCTTTGCGGGGAATGTCGCGCTGGTCGGCGATACGCTGCGGCTGAACGATTGCGTCGCGAGCGGCGTGCAGGCGGCGTTGCGCGTGACGGTCACCAAGGGCGCGCCGACGGTCGCCGGGCCGGTGCGGCTGGCGCGCGGCGCGTGCGGAGCAAGCCGGATCGTGGGCGTGGCGGCCGATGTCGACGCGCGATTGTCACCGGCGTTCGATGCGTGGCGCGGCTCGGCGCGGCTGGCGAGCGCGGCGGTGGCCGGCGGGGGAGCCCGTGCGGCGCGGCTAAAGGGATCGGCGACGTTCGACGGCAATGCGACGGCGACCGAGGGGCAGGCGGACCTTGCCGCCGCGGCGGTGCGTGCGCCGGGTGGTGCGGCGCGGACACTGGCGGTGCGGGGGCGCTACCGAATCGGGGCGGAACAGCTGTTTGCCGGAACGGTGACGGTGGCCGGGGGACAGGTCGCGTCGCGGATGCTGGCGGTGCTCGACGCCCGGACGGGGGCGGGATCGCCGGTCGCGCCGCTGGTGCGTCAGCTGAGTAGGGCGCTGCGCCAAGCGGGGCAGGCGATCAACGGCAGCGCCGATCTGGCGGTGCGGCAGGCGGGTGGCAGCGGCCAGTTGCGCGTGACGCGCGCGGCGCTGGCGGCGGCGAGCGGCGCGCGGCTGCGGCTGGGGGGCGGCAGCGGCATTGCGTACGGCTGGCCGCAGGCGCGCGTGCATATCGATACCGCGGTGCAGATCGCGGGCGGGGGCCTGCCGCAGGCGGACGTGCAGCTGGCGCAGGCGCGCGCGGGGGCGCCGATCCGCGGACGCGCGATCGTCGCGCCCTATGCCGCGGGTGGGGCAAGACTGGCGCTGGCCCCCGTGACGTTCAGCGCAGGCAGCGGCGGCGTGACACGGATCACGACGCGGATCGACCTGAGCGGGCCGCTCGGCGACGGGCGTATCGACGGGTTGCAGGCGCCGCTCGATCTCGACTGGGACGGGCGCGGGCGGCTGCGCGTCGATCCGGGGTGCGTGGCCGTCGCGATCCAGCGGCTCGCGGTAGCGGGGCTGGTGCTCGATCCGGTGCGGACGCGCGTGTGTCCGCGCAGTGGTGCGGCGGCGGTGGTGACGGTGGAGCGCGGGCGGATCGGCGGCGGCGTGCGACTGCCCGCGACGCGGCTGACCGGGCGGCTGGGCGGCACGCCGCTGACGCTGGCGGCGAGCGGCAGCGAGTTGCGGCTGGAGGATAACGGTTTCGCCCTGAGCGGTGTCGCGGCGCGGCTGGGCAGTCCGGAGCGGGTGACGCGGATCGATCTGGGGCAGCTGACCGGCCGGATCGCTGGCGGCGGGGTTGCCGGGCAATTCGCCGGCGGATCGGGCCAGATCGGCAACGTGCCATTGCTGCTGGGCGCGGCGGCGGGCGACTGGAACCTGCGCGGCGGCGTGCTGGCGCTGACCGGCACGATGACGGTCGACGATGCCGCGGCCGATCCGCGCTTCAAGACGCTCGCGGCGCGCGAGGTGACGCTGCGCCTTGCCGATGGCACGATCACGGCGGGGGGCACGCTGTACGAGCCGACCAAAAGCGTAAAGGTCGCCGACGTGCGCATCGTCCATCGTCTGTCGGCGGGGACGGGCACCGCCGATCTCACCGTGCCGGGCATCGTCTTCACCAAGGACTTCCAGCCCGACCTGCTGACCCGCCTGACCTTCGGCGTCGTCGCAGAGGTGCGTGCGACCGTGACCGGCGATGCGCATATCGGCTGGGCGCCCGAGGGCGTCACGTCCACCGGCACTTTCGAGACCAAGGATGCGGCGCTGGCCGCGGCATTCGGCCCCGTTTCGGGACTCAGCACGACGATCCATTTCAGCGACCTGCTCAGCCTGGCGAGCGCGCCGGGGCAGGTGGCGACGGTGAAGACGATCAACCCCGGCATCGCCGTGACCGACGGCACGATCGTCTACCAGTTGCTGCCCGAACAGCGTGTGCAGATCGACAGCGGCGTGTGGCCGTTCGCGGGTGGCAAGATGACGTTGCTGCCGACGACGCTCGATTTCGCGCAGGCGGGCCAAAGGCGGCTGACCTTCCGCCTCGACGGGGTGGCGGCGGACCAGTTCCTCCAGCAGTTCGACTTCAAGAACCTCGACGCGACCGGCATCTTCGACGGCGAGCTGCCGATGATCTTCGACGACACCGGCGGGCGGATCGAGGGCGGGCGGCTGACGGTGCGGCCGGGCGGGGGCAGCATCGCCTATGTCGGCGACCTGACGCAGAAGGATCTGGGCATCTGGGGCAATATCGCGTTCCAGGCGCTCAAATCGCTGCGCTATCGCAACCTCACCATCTCGATGAACGGCCCGCTGGCGGGCGAGATGGTGACCGCGGTGCGCTTTGCCGGGGTGACGCAGGGCGAGGGCGCGAAGAGCAACTTCATCGTCCGCCGGCTGCAGAAGCTGCCCTTCGTGTTCAACATCACGATCAAGGCGCCGTTCCGCGGCCTGCTCGACAGCGCGCAAAGCTTCTACGACCCGAGTCGCCTGCTGCCCCAATTGCTCGAACGCGAGCGGCGGAACGGGGCCATTCAGCCTTCCGCAAGCGCACCCGTGCCACAACCGAAACAGGATTGAAGATGGTGAAGCGAATCACGACATTGCGGATCGCGATGGGGATGGCCGGGATCGGTATGGCGGCGACGCTGGGCGGCTGCATCAACGTGTCCGCGCCGGAAAAGCCGATCCAGATTAACCTCAACATCAGCGTCACGCAGCAGGTGGTGTACCGCCTGGACGGCGAAGCGAAGGCGCTGATCGACAAGCAACCGGGGATTTTCTGATGACCAAGAGCATGATGATGATAGGCGCCGCCGCGGTGGCGCTGGCCGGCCTGTCGGGCGCGGCGTTCGCGCAGCGCGACCCTGCCTATGCGGCGGCGCGCGAGGCGAAGGAAGTCGGCGAACAGCCCGACGGCTATCTCGGCGTGGTGAAGGGTGGCCCCGCGATCCAGGCGCTGGTCCGCGACATCAACATCAAGCGCAAAGCGGCCTATACGCAGAGCGCGCAGGCCAATGGTTCGACGGTCGAGCAATTCGCCTTCACCACCGGCTGCAACCTCGTCGCGCGCGTGCCGGTGGGCGAGATGTACAAGACGCCGTCGGGCCAGTGGAAGGAAAATACCGGCACGCCGGAACTCGACGGGCGGTGTAAGTGACCACGTGAAGTCCTCCCCCGCCAGGGGGAGGTGGCGCCGCGCAGCGGTGACGGAGGGGGCGGACAGGGCGGTAGCCCAATAATAAGGCGCGCCGCCCTCCTCCCCCTCCACCATTCGGCTCACGCCGAACGGTCCCCCTCCCCCTGGCGGGGGAGGAATTGCTTGTGGGTTACTCACCGGTTGACACCCTCGGCACCCCCACCTAAACGGACCACGCCTTGGCGGGATCGGTCGCCCTGCGCGCTTTCTCCCCCGGTTGAACGATACAGGCGAGGGGATGCGCGTGGCGGATGACGATACCGGACGAGACTTCACCAGCGCGGAGGATCCGCGGCTTTCCGCGCTCGACGAGCGATTGAGGGAAGCCCGGCACGCCGAAGCGTTGCGGACGGGGCAGGGGGCACCGACGGCCGATGCGGGATATTCGCTCGGCAATCGCGTGCTCGCCGCCCTGATCGGAAGCCTTGTCGGCAGTGCCCTGATCGGCTGGTGTATCGACCGCTGGTTCGGCACGACCCCATGGGCGCTGATCGTGATGCTGTTCCTCGGAATCGCGGTCGCGTTCAGGCAGATCTTACGGATTGCAGGCGAGCGCCCGGAGTAAACCGGGCGTTTGTCGTATCAGGGAGCGAAAGGCCACACGTGGCGGCAGAATCGGGCAGCAGAATCGATCCGATGCACCAGTTCCTGATCGAACCCCTGTTCGGTCGGCATTGGGTCGTCGCGGGATACGACATCTCGTTCACCAACTCCGCGTTGTGGATGGTCGTCACGCTGGTCAGCCTGTGGCTGTTCATGCTGGGCGGGATGAAGCGCGAGCTGGTGCCCGGCCGCTGGCAGGCCGCGGTCGAAGGCTTCACTGGCTTCGTGTCGAACATGCTGACGTCGAACGTCGGGCCGGCGGGCAAGCGCTTCGTGCCCTACGTCTTCTCGCTGTTCATGTTCATCCTGTTTGCCAACCTGTGGGGCCTGTCGCCGGTCGGCGTCGTGCCGGGCTGGCATCCGTTCACCGTCACCAGCCATCTGACCGTCACCGGCGTGCTGGCGATCATCAGCTTCTCGATCGTGCTGATCGTGGGCTTCGGCAAGCACGGCTTCCACTTCTTCAGCCTGTTCGTGCCGCACGGCACGCCGCCGCTGATGATCCCGCTGATCTTCGTCGTCGAGCTGATGAGCTTCCTGGTGCGCCCCTTCTCGCTGGGTCTGCGACTGTTCGTCGCGATGACCGCGGGGCACATCCTGCTGAAGGTGCTCGCCGCCTTCGTGATCACCGGCATGAACCTGGGCGTCGGTTATGGCCTGCTGGTGTCGCTGCCCAGCTTCGTGCTGATGATCGGCATCACGCTGCTCGAGCTGCTGGTCGCCGCGATCCAGGCCTATGTCTTTGCGCTGCTGACGAGCGTGTATCTGAACGACGCCGTCAACCTGCACTGAGTTTCGTTTTTAGTTTCAACCCAACTGTTTGATACGGGAGTTTTGACATGGACGCAGAAGCCGCCAAGATGATCGGCGCCGGCCTGGCCGCGATCGGCATGGGCCTTGCCTCGCTGGGCGTGGGCAACGTGTTCGCCAAGTTCCTCGAAGGCGCGCTGCGCAATCCGGGTGCGGCGGACAGCCAGCAGGGCCGTCTGTTCATCGGTTTCGCGGGCGCCGAGCTGCTCGGCCTGCTCGCCTTCGTGACGATGATCATCCTGCTGTTCGTCGCCTAACATCAGATGCGTTCGCCGGGCGCTGATGGCGTCCGGCGGATCGTTCGAGGTCGCGCTAAAGGGTTTCGATGCCTCAGATTTCGCAGATCGCCGCCACCTACGCTTCGCAGATCTTCTGGCTGCTCATCACCTTCGGCATCCTGTATTTCGGGATCGGCAAGATGATGGTCCCGAAGGTCATGGCGACCGTGGACGCGCGTGAAGGCCAGATCGCGGGCGACCTTGCCGCGGCCGAACAGGCCCGCCTCGCCGCCGACCAGGTCGAAGCGGCCTGGCGCGCCAAGATGGACGAGGCGCGCGCCGCGGCGCATGCCGAGACCACCGCCGCCAAGGCGCAGGCGGTCAAGGCGACCGAAAGCCAGATCAAGTCGATCGACGTCGAACTGGCCGAACGTCTTGCGCATCACGACCTCGCGGTCGGCAATGCCAAGGCGCAGGCGATGCTGAACCTGCAGGCGGTCGCCGCCGAGGTGACGCAGGATCTGGTGGCCAAGGTGTCGGGCCTGACCGTCGGCATCGATGCCGCCGCGGATGCGGTGCGCAGGAGCAACGCGCATGGCTGAGGCCGCCCCCCAGAACACGCCGGCCGGTGACGCGGGCGATGCCGCCGTCGCCGCCAACCTTGCCGATGCCGCGACCGCGCAAGGGTTGCAGACGCAGAACGTGCGTGACGGCAGCCAGCTGACCGCCAACGTCTCCGAACCTGCCGCGCATCACGTCGAGGAGCCGACTGCCCTCGGCCTGAACACCACCGGCTGGGTCGGGATCGCCGCGCTGGTCGTGCTGATCGGCATGCTGTTCGTGAAGGTGCCGGCGAAGATCGCCGCAAGCCTCGACAAGCAGATCGCCGGCGTGCGCGCCCAGCTGGACGAAGCCAAGGCGCTGCGCGCCGAGGCCGAGCGCCTGCGCGGCGAATATGAGGCGAAGGCCAAGGCCGCCGAAGCCGACGCCGCGACGATGCGCGCGCATGCCCAGGCCGAGGCGAACCAGATCATCGCCAAGGCCAAGCACGATGCGGAGGAGCTGATGGCCCGCCGCACCAAGCGCGCCGAGGACAAGATCGCCGCCGCCGAACGCGCCGCGATCGCCGAAGTCCGCGCGCTTGCGGCAGAGACCGCGTCCAAGGCCGCGGCGCTGGTGATCGCCGAGAAGCTCGATGCCGATGCGGATCGCGCGATGATCGATCGCTCGATCGCCGGGCTCGGCCGGCCGAACTGACCCTTCATTCCTCCCCGGCACGGGGAGGTGGCAGCGCGTTAGCGCTGACGGAGGGGGGCTTCCTCATAGGCTGCGCTCGCGGCGAGCCCCCTTCACCACCAGCTCCGCTGGCGGTCCCCCTCCCCGCAAGCGGGGAGGATTTTTGTTTCGACGTGCGTCTCTTTACGGGTTTCCGGCGCCGTCCCATCTTGTCCGAGCCCGCACAGGAGCAATCCGATGTCGTGGCTTATTCTGGCGGTCGCCGTCTTCACCGAAATCTGCTGGGCGCTCAGCCTGAAATGGGCGGCGACGCTGGCGACGTGGCAGGCGTCGGCGGTGCCGATCGTGCTGTCGTTCGTGAATATGGGACTGCTTGCGCTGGCGATGCGCGGCCTGCCGGCGGGGACGGCCTATGCCGTATGGACGGGCTGCGGCGCGGTCGGCGTCATCATCGGCGGGGTGCTGCTGTTCGGCGACAAGGTGAGCCTGGTGCAGGCGTGCTTCATGGCGGTGACGGTGGTGGGGATCGTGGGGACAAGGCTGTTCGCGCAGGCGTAAGGGGGGGCGGCTCCTTTTCTCAGGCTGCGAAATCTTACTCGTCATTGCGAGCGGAGCGAAGCAATCCAGAGCCGGACCAGGACGCCCTGGATTGCTTCGCTCCGCTCGCAATGACGAACAGGGGTGTGCGGATCCCCAGAAACGTTCGACGTGACGAAAAGCGTTTAGCGGTGCTACACCGCTAGCACGCGCCACGGCGCGAGGTGAGGTGTAGCCATGTCGATCCTGCTGTCGTTGCTGTTGATCGGAGCCCAGACGCAGGCGGCGGATCGCGCGGGGAAATTCTCGCTCGACATCCCGGCGGACGAAACGGTCACCGCGCCGGCCAAGCCCAAAGCCGCGGGCGAAGAGACGCCGAAGCCCGAGGCGCAACCGGTCGAGACGAAGCCGGATACCGCAGTCGATTCGTCGTCTGCGCCGACCGAAGCCCCAGCTCCACCACCAACGGCAGCCGCGCCAGCATCTCGCGCCCATTTCTCGCTCGACACGCCGATCGTCGACCTGCTCGCCGACCCCCGCGCGAAGGCGGTGCTCGACAAGGATATGCCGGGCCTCAGCGACGACGAGAATCTGTCGAAATTCCAGGCGCTGTCGCTGCGCCGGCTCGCGCCATTGAGCGGCGGCCAGATGACGGCGGAGCTGATGGGCAAGCTCGCCTATGATCTCGCCGCGCTTGGCGGTGGTGCGCCCCCGCCCGTGTCGCGCAAGGGATTGCCGAGCGGGCGTTAACCTCTAGCCCCGACCCCGGCCGACTCCTACATGGCGGGACATGTCGTCCTACGGCCCGCCCGATCGATTCAACGAAGAACGCGCCACCTACGCCGTCCGCGGATCGGATACCCCCGATATCGAGGCGGGGGTCGCCGCGATCCGTAACGTCTTGCAAACGCTGCCGACGCGCTCCGGCGTCTATCGCATGCACGATGCCAAGGGCGACGTGCTGTACGTCGGCAAGGCGCGTTCGCTGAAGCAGCGCGTCGCGAATTACACGCAGGTGAAGGGCCTCACCAAGCGGCTGCAGCGGATGATCGCGCAGACGCGGTCGATGACGATCGTCACGACCAACAACGAGGCGGAGGCGCTGCTGCTCGAGGCGCAGCTGATCAAGCGCTATCGCCCCGCCTATAACGTGCTGCTGCGCGACGATAAGTCGTTCCCGTTCATCCTGCTGCGCGGCGACCACGATTTTCCCCGCGTGCAGAAGCATCGCGGCGCGCGCCGCGCGCCGGGCAATTACTATGGGCCGTTCGCCAGCGCGGGCAGCGTCAACAACACGCTCAATGCGCTGCAAAAGCTTTTTCTGCTGCGCAGCTGCACCGACGGCTTCTTCAAGACGCGCGACCGGCCGTGCCTGCTGTACCAGATCAAGCGCTGTTCGGCGCCGTGCGTCGGGCGGATCGACAAGGACGGATACAAGGAGCTGGTCGACGACTGCCGCGACTTCCTGGCCGGCAAGTCGACCAAGGTGCAGGCCAAGCTCGGCGCGCAGATGCAGGCGGCGGCGGAGACTATGGACTTCGAACTGGCCGCGCTGCTGCGCGACCGGTTGAAGGCGCTGACCTTCGTCCAGGGCACGCAGGCGATCAATGCGGAGGGCGTGGGCGATGCCGACGTCTTTGCGCTGGCGTGCAAGGACGGCGTGATCGGCATCCAGGCCTTCTTCATCCGCGGCGGCCAGAATTGGGGCCATCGCAGCTTTTTCCCGCAGCACACCAACGACGTGCCCGAGGACGAGGTGCTGGCGAGCTTCCTCACCCAATTCTACGAAGAGGTGCCGCCGCCCAAGACGATCCTGCTCGACCGGGAACTGGGCGAGGGCGCGCTGCTGGGCGAGGCGCTGGGCGAGCGCGCGGGCTATAAGGTCGCGCTGTCGGTGCCGCAGCGCGGCGATCGGCGCCGGCTGATGGACCAGGCCAAGCGCAACGCGATTGAAGCGCTCGAACGCCGGCTGGCGGAGAGCACGACGCAGGCGAAATTGCTGCGCGAGGTGGCGGAGCTGTTCGACCTGGGTGATCCGCCCGACCGAATCGAAATCTACGACAACAGCCATATCCAGGGCAGCAATGCCGTGGGTGCGATGGTCGTCGCGGGGCCGGAGGGGTTCCGCAAGGGCCAGTATCGCAAGTGGAATATTAAGGGGAATGAGGCGGCGACCGACAGCGACGTCGGCATGATGCGCGAGGTGTTCCGCCGCCGCTTCGCCCGCCAACTGGAGGAAGCGCCCGACCGCGACGACGGGACCTGGCCCGACCTGGTGCTGATCGACGGCGGCAAGCCGCAGCTGGGCGCCGCGAAGGCGGTGCTGGAGGATCTGGGGATCGAGGACGTGTGCCTGGTCGGTATCGCCAAGGGGCCGCACCACGGTCGCGAGGGGCGCGAGGTGTTCCACCTGCTCGACGGGCGCGAATTCCAGCTGCCGGTCAACGCGCCGGTGCTGTTCTACCTCCAGCGGCTGCGCGACGAGGTCCACCGCTTCGTGATCGGCGCGCATCGCGACAAGCGCGCGAAGGCGATCGGCGCGTCGCCGCTGGACGAGGTGCCGGGCATCGGTCCGGCGCGCAAAAAGGCGCTGCTGATGCACTTCGGCACCGGCCGCGCGGTGCGCAATGCGAGCCTGGAGGATCTGAAGAAGGCGCCGGGCGTGTCGGCGGGGGTCGCGCAGCAGGTGTACGACTTCTACCACGCGCGGTGAGGTTCGGGCGCGCTGCCTAAAGAGACCTGTCTCCCCGCAACGCGTCCGGGGTGACGGGGCACGTGGTGGGGGAGATACCGCACACCCTGCACACCTCTTCTTCGTCTTTTCTACGTTGCCGCTGCACAGTCGCTCGTTAGGATAGCCCCTGTATTTGGGGGGATTGCAATGAAAGTGCGGCGACTGGCGCTGGTGGCGCTGTTCGGGTCGACCAGTTGGGCGGCGCAGGCGGCCGACAAGGTGCTGTACCAGCCGGTGCCGACCTGGGTGAAGCCGGCGCCCGCGATCGATCCCGCCAGCGTAACGCCCGATTCGCCGGTGCTGATGGTGCTCGACAACCAGCAGCGGCTGGAGGGTGGCACGGTGTGGCAGTACACCGACACCGCGACGCGGATCGCGACGGCCGAGATGCTGGGGCAGGCGGGGACGGTCAGCCTGCAATGGCAGCCGGCGGCGGGCGACCTGATCGTCCACCGCGCCGAGATCATCCGTGGGCCTGAGCGTATCGATCTGCTGAAGCCCGGCGCGGATGGCGCCAAGGCGGGTTTCGACGTGCTGCGTCGTGAACAGAAGCTGGAACAGCGCCAGCTGGACGGCATGCTGACCGCGACGATGGCGGTCGAGGGCCTGCGCGTCGGCGATATCCTGCACGTCGTCGTCTCGATCACGCGCAAGGACGCGGTCCTGCAGGGCGCGATGCAGGGCTTCCAGCCACTGCCGTCGGCGCCGCTGAAGATCGGCTATGCGCGGGCCCGCGTACTGTGGCCCGCGGCGGATCAGGTGCGCTGGAAACTCTATGCCGAGGCGCCCAAGCCGGTGGAGAGCGTCGTGGGCGGCTATCGCGAGATCAGCGTGCCGCTGCCGCTCGCCAAGCAGCCCGACCTGCCCAATGACGCGCCGGTGCGCTTCCAGCGGCTGGGGCTGCTGGAGGCAACGAGCTTTGCCGACTGGGCAGCGGTGTCGAAGGTAATGGCGCCGCTCTACGCCACCGACGGGCTGATCGCTGCCGATCCTGCGCTGTCTGCCGAGGTCGCGAAGATCAAGGCGGCGAGCAGCGACCCGATGCAGCGCACCGCGGCGGCGCTGCAATTGGTGCAGGAACAGGTCCGCTATCTGTTCAACGGCATGGATCAGGGCAATTACAAGCCGCAGAGCCCGGCACAGACGTGGCAGCTGCGCTATGGCGACTGCAAGGCGAAGACCTTGCTGCTGCTGTCGATTCTGCGCGCGCTGGATATCGAGGCCGAGCCGGTGCTGGCGAGCAGCAAGTTGGGCGATCTGCTGCCCGATCGCCTGCCGACGCCGGGCGCGTTCGATCATATCCTGGTGCGCGCGAGCGTGAACGGCGAGACCTTGTGGCTGGACGGCACCGATGCCGGCGCTCGGCTGGCCGATCTGCGCGATACGCCGCCGTTCCGCTGGACGCTGCCGGTGCGTGCGGCGGGGGCGCCGCTGCTCGCGCTGCCGATGCGGGCCCCGGCGCGGCCGCATATCGAGGCGACGATCGATCTGGATCAAAGCGCCGGCGTGGGCCTGCCGGCGGTATTGACCGCGACGGTCAACCTGCGCGGTCGCATCGGCCAGATGCTGCAGGCGGCGCAGGCGCAGGCGAGCCGCGAGGATATCCGCAAGATGGCGGACAAGATGACGCAGGGGATCGTCGGCTCCGCCACCGTGGTCGACCGGACGCTGAAATACGACCCTGCGACGGGCCTGGCCACGGTGACCGTCACCGGCATCGCCTATCCCGACTGGAATCGCGTCGATCAACGCTATCGCAGCGTGATCGACCGGACGGTGGCGGGGATGACGTTCGAACCCGATCGTGCGCGCGCCGCCTGGGCGACGATGCCGGTCGCGACGGGCGACGCGGCCTATTACCGCAGCCTGACCCGCATCCGCCTGCCCGATGGCGGCAAGGGCTATACGCTGGAAGGCGATCGCAGCTTCGCCAAGCCGATGGCGGGGGTGACGGTGACGCGGACCGTCGCGGAGGCGAATGGCGTGGTGACGATCGACGACCGCTCGGTCCTGTCGGGCGCCGAAGTGCCCGCGAACGAGATCGCCGCCAACCGGGCCGCGATCAGCGCCGCCAAGAATCGCTTGCTGAGCGTCGTCGCGCCCGCCGATCTGCCCAACCTGCCCGCCCGGGTGGAGGCGACGAAGCGCGCCGGCGGGTTCGCCAAGCTCGCCGCGCTGTACGATCGCGGCGTCGCCGACCAGCCCGACGAGGCGGAGGTCTATACCAATCGCGCCTGGTTCTACGAGCAGACGTACGACCGGCCAAAGGCGATCGCCGATTTGACGCGTGCGATCGCGATCACGCCCGATGCCAGTACCTATACCCGGCGCGCCGCACTGTATCGGCAGACCGGCGACCTGGCCAAGGCGTTCGCCGATCTGACCGCCGCGCGCGGCATCGACCCGTCCGACGACGATACCGTCGAGGCGCTGGCGACGCTGCGCGCCGATCGCGGCGAGAAGGACGCGGCGATCGAGCTGGTGCAGGAACGGATCGACGCGGGCGGCAAGAGCAAGCCGGGTATGATCGCGCTGAAGGCCGACGTCCTCGCGCGCACCGGTGATAAAGATGGGGCGATCGCGGCGATCGACCAGGCGGTGGCGGCAGGGCCGGGCAATCCGCGGCTGCTCAACAGTCGATGCTGGATCAAGGGCACGCTGAACGTCGCGCTCGATACCGCGCTGAAGGACTGCACGCGCTCGATTGAGCTGAGCGATTCGACCACCGCGGCGCTGGACAGCCGGGCGATGGTGTTCTTTCGCATGAACCGCTTCGACGATGCGCTCGCCGACCTTAACGCGGCGCTCGACAATGCGCCGGGGCTGGCGGCCAGCCTGTACATGCGCGGGCTGATCCTGGGGCGGCAGGGCAAGGCCGAAGGCAAGGCGGATCTCGCCGCCGCGCGCCTGATCAACCCACGGATCGACGAGGATTACAAGCGCTATGGTATCCAGCCGTGATGGCCCTTGCCGTCGCGCGAAAGAGCGGACCGGCTGAGTCGCACCATGCGATCAACCGGGTCGACGATGGCGGTTTGGTGTGATCCAGTGCGCCACTGGCAGATTGTACAGCAGGCTGAAATCGACCGAGACACAATTTGTTACGGCCATTATGGCCTGATATATGATGCAGCCTAGCTATTTGTTCACTGGCGGCGGGTAGGGCGAAGGGGATGACGACCTCCGTCTTCCTGACCGTCGATGTCGAATTTGCGTGGCGCCATTACGCCGCGGGATATGACGTCGATACGATCTACGCCCGTTCGATCGAGCCGGCAGGAGTGGGGCTGTCCTTTCAACTGGCACAATTGGCCCGCCATGGGCTGAAGGCGTGCTTCTTCGTCGATCCGATGCCGGCGCTGGTCTTCGGCATCGATCCCGTGCGGCGGATGGTGGAGACGATCCTGGCGGCGGGGCAGGAGGTGCAGCTGCACATCCACCCCAATTGGCGCGGGGCCGAAGACAGCGATCGCAAGACCCGTTACGGCCGGTTCCAGCTGCACGAATATGGCGCCGACGAACAGCGCGCCTTGCTCGTCACCGCGACCGAGCTACTGGTCGCGGCCGGCGCGCCGCCGCCGATCGCGTTTCGCGCGGGCAGCTATTCCGCGAACGACGAGACGCTGCGGGCGCTCGCCGATCTGGGCTTCGTCTATGATAGCAGCCACAATGGCGGCGAGGCGCAGGTCAGCCGCATCCGGCTGGCGCCGACGCAGATCGCGCCGGTGATGCGCCAGCTGATCGAGGTGCCGGTGACGGTGATCGAGGAACTGCCGGGGCGGCTGCGCACGTTCCAGCTGTGCGCGCTGTCGCGGCATGAGGCGGCGGCGGCGCTGGATCATGCGGTGGCCCGGGCGCATCAGGCGGTGACGATCGTCAGCCATGGCTTCGAACTCGCCAATCGGGCGGGCACGCATGCCAATGCCGTGCACGTCCGGCGCTTCGATGCGCTGTGCCGGCGGCTGGCCGAGCGCGCGGCGGAGTTGCCGACGCGGCATTTCGCCGACCGGCCCGTATTGGCGCTGGATGCGGACGACCGGCCGCTGGGCCCCGCTTTGTGGCGGCGCCGGGCGCGGCAGGCGGAGCAGGCCTGGTCGAACTGGGTGTCGGAACGGCGCCGGTGAGCGCGATCCCGTTACGCTTTCAGGTGGGTGCGCGGACGCTCGCCACGGTGCGGCGCGATCTGGTGCGCGTGCCGCTGGCGCTGGATGACGTGCTTGCCGGGACGCTGCCGGCGTTGCCGCCGACGCAGGGCGACGGCTATCTGGTGACCTCGCTCCCCGCAGCACTGGCCGATGCGCTTCCCGCAACAGGCCGGATCGTGCGGGAGCGGCAGCGCTACACGCGGTATTACACCGATCTGTCGATCGGGCATGAGGCGTGGCTGGCGAGCCTGTCGGGATCAGCGCGGGCGACGCTGCGGCGCAAGACAAAGAAGGTGGCGGCGGCGGGAATGGCAGTGCGCGCCTATCGCGACGCGGCGGACTTCGATGCCTTCCACCCGATCGCGCGCGGCATTTCAGCGCGCACCTATCAGGAGCGGCTGCTCGATTCGGGCCTGCCCGCTGCGCCCGAGGCGGTCGCACGGCTGCGCGCGCTGGCGGCGGCGGATGGCCTGCGCGCCTGGCTGCTGCTGATCGGCGGAGCGCCGGCGGCCTATCTGTGCTGCACGGTCGAGGGGCACGCGCTGCGCTACGATTATGTCGGCCACGATCCGGCGTTCGGCGATCTGTCGCCGGGCACGGTGCTACAGGCAGCGGCGTTCGAGGATTTGTTCAACGATCGCTTCGCACGCTTCGACTTCACCGAAGGGGAGGGGCAGCACAAGCGGCTGTTCGCGACCGGCGGGGTGGAGTGTGTCGACCTGCTGGTGCTGACGCCGACGCTGGCCAATCGCGCGACGCTGGCGGCGCTGGCGGGGTTCGATGGCGCGGTGGCGGTGGCGAAGCGCGCGATGGGGCATCCGCGGTTGCGGGCTTTGGCGAAGGGCGTGCGGCGGTAGGGCTGTAGCAGCCGCTTTGCATTCACCCCCACCCTTCGGCGCTGCACGTCTCTTCCGTTCCCCGGTGGGAGAGGGAGGGAGCGGAGGGGTGAGGTGAGGGCGGGCACGCAACGCCCACCGGTTGACCCTCGCCGCGCCACGCCCCATCTCGCGGGCATGCAACAATCCACTATCGATCTCGATCGCGCGCTCGGCTTCGCGATCCCCAGCCGCTCGGCGCGCGGCCGTGTCGTGCGGCTCGGGCCGGCGCTCGACAGCGTGCTCGCCGCCCACGCCTATCCTCCCGCGATCGAGGCGCTGCTGGCCGAGGCGCTGACGCTTGCCGCACTGATCGGCTCGACGCTGAAGGACCCGAGCGGCCAGCTGACCATGCAGACGCGCACCGAAAACGGCGTCGTCCGCCTGCTGGTGTGCGACTATCGCGGCGGCGAGGTGCGCGGCTACATCGATTACGACGCGGACAAGTTCGCCGAAATGCCGGAAAAGCCGACGCTGTTCGCGCTGTTCGGCCAGGGCTATCTCGCCATCACCTTCGACCTCGCCACCACCGGCGAACGCTATCAGGGCATCGTGCCGCTGGACGGCGACACGCTGGCGCAGGCCGCGGAAAGCTATTTCGTCCAGTCCGAGCAGATCCCGAGCCTGGTCAGCGTCGGCATCGCGCGCGACGGCGACGGCCATACGATCGCCGGCGGCCTGTTCCTCCAGCATCTGCCCGAGGGCGAGGTGGGGCGTGAGCGGCTGCACACGCGGCTCGACCATCCCGAATGGGAGCATGTCGAGGCGTTGGGCCGCACGATGGGCGTCGACGAACTCGCCGACCCGGCACTGCCGCTGGAAACGCTGATCTGGCGCCTGTTCAATGAGGAAGAGGAGGTGCGCGCGCTCGCCTCGACGCCGCTGTCGCGCGGCTGCCGTTGTACCGGCGAGTATATCGCGAGCGTACTGGCCAAATTTACGCCCGAGGAACGGCGCGAGATGGCGGACGAAAACGGGCTGATCCAGGTCGACTGCGCGTTCTGCGCGACCAAATTCCCCATTTCGGCGGAAACGGCCGCGGCGGCGTGACCCGCGGGCCGGCCGGTGGGCCAATCTGCACCGGATGGTAAGGATTTCTCGCTAATACAGGCACGTGGATGCTTCGGCGTCGCACGCTTTTCTCCCTAAAGGGCGCATGCGCCCTCTCCTTTAAGGCCCGCGCCCCCCGTGCGGGCCTTTTCTTTTGGCTGCGATTCGCCTAGCGGGCGGCAGATCATGATGAACCAGAACCAGGCCGCACCGCTGGCCGTCGTGCTCGTCTCCGGCGGGCTCGACTCGATGATCTCCGCCGCCAGCGCACGCGAGCAGGGGTATCGCGTGCTCGCGCTGTCGGTCGACTATAACCAGCGCCACCGCGTCGAATTGGCGGCCGCGCGCCGCGTCGCCAATGTGCTCGGCGCCGAACGCCATATCATCCTGCCGCTCGACCTGTCCGCCTTCGGCGGATCGGCGCTGACCGACGATATCGCCGTACCCAAGGACGGCGTCGGCACCGAGGAGGGGGGCGGCATCCCCGTCACCTATGTACCTGCGCGCAATACGATCTTCCTCAGCCTCGCGCTCGGCTGGGCCGAGGCGGCGGGCGCGCGCGACCTGTTCATCGGCGTCAACGCACTCGACTATTCGGGCTATCCCGATTGCCGGCCGGAGTTCATCGCGGCGTTCGAAGGCTTGGCGGAGATCGCCACCAAGGCCGGCGTCGAGGGCCAGCGCTTCAAGATCCACGCGCCGCTCCAGCATATGACCAAGGCCGATATCGTCCGCGAAGGCCAGCGGCTGGGCGTCGACATGGGGCTGAGCTGGTCGTGCTACGATCCTGCCCCCGGCGGCGTGCATTGCGGCACCTGCGACAGCTGCCGCCTGCGCTCCAAGGGGTTCGAGGACGCCGGGATTCCCGATCCCACGGTTTACGCCGTCCGGGTGTGATGCGATGAGCTATGCGGTCAAGGAGATGTTCCTCACCCTGCAGGGCGAGGGCGTCAATGCGGGGCGACGCGCGGTGTTCGTCCGCTTCGCCGGCTGCAATCTGTGGAGCGGCCGCGAACAGGACCGCGCCACGGCGGTGTGCCGCTTTTGCGACACCGATTTCGTCGGCACCGATGGCCTTGGCGGCGGCAAGTTCGCGGACGCACGCGCGCTGGCCGCGGCGGTCGCGGGCTTCTGGGGCGCGGGGCAGACGGATCGCTTCGTCGTGCTGACCGGGGGCGAGCCGATGTTGCAGGTCGACGATGCGTTGGTCGATGCGCTGCATGATGCGGGCTTCCGCATCGCGATCGAGAGCAACGGCACGCTGCCCGTTCACCCCGATATCGACTGGGTGTGCATCAGCCCCAAGGCGGGGAGCGTGGTGGTGCAACGATCGGGCGACGAACTGAAGCTCGTCTGGCCGCAGGCGGGCACGGACATCGACGCAATCGAAAGCTGGGACTTTGCGCATCGATTGCTCCAGCCGATGGACGACGCCGCCGGTCAGGCGAATGTCGACGCCGCGATCGCGCTGGTCATGGAACGCCCGCACTGGCGATTGTCGCTCCAGACGCACAAGCTGCTGGGGTTGCGATAGGGGCGGGGCGCGCCCTCGCTGGTCCATAACCGTCATTCCCGCAAAGGCGGGAATCCAGACGCGCAGGTTTTCGAAAAAACCGCAGGGCTAGCGTGTCTGGATCCCCGCCTGCGCGGGGATGACGGTCGGACGGATGGGGCGGCGGCGAAGAACACTGACGTCCTGCCATACCGGCAATTCGACCCGGGACTGCGCCCGGGTGACGGAACGGGCGGGGCGGACCGCGCCCGATTCCCTTAACGCTGCGCCGTCTCGGTGCCCTTTGCGGTGGCTGCGACCGTGGTCGGGGCGGCGGGCGGCCAGGCGAAGGCGCCGCACTTCTTGGTCACCCATTCGCCCTTCTTGTTCCAGCAGATCGGGTCGAACCGCGGCTTGGAGGCGTAATCGCGGCCCAGGTAGCGCTGGAAATGCTGTTCGCCATAGGGGGTCAGGCTGTTGCGCAATTCGCGGATACGCGACAGCGCCAGCGGGCCGAAGCCACCGCGCGGCGCGAAGACGGCGTCGCGGCCGATCTCGCTGGCGGTCTGGCAGAAGTTGAGCTGTGCGGAGACGGTGGCGAAATTCGAATAGGTGCGCGTGCCGAACTGGTCGAGCGCGTTCTGTCCGTCGCGCGGGGTCTTCGACGTGCGGGTGAAATATTTCGTCAGCGTCTGCCAGACGCCGGCGAGCTCGTCCTTATGGTCGAGCAGCACCGCATTGTAGTTTTCGCGCGTCAGCAGCGTCGGTTCGAACTGGCATTGCAGCGCCGCGACGTTGAGCGCCGCGCGCAGGTTCCACGCCATCGCCGCCCGCAGCTCCACCGGGGTGGCGCCGGGCAGAACCTGGCCCAGATTGGCCTCCGTTCCCGTCACTTCCTCGCCGTGATAATCGTGCGATCGCAGGAAGAACTGCGCCGACGCGGGCGCCGCCGCCACTAGGCTGGTCGCCGCGCATCCCAGCGCGAGCACCATCCGCAACTTACTCATCTGAACCCATCCTCGCCGAAGCAATATCGGGCAATTCTAGATGGTTTTGGCGGGCGACCCAATCCCTGATTAAGCATGTTCCGCCAAATTTCGTCGCGAATACGCCAAAGCGTTGCCCCGTTCCGCCATGGGTCTGTGCCAAAGCTGTTGCCGGGCGCGCCGATACGAAAACGGCCGCCCGGTTGCCCGGACGGCCGTTTCGCAAATGAAATAACCCGAAGCGGGAAATTACATCGCGTTCGTGGTCGTGGTGGTGTTCGACGTCATCATGGTGTCGTTCGCCATCATGGTGTCGTTGGCCATCATGCCACCGTTCGACGCGCCGTCGACGGCGGTCATGTTGTCGCTCATGGTGCCCATGTCGTCGGTCGAGTTCATGTCGGTGACCATGGTGTTCTCGGTGGTCGTCTCGGTCTTCGGGCCGCAGGCCGACACGGCGAGAGCGGCGCCGGCGATCAGCGAGCCGGTCAGGATCTTGGAGATGGTTGCACGCATTGGAAGCTCCCTAGAATAGGATTTGGACGGCTTGCTGGCCCTTTAATTCCCAAATCACGGTAGACATTAATCGCATAACGGCCCGCCCTCAAGCCTCGTTTTCTCCCCGGGGGGATGCGGGGCAGGCGAGGGAGGACAGGAAGGCCGGGGCGGTCAACGCGAGGGCGGCGTCAAAGGTTGCGAGATCGGCGTTGCGTTCCAGCGCCTTGAGGCTGGTGACGGGGAATTCCGGCAGGCCGCACGGCACGATCCCCCCAAAATGGGACAGGTCGGGCGCGACATTTACCGCGAGGCCATGAAGCGTGATCCAGCGGCGCACGCGCACGCCGATCGCTCCGATCTTCGCTTCCGGCCCCTTGTCCCCGTTCGGCGCATCGCGAGTCCAGATGCCGACACGCCCCTCGACGCGAAAGGCCGATACGCCGAGCTCTGCGAGCGCCGCGATCACCCAGCCTTCGACGCCATGGACGAAGCAGCGCACGTCCTTTCCGCGCTGGCCGAGATCGAGCACCATATAGACGATGCGCTGCCCCGGCCCGTGATAGGTATATTTGCCGCCCCGGCCCGTCGCGACGACGGGAAAGCGCGCATCGATCAGGTCGCCGGGCGCGGCGCTGGTGCCGGCGGTGTAGACCGGCGGGTGTTCAAGCAGCCAGATCAGCTCTCGCGCCTCGCCCGCCAGGACGGCGGCGGCGCGCGCCTCCATCTCGGCCAGTGCCACGTCATAGGGGGTGAGGCCGGGCGACACGCGCCATTCGATGCGGCCCCCGTCTATGGCGTTGGAATGCATCGTGCCGACGTCGATCTCGCTCATCGTTGCCATGTGTGGCAGCGACGGCACGCTGGCAAGTCGTGCAAGGTTTGTTGCGAGTGGGTCGGTTGCGAGTGGGCCGGTTGCGAGTGGCCAAGCCGCGGACGTTGGGCTAGTCCGTCGCGCGAACCGCGAAGGGGGCGAGCCGATGGTCAAGATGGGTGACGTGTGGGACCGGACCAGCGAGGTGCTGGGCGGGCGTGGCGGCATGCTGGCCGGCATCGCGATCCTGACATTGTTCGTGCCAGGCGTGATCAATGCAGCCTATACCTCCTATGCGCCGGCCGGCGGTCTGCGATCGGCGATCGTCGTGTTGCTGCTGATCGCGGTGACGATCGCGTCGATCTGGGGGCAGCTGGCGATCATCGCCGCCGCCACCGATCCGGCGACGACGCGCCCCGTGGCGCAGCGGCAGGCGACCGAGCGGCTGCTGCCCGCACTGGGCGTGATGCTGGTGCTCGGTGTCGTCCTGACGATCGTCTTCCTGCCGGCCGGGGTGTTGCTGGCGATGTCGGGACTGGATTTCGCCGCGATGGCGAACGGCACGCCGCCCGCCAGCCCCAAGGCGCCGGGGCCGCTGCTGGCCGCCAGCCTGTATATCCTCGTCGCCTTTATCGCGCTGCTGTTCGTCGGCGCGCGGTTGCTGCCGCTCTATGCGGTGGTGCTGCGCGAACGGCTGGGCCTGGGCGCGATCGGCCGCGCGTGGCGGTTGACGCGGCGGCATACGTGGCGGCTGGTCGGCGCGGTGCTGCTGTTCATGGTCGTCGTGATGATCGCGAGCTGGGCGGCACAGGCGGTCGCGGGGCTCGTCACCGCGCTGGTGCTGGGCGGCGATGCCGCGGCGACGGTCCGGTTCGTCGGCACGGTGGCGGCACAGGCGGCGTCGACTGCGCTGACGCTGGTGGCGATCGTCTTTTCAGGCCAGGCCTATGTTGCGTTCGTCGCGCGCGACGCGATGCTGCGGGCGCGGGCCGCCGCGTGAGGATCACGCTTGCCGCCTTGCTGAGCGATGCCTGGGCGCTGTTCCGGCGTGAGGCCGACGTGCTGGTGCGCGCCGCCGGCCTGTTCCTGTTCGTGCCGACCTATGCGCTGTTGCTGCTGGTCGGGCCGCTGCCGTTCCCCGATCCGGATATCGCCGACACGCAGGCGCGCGCGCAGGCGTGGATGGACAAATTGGACGTCTGGGTCGGCAATTACGGGCTGGGATCGGTCGTCGCCTATGCGATCACCTATTTCGGTACCGCGCTGCTCTATTGCCTGCTGCTCGATCGCGCCCGGCCGACGGTGGGCGAGGCGCTGAAGCGGACCGCGGTGATGTTTCCACGCTACCTGCTGGCGATGGTGGTCGTGTCGATCCCGTCGGGGGCGGGCATGTATCTGCTGCTGCTACCCGGCCTGTGGCTGATGAGCCGGTTCATGCTGGCCGGCCCGATCCTGTTCGCCGAAGCGCCGGTGGGGGCGATGGCGGCGGTCGGCCGATCGTGGCGGCTGACGCGCAAGGCGCAATTCTCGCTGCTCGGCGCGATCGTCACCGTCTATCTGGGCGCGATCCTGGCGGGCCAGCCGTTCATGCTGGTCGCACGCTGGCTCGGCGGGACGGCGGCGGAGGGCGGCGGGGCCAATCCGTTGGCCGTCGCGATCGTCCATGCGTTGGCGGCGGGCGTGGCGACGCTGGCGCAGATCGCCGGCGTGTTGATCGCGGTGGCGGCGTATCGGCGGGTGTCGGTGGCGGAGTAGCCGCTTCCGGGGGCTGCCCCATCCACGTTGAATCAAACGTCATCCCGGCGGCCGGGATCCGCTGCTTAGGGAGCGCGCCATGAGTCGAGAAAGACCCCGGCCTGCGCTCGGGTGACGTTTTTCGGATGGGGGCGGCGTCTGCCACCCCCTTCGCCCATCACGCCGCGGTGAACACCCCGCACGCGATGCGACCGCCGCTGTTGCCCGACGGATCGGTCATCAGATCGTCCGGGCCGGCGTGGACGACGATCGCGGCGCCGTCGGCATCCAGCATCTGCGCCATCGTCGCGCCCGGCACCGTCATGCCGATCGTGCCGCGGCCGGCGCTGTCGACGATCAGATTGGGCAGGTCGCCTTCGTGCGGGCCCTGCGGGTTCATGCTGCCGTGCTTCATCGCGGTGGGGTTCCAATGGCCCCCCGCCGTGGTGAAGTCAGGCGCGTCGCAGCGGCCGACCGTGTGGATATGCGCACCATGCGTGCCGGCGGGCAGGCCCTTCACGTCGAGCGTATAGCGGATGCCGCCCGCCACTTCGGTCGCGGTCGCGCGACCGGCATCGGCGCCGGTGGCGGTCTTCAGCATCGCGACGGCGCGCGCGCCGCCCGCCACCGGGCTGCCCACCGCCACCTCGTCCTTGGGGGCACAGGCGGCCAGCGCCGCCGTGGACAGGCCGAGGATCAGCATCGCGCGCATCGGAATTCTCCCTGAAAGTTGTCCGGTTCTTACCCGGCCGAACCCGGCAGCGACAGTGCCGGTTCCGCCGCCGTCACCAGCGGCCAGCGCGCGACGGGTTCATAACTCGCGCCGCCATGGCCCAGGTGGCTCTGGTACAATATGATATGCGGGCAGACGAAGTCGGCGCTGGTCAGGCCCGCATGCACCGCCAGCCAGCCCTCGATCTCGGGCGACATGCCGGCACTGCGCGGCAGCCGGGCGAGCGTGATATGCGGCAGATAGGCCCGGCGTTCGGGCGCCAGCCCGGCGCGCACGCACGCCTGATCGACCTTGCGCGCCAGGTGGCGCAGCGCGTCGTGCGGGGCGAGGCCGGCCCATAGAGTATCGGTGCGACCCTTGTGCTCGAACCGCCCGACGCCGGCGATCCGCACCACGGGCGCGGGCGCGTGGATGCTGCCGAGCGCCGCCGCGACGTCTTCCGCCTGCGGTCGGTCGACCTCGCCGAGGAAGCGAAGCGTGCAGTGCAACTGTTCGTCGTCCTGCCAGCGCGCATGCGCCAGGCCGCCCATTGCAGCAATCAGTGACTCACGGATGGCGCGGGGCGGGCGGAGCGCGACGAAGAGACGCAACATGATGAACGAAAAGCCCTTTGTAATGTTCTGTTGCCATCCGGCGCGATCATAACCGGTTTCGCTTGAAATGGGACGGGTCGGGGCCGATATTTCGGACAGCCGGCAGTGTCGCCGGCAAAGGAGTTTTGGATACCATGGCCAACTGGTCCGACCCCCGGCAGAGCGCCGCGCCGTTCGGGGCTTCACGCGCCGATGCCGCGCGCAGCGGCGCCTATGACGCGGGTCTGCGCTCGTACATGCTGTCGGTGTACAATTACATGGCATCGGGCGTGCTGCTGACCGGCATCGTCGCCCTGCTGTTCGCCACCAGCGGCGCGGTGAACGCGCTGGTCGGCCCGACCGGCCGTACCAACGGCCTGGGCTTCATCGTCGCCTTCTCGCCGCTCGCCATCGTGTTCGCGATGAGCTTCGGCCAGGGCCGTATGAAGACGCAGACGCTGCAGCTGCTCTTCTGGGCGTTTGCGGTGCTGATGGGCATGTCGCTCTCGACGATCTTCCTCGTCTATAGCGGCACCTCGATCGCAGGGGCGTTCTTCGCGACTGCGGCGGGCTTCGCGGGCCTCAGCCTCTACGGCTACACCACGAAGCGCGACCTGTCGGCGTTCGGCACGTTCCTGATCGTCGGCCTCGTCGGCCTGATCGTCGCCAGCCTGATCAACCTGTTCCTGCAGTCGGGCATCATGAGCCTCGTCATCAGCGCGGTCGGCGTGCTGATCTTCGCCGGCCTGACCGCCTATGACACGCAGCGTACCAAGAGCCTGTATTTCCAGGTCGCGGGTACGGACATGGTCGGCAAGGCGGTTATCATGTCGGCGCTGTCGCTGTACCTCGACTTCATCAACATGTTCCTCTTCGTCCTCCGCCTGTTCGGTTCGCAGCGCAACTGATCTACGGTCCGGCGTAACGGATACGAGCCCGGTGGCGCTGCCGCCGGGCTTTTCTTTTGGGTGAAGGACGCCAAGCCATGCGGCTCAATATCGCCGTCGATCTCGATTATGCGATCATCGGCCCGCCGACCGACGTGCTGTTGCAGATCGAGGCGGCGGCAACGCCCGACCAGCGCATCGTCGACGAACGGCTGACGATCTGGAGCGACCATCCGATCGCCGCGGTGGCGGGCGAGGATGGCGTCGGACAGCGCTGCTGGATCCGCGCCGAACACTGGCTGAAGGCGGAGTATCGCGCAACGGTGGACGTAGAGCGGGCGCCTGTCGACCTCGCGCCGCTACGCGCAACACCGGTGCGCGCGCTTGCCGGCGCGCTCGTCCCCTATCTGCTGCCCAGTCGCTATTGCCAGTCGGACCGGCTGGAGGGCTTCGTCCGCCGCCGCTTCGCCGGGCTGGAGGGTGGCGCGCTCGCTGCCGCGCTCGCCGCTTGGGTGCAGGCTGAGCTGGAATATCGCAGCAACACCAGCAGCGGCGAAACGACCGCGCTCGATACCTTCGCCAGCCGGTCGGGCGTGTGCCGCGATTATGCGCATCTGCTCGTCGCGCTGGCGCGCGCGGGAGAGATTCCGGCGCGCTGCGTCGCAGCCTATGCGCCAGGCGTCGATCCGCCCGATTTCCATGCGGTCGCGGAACTGTGGCTGGACGGCGCGTGGCGGCTGGTCGATGCGACCGGCATGGCGACGGCGGACACGATCGCGCGCGTGTGCGCAGGGCGCGACGCCACCGACATCGCCTTCATGACCGTGTTCGGCACCGCGCAATTCGTCGCGCAGACCGTGCGCGTGACGCAGGCCTGACCGCCCACCGGCTAGGAACGGAAACGATCGGGCAATCGTTCTTCCCCCGTACTCACAGGAGGATGGGATGACGAACGGGATCGATGAGCGCGCGCTCGACAGCCTGTCGGTGGCGCCAGACGGCGAACAGGCGAGCAACCAGGAACGCAATCCGCGGCAGGACGCGGGTCAGGACGAGGCGATCAACGCGCGTCTGGAAGAGAATCCGGAAGACAAGGACGCACGGCTCGACGCCGGGCTGGACCAGTCGATGGATGCGAGCGACCCGCTGTCGTCGACGCAGCCGGTCCACAGCCAGGACCCGGCGCCCTCGTCAGGCTATGACGAAGACGCGGAGCGCGCGCGGCAGAAGTGACACTGGTGGTTTGATCCAGAAGCGGCGGTCCCGAAAGGGGCCGCCGTTTTTGTTTGGCGTGACGCTCGCCCCACCCCCCCCGTCACCCCGGACTCGTTCCGGGGTCCACTCCGCGGCGAGGGGGGGCTGGTGCCTCTTGCCGCCCCCGTGCGGCCCGGTGGACCCCGGAACAAGTCCGGGGTGACGGTTGGAGTTAAGGCCACGTCGCGCACGATCGTTGCGCACACGCGAAACAAACCCGCTTTTGCGACGAGCCGAACTCCACCCATCGCAAAGCATGTTGCGATGCAGCGCGTTTCATGATGCTTTTATGATCGCGTCTACCCTCGCCATTCATCGGGTTGTTAACCAACTTATGGCAAGGTCGGGCGATTGGTAAGGCATGGGGCGGGGTAGACGGATCATGGGTGCCAAGAGAGCCGAAGGCGCGATGACGCTGGCTGAAATGAAGGAGTTCGCGAGCTTTCCAGCCGCGACGCAGCGCTACATCCGGCGCAGCCTCGATATCGGGCTGGATCGCGACGATGCCATGGCACGCTGGTCGCGCGACGTGGTGGAGGCGGCGAGCATCCGCGCGCAGGCGCGGCTGTACCGCGGCCTGCCGGCGCTGCGCCAGATGGTGCCCGACGATGCCGATCTTGCGCTCGTCGAACCGTTCCTCGCGCCGCTGGTGACGCTGGCCGGATTCGACCTGGGGCAGGGGCGGCTGACCAGCTTCTCGGCGTTCCGCTTCCTCTACGAACGGCTGATCGGCGCCGAAGCGCGGCCGTGGCTGCCCAGCGCCTTTTGCGCGGCGGCGGCACTGCCGCACCTGCATCCCGAATTGCGGCGCAAGCTGCTCCAGTCGATCAGCGAGGCGGCGGCGACCGCATCGGGCTGGTCGAACCGGCAGCCGGCCTTCTTCCCGCATTGGGTGGAAAAGGTCGACAACGGCTCCGCGGCACTGCCGCACTGAGCGGGCCGACAACCGTCATCCCGGCATAGGCGGGGGTGACGGCGTCGCGATGCAATGAATCCTAACAGCGCTCAGCGGCAGGCGCGCCAGCCCATCGTGCCGCGATCTGCCTGGTCGAGATGCAGATGGTCGCGGTGCGCCGCATTATAGTCAGGCGACAGCGTCGTCGCGAACAGTTTGCACGCCCCGTCGCGTACGTCGCGCAGAAAGGCGGCCTTGTCGCCCGATTCCGTCCAATCGCCAACGACGGTGATCCGCCGGCCGTCGGCGAGCCGGAAGCCCGCGATATCGACCGCATCGGCAGTGGCATGTTCGCTCCACGTGCCCGCATCGCGCCCATAGATGCGGCGGCAGGAATAGCTGCCGAAATGGTCGATCCCGACGACCCGGCTGCCGAAATGCCGCTGCGCCGCGGGCTGCACCACCTGCCATTCCCACACCGACAATGCCGCCGCGACCGGGCAGGCGATACCCAGGCTCGCCGGGCGAAACCCGATCTGCCGCGCGCCACCCGCGGTAAAGCGCACGCCATCGGCATAGCCGCATTGCGCGCCGTCGCGCCGCGGCGGTAGCGCGGTGTAGCGCACGCCCGCCGCATCTAGCTTGGCCCGGCACTGCGGGAAATCGCGCCCCAGCGCGGCCAGCTTCGCGCCTGTGAACATCCCGATCGGCGCACCCAGGTCGAGCGGCGTCCACGGCAGATCCTGCGGCCGGCCCCGCGCCATGCCCCATAGCAACAGCGCCACCGTGCCGATCACCGCAAGGGCGGCTATCCAGCCGATCGCGCGGCGGAGGGCACGCTGTGCGCTCACCCGCGCTGCACCGCCTCGATCGGCTCCGCGGTGACGGGATAGCCGCTATCCTCGGGCAGGCAGAGGTGCGGCACGCCGTCGCGCACCTCTATGTGCGGCGTGATCGTTCGCACCGGATATGCGCGGGCATCCGCCACGGCGGCATCGAAGCTGTCGAACTGTGCCAGACGTTCGAGGTTGCGGCGCGTCGGGAAGATGATCGCGGCATCGCCCCTGTCCGCCGCCGCCAGCATGTCCGCCGCGGTCGTCCAGAGCAGTCGCACCGTTTCGATGGCGTCCACCGTGGGCGCGGCATCGTCCGGCGCGCGGGCGAGGAAGAAGAGCGTGTCGAAAATGCGGATGCCGGGATGGTCGGGCAGCCAGCGTGCGAACGGCACCAGCGCCTCGAGGTTCAGCGTCAGGCCCGCCGCATGCAATATGTCCGCAAACGCCTCGCCCGCGTGGAGGCTCGCGCGCATCGCCGCGAGCCGTTCGGCCGATGGCGCTGGCGTGACGCCCACCGCGACGCCCGCCTCCTCGATCGTCTCGCGGATCGCGGCGATCCGTGCCGCGGCATCCGCGCCCCCGCCGATCAGCGTCGCAAGCGCATGGTCGCCCGGGTCGATCCGCCCGCCCGGAAACACCATCGCGCCGCCGGCAAAGGCCATCGCCCGCGCGCGTTCGGTCATCAGTACTTCGGGCGGCGCCTCCGCCCGTTCGCGGAACAGGACCAGGGTCGCGGCAGGAATGGGAGTGTCGGCCATCGCGCATCCTAACGCGTCATGCGTGCGATGGGAGCCGGCGATCGTGGGAAAGCGAGAAACGGGGTGGTGGTGGAGCTGAGGGGAATCGAACCCCTGACCTCTGCAGTGCGATTGCAGCGCTCTCCCATCTGAGCTACAGCCCCGCACCCCGGGCCCGGGTCGCGCCCGGGAGCGCTGCCCTTAGCCGCCCCGTTCGGGCGATGCAACAACGGCGATACGTGTCCCCACAAAAATTCGGTCGTTCCGGTCTGCGGCAGTCCGTTTGCCCCGCGCGACGCAAAGTCGTTGCGCAGGTTTAATGACAGGAACGAAGCCCTCTCTTGATGCTTGTTAGGTCCGGAGCAGGCGCACGCGATACGACGTGCCCACCCCGCAGGATGTTTGCTTTCAAGGAGACGATCATGGGCTACGAACGCTATCCCGGCGCCAGTTTTTCCGGTGGTGACGATTACACCCGGGACTATGGCTCAGGCCGCGACTACACCTATTCGAGCGCACGCGATTACGAATCTGCGGGTATGATGGGCAACCGCGATCGCCAATCCAACGACGATCGTCCCTATGGCGGCCGCGACTATGGTAACCAGCGCTATGGCCAGCGCGATCAGCAGTCGCGCTACGAAAGCGGCCGCAGCGGTGGCGGCTATGGCATGCAGAACGACCGCTATGGCGAACGCAGCCGCTATGGCGCGGATGCGAACCGCGGTTATTCCAGCGAATATCACGGCAGCTACGGGTCGGGTGGTCGCCGCTTCGAAGACTTCGGTTCTTCAAAGCATGCTGACGACGACAATTATCGCGACCGGTATAGCCGCGACTATCGTGGCGACCGCGGCGATCGTGGTCAGCAGGCCTATGGCCGCTCGCAGCAGCAGGGCTATGGCCGTCAGCCGCAGGGCTATGACTATGAAGAGCGTGGCTTCTTCGCGCGCGCCGGGGACGAGGTCCGCTCGTGGTTCGGTGACGAGGAAGCAGAGCGTCGCCGCGAATATGATTCGCGCATGGACGAGCGCGCCTATGGCGCGCAGGACGATGATTACCACAGCTGGCGCCGTGGGCAGATCGACGCCTTGGACCGCGACTATCACGAATATCGCCAGGAAAACCGTACCAAGTTCAGCAATGAATTCAGCGCGTGGCGCACCGGCCGTCAGGGCCAGCGCGACCTACTGAACAAGGTCGATGAGCATATGGACGTCGTCGGTTCCGACGGCGAACATGTCGGCACCGTCGACAAGGTACGCGGCGATCGCATCATCCTCACCAAGAACGATCCCGCGGCCGGTGGTCATCACCATTCGATCCCGTCGAGCTGGCTCGAGTCGGTCGATGGCAAGGTGACCCTGCGCAAGACCGCCAGCGAGGCGAAGGCCGCGTGGCGCGACGAAGAGCGCAACGGCGCGATGTTCGGTGACGATCGCGACCAGAACCGCACGACCAATCAGTATGGCGGCCAGTCGGCTGGCACGACCGGCACCGCGACGTCCAGCGCAACGACCACCGGCACGACGGGAACGAGCGGTTCCGCCGACGCCGATGGCAAGACGCTCAACCGGAGCTTCTCGGGCACCTATTGATCCCGAGCGGTAACGACGGAAAAGGCCCGGGAGCGATCCCGGGCCTTTTTGCGTTGCATATTGCAACTTGTTGCGCCAGATCAGGCTGAGATTCTTACAGGAGAGAGATGATGGCCCGTGCCTGGACGCTGACCTCACGCCCCCAGGGGCTGCCGACGATGGACAATTTCGCGCTGGTCGATCTGCCCGCGCGTGACCTGAACGATGGCGAGGTGCGCATCGCCAACACGTGGTTGTCGGTCGATCCCTACATGCGCGGCCGGATGAATGACGTGAAGAGCTACACGCCGCCGTTCGAGCTCGACCAGCCGATGCAGGGCGGCGCGATCGGCACCGTCGTCGAAAGCCGTTCCGACCGGTTCAAGCAGGGCGACACCGTCCAGCATTTCGCCGGCTGGCGGGACGAGGCCATCCTGCCCGCCGAGCAGGTACAGGCGCTGCCCCAGCTCGACGTCGATCCGCAGGCGTTCCTGGGCCAGCTCGGCATGCCCGGCATGACCGCCTATTTCGGCCTGCTCGAGGTCGCCGGCGCGAAGGAAGGCGACACCGTTTTCGTCTCGGCAGCGGCGGGCGCAGTCGGGTCCACCGTGGTGCAGATCGCCAAGGCCAAGGGCTGCCACGTCATCGGTTCGGCCGGCGGCGCGGACAAATGCGCCTGGGTCCAGTCGCTCGGTGCCGATGCGGTGATCGACTATAAGAGCGGCACTCCGGTGGTGAAGGCGTTGGGCGAGGTCGCGCGCAACGGCATCGACGTCTATTTCGACAATGTCGGCGGCGACCATCTCGACGCCGCGCTGGCGCATGGCAACCTGCATGCCCGCTTCGCGATCTGCGGCATGATCGACGTGTACAACAGCGCCAAGCCGACCGAACTTCGCTACCTTGCGCGCCTCATCGGCATGCGGATGCGCATCCAGGGCTTCATCGTCAGCGACTATATGGACCGCGCGGGTGAATTCTACCGCGACATGGGCGGCTGGCTGAAGGACGGCAAGCTGAAGCGCAACGAAACGGTGTTCGACGGGCTGGAAGCGACGCCGGACGCGTTCCTCGGCCTGTTCTCGGGCGGCAACACCGGCAAGATGCTGGTGCGGGTTTAATCCACCCGACGATACAGCTGGTCGACCCGTTCCGAGAGCGCGAACTGGTCGACCAGCCGGTAATGGCGTGCGAGCTGCCGCAGCACGAAGCCGCGTGCTTCTATGTCGGTGGCTTCGGGATCGACGCTGCTGATGACGACATAGGCTGGGCGGGCGGCCATGACGCGTGCGAGCTCGGCATGCGGATCGATACCGAGCGTGCGGCTGTCCCCCATCTCGCTGAGAAACGTCGTGAAGTTATAGGCGGTCGGCACGCAGGCGTCAGTCAGCTGATACAGGATCGGATCGCCCTGAAAGACGAACAGGCAGCCTTCCGGTGCCCGGCCGATCGTCGCGGCGAGGCGGTAGGCGCCGTGACCGTCGCCGCGCGTGCCGCGCAGCACGATGGTGTTGACCAGCACGTAGGCAAGCCCGACCGCCAGCACCGGCACAGCGACGGGGACGGAACGGCGCAGCCCCTGAAGCGGCCGTTCCAGTGCCGGCGCAGCGAGCACGGCCAGCGGCACGACCAACGGCAGGGCGTAATGGTCGAAATAGGTGCCGAACAGCAGCAGGCCAACGATCGCCGCACCCGCCCAACCGATCAGCAGGCGTCCCACCGGCCCCCGGCGCGACACGCCCGTCACGCCAAGTCCTGCGACGATCAGCAACGGCAGCAGGTGCAGCGCGATCATCGCCAGCCGCTGCGCCATCAGCGCGCCCCCGGGTGCCTTGCGCAGGAACACCGACTGGAAATTGGCGAAGACCAGCGCATCGACCTCGCCGACATGCCAATAGAGCGCGAACACCGCTGCGGTCGGCAGCAGCGCCAGCACGCACCACAGAAGCGCCCAACCCACGATTCGCAATATCGGCAGTCGGCGAGCCGCCACCAGCAGGGCGACGCCGAAATAGACGCCTTCGAACAACACGGAATATTTGATTTGCAGCGCCACGCCGAACAGCGCCATCGCCAGCGCGGCGTATCCGGCCGCGGTGCGATCGAACGCGGGCCGTTCGTAGACGTGAACCACGCCCCACGCAGCCGCCGCGACCGGCAGATTGTAGAAGACCGGGCTCTGCCCGCCATCGCCACCGTTGACCGACAGATAGACGAGATAGGCGATCCCGGCGAACAACGGACCCCAGCCGTCCGTAACACGGCATGCCAGCCGCTGCACGATCCACGCCGTCGCTGCCGCGCACAGCGTCGCGGCAAGCTGATAGGCGATCACCGCATCGCCGCCGAACATCCGGGTCGCTGCATAGACCAGAAACAGGCCGAACGGCTTGCGGTCCCAGAAATCGACGAAGGGCAGCCCGCGCCCCTGCCACAGCCGGTCGCCGACCAGCAGGTAGAATTGCTCGTCGATATGGACCACCGGATTGCCGAACTGCCACGCCCGGATGGCGAGGGCGGCGGCAAGCAGGATGGCGGCGGTCGCCAGCGAGGATCGCAGGGAAGAAGGCAGCGTCATGAACCGCCACCCTCGCAAGGGGGCATCGCGGCGTCCAGTCTTCGTCGCACCACCCCCTCGGCAAGCGCGCCATGCGCCCTATATTGGCGGCGATGACTGCCTGTCCCGTCGCCGCATGACCGCGCTCACCGCCCGCATGGTGGAGGGCGTGCGCGCCATTCCGGCCGCGCAATGGGACGCCTGCGCCGGCACCGCCAACCCGTTCGTGTCCCACGCTTTCCTGTCCGCGCTGGAGGAGTCGGGCAGCGTCGGCGGGCGCTCCGGCTGGCAGCCTTTGCCAATCGTGGTCGATGGGGCGGACGGCGCGCCGGTCGCCATCGCGCCGGCCTATGCCAAGAGCCACAGCCAGGGCGAATATGTCTTCGACCATGCCTGGGCGGATGCGTGGGAGCGGGCGGGCGGGGCCTATTACCCCAAATTACAGGTCGCCGCGCCGTTCAGCCCGGTGCCGGGGCCCCGCCTGCTGCTGCGCGATCCCGCCGCCGCGCCCGCGCTGCTCGGCGCGCTGGAGGCGGTGACCGAGCAGAACGGCCTCTCCTCCGCCCACGCTACCTTCATCGCGCCCGATCAGGTGGCGGCGTTCGAGGCGGCGGGCTGGCTGATCCGCGAAGGCACGCAATTCCACTGGGCGAACCAGGGGTATGGCAGCTTCGACGATTTCCTGGGTGCGCTCGCCAGCCGCAAGCGCAAGGCGATCCGCAAGGAGCGCGCCGCGGCGGTCGAGGGCCTTACCATCCGCCACCTGACCGGGGCGGACATCGGCGAGGCGGCATGGGACGCCTTCTGGACCTTCTACCAGGACACCGGCAGCCGCAAATGGGGGCGGCCCTATCTCACCCGCAGCTTCTTCCCCCTGCTGGGCGAGGCGATGGGGGACCGCGTCCTGCTGATCCTTGCGATGCGCGACGGCGAGCCCATCGCGGGTGCGCTCAATCTGATCGGCGCGGATACGCTGTACGGCCGCTATTGGGGTTGCACCGAGGACGTGCCCTTCCTCCATTTCGAACTCTGTTATTATCAGGCGATCGACGCCGCGATCGCGCGCGGGCTGAAGACGGTCGAGGCGGGGGCGCAGGGCGAGCACAAGCTCGCACGCGGCTATGTGCCGGTGCCGACCTGGTCGGCGCATTATCTGCCCGATGCCGGGTTCCGCCGTGCGGTCGCCGATTTCCTGGTGCGCGAACGGGCCGCCGTCACCGAGGAGCAGGACTATCTGGCGGAGCTCGCCCCGTTCAGGAAGGGCGGGGGGTAAGCATCACGCGGCGGCGCGGCGGCAGCAGGGCCGGGTCCAGCGTCACCTTCGCCGGCGTGCGGTCGTCGATCCGATAGAGCACGTCCTTGCCGCTGCGCCAGATCGGGGTGAGGCCGGTCAGGAACTCCGGGCCCACGGGCGGCGGGTTGACCAGCCAGACGTAATCGAACGCCTGCCGCGGCAGGAAGGCGAGCGACACCTTCAGCGGCCGCCACCATTCGCCGCGGCAGCGCCGGTCGGTGACGAGCTGCGAGGGATCGTGCGCGAAGGCGCCGGCCGGCGTGTAGCGCACGGTCAGCAGCTGCCCGCCCGCCATCGACCATTGGTCGTTGGCATAAGCGAGCTTCCGCTCCAGCGCGATGCCGGCGATATGCTCTTCGCGCGAATAGAGCCATTCGTCATGGCAGGTGCGCCCGACCATGGTCAGCAGCCGCGCGCCCTGGGGCACATGGTCCAGCGCAGTCAGCGTGCGGTCGTATTCCCGGCTGAACTGCCAATAGCTGATCGTCGTCGCCGCCAGCCGCACGCCGAAAAAGGCGAGGCCCAGCGCCGCCAGCGTCGCGGCGCCGCGGAACGACAGGCCGCGCTTGGGCCGCAGCGCGATCAGCAGGATGGCGAGCACGAACGGCGCGAGGCGCATATCTGCATAGGCCGATCCGAACACGATCCGCGGCAACACGATATAGATGACCGACAGGAACAGCGCCGACAGCAGCAGGTTGCGCGAATATTCGATCCGCTCGTCGCGCACGCCCTTCAGCAGGATGACGAACAGCACGGTGACGGACGCGAGGTCGAACGCCATCCAGCGATCGCGCAGGGACATGATCACCCAGCCCACCTTCGCGCGCCAGTTGAACCAGTCCATCGTCTTGCCGGTGACATGGTCGCCCGAGCGCCACAGCACCATCATCAGGAACGGCAGCGCGAGCGGCAGGCAGCCGATGGCGGCGCGCACCCAGCTTTCCAGCCAATGGCCGCTCTGGCTGTCCTTGCGCCGGTCGTGCTGGCGGATCATCTCGGCCGAGAAGGCGAGGATGCCGAGCACGCCCCAGCCGAAGGTGTGGCAGATCCACAAGGCGCACGACAGCGGCACGAACAGCACCGCGCGCAACCGTACCTTGCGCAGCCGCCCCATGCGCAGCCACAGCGCGAACAGGTTGAGCGCCAGCGCCATCGACAGCGCGAAGTTCACGAAGCCGAACTGGAACGGGTAGCAATAGGCCAGCGGGAGGGCGAACAGGGCGGTCGCCGGGATACGCCCATGCACCTCGCGCGCGATCCACAGCAGGCCCGACACGGTGAGCGCCGGGATCGCCATGACGATCAGCTTCACCGCGAGCTCGAGGCCGAAGATCGGCGCCAGTGGCTCGATGAGCAGATCGACGCCCAGGTTGCCGATCATCGACCACTGGAAATTATACCAGTCGTACAGCCAGCGATGCGCGCCATCGTCCAGCTGCACGCGATACCGGCCCATGTGACCGGGCAGGTCGACCAGCGGCGGGATCGTCGGCCACACGAGCGGGATCATCGTCGCGATCACCACCGCCACGACGAACGTCCGCGTTTGCCACCAGTGCAGCTTATGCCCCTGCATCGCGCCGCCTTAGGGGCTTTGGCGTGGCCACGACAAGCATTGTCGCAAAAAGTTCCCGCGCGCGTGCGATGAAGCGAGGATTTTGTTGATCCAAATTAGGTGCGGAACGGCCGCAGCAGCCACACCGTCACCCCGGCCTCGAGCCGGGGTCCCGCTTCTTTCTTGCGCCGAACCCCAAAAGCGGGACCCCGGGTCAAGCCCGGGGTGACGGGAGGGGAGGGGGGGCGCCTCGGCCCACCGACACCGTCACCCCGGACTTGGTCCGGGGTCCACTTCGCGGCGAGGGGGTGGTCAAAGGCTCCAGCCGCGCCCTCGCGGCCCGGTGGACCCCGGAACGAGTCCGGGGTGACGGGGGGCGAGTGGCGAAGGCCTAACCCCAAGATACCCCGTCATTCCCGCGAAGGCGGGAATCCATAACCTCCAACGTCGGCGATGGAGTTGCAACGGAAACGCGTCTGGAGTCCCGCCTCCGCGGGATTGACGAACGCGTCTCGGAACGCCTTACGCGTCCCGCCGCCCCAGCAACCGCAGCCGCAGCGCGTTCAGCTTGATGAACCCGGCCGCATCGCGCTGGTCGTAGGCGCCCTGATCGTCCTCGAACGTCACGACCTTTTCCGAATAGAGCGAGTTCGGCGACTTGCGGCCGACGATATACACGCCGCCCTTGTACAGCTTCAGCCGCACAGTGCCGCTCACCTTCGCCTGGCTGTGATCGATGGCGGCCTGCAGCATCTCGCGCTCGGGCGAGAACCAGAAGCCGTTGTAGATCAGCTCGGCATAGCGCGGCGCGAGTTCGTCCTTCAGGTGCGCGGCGCCGCGATCCAGCGTGATCTGCTCGATGCCGCGGTGGGCGAGGTGATAGATGGTGCCGCCTGGCGTTTCGTACATGCCGCGGCTCTTCATGCCGACAAAGCGGTTCTCGACCAGGTCGAGCCGGCCGATGCCGTGGCGACGGCCGAGTTCGTTGAGCTTGGTCAGCAGCGTCGCCGGGCTGGTCGCCTCGCCGTTCAGCGCCACGCCGTCGCCGCGCTCGAAATCGATCGTGATGTACTCGGGCGCGTCGGGCGCGTCCTCCGGGTTTACCGTGCGCGAATAGACGTAATCGGGCACCTCCTGCCACGGATCCTCGAGCACCTTACCCTCGGACGAGGTGTGGAGCAGGTTCGCGTCGGTCGAGAAGGGCGATTCGCCGCGCTTGTCCTTGGCGACCGGGATCTGGTGCTGTTCGGCGAATTCGATCAGACGCGTGCGGCTGGTCAGGTCCCATTCGCGCCACGGCGCGATCACCTTGATGTCGGGGTTGAGCGCGTAATAGCCGAGTTCGAAGCGGACCTGGTCGTTGCCCTTGCCGGTCGCGCCGTGGCTGACGGCATCGGCGCCGACCATCTTCGCGATCTCGATCTGGCGCTTGGCGATCAGCGGGCGCGCGATCGACGTGCCGAGCAGGTACAGCCCCTCGTACAGCGCGTTCGAGCGCATCATCGGGAACACGTAATCGCGCACGAATTCCTCGCGCAGATCGTCGATGAAGATATGCTCGGGCTTGACGCCGGCCATCTGCGCCTTCTGGCGGGCGGGCTCCAGCTCCTCGCCCTGGCCCAGGTCGGCAGTGAAGGTGACGACTTCGCAGTTATACGTCTGCTGCAGCCATTTCAGGATCACGCTCGTATCCAGACCGCCCGAATAGGCGAGGACGACGCGGTTGATCTGATCGGTCACGGCACGGGTTCCTTGGACCATGGAATGGATGGCCGCGCCCCTACGGCCCACAGCGCTGCGGTGCAACGTCTGCGTTCACCGCGGGTTTAGGCGCGGCGGCCTACAGGCCCGTTTCGAACATGTATTCCGGAGTTCCCATGATCCGCACCGCACTCGTCATCCTGCCGCTGCTCATCGCCACCCCGGCGCTCGCCGCGGGCAAGGCCGATCCCAAGGCGGCAGCGAAGATCGATCCGCGTATCAAGGCGGATTTCGACAAGACCGACACCAATCACGACGGCTTCATCAGCCGTGCCGAGGTCGATGCCCGCGTCGCGCGCATGGATGTCGGCAAGACGCAGATGCCCGCCGCCAAGGCAAAGGCGATGGCCGACGCCTGGTTCAACACCGCCGATGCCAACCACGACGGCAAGGTTTCGCCCGCCGAGATGCAGGGCCTCTTCCGCGCGATCGCCTCGCGCTACGACCTTAATCATGACGGCGTCATCAGCCTCGACGAACGCGCCGCCGCCCGCGCCGCGGTCATGGGCGGCCCCGCCAAGGCGCTGCCGCAGGGGCGCTAACGGCGCGCTCCGGTCGCCCCAATCCCACCCGTCACCCCGGACTTGATCCGGGGTCCCGCTTCTCCCTCGCCCGCAGGATCAAGCGGGACCCCGGCTCAAGGCCGGGGTGACGGGAAGAGGTACGTGACCGCCACGCCCGCCCGACCCGTCATTCCCGCGAAGGCGGGAATCCATAACCTCTGACGTCTCGGCAAGAGGCGCAACGATAGCGTGTCTGGATTCCCGTCTCGGCGGGAATGACGGCAGCGGAAAGCGGCGAACCTACCGCCCTCTCAGCGCCCGCTCCCCCTCGAACATATAATCCCGAACGATCGGCAATTCCGTCCGGCTGCGGCTGAACTGGATCTGGAAGTTGCACAGCCCGCCATTCTCGAACGCCATCGCGGCCCCAGCGAGATAGAAGGTCCACATCCGGTAGAAGCGCTCGTCGTACAGCGCCACGATCGCGTCACGCGCCTTCAGTGTCCGCGCATACCATTCGTGCAGCGTATAGGCATAGTGCAGTCGCAGCACCTCGACGTCGGTCAGGAACATCGACAATCCCTCGAACGCCGCGATCGTCTCCGACAGCGCGGGATTGTAGCCACCGGGGAAGATGTATTTCGTCGTCCAGTCGTCGGTAACGCTCGGCGGTCCGAACCGGCCGATCGTATGCACCAAAGCGACGCCATCGTCGGTCAGCAGGTCGCGGCACTTGCGGAAATAGGTCTTGTACTGCGGCGGCCCGACATGTTCGAACATGCCGACCGACACAATGCGGTCGAACCGGCCCTCTACGCGCCGGTAATCGATAAGCTCGAACTTTACCCTGTCCGATACGCCCGCCGCTGCGGCCCGCTCGCGCGCGATCTTCAGCTGTTCTTCGGACAAGGTGACGCCCAGCACCTCCACGCCGAAATGCCGGTTGAGGTACAACGCCATGCCGCCCCAGCCACAGCCGATGTCGAGCACGCGCATGCCCGGCCGCAGCGCCAGCTTGGCGGCGATATGCGCCAGCTTGTCGCTCTGCGCCTGCTCCAGGCTATTGTCGGGGTCGGTGTAATAGGCGCAGCTGTACTGCTTGTCCGCGTCGAGAAACAGGTCGTACAGCCGCGCCGACAGATCGTAATGGTGCGCGACATTCTGCTTCGACCGCCGCTCCATGTTGATCCGATCGAGCCGGTGCTTCACGGCGCCGAGGCCCCGCACGAACGCGGAGGGCTGCAACGCATTCTGCCCGCGCTCCCACGGGGAATTGCCAGTCATCAGCTTGACCAGCCCCATGATGTCGTCGCCGTCGACGGTCAGCCGCCCGTCCATGTACATTTCGCCGGCGGCGAGCGCGGGGTTGCGGATGATGCGGCCGGCGACGCCCGAATCGGCGAAGCGGATGGTGATATGGCCGAAGGCAGGGTCGGGCGTTCCGAAGGTCGCGGGGGCCTTGCCGGGCCGATGGAGGGTCAGTTGGCCACGCTTGACGGCGCGGCTGAGGAACATGTCGATCAGCGCCATGGGGAAGCTACTATGCCCTAGATGCCGGCATACCAATCGTAATCGACATTGTCCTCCCAATAGCCGCCTTTGCCTTTACCTATGCTATTGAGATCGCTGACCGCGGTGATCCCGGTCACGTATTTGGCATGTTTGTAGCCCAGCTGCCGCTCGACGCGCAGCCGCACCGGGGCGCCATGCGGCACGGTCAGCCGCGCGCCATTCATCTTCAGCGCCAGGATCGTTTGCGGGTGAAAGGCATCGATAGTGTCGATCGATTCGTAATAGGGCTCGCCATTGTACAGGTCCGCGCAGGTGAACACGACGTAGCGCGCGCTCTGGCGCATCCCCGCCGCCTTCAGCACCGTTCCCAGCATCGGCCCCTGCCACTGGCCGATCGCGCTCCACCCCTCGACGCAATCGTGGCGGGTGATCTGCGACCGTGACGGCATCGACGCGAGCTGCGCGAGGCTCAAGGACAGCGGCCGGTCGACCAGCCCGCCGACAGCCATGCGATAGCTCGCGAACCCGTCCGCCACCATCGCGGCATAGGCCGGCGTCCCCGGATCGCGCGTGCCGTTGGCGCGGAACACCGGCGACATCTGTTCGCGCGTGAATTCGGGCGCCAGCGCAGCGCGATTCATCAGCGCGCGCTGCAGCCCCTTGTGCATATCCTCGCCCGCGAACAGGATTTTGCGCGCCTGCGGGTTCGCCACGATCTTGTCGCACCCGGCGAGCAGCAGTCCCGCCGACCCGACGATCAGATTGCGTCGCGCCAGGATCATTCCGGCACCCGCCATCTGCCGGTCAGCATCGATCGCACCTCGTTCCACGCGCCCGCCAGGATCACGAGCACCAGATGCACGACGATGAACCCGCCGATCAGGCTCGCCGCGATGAAGTGGATCGAGCGTGCCGACTGCCGTCCGCCGAATATATCGAGCAGCAACGGCCATGCCGCATCCATCCCCGGCGACAGCGCGAGGCCGGTGAAGATCATCACCGGCAGCGCGACGAAAATGACGAGGATGTAGCTCCATTTCTGCAAGCTGTTGTATGCACCCGGATCGTCGGCGTCGTGGAAGCGGAAGTTCCAGTGATCGCGCACATCCTCTGCCAGATGCCGGGCGCTGACGTCCTTGGCGCTGAGCTTGAGCCGCGCGAAATGCCGGTTGAGCAGGCTCGCCACCATGAACGCCAGCAACCCGAACGCGAACACCAACGCGAAGAACAGGTGCCAGCGCCGCGAGATCGCCAGATTGTAGTTCGCCGGGATCGTGATCCACGCCGGAAAGCGCGGCAGCTGCGCCCAGGCATGGTCGAAGTTCGCACCATAGCGCCCCCAATACAGCCGCGGATGGGCGTTGGAGATGCCGAGTCCACTGCCCAGCAGGATGAAGACGGACACCGCATTCACCCAATGCCACAGCCGCGTCGCGAGCGCGTGGCGCAGGATCGTCGTTCCGGGCGTTTGCGCAGCCATAGCATCCGTGTAGCAGGGGCGGGACTATGACGACTAGCTGGCATTTCTACGAACCCGCGAACGGCCATGGCCTGCCGCACGACCCCCTCAACGCCATCGTGGCGCCGCGCCCGATCGGCTGGATCGGCAGCGTGTCGGCGGACGGCGTGCCAAACCTCGCGCCGTACAGCTTCTTCAATGTTTTGAATTATCGGCCGCCGCTGATCGGCTTTTCGTCGATGGGGTGGAAGGACAGCGTCGCCAATATCGACGCGACCGGCGAATTCGTCTGGAACCTCGCGACGCGTGACCTGGCCGACGCGATGAACGCAACCTCGGCCGGAGTCGGGCCGGAGGTGGACGAACACGCGCTTGCCGGCCTGGAAACCGCGCCCTCGCGCCTCGTCGCCCCGCCGCGCGTCGCGGCCAGCCCGGTCGCGTTCGAATGCAAGCTCACCCAGATCGTCCGCCTGCAGACCAAGGAGGGGCGCGAGCTCGACCAATATCTGGTGATCGGCGAAGCGGTCGGCATCCACATCGATACCGCGCTGCTCGACGACGGCATCTACCAGACCGCCCGCGCGCGTCCCATCATGCGCGGCGGCGGACCGGCGGACTATTTCGAGATTACCGAGGCCAATCGCTTCGCCATGCGTCGGCCGGGGTAGCGGCGACGGTCTTCCCAAGCGCACCGCCACCGCTTACGCACGCATGACGAGAGGGGAGAGCCGCGAGTTGACCAAGAGCGAACGACGCGAGCCGTCCCATACGCTGATCGCGCGCGACCTCGGCATCGCGATCGTTACCGGCCGCTATCCGCCCGGCGGCATCATCCCCGGCGAGGTCGATCTCGCCGCGCAGCGCGGCATTTCGCGCAGCGTCGTGCGCGAGGCGCTGCGCATGCTGTCGGCCAAGGGCCTCGTCGAAAGCCGTCCCAAGGCCGGTACGCGCGTGCGTGAGCGCGCGCAGTGGAACCTGCTCGATCCCGACCTGCTCGCCTGGATGTTCGAAGGCGAACCGCCCGCCAGCTTCGTGCGCAGCCTGTTCCAGCTGCGCATGATCGTCGAACCCGCCGCTGCCGAAATGGCCGCGACCTTCCGCACCGACGAACAGCTCGCGCGGATGGCGGCGGCGCTCGACGGGATGCGGCGACACGGCCTCGGCACGGCAGAGGGGCAGGCGGCCGACCAGAGCTTCCACAATACGATCCTGGAGGCGACCGACAACGAACTGCTCGTCAGCCTTTCGGGTAGCATCGGCGCCGCGGTGCGCTGGACGACGATCTTCAAGTTCCGCCGCCGCACCAAGCCACGCGATTCGATGCCGCAGCACCACCGCCTGTACGAAGCGATCCGCGCCCGCGACACCGTATCGGCTCGCGCCGCGACCCTCGTCCTGCTGGAACAGGCGCACGAAGACACGGAACGCTCGTTGCTGGAATAGGGGGGGCATGCGTTTCCCGGCGAACGTCAGGATGACGGAGGATGAGGACTGGCGCTCTCCCATTCGTCATTCCCGCGCAGGCGGGAATCCAGACGCGTTACCGTTTCGACTCCATCACCAGCGGTAGCGGTTATGGATTCCCGCCTTCGCGGGAATGACGGGGATGGGGGGCTTCCGCCGCACCATCAACGGCCGGCATCAGCAGCCACTAGGAAAGAGAGGGCGGCTCACCCCTATTCGTCATCCCGACGAATGTCGGGATCCATGGACGCGGTGCGCTATGGTCGGTGCACAACCATCTGCCGGGCGTGTCCATGGATTCCGGCGTCCGCCGGGATGACGGGAGACGAGGGCGCCGGGCTCCCCCCAACAAACGTCATTCCCGCGCAGGCGGGAATCCAGACGCGTTACCGTTTCGACTCCATCACCAGCGGTAGCGGTTATGGATTCCCGCCTTCGCGGGAATGACGGGG
>NZ_JBIEOE010000009.1:0-84942 GCF_043498045.1 Sphingomonas sp. S6
CCCTCCCGGCCACCCACACGGTATCCTGATGGGTGGCCGGGAGGGGGAGCGGGCCGGAACCGCTTCAAAATTCGCTCTTCCGCGAATTTTCAGACAGCCATCAGGCGGTGGCGATCTTCATCAGCTTGATCGCCGCGCTGTCCGCGACGCAGCCGCCAACGCGCTTGGTTGCGTAGAAGCTGACGAACGGCTTGTTGCTGTACGGATCGCGCAAGATCGCCGTCTCACCGCGTTCGGCGATCAGATAGCCCGCCTGGAAATTGCCGAAGGCGATGCTGAGCGCATTGGCCGCAATGTCCGGCATGTCCTCCGCCTCGACCACCGGATAGCCGAGCAGCGTCGCCGGCTGCCCCGCCGCCAGGCTCGGCTGCCACAGCGGCATGCCGTCCGCGGTCTTGAACTTGCGGATGCGCGCCAAGGTATTGGCGTTCATAACGAAGCTCGCGCCTTGGCGGTACGGCGCGCGCAAGGCATGGACCAGATCGAGCAGCCGCTCGTCGGGCGCGGTGCCGAAATCCTCCGCGGCGCCCGACGGCAGATATTGCAGCGTGCCCAGCGGCCGCGTGGCATCCTTTGCGGTGGATACCGGCGCGGTCAGGAACCCCTTGGGCCGGTTGACCCCAGTGCCGCCGACGAACGCCGCCCCTTCGGCGCGCGCGAATTCGGTCGCGATCTCGCCGGCCAGCCACGCCTCGACGTCGAATGCCGCATCGTCCAGCATCGCCTGGCTGGCGGAGGGGTTGGCGTACAGCTCGCCCATCGGCGGCACCAGTTCGGCGAACACCGGGCTCGCCGTCTCCGGCCGCGCCGCCGTCTCCGCCGCCCAGCCCGACGGCGTGCCGCCGGTGGTGATCAGCTTGCGATAGCCCGCCGACCCCACCGTCACGACATTGGCGATCGCGCGGATCGGCGAGATGCTCTTCAGCACCTTGGCGATCTCGCCATCCACCTCGCGCGGCACGGCATAGCCGCCCGCATCGCCGGTGACGCCGGTATAGGCCTTCATCTCCAGCACCGTCCCGGTCCGCACGAAGCCCGCGAACGCTCCGTCCGCCTGCTCCACGCGCGCGCCATCCAGCGCCGGCCTTTCGACCACGTCCATACGTCTTCTCCTCGTTGAAACATTCTGAAGGCGGTGCCGGCCCGCCAACCAAATTCAGCCGACCTGCGTGATCCGCGCCAGCGGCTGCATCGGCACCGCCACCAGGCTCACCTCGGCCAGCGCCACGCGCAACAGCTCGCGCCGCGCGCCCTGCCGCGCCACCAGGGGCCGGTAGCCCACCGACAGCCCATCCACCGCGCGCGCCGTCACCAGCCGCGCAACCTCCGCATCGTCGACGACACCCTCGACCAGCAGTCCCCGCGCGTCCTCGGTCAAAACGTCGATCCGCCCCACCGGCGCCCCACGATGCTGCCACAGCAACGGCACGGGCCCCGCGCCCACAAAGGCCCCCGCCCGCATCACATCGCCCGCCCGGTCGACGCGGTCGAACACGGCGGCATATCCGGCGAATTTCACTCCAGCCACCCGCCGAACCCCAGCTTCACCGCCAGCCCCGTCAGCAGCAGCGCACCCGCCAGCCGCACGATCCACCCCGCCGCCGCTTTCCACGCCGATCGTTTGGCATCGCGCCAGGCGCCCAACAGCTCGCGCAGTTCGGCCAGGTCCCCCCGCGCCGCCTCGTCGGCCAGCCCCAGCCGGGTCAGCGCCCGCATCGCCGACAGCTCGCCCGCCTCCTCGGCGATGCCGCGCATGGTGGACAGGTCCGCGCCCTCGCGCGCCGCCTGCGCCATCAGCTGCGCCAGCACCCCGGTGTCCTGTCCCGCGCTGCTCATGCCCCCATCCCCACCATCGCGCGCTTCTCCTCCAGGCTCAGGAAGTCGGCGCCCGCCACGCTCCGCCACAGCCGCTCGCGATCCTCCGCCAGCGCCGGCACGCGATCCAGATCGACCGACAGCGCCGCCCCCTCGAACCAGCCCCCCAGCCCTTGCGCCAAGGCGGTCAAGATCGTCCCCGCCAGCGGCAGCACCGTCAGCCGCCACAGCGCCCGGTTCGCCTCGCGATAATTGGCGTAGGTCGCATCGCCCGGCAGTCCCAGCAGCATCGGCGGCACGCCGAACGCCAGCGCGATCTCACGCGCCGCCGCCGCCTTCAGCCCGACGAAGTCCATGTCGGCGGGCGACAGCGACAGCGCCTGCCACTTCAGCCCGCCTTCCAGCAGCATCGGCCGGCCGGCGTTGGTCGCGCCCGCGAACCCCGCCTCCATCTCCGCCTTCAGCCGCTCGAACTGTTCCGCCGACAGCGCCGCGCCGTCGCCCGGATCGTAGACCAACGCGCCCGACGGCCGCGCCGCATTGTCGAGCAGCGCCTTGTTCCACTTGCCGGCGGCATTGTGGACCGCAACCGCCCCCGCTGCCGCACCCAGGCACCCCATGCCGTAATGATCGTCGACGGGGTTGAAGCTGCGGATATGGATCACGTCCGGCCGCAGCCCCTCCGCATCCAGCCGCACCCGCCGCTCGCCCACCGCATAGCGATAGGCGGTCGGCCACCCGCCCGCGTCCACCTCGACGCTCACCCGCTCGGGCCGCAGCGCATACAGCGCGCCCACCTGCCCCTCGGAATCGCGCAGCACCTGCACATAGGCATTGCCGTGCAGCAGCAGTTGCGCCGCCACCGCCTCCAGCAGCACCTGCCCGCCCGATCGCGCCGCCACCAGCGCGGCCAGCTCCGGCACCTTCGTCGCCACCGGCGCGCCCGCGGTGCTTTCCGCCACCAGCTTCACCGCCCGCTGCGCAATGGCATTGCCCGCATAGGCCGCGCGCACCTGCGCCTCATACGACTGCGGCCACTCGCCCAGCGCTATGCCCCCGCCACCCCGCGACAACGCCGGCCGCGCGCCATCGCGCGCAGCCTTCCACCCGAACAACCGCATGTTGAATCTCCCCGAAGTCCTCCCCGGCACGGGGAGGTGACCATCGCGAGGCGATGGTGGAGGGGCAGCGCCACCGCCGCCGCCCCTGATTTTGTCATCCCGGCGTGCGCCGGGATGACGAGGAAACGCGGCCGACGGCCCGCCCTACAGCCCCCGCACGCCCGCCTTCCCATGCGGCCGCAGCATCAGCTCGCTCACCGCCCATACCAGAGCATCCGCGCGATCCGGCGAACGGCCCGGCCCCTGATAGCCGCCCCCGGCCACCAGCCCGCACATCTCGTCCTCCAGCGCGGCGAACCGCCCGCAATGCCGCACGCGTCCGCGCATGTAGAGCGTCGCCACCGGCTCGGCCCGCGCCACCTTCCCCCGGCTTGCGCGCACCAGCGTCAGCGGCAGCGTCACGTCGGCGGCCATCAGCACCGATCGCACCATCGCCCCGCCCTGATTGGCCTCCGCCACCACCCGGTCGGCGCGATGTTGCGCGGCGCAACCCGCCACCGCCCGCGCCCAGCCCTCGGGCGACGCGGCAGAGACGCTCGCATCGCCGAGCACATGCGCGACGCCGTCGCCGTCCAGCCCGACCGCGACGATCCCGCACGCGTCGCCCGCCGTGCCGTCCTCCAGTCCCCCCGCCGGCGGATCGACACCGACCACCACGCGCACCAGATCGTCGGGCACATCGCCCCGGCACGTTTCCAGCAGCGCGCGCGACCACAAGGCGCTGGCCAGATCCTCGACCATCTCGCCGTCCAGCTCCTGCCGCCCCAGCGCGGTGCCGGCATAGGCCTGTTCGATATGGTCGACGAACACCTGCGGCAGGAACGGATTGTCGCGCGTCGCCCCCCGCGTCTCGACCAGCCCCTTCGATCGCAGCACGCGCTTCATCAGATTGGTCGGCCGCGGCGTCGTCGTCACCAGCACGCGCGGGGCAGCACCCCGCCGCAATCCCATCATCAGATTGTCCCAGGCGGCATCGCCGCGTCGCCACTTGGCCAGTTCGTCGCACCAGGCGGCGCTATGCTCCGGCCCGCGCAGCTGCTCGGGCGCATCGGCCGAATAGACATAGGCGACCGCCCCGCTCGGCCAGCGCACCTCGCCCTTGTGGATCGTGTAGCGCGGCACCTTGCCCGTCTTGGCCACCGCGCGCAGCCCGCTCGGCCCGTCGATCATCACCCGCCGCACGTCCGCCTCGGTCGCGCCGACCAGCGCGATCGCCGCATCCTTGTCCGCCGCCAGCGCCGTCACCCATTCCGCACCCGCGCGCGTCTTGCCGAAGCCGCGCCCGGCGCGGATCAGCCAGATCCGCCAGTCCCCCTCCGGCGGCGCCTGTCCCGCCCGCGCCCAGCCGCCGATCCAGCGTTCCGACAGCTCGCGCCGTACGCCAAGGGGCAGTCCCCGGATGAAGCGTCCGCGCTCGGGCTCGGTCATCGCGACAAGCCGGGCGATCACGTCGATCGAACCGCCCGTCACGCGCCCTCCCCGAGGCGCTTCGCCTTCGTCGCAATATTGGACAGGCGTCGCAGGATAATCGCGTCGCTTTCCTCGCGGGTAGCGACCGTCCGGGTCGGGCCGCCACGCCATGGCTTACCCGCGGCACGGCTGGCGCGCTGCGCCATCAGGCGCAACGCCTTGTCCCAATCGAACGGCCGCCCCCTCGTCGACTGATCCGCGCCGACGTCGACGTCGGACGACAGGATCTGGCCGATCATGCTGATCTCGACCGACTGATATCCCGCCTCGATCGCGGCCGCCCACCCCTCGCCAAAGCGGGCACTGGTGCGCAGCCGATAATAGACCTGCGACGGATGCAGATTGATCGTGCGCGCAGCGGCGCTGATATCGCCCGTTGCGGCGAGATGGTCCAAGAACAGGCCCTCCAACGCGATGGTCCATCGCACCCGCCTGCCCCGCAACGGCAGACGCACCACCGCGACCTCGGTCGTTTCGCCGCTGTCCATGCCCCGTCTCCCCGCTCGTTCGCCCTGCCCCGAAACGCGGCGGGCCGAGCGCGGCGGGGATCGATCCCCGCCACGCCGGCCCGACTCGCAATTCTTCAGCGTTCCCGTTATGTACCTAATGAGCGTGACGATGTCAAGCGCTTTGTACCATATGGGTTAGCCGCGCGCAGCCTATCGCTGCATCGACACGGTCGGACACAAGATATGCTATCAAGCCACTATAGTCGGACAACGGGTTTCATTTTGCCACGAAAGGCCGCTATCGTAGCCTATGCCGTATCGTTCAGGACATATCGGCCATGCGCTGATCAATCGCCGCAGGGACATCGTCGATATCGACGATGGCTATGCCGCGCTCGTCGGCGTCGGGCGCGATGCGGTGATCGGACGTCCGGCCAGCGAATTCGCCCATCCGACCGAACGACTGATCGCCGACGCGTTCCTGCAGACCGCATGGCGTGATCCCAGCCAGAAGACGCATCGAGGCACGTTGCGCTGTATGCAGGCCAATGGCGGGGTCGTCTGGATCAACGTCACCGTCTCGCGGCTGGGCCAGGGCGATGCCGCCGTGCTCGTCCTCAGCGCCCGCCTGCTGTGCCGCCATGCCGAAACCGAATCGGTCCATGCCTATTGGCGGATGGCGCGGGTATTCCTGCACGCGGTCAGTGGCAGCAAGCGGGCGTTCGGCCCGGCACTGGCCGGCAATCCCGCCTGCGAGATCCTGTTGATCGCCTATCTGGCAGAGGCGGAGGCGAGCTCGGTGACGGCAGCGGAACTCGCCAAGCGGATCAGCACGTCACAGGCGCTTGCCAACCGCTGGATCCTGGCGCTGATCGACGCGGGCTTCGCCGAGATGGAGGCACCGGGCGCGCTCGGCCCTTCGACGCCCATTCGCCTGTCGCCGCTCGCGCTGTCGCTGATCGAGGCGCTGTTCAGCTCGCTCGGGTCGGAATTGCAGGGACCGCGCGTTCCCGCCTGAGCGGCACGCTCAGCCCCGCGCCTCGCGCAACCGGCGCAAGGCGAGCCGTGCGCGCGCCAGCCACCCGGCCGGCGGCGGTGGCGCCAGCGGGCGCAGCAACGGTTCGAATTCGTGCGGTTCGAACGGCACGCGCGACAGGTCGAGCATCAGCCCGGTCACGTCGCGGCTCAACGTCGCGTGATTGTCGGCATCGAAGGTCGCGCGCAACGCGACCGCCACCGGGTATAACTTCCCTTCCGGACCGTCGTCGGTCCGCGTGCCCGCCCGTACTTCCGTATCGCCCGGACCATGCCCACCGGGCGTCGGGTCTTGCGCCTCGTCCGCCATTCCTACCTCGCTGCCCTGCAACGCATGGGACTCGCGAGGGTTCACCCGGTCGGTGTCACGCCAAGCACGGCACCGGCCGGTCACCCCTCAGGGTCAGGCGGCATCGCCCTCGTCGGCAGGCGCCGCGGCGGGATCCTCCGGCGGCCCGCCATAGCAGCGGTCGAGATAATGGTTGGCGATGATGTAATGCGCGCGCACCGCCAGCGGGTGGGTGGCGCGCTGCGCCAGTTCGAGCTCGGTTTCGGCCCGGTCGTAGAAATAGTTCGAATCGTCACGCATCGTGATACTTTTCTCTAAGCGATACAGGAGGATGCGCCCAAAAGGACGGACCTCGCCTTCAACTGGATCAGGTCTGGGACGGGTCAGCGGCTCGCGGCATCGGCTAACTGCGCCCAGGCGGCGATCTCCGCATCGGCATGACCCTCAACGCGCAAGCTTCCCGCCTGCTCCGTCGCCAGGTCGACATCGACCGATCCGCGCCATTCCCAGGTCGCATTGCCCGACAGGCTGACCATCGCATCCTCGGCGACGACCGCACGCACCAGCCCGCCCTTGTTGAACACGGTGATGGGCGCGCCATAGGCCAGCCGCCCGGTCAGGCAAGCCGCAAAGCTGGACGCCGCCATCGCACTGCCGCAGCTGTCGGTCAGCCCGACGCCGCGTTCGAACGTCCGCACGAACAGATCGCCACCGCGCACTTCGACGAACGACACATTGGCACGATTGGGCAACCACGCCGGTGCCGCTTCGCACCGCTCGCCCACGGCGACCAGCTCCGCCTCGTCCACCGCATCGACGAACGTCACCAGATGCGGGTTGGGCATCGATACCGCGGTGAACAACCGCGCGGTCCCCAGCGGCGGCACCGCCGCCTGGACGATCCGCGGCCCGGCGCCGGTCATCGGCCACGCCGCCGCATCCAGCCCCGCCGGCCCCGCCGTCTCGCGCACCGTGTACACGCCCGGCGCCACATCGGCATCGCGCTCGACATGGGCCGTCGACGTCTTCAGCGACACGTCGGCGGCATCGATCCCCAGCGCCTCGAACCCCGCCCGCGCCACGCAGCGCAGCCCGTTCAGGCACGTTTCCGCCTCGCTGCCATCCGAATTGAACATGCGCATCGAAAACGCAGCATTTCCTTCGCCTTGGTCGAGCAGCAGCAGCCCGTCACCGCCCACCGGCCCGCGCCGGTCGGCCAGCGCCCGCGCCACCGCCGCCCACTCCGCGTCGCTCAACGACAGCGCCCGCGCGTCGATCAACGGAAAATCGTTGCCGGACCCATGGCATTTCACGAAGTCGAACCGCACTGCACCCATCCCGTCATCGGCACGTATCCGTGCCACTTATGTTCTTCTCGGCGCGCGCCCTACACCCGCGCGCGCCGTCAGGCCAGCCGATAGTGATCGGCCAGCCGGCGGGCCGTCAGGCCAGCCGGTAGTGATCGGCAATCCGGTCGAGCGCCAGCGTCAGCACCAGCCGCCCCGATCGTACTGGCCAGCCGAGCGCCTTTTCCGCCACCGGCAGCGCCTCGCCCGCGCAGATCGTCCGCCACGCGATATCGGACAGGCCCTTGCCCGCCGCGTCGAGCGCCGCATCGAACCGCCGCTTCGCCGCAATCTGCGCGGTCGTCGGGTCCAGCCCCTCGCCCGCCCCGCCGTCGACACGCGCACTCCACCGCATCGTCACCCGCGGGCCTAACGCCGCCGTTTCGTAATCGCCACGCAGCCGCTCGCCCGCCTCGAACTGTCGCGCGTCTACCATCCCGCGCGCCTTCAACCACCCCAGGGGTGATTCCGCAACGTTCACGCGCACCCGCCGCGCATCGCCGATCGTCCGCTCCACCAGCTCCCGCATATCCCGCGCTCCTTCGCTTTCCGAGTCGCGGGGGCTTGCCATATCGCGCACGTTGTAGGACAGCGAAATAACCACACTGGTTAGAGAGCCGCCATGATTACCGCGATCCGTCAAGTACGTAGGGCCAAGGGACTGACCCTCGAAGAGGTCGCGCAAAAGTGCGTCCCTCCAACAACCGCGCAGACGATCGGCCGTTTGGAGACGGGCACGCGGACGGTTTCGGTCGACTGGCTGAACCGCATCGCCGCCGCGCTGGAAGTCGCACCCGCCGATCTGGTGACTTTGCCCGAACGTACCGCGCTACCGGTCGCGGCGACGCTCGACAGCGACGGCACCCATGTGCCCCGCCGCGAAATGACGCTCCCCGCGCCGCAGCCGAGCAACGGCGGCATCGCCATATCGGTGACGGGCAGCGTCGGCGACTATCGCGCCGGCGACGAAATCTGGTGCGACCTGCGCGCACCCGACGGTTTCGCCCAGGCGCTCAACCGCGACATCCTGCTCCCCGAACCCGCCGGCCGCTTCCTGTTCGCACGGCTGATCGGCATCGATGGCGAGGCACTGCTCGTCCTCCCCCCCACGCCCGCCGCCCGCCCCGTCTCGATCCCCTCGCCCCCCTGGATCGCGCAAGCCGTCCGCCTGATCCGGTCGCTGTAAAGGGTTCACGCAAAGCCGCGAAGCCGCAAAGGGCGCGCGCCGCAGGCTCTCACCCGTCAGCCCCCTTTGGGCACCCCGGCGGCGCCGACCCCCACCCTCTTTGCGCCTTCGCGTCTTCGCGTGAAAACCCCGTCTTCCGGCCCGCTTTAGCTGCAACGCAACATCTGCTATGGGCCGGCCATGCTCAACCTCAACGGCATCACCGTGCGCCTCGGCGGCCGCACGATCCTCGACGGCGCATCCGCGGCGCTGCCGCCCGGCAGTCGCGTCGGCCTGATCGGTCGCAACGGCGCCGGCAAGTCGACGCTCGTCCGCGTCATCGCCGGCATGCTCGAGCCCGATGACGGCAGCGCCGACATGCCCAAGGGCGCGCGCCTCGGCTATATCGCGCAGGAAGCCCCCTCGGGCACCGCCACGCCGTTCGACACCGTCCTCGCCGCCGACGTCGAGCGCGCCGCGCTGATGATCGAATCGGAGACGTGCGAAGACCCCGACCGGCTCGGCGACGTCTACGAGCGCCTGATCGCGATCGACGCCTATACCGCGCCGATGCGCGCCGCGCAGATTCTGCTCGGCCTCGGTTTCGACGAAGAGATGCAGCAGCGCCCGCTCGACAGCTTCTCGGGCGGCTGGAAAATGCGCGTTGCGCTCGCCGCGCTCCTCTTCTCGCAGCCCGACCTGCTGCTGCTCGACGAGCCGTCAAACCACCTCGATCTGGAAGCGGTGATGTGGCTCGAGGATTTCCTCGTGAACTACAAGGCGACGATCGTCGTCGTCAGCCACGAACGCGATTTCCTCAACAACGTCGTCGACCACATCCTGCACCTGCAGAACGGCAAGATCACGCTCTACGCCGGCGGCTACGACAGCTTCGAGCGCCAGCGCGCCGAACGCATGGCACAGCTCGCCGCCGCCAAGGCGAACCAGGACGCGCAGCGCGCCAAGCTGCAGGATTACGTCGCCCGCAATTCGGCCCGGGCCTCGACCGCCAAACAGGCGCAGAGCCGGCAGAAGATGCTCGCGAAGATGCAGCCGATCGCCGAACTCGCCAACGATCCGACGCTGTCGTTCGACTTCCCCGATCCCAGCGAGCTGCGCCCGCCGCTCATCACGCTCGACATGGCGTCGGTCGGCTATGCCGAAACCCCGATCCTCAAGCGCCTCAACATGCGCCTCGACCCCGACGATCGCGTCGCGCTGCTGGGCCGCAACGGCAACGGCAAGACCACGCTCGCCCGCCTGCTTGCTGCGCAGCTGACGCCGATGGACGGCGAGATGAACGCCACCGGCAAGATGAAGGTGGGCTATTTCACCCAGTATCAGGTCGAGGAACTCGACGCCGACGACACACCGCTCGAACACATGACCCGCATCATGCGCGGCGCCAGCCCTGCCGCAGTGCGTGCGCAGCTCGGCCGCTTCGGCTTTTCGGGCGACAAGGCGGTAGGCAAGGTCGGCAAGATGTCGGGCGGCGAAAAGGCGCGCCTCGCCCTCGCCCTCATCACCCGCGACGCGCCGCACATGCTCATCCTCGACGAACCGACCAACCACCTCGACGTCGATGCGCGCGAGGCGCTGATCCAGGCGCTCAACGCCTATACCGGCGCCGTCGTGCTGGTCAGCCACGATCGCCACATGCTGGAAATGACCGCCGATCGCCTCGTGCTGGTCGACGGCGGCACCGCGCGCGAATTCGACGGCAGCCTCGACGATTACATCGCCTTTGTCCTCGCCGGCGACAAGCAGCCCGACGACAAGAAGGCCAAGAAGGACAAGGCCAAGCCGATCGATCGCGACGCCGACAAGGCGCGCCGCAAGGCGATCCGCGATGCGGAAGCCGAGATCGCCAAGCTCACCACCGAACGCAACGCGCTCGATCGCGCCATGTTCGATCCCAAGACCGCCGAACCGCGCTTCGCCAAGCTCGCCATGAGCGACCTGATGAAGCGCCGCGCCGACGCACAGGACCGTATCGACGCGCTCGAAGCGCAATGGCTGGAGGCGACCGAGGCGCTCGAGGCGGCGTAACCCGCCCCTCTACCGCAGCGGGTCCGCCCCCGGCCAGGCGAAGGCGAGGAACTGCGTCACCTCGTCCTTGCTGAAATTGTCGTCCGCCACCAGGATCAGCGTGCGCCGCCCGCCTTTCAGGCGCGGGCCCCACGCCATCCCCTCCAGATTGTCGATCAGCACGCCGTCATAATGGCCGGGCAGGTCGAGCAGCACCTCGCGGGTCATCGGCACCGCGGCGCAGCGCGGCAGCGCCGGGCAGGACAGCACGTCGGTGGTGTCCTCGGCGATCCGGGACAGGACGATCCGCGCGTGCACGCCCTGGTGCGCATCGAAGGGCGCGACGCGCTCGATCGACAGGAAGCGCCGGTCGTCGATCGCCAGCAATTCCGACACGCTGTACGGCGCATCCGGCACGTCATAGACATATTGGCGCAGCGCCCGCCCGGTGCGCGGATCGAAGCGGGTCAGGCGATGCAGCGCAGGCCCATTCGCCGTCCCGTCCTCATACGCCGGCACCTCGTTGATCGCGAACACGCCCCCCTTGGGTCCGATCGCCAGCCCTTCCAGCACGCCGTTCGATGCCGCCCCGCGCGTGCGATTGTCCGCATAGAGATAGGCCGACGGCAAACGGAAGTGTCGCAGCACACGCCCGGCCGCGTCGCTTTCGTAGATCGCCGGTTGCACCCGCAGCCCCGGGTCCGCGCTCCACGTCCCCTCGGACGACCACAGGACGTGCCCCTTCGCCAGATGGCGGATGCCTTCGGGATCGACGACTGGCCGGTCCATCGGGAAGGGCACGCCCCGCGCGTCGCGCAGCGACGTCTGGCGTTCGACCCGCACCGTCATCGCGCGATGCGCCGAATCGAGCCCGATCGCGAGCCGGTAGAAGCGCGGCGGGCGGCCATCGCCCTTGTCGTCCGAGATGGCGAGATACTGGTCGCCGGTCAGCCGATCGAGCCCCGACAGTCCGCCGATCGTGATCCCGTCGAACCGGCTGTCGAATGGGATCTGCGTCGCGCCGATCAGCTCCAGGCCCGGCTCGCTGGCGACCGCCGGCCCGGCCGACAGCATGAGCCCGCCCGCCACCATCGCCATCACGGCACGCCCTGCCCGGCCCATTACCACCTCCGACGCTCGTCCAGTCCACACGGTCCGTCACCCCCGACGTCCCGGGCCAACCATGCCGCCGCATTTTGACGGTTTTGCGTCCATCCGCGCCGGCTCCGCGCGACAAGGCAAAGCGTCCGCGCATCGACCGGGCATGCGCCCCAACGCGGCCGATGCCGCGCGCCGGAGATCGATGGCAACGATAGCGTTGCCTAACCAATGCGTGTCGATCATAAGCAACCGCAGGGTTGCCAGCATTGCAACCGTTCGGTTGCCCTGTCGGCATCCAGACGGTTGCCTGCGCAACCGGGAGGTTGCCGATGTCCGTTCCGCCGTCCGTCGCCAAGCCCGTGCAGGCCGCGCGGCTGTTCGCCATTCTCGGCGATCCCACGCGGCTGCTGCTGCTCGTCACGCTACGCAGCGGCATCGCCCGGCCGATCGCCCGGTTGGCGACCCATGCGGGCATGACCCGCCAGGCCGTCACCAAACATCTGCACCTGCTCGAACAGGCGGGCCTCGTCACCCGGACAAGCGCGGGGCGCGAAACCCACTATCGCTATGTACCAGGAACGCTCGACGTCGCGCGCCAATATCTGGACGCGATCGCAGGCCGATGGGACGCCATGGCCCCGCCGACAGAGCCCAACGTACCAGATCGGTAACCCTGCGCAACCCTCTTGAGGCACACGTTCCCGACAACCGCCGCCAATATGGTTAATGAGCGCCTGGCCATAGCCTGACCGACTTATCGCCCGTACGCCTCGCCGCCATCGCCCAACCGCCCCCCATTACCGCCGCCCGCGCGCCGGCCAAGCGAACCACAGCCACCCCCGCCAGCGCGCCCCGCGGTCACCAACGACGTTCAGCAACGCGCAAGATTGAACCGCGCAGATTGCCCGCGCCTCGTCCGCGAAGGATGCATGCCCATGCCGCTGCTCGCTCTGCTCCTCGTCGCCGCCTCCAGCCCCGCCGCGCCTCCGCTACCGGTCACGATCGACCTCACCCGCCCCTTCGCCACCCGCACCCCGTGGCGCCTCGCCGCGACGCAGGGGCCTGCCATCCCCGATCCGATCCTCGGCGACGGCACCGTCCCCGGCCCGATCCGGCTGTGCCTCGGCCATCCCGGCGGCGCCTGCCAGCCCGATGCCGCGCGCCTGCTCACCCCATCCGGCGGCGCCGATCCCTATGCCGAGGCGCACGACCTGCTCGCCGCGCGCATCGTCCGGCCTCATGGCACCGCCCCGCTGCTCCTCCTCCGCGTCGGCAGCCTGCACGGCGCCAACGGCGACCAGCGGATCGCCACCGCGCTGTTCGCGTACGACCGGACCGCCGACCGCTTCGCGCCCGTCTTCACGCACCAGACCGGCCGCAACAACAATCAGGAGGTGCGCTATATTGACGCCGGCCCGCTCGCTGGGGACGTGATCGTCGCGGAGCCGACCCGCACCGCCCCCTTCGCTTATTGGATCACCGTCAGCGCCCCCGGCACCGGCGCCCACCCCTATCGACAGCTGCTCCGCTATCGCAGTAGCGTGCGCTACGGCGACGGCGATCCCCGCCCGGTCATCGATGCGGAGATGCCTGCGATCCTGCGGCACCTGCCGAAGCGATAAGCCGTCCCTGCAGGAGGCCGATCCCGATGTCCCATCATGTCGTCGCCATCGTGCCGAGCAGCGATCTCGCCGCCAACACTGCTTTCTACGCTAGGCTAGGCTTCACCCTCGCCGCCGACTGGGGTGAGTATCGCATCCTGGAGGATGGCCGCGGCTGGCACCTCCACCTCCGCCACGCCCCCGGCTGGCCGGCGAAGGTCGAGGACAATCCCTTCGGCCTCTACCTCTATGTCGACGACGTCGACGCGATCGCCGACCGGGTGCGCGAGCTCATCATCCTGCCCGACACCCCGCACGCCACCCCCTGGGGCACCTACGAATTCGCGGTCAGCGATCCCACCGGCGTCCTCGTCCGCATCGGCCGCATCCTCGACTGACGCGGCGGGCGCGTCGATCCACCCACCCCAAACGTCATCCCAGCGCAGGCTGGGATCTTCCGGTAACAGCACGCGACCCGAGCCGCGAGAGACCCCAGCCTCGCTGGGGTGACGGTTTCGGGGGACGATCGTCACCCCTGAAACCCCTCCGTCGCACGCCCATCGCCCAGCAAAAAGGGCGCAACGGTTCCCCGCCACGCCCTCACGGTCTGCCAGTCGCGATCGGGGGCTCAGCCCTCGGCGCTGTCCTCGCCCTCGGTCCCCGGCGCGGGGCGTTCGAACCACGCCTCGACCTCGCCGGTCAGCTTGATCGTCAGCGGGCGGCCGTGGCGATCGACCTTCTTGCCCAGCGCGACGCGGATCCAGCCGGCGGCGCGGTCATATTCCTCGACGTCGTGGCGCTGCTTGCCCTTGAAGCGGATACCGATGCCGCGCTCCAGCGCGGGCTGGTCGAAATAGGGGCTCGACGGGTCGGTCGACAGGCGATCGGGGGGCGTATCGGTCATCCGCGCGCGCTTAACGCCAATGGCGCGCGCCCGCCACGAAAAAGCGGCGCGGGCATCGCTGCCCACGCCGCCTTCCCGACGAAACCGCTGCTATTAGTAACCGTAGCCATATCCGTACGACGGATAATTATAGTTATAGTAGCGCTCGCGCACCACGACCCTCGGCGGGGGCGGCGGCGGCGGCGGCGCATAATAGCGGTCTTCATAGACGACGCGCGGCGGGGGCGGCGGCGCATCGTAATAATAGCCGCGATCGTAATAGCGCGGACGGTTGCTGCTCGCGATCGCCGCACCGATACCCAGGCCCAGCACGCCGCCGATCAGCGCACCGGCAACGGCATCGCCGCCACCACGGTTATAATGACGATAGCCGCCCCAGCGCTGCGCATCGGCCGGCGCCGCAGCGGTCAGCGCGGTCGCGGCAAGCGCCACACCCAATCCTGCCTTCTTGAAAAACCCGTTCATGACGAACCTCCTCACTGACGACGTCCGGGTTGGGCCAAACGCACAACGGTCCGAGCGTGTTGCCTGTGCTCTAGGTGATTCGGGCTGAACCGAGCCGGAATGCGGCGTTCATCCGGCGTTTACCGTCCGGCCGGACACAAATGTTCACGAAGACGACACAATCCGCGCTTAGTCGCGCGACAGCCGCAGGGGGCATCATCCGACACGACGGGCATTCGCGAACGGGATCACCCGCGCGCCTGCCACGCGAGCATGGCCCCCCTTGCGCCAGACCATAAAGGGGAAATTCGTGACGTCTCGCCTGCTCAAGACCATGCTGCTGCTCGGCGCCGCCGGCCTTGCCGCGCCCGCCCTCGCCCAGACGGCGCCCGCGCCCGCCACCCCGGCCGACGCCGCGCCGCAGGCCGACACCGGCGATCTCGGCGACATCGTCGTCACCGCCGAACGCCGCAGCGAAAACCTGCAGCGCGTGCCGCTCTCGGTCGCCGTCGTCGGCGGGCCCGAACTGCGCAGCCTCCAGTCGGGTGGCGAAGACATTCTCGCGCTCTCGGGCCGCGTCCCCGGCCTCTATGCCGAAACCACCACCGGCCGCATCTTCCCGCGCTTCTATATCCGCGGCCTGGGCAACATCGACTTTTACCTGGGTGCCAGCCAGCCCGTCTCGATCATCCAGGACGATGTCGTCCTCGAACATGTCGTCCTGAAGTCCAATCCCGTCTTCGACGTGCAGCAGGTCGAAGTCCTGCGCGGTCCGCAGGGCTCGCTGTTCGGCCGCAACACGACGGCCGGCATCATCAAGTTCGATACGATCAAGCCGTCGCAGACCTGGCAGGGCCGCGTGTCGGCGTCGGCGGGCAGCCTCGGCACCTTCACCTATGACGCCGGTGTCGGCGGTCCGATCGTGCAGGACAAGGTCGCCGTCCGCCTGTCGGGCCTGATGCAGCATCGCAACGACTGGGTCGACAACACCTTCGCCGGCTACAGCGCCGACGGCACGCGCACGCCGCAGAAGGATGCGATGGGCGGCTTCACCGAAAAGGACGTGCGTTTGCAGGTCCTGCTGACGCCGACCGACGCCTTTTCGGTCAACGTCTCGGGCCATGCGCGCGGCTATCACGGCACCTCGACGATCTTCCACCGCGCCGCGCTGAAGAAGGGCTCGAACTCGGTCTCGGCCGAACCGCGCGACCGCATCGCGCTCGACGAAGGCAACGACAACCCGCAGGATTACGACACCTACGGCGCGTCGGTGAACAGCGCCTATGACTTCGGTCCGGTCACGCTCACCTCGATCAGCGCGTACGAGACGACCTCGGGCTACAGCCGCGGCGATACCGATGGCGGCGCGGCGGTGAACTATCCGTTCAACGGCCGCCCCAACGGCTACGGCCAGAGCCAGGGCAACATCCGCGGCCTCGATCAGTATACGCAGGAAGTCCGCCTCGCCTCGGCTGCGGGCCAGCGTTTCACCTGGCAAATCGGTGGATTCTACTTCAACCAGAAGGACACCACCGAATTCTACCAGCGCACCTACTTCCTCACCGGCCCGGATGCGCTCGGCAACACCCGCAATCCCAACAACTGGGTGCGTCTGCGCGACGTCAACACCAGCTGGGCCGCCTTCGGTCAGGCAAGCTTCAAGGTGACGCCGGACTTCACCATCACCGGCGGCGCGCGCTATACCGAGGACCTCAAGAAGACGGCGCTTGTGAAGCCCGTCTATGACGTCACCGGCACCGTCGACCAGTTCCGTCGCTTCAACCCCACCGCACCGACGTCGGTGCGCCTCGAGGGCAAGGAGCCGAGCTGGGACGTCTCGGCGCTCTACGCGATCGACGGCCAGAACAGCGTCTACGCCCGCGTCGCGCGCGGCTTCCGCGGCCCGACGATCCAAGGCCGCTCGGCCGTGTTCAACTCGCCGTTCAGCACCGCGAACAGCGAAACGATCACTTCGTGGGAAGTCGGGTCGAAGGGCCTGTTCCTCGACGGGCGCCTACGCATCAATTCGTCGCTGTTCACCTATGTCGTCAACGACATCCAGCTGAACGGCAATGACGTGAACGGCAACGGCGTGCTGTTCAACGCCGACAAGGCACGCGCCTATGGCATCGAGATCGACAGCGAATTCCGCCCGATCCCGAACCTGACGCTGACCCTGGGCGCCAGCGCGCTCGCCTCGAAGATCCGCGACAAGCGCGTCTATGCGCAGGTCTGCATCCTCAACGGCGTGGTCGTCTGCACGGTGCAGAATCCGACGATCAAGGTCGGCACCAACACCTTCGCGGCGGTCGACGGCAACCCGCTGCCCAACGCCCCGCGCTGGAACCTCGACGCGACCGCCCGTTACGACGTGCCGCTGTCGAACGGCGGCAAGCTGTTCGCCGCGACCGACTGGAACGTCCAGGGCTACACGAATTTCGTGCTCTACAAGACCGCGGAATTCTACGCGAAGGGCAATTTCGAAGGCGGCCTGAAGATCGGCTACACCACGCCAGACGACAATTACGAAGTCGCCGCCTTCGCCCGCAACATCACCAACGAAAAGAACCTGAAGGGCGTGATCGAAAACTACATGGCCGCGGTCTTCAACGAACCGCGCATCATCGGCGTCTCGGTCAGCGGCCGCTTCCGCTAAGCGATCGTTACCGACGGCAAGGGGCGGCACCACACGGCGCCGCCCCTTTTTTGTGCCCGCGGGTCCCGCCCACCCGTCACCCGAGCCGAAGAGCCAGGGTCCCCTTCTCCTTTTCCGCGGAGTCTCAAAGCGGGCTCCCCGGCCCCAACCCAAGACAACGGCGACGGCAGGCACCCTCACGCCACCCACCCCGTCACCCCGGGCTTGACCCGGGGTCCCGCTTTTAGAGGCGGCGGAAAAGAAGAAGCGGGACCCCGGGTCGAGCCCGGGGTGACGGATCGGGCGAAACCACCAGTCCGCCCGCCCCACCGCGCACAAAAAAAGAGGGCGCCCGATCGCTCGGACGCCCCCTCCTCGAACCAAAGCCTGAAAGCCTTACGCCGCCATCTTGGCGCGCGACGCCTTCTTGCGCTCGTGCGGATCCAGGTGGCGCTTGCGCAGGCGGATCGACTTCGGCGTCACCTCGACCATCTCGTCGTCGTCGATGTACGCGATCGCCTGTTCCAGCGTCATCTTCTTCGGCGGCGTCAGGCGGATCGCATCGTCCTTGCCGCCCGACGCACGGAAGTTCGTCAGCTGCTTCGCCTTCATCGGATTGACCTCCAGGTCATCCGTCTTGGCGTTCTCGCCGATGATCATGCCTTCGTACAGCGCCTCGCCGTGGCCGACGAACAGGATGCCGCGGTCCTCGAGCGGGCCGAGCGCATAGCTGTTCGCTTCGCCAGCCCCGTTCGAGATCAGCACGCCGTTCTTGCGGCCTTCGATCTGACCCTTGTGCGGACCATAACGCTCGAACAGCCGGTTCATGATGCCGGTGCCGCGCGTGTCCGACAGGAACTCGCCATGGTAGCCGATCATGCCGCGCGACGGCGCGGAGAAGGTGATGCGCGTCTTGCCGCCGGTCGACGGACGCATGTCGGTCAGTTCCGCCTTACGCAGGTTCATCTTCTCGACGACGGTGCCCGAATGCTCTTCGTCCACGTCGATGATGACGGTTTCGTACGGTTCGGTCTTCTTGCCGTCCTCGTCCTCGCCGAACAGCACGCGCGGGCGGCTGATGCCCAGTTCGAAGCCCTCGCGGCGCATCGTCTCAATCAGCACGCCGAGCTGAAGCTCGCCGCGGCCGGCGACCTCGAAGCTGTCGCGATCGGCGGCTTCGGTCACCTTCACGGCGACGTTCGATTCCGCCTCACGGAACAGGCGGTCGCGGATCATGCGGCTCGTCACCTTGCTGCCCTCGCGACCCGCCATCGGCGAATCGTTCACCGCAAAGCGCATCGACAGCGTCGGCGGATCGATCGGCTGCGCGTGCAGCGGCTCGCTGACGGTCGTGTCGGCGATCGTGTTGGCGACCGTCGCGACGGTCAGGCCGGCGAGGCTGATGATGTCGCCTGCACTTGCTTCATCGACCGGCACGCGGTCGAGGCCGCGGAACGACAGGATCTTGGACGCGCGGCCCGTCTCGATGATGTTGCCATCGGCGTCGAGCGCGTGGATCGCCTGGTTGGTCTTCACCGTGCCCGAATTGACGCGACCCGTCAGGATGCGGCCCAGGAAGTTGTCGCGGTCCAGCAGCGTCACCAGGAAGGTGAACGGCGCGTCCTTGTCCAGGTTGGGCGGCGGCACGTGGTTGACGATCGTCTCGAACATCGGGATCAGCGTGCCTTCGCGCGCGTCCATGTCGGTCGAGGCATAGCCGTTGCGGCCCGAGGCATAGAGCACCGGGAAGTCGAGCTGCTCGTCATTCGCGTCCAGCGACACGAACAGGTCGAACACCTCGTCCAGCACTTCCTGGATGCGCGCGTCGGGACGGTCGACCTTGTTGACGACGACGATCGGCTTCAGGCCCAGCGCCAGCGCCTTGCCGGTCACGAACTTCGTCTGCGGCATCGCGCCTTCCGACGAATCCACCAGCAGCACGACGCCGTCGACCATCGACAGGATGCGCTCCACCTCACCGCCGAAGTCGGCGTGGCCGGGCGTGTCGACGATGTTGATGCGAACGGTCTCGCCACCACCCGGAGGGGCCCAGTCGACCGAGGTCGGCTTGGCGAGAATGGTGATCCCGCGCTCCTTTTCGAGGTCGTTCGAATCCATCGCGCGCTCTTCCACGCGCTGGTTGTCGCGGAAGGTGCCGGACTGGCGGAAGAGCTGATCGACCAGCGTCGTCTTGCCGTGATCGACGTGCGCGATGATCGCCACGTTGCGGAGGCTCATGGGAATTCCTGATCTATAGGGTATCGCGGGCGCCCATAGCCGAAATGTTGCGTCGCGGGAAGGGGGCGGGGAAACCCAGTCCGGCCCGAGGTTCAGACGCCGTAATAGCGAGCGACCGTCACCGTCCTAAGGATCGATCCACACGCGAATATGCCAAAGACGAGGAAGGGGATGACGAGCTTGGAGCCACGGGAGGGCACTCCCCTCCATGCGCTGATCGGCATACTCAAGCTGCCCGCGCAGCAAAACAGCGGAAACACGAATAGAAAGGTCGTACTATCTTCGGATTTTGCCGGCCGACTGTTGTCATAGACCAGGTTATACAGATCCGCGACGTGCGGAATGTGCAACCAGACCCGCCAGGCAGCGGCGAGCAACATCAGACTGAACGCCAACATCGCGCCACCACATTTCAGCGCCATCCTCGTTTCCATGTCTATCGCCCCCGTCACGATCCCGGCTGCACATTCCTCGGAGCGACAGCAAGCGATCATGCAGATCGTCCGGAAACGCGTCTTCGGGATCGAGCGGCGCCACACCTCGCAGCGTCCCGATCAGGCCCGGCCGGGGTTCCGACTTGATGCTGAGCCGGTCGCCATCCGTTTGGATAGGTACGCGACTGCCGGCGCACTCGGACTCCGCTGAGATGCGGACCGCATGGCTGCCGTTATTGCGAAAGAGCTTCGCCGCCCGAACAGTACGATTAGTCGCCGGTTCTGCCAAATCACCCTCCTGAGGATGCGCCATGTATATACCACGGAGCACCCGCAACCCAAACGTCCAGAGGCTCCGACGAGTCCTCACCTGATGTCCGCTTTGCGTGGAAAGCGGACGATGCCCTCACGTAATCTGCACCGCGTTCCGATAGGTGTAGGCGTTCTCAGAATGCGAGCGGGGGAACGCGCAATGCAGCGAAACGGTGTGCATTAAGGTATTGGCTGCATGGCCACCCTTCCGGCAGCTGTCATCGGCTTCGCTGGACTAACCGACGGCATCGGCCCGAAGGGTTGGCGTGGTTTTGCCGAGGTATTCGGGTGGGCCGTGGCGTGTCTGCTCACGGCCATACTTGCTGCCTTCGTGCTTACTCGGGCAAGTCGTGTCGGCACTCTGGCGTATATGCTCTCGTTGGCAACGGTCGCCGGCATGGGCGCGCTCGGATACAGCCTACTCGAATGGCTAGGCCTTGACGCGCCAACGTCAGCAAAGGCGTTATTCACATCCTCACTGCAAGTGCTTGGAGCGTTTGGAGCCGCGATCAGCGTGATCTTGGTTGCCAACGTTTTTTGGAAAAGGGTGACGACCTAATGTCCGCAAGTGGACGAATTTAGTCTCACTTCTCTGGAGTAGCCCACCAGTTGGACACGCCTCTGTCCTACACGCCCCCGATCCGCTATACTCCCGCGATGGCCACGCCCACCCTCGCCCTGCCCTCTGCCGGCAGGCGCAGCACAGGTGGCGTTTCGGGACGTAACGTACCGTCCACTTCGTCCACTTCCGCGGCCCGAATCACCTCCTGCCCCGCGTCCAAGCGTATTATTCAAATGACACACTTGAACCCCGCCCCCGCAACCGGCACATTGCGGGGCAACGGGCCGATGCCCGCTGGAGGACGATGATGGCGACGAGCGCCGATACGCTGAGCGCACCTACGCAACCGGGGCTGGTGCTGACCCCGCCCGATCCCGTGCCGACCGTACAGGCCGAGCGCGCCGCCGGGCTCGTGCCGATCGACGATACCAAGAAGACGCAGCTCGAAGCGCGCGTCGACACCTTCGTCCGCGATCTCGTCGCCGAAGACGTCAACAGCCCCGAATTCGGCAAGCGCGTCGATGCGATCACCGCAATGGGTGCCAAGGAAATTCGCGAGGCGGCGGGCCAGTCGAACCGCTTCCTCGATCGGCCGATCCGCGCCATGGACAAGGAGAGCGGCGTCGGCGCCGATCTCGCACAGCTGCGCCGCGTGATCGAAGACCTCGATCCCGGCCGCAAGGGCGCGCTTAGCGGGCCGAAGAAGATCTTCGGCATCATCCCCTTCGGGTCGAAGATGCGCGACTATTTCGAAAGCTATCAGTCGTCGCAGACGCACATCAGCGCGATCCTGAAGAACCTTGCGTCCGGCAAGGACGAGCTGCTGATGGACAATGCCGCGATCGATACCGAACGCGCCAATCTGTGGGGCGCGATGGGCCGCCTCGAACAGATGATCCACCTCAGCAAGGCGATGGACGCCAAGCTGGAGGAAACCGCCGCCGATCTCGACCACACCGATCCCGCCAAGGCGAAGGCGATCCGCGAAACCGCGCTCTTCTACACGCGCCAGCGCACGCAGGATCTGCTGACGCAGATGGCGGTGACGGTGCAGGGTTATCTCGCGCTCGACCTCGTCAAGAAGAACAACGTCGAACTGGTGAAGGGCGTCGATCGCGCCAGCACCACCACCGTCTCGGCACTGCGCACCGCGGTGACCGTGGCGCAGGCGCTGACCAACCAGAAACTGGTGCTGGAATCGATCACCCAGCTCAACACGACGACCGCCAACATCATCGATTCGACCGGCAAGCTGCTGCGCAGCAACACCGCCGCGATCCACGAACAGGCCGCCGCGTCGACCATCCCGCTCGAAACGCTGCAACGCGCCTTCCAGAACATCTATGACACGATGGATGCGATCGACACGTTCAAGATCAAGGCGCTCGATTCGATGAAGACGACCGTCACCGCGCTCGGCAGCGAGGTCGAAAAGTCGAAGGGCTATATCGCGCGTGCGGAAGGCGCCGCGCAGGGCGCGCTGAAGGGTCCCTCGGCCGACAGCTATCGCCTGGAGTCGCTGTAAACGATCATGAGTGAGGTCGACGAACAGATCGCCCGCGCCCGCGCGACGATGGCCCGGATCAGCGAGGAATATCGCAGGCCGGTCACCGAAAAGCTCGGCACGGTGTATCGCGCGCACGGCAAGCGGCTGAAGCGCAAGGCGGTGGGTGTCGGCACGCGCTTCGCGATCATCTGCGCGGTCAATGCGATCATCCTGATCGCCGCCGCAGTGGCGGGGATGGTCGTGCCGCTCGGCCTGTTCGGCGGCCTCGCCGTCCTGCTGCTGATGGCGGCGGTGACGATCGCCATCGCCATCGCGCCGGCCGCCCGCGCGCCGAGCGAGAGGGTGTTGCGCGAAACCGACATCAAGACTTTGCCCGCCAAGACCGAACGCTGGCTCGATGCGCAGCGCCCGATGCTGCCGGCGCCGGCGCGCGGGCTGGTCGACCAGATCGGCGTACGGCTCGAAACGCTGTCGCCGCAGCTCGGCCGGCTCGATGGCCGCGAGGAAGAAGCGTATGAGGTCCGCCGCCTGATCGGCGAACAGCTGCCCGCCTTCGTCACCGATTATGCGCGCGTCCCCGAACCGCTCCGCCGCGTCGAGCGAAACGGCCGTACGCCGGATGCCGAACTCGTCGCCGGCCTCAGGCTGATCGAGCAAGAGATCGCCGACATGACCGCGCGGCTGGCGCAGAGTGACCTCGACAGCCTGTCCACGCGCGGCCGCTATCTCGAGATCAAATATCGCGACGAGGGCGGCAATCGCTCATGACGGGTAAAATAATGCCGGTACGGTCGCGACTTGCGTGTTGGCGTTCGCTGCGGCATGCCCGAATCCATGGATGACGACACCCAGCGAACCGCGTCCGACGCGCCACTGATCGGACAGGCGACCGGGGTTCCCTCCGCAGGCACGATCGACAGCGGGCACGACGATCCGATCGGCCGCCCCGGTCTGCATCACTGGCGCGAAAGCACGATCACGCGCCCCGGCCTCGACGATCGCGGCAACGTCTTCTTCGCCGCGATCGAGATGACGCGGATGCCGATGATCCTGACCGATCCGAACGCGCCCGACAATCCGATCGCCTTCGCGAACAAGGCGTTCCTCGACCTCACCGGCTATGAGGAAGCCGAGGTGCTGGGCCGCAACTGCCGCTTCCTGCAAGGCTCGCAGACCGATCGCGGGGCCGTCGCCGAATTGCGCGAGGCAATCGAGGCACGTCAGTCGATCGCACTGGAATTGCTCAACTACCGCCGCGACGGCTCGCCCTTCTGGAACGCGGTCTTCATCGGCCCGGTTTACGACGTCGAGGGCAACCTCCTCTATTTCTTCGCCAGCCAGCTCGACGTCACGCGGCGCCGCAACGTCGAACAAAGCTATCGCCAGGCGCAGAAGATGGAATCGATCGGCCAGCTCACCGCCGGCCTCGCCCATGATTTCAACAACCTGCTGCAGGTGGTGAACGGCAACCTCGACCTGCTGTCCGCGGTCACCGACAGCGACAAGGCCAAGCGCTACGTCGCCGCGGCGCAGTCGGCCGCCGAACGCGGCGCCAAGCTGACGCGCCAGCTGCTCGCCTTCGCCCGCAAGACACGCCTCGAACCGCGCGCGATCGACCTCAGCCACCTCGTCACCGAATTCAGCGAAGTGATCGAAAGCTCGGTGTCGAAATACGTCGACTTGCATCTCAGCCTGCGCCGGGGTCTGCCGCACGTCGTCGTCGATCCCGATCAGCTCGAAATGGCGCTGCTCAACATCGTCAACAACGCCCGCGATGCCATGCCCAATGGCGGCGAGGTGACGATCGGCACGCGCCGCCTGTCGCTCACGCCCGAAACCGCACGCGAACTGGCGCCCGGCGACTATGTCGTGCTCGAGGTGAAGGACGAGGGCACGGGCATGCCGCCAGAGGTGCTCGAGCGCGCGGTCGAACCGTTCTTCACGACCAAGGGCGTCGGCCAGGGCACGGGCCTCGGCCTCGCCATGGCCAGCGGCTTCCTGCGCCAGTCCGGCGGCCGCCTCGATATCGAGAGCGAAGACGGTCGCGGCACCAGCGTCATGATGATCTTCCCCGTCGCGCGCCCCACCGAAGAGGCGGCGACGTCCGATGCCAGCGTCGATGCGCTGAACGCGGCACCGGCGCAGCCGCGCGGCTATGTCGAACATGTGCTGATCGTCGAGGACAATGACGAAGTTCTGGCGGTCGCGAGCGAAATCCTGACCAGCGCGGGTTATCGCGTCACCACCGCGATTAGCGGCGAACAGGGCCTCAAGACCTTCGAAAAGGTCCATCCCGACAACCATATCGACCTGCTGTTCACCGATCTGGTGATGCCGGGCGGCATGAACGGCCTGATGCTGGCCGATGCGGTGATGGAGCGCGATCCCAGCGTCTCGGTATTGCTGACCACCGGCTATAACGAGGAATTGGTCGTCAACGGCCCGCGCAAGCGCGCCACTGACGTGCTCAGCAAGCCCTATCGACGCACCGAATTGCTCGACAGGGTGCGCCAGGCGCTCAACCGGCGCGGCAGCGGCGGTCCGCGGCGGACGCCGTCGGACTTTGGAGCGGCGCAGGCCTGATCATCGGGGGGATGGTGGGCGCTGACGGGCTCGAACCGCCGACCCTCTCGGTGTAAACGAGATGCTCTACCAACTGAGCTAAGCGCCCCCTCTCGAGGATGTCCGCCCTGCCAAAGCCGGAGCGGAACCGCAAGAGGGAAGCGCACTCATGCCTTCCGCGCTGCGACCAGATAGGCGCGCATCGCCTCGCTGGCCCGGGAAGACAGGGTCATGAAGGCGCGGCGGCGGTCGACGGGGTCGGGGTGGCGGACGAACAGGCCCATGTCGGTCATGCGGGCGATCCAGCGCAGTGCGGTGGTCGGCGCGACGCCGGCGGCGATGCACAGGCTGGAGACGCTGACGCGATTGCCCTCTAGTTCGGCGGCGAACAGGTCGAGCAGCATGTCCCACGCCGGGTCTTCAAAGAGCCCTTCGCCGATGAACTGGCCGAAGAAGCGGCTGCGTGACTGGCGTAATTGAATCACGCGGCGCACCTCCTGCGGCGTGACCATTTGACCGCCGGTAGCGGGCTCACTGGCGAAGCTGCGGCGGCGGTCGGCGAGGTCGCGTGCGCCCGGGCCACCCTCCGCCGGCACGGTATGGGAGAGGAGGCCGGCGGTGATGCGCGAGATTTGCGCGATCCCTTCGGCCATCCGCCGGATGTGCTGGTCGTCCGATTCGGAGCCCTGCGGATGGTAGGCGTGGCGATCATCCTCGACCCGGTCGGGCATGCTGTCGTTCAGCATCAGCGCCCGGGGCAGCGCCGCCTGCGCCAGGGCCAGCGCGCGCTGCGGGATGGTGGCGTCGCAGAGCAATTCGACGGGGGCATCCATCAGGTGGCGGGCGACGAGATCAATCTGGTCCGTGGCGAAGGTGACGACGCCGCGCGTCTCCATCGCGTCGAGGAAGCGGCACAGCGCGGGCAGCGCCTGCTCCAGCCGTTCAGGAGCGACGCCGCCCGCCTCAGCCAGCACGACAGGCGCCGCGACGACGGCGGCGAGACCGGCCTCCACCTCAGCCCAAGCGATGCGCCGCAACGGCCGCCCCCCGGCGGCGGCGATGGCCGCGTCGGCGGCATCGCCTACGTCCGTGTCGGCGATCAGCAGCATCGCCCGGCCGCGGTGTCTGTAGGAGCCGGCACCGCCCTGCCCCGCCCATTCAGTAAACGTCGCCTTCCCCATGACGGCACGATACGCGGGCCGGGGGCGGGATCGCGGTCAGTCACCTCCATTTCCGAGGTAAATGGCGCCGAAATGCCCATTACCTCCAAAATGGAGACAGCCGCCGCCATCAGTCGAGCGCCTTGACGATCTCCTCGACCATCTTCTTCGCATCGGCGAGGAGCATCATGGTATTGTCCATGTAGAACACGTCGTTATCGACGCCGGCATAGCCGACGCCGCCCATCGAGCGCTTGATAAACAGCACCGTCTTCGCCTTTTCGACGTCAAGCACGGGCATACCGTAGATCGGCGACGATTTGTCCGTTTTGGCTGCCGGGTTGGTGACGTCGTTGGCGCCGATCACGAAGGCGACATCGGTCTGCGCGAATTCGGAGTTGATGTCCTCGAGTTCGAACACCTCATCATAGGGCACGTTCGCTTCGGCGAGCAGCACGTTCATATGGCCCGGCATGCGGCCGGCGACGGGATGGATCGCGTATTTCACGCGGACGCCATGCTCCTTCAGCTTGTCGGCCATTTCGCGGAGCACATGCTGTGCCTGCGCGACCGCCATGCCGTAGCCGGGGACGATGACGACCTGTTCGGCCTGGCTCATCAGGAAGGCGGCGTCTTCTGCCGAGCCGCGCTTCCACGGGCGATCGACCTTGTCGCCGCCGCCGCCCGCCGCGGCCTCGGCACCGAAGCCGCCGGCGATGACGCTGATGAAGCTGCGGTTCATCGCGCGGCACATGATGTAGCTGAGGATCGCACCCGACGAGCCGACCAGCGCGCCGGTGATGATCATCGCGCTATTGTGGAGCGTGAAACCCATCGCTGCCGCCGCCCAGCCCGAATAGCTGTTGAGCATGCTGACGACGACCGGCATGTCCGCGCCCCCGATCGGGATGATGAGCAGGAAGCCGATCGCGAAGCTGAGGATCGTGATCGTCCAGAAGATCCAGGGACTCTGATCCTGCGTGAAATAGGCGACGAGCAGCAGGATCGCGGCCAGCACGGCGAGGTTGATGGCGTGGCGGCCGGGCAGCAGGATCGGCTTGCCGCCCATGTTGCCGTTCAATTTCAGGAAGGCGATGACGCTGCCCGAGAAGGTGATCGCGCCGATCGCTACGCCGAGGCCCATCTCGACGCGGCTGACGCCATGGATGACGGCAAAGGGCTGGCCGATCATCGGGATCACCATGTCGGCGATGCCGAAGGCGATGGGGTTGAGGAAGGCGGCGCAGGCGACGAGCACGGCGGCGAGGCCGACGAGGCTGTGGAAGGCGGCGACGAGCTGCGGCATCGCGGTCATCGCGATGCGGCGCGCGGTGGTGATGCCGATGACCGCGCCGACGCCGATCGCGGCGAGGATTTCGAGCATCGTGACGTAATCGACGCGGCTCAGGATCGCCGTGTAATCATAGGTCGGCGTGGCGCCGGTGACGAGCAACTGGTCGATCGGCACGTGCGTCACCAGCGTCGTCACCACGGCGATGGTCATGCCGATCATGCCGAAGCGATTGCCGCGCTGGCTGGACGTCGGCGACGACAGGCCGCGCAGCGCGAGGATGAAGCACACCCCGGCGATCAGATAGGCGAGCGCCGCGAACGAGCTGCCGGCGGTTGCGTGTTCCATCCTGTCCCCCTGTCCGTCATCCCAGCGACGGCTGGGATCTTTCTCCGCAAGCGCGCGCCTGCGGCATGAGACCCCAGCCTGCGCTGGGGTGACGTATTGTGCTTAGTGTTTGGCCGGTGCCGGCCGGTCCTTCTTCTTGTACATCGCCAGCATGCGGCTGGTGACCGCGAAGCCGCCGAAGATGTTGATGCTGGCCAGCACCACGCCCAAGAGCCCCAGCCATTTCGACGAGGTGCTGCCCGCCGCCGCGCCGGCGATCAGTGCACCGACGATGATGACGCTGGAGATGGCGTTGGTCACCGCCATCAGCGGCGTGTGCAGCGCCGGCGTGACCGACCAGACGACATAATATCCAACAAAGCAGGCCAGCACGAAGATCGAGAGGATCGCGACGAAGTCCATGATTCAGCTCCCGACCGATTCGGCGCGGCGTACCGGCGCTTCCAAAGTGGACAAAGTAAGCGAAACGGTACCCCCCTCTTTGCCATACCGCGAACCTGAACGGTTCGTCGTGGCAGAACGGGGGCGCGATTCGCGGTTCATGGCCGCAAAACTAGGCTCTTTCGCCGCGTGTAGGACAGCCCCCCTCATGCGCCGAGCAGCCGAGCGTTCACCACCTGCCCGTCCTTGGTCAGACGGACGGCATCGCCGATCTCGGCGTCGAGCACCGGGCGGCCGGCCTCCTTGTCCCAGAAGGTCGAGAGGAAGTTGTAGAGGTTGCGGCTGAACAAAGCCGAGGCGTCGGCGGGCAGGCGACCGGCGACGTTACGATGGCCGACGATCGTGACGCCGTGGCGCTCGACGATCTCGCCCGCCACCGCGCCTTCGACATTGCCACCCTGTTCGACCGCGAGGTCGACGATGACGCTGCCGGGGCGCATGCTGGCGACCTGCGCATCGCTGATGAGGCGTGGCGCCGGGCGGCCGGGGATCAGCGCGGTGGTGATGACGATATCCTGCTTGGCGATATGCGCCGACACGAGTTCGGCCTGGGCGGCCTTGTATTCGTCGCTCATTTCGCCGGCATAGCCACCGGCCCCTTCGCCCTCGATGCCCTTCACATTCTCAACGAAGATCGGTTTGGCGCCGAGGCTCTGAATCTGTTCCTTGGTGGCGGAGCGCACGTCGGTGGCGGACACCTGCGCGCCTAGGCGGCGGGCGGTGGCGATCGCCTGCAACCCGGCGACGCCGACGCCCATGACGAACACCTTGGCGGCGCTGACCGTGCCCGCCGCGGTCATCATCATCGGGAAGGCGCGGCCATATTCGGCCGCGGCGTCGAGCACCGCCTTGTAACCGGCGAGGTTCGACTGCGACGACAATATGTCCATCGACTGCGCGCGGGTGATGCGCGGCATGAATTCCATCGCCAGGGCTTCGTAGCCGGCAGTGGCATAAGCGTCGATTCGCGCGCGGTCCCCGAAGGGGTTAAGGCCGGCGACGATCCACGCGCCGGACGCGGCGCCCGTCAGACCGGCGGGATCGGGGCCCTGCACGCCGAGGATGATGTCCGCGCCGGCGAGCGTGCTGGCGCGGTCGGCGACGCTGGCGCCGACATCGGCATAGGCCTGATCGGCATAACGGGCGGCGGCACCGGCGCCGGCTTCCACCGCGACGGTCGCACCCAGGGCGATGAATTTCTTGGCGGTTTCCGGCGTGGCGGCAACGCGCCGCTCGCCGTCAACATGCTCCTTGAGGACGGCGATCTTCATGTCGGCGGGCGCTCAGGCGATCAGCCAGATCACCAGCGCGGCGATCACCGCACAGGCGATGGCGCCCCAGAACAGCATCTTCGTGACGCTCGAATAGGTCGCCACATGCGCCTTCATGTCACCGTTGCCGGCCATCATCCAACCCCTGTTTGCCTGTGGCGCCTTCGCCCCTGTTGCACGATCACTGCCCGCAAAGCGCCATGGGCGTCAAGGCAAGGTACGCGTGCGCTGGCTTAAGCCCGCCTTTACTCCGACCGTGTATCGCTTGCCCCGAACCGGGACGGAAAACCTTATGACGCGCAACGGGCAGCGCCTGCTTCTGCTGATCGACGACGAACCTGCGCAGCGGCGATTGGTGTCGGCGCTGGCCGCGCGCGCCGGCTGGCGATCGATCTTCGCCGCCGATGGCGAGATGGCGCTGGCGCAGCTCGGCACGCAGGACGGGATGCAGCTTGACGCGATCCTGCTCGATCATTGGGCGCCCGACGCCGATGCCGGCCCGCTGATTGCGGAGCTGCGCGAACGACGCCCGGCGCTCCCCATCCTGATGCTGACCGCCAACGGATCGGTCGCGCATGCCGTCGCGGCGATGCGCGCCGGCGCGACCGATTTCCTGGTGAAGCCGCTGGCCCCCGAACGCCTGCTCGCGGCGCTGGAGGCGGCGGTGGCGGGAACGGCGGCGGGGGAATTGCGGCCGCTGACCGAAAAGATTCCGGCATTGCTGGCGTTCGACGAGATCGTCGGCTCCTCGCCCGATTTCCGCGCCGCGCTCGCCATCGCCGCCAAGGCGGCGCGGGCGCGCGTGCCGGTGCTGGTCGAGGGCGAAAGCGGCGTCGGCAAGGAAGTGGTCGCCGATGCGATCCATGCCGCCTCGCCGCGGTCCAAGAAGCCGATGGTCACCGTCAATTGCGGGGCGATCCCGGCGAATCTCGTCGAATCCGAATTGTTCGGGCACGAAAAGGGCGCGTTCACCGGCGCGTTCGAACGCAAGATCGGCAAGTTCGCCGATGCCGACGGCGGCACCATCCTGCTCGACGAGGTGGGCGAAATGCCGCTCGAGGCGCAGGTGAAGCTGCTGCGCGTGCTGCAATCGGGCGAAATCCAGCCGATCGGCGCGCGTCACGCGCGGCAGGTGGATGTGCGCGTGATCGCCGCGACGAATAAGACGCTGCTCGACGAGGTTGCCGCCGGGCGGTTCCGCGAGGACCTCTATTACCGGCTCAACGTCGTGCAGGTGACGATCCCGCCGTTGCGCGAACGGCTGGCCGACGTGCCGGCGCTGGCGCGACATCTGCTGGCGCGGATCGCGCAGCAGCCGGGGCTGCGGCCGCTGGGGATCACCGACGATGCGCTGGCGCTGCTGGTGCAATATGACTGGCCGGGCAACGTCCGCCAGTTGCAGAACGCGCTCTTCCGCGCAGCGGTGCTGTGCGAGGGTGCGGCGCTGACGCGGGCGGATTTCCCGCAGATCGCGTCGCTGGGCAATCGCCGGCCGGGGAGCGCGGGCACCGCCACGCTATCGGGTGGCGGCGTGACGTTGTTCCGGCCCGACGGCAATCTGCGCCCGTTGGAGGATATCGAGGCGGATGTGATCCGGCTCGCCATCGGCCATTATCGCGGGCGGATGACCGAAGTCGCGCGGCGGCTGGGGATCGGGCGGTCGACCTTGTACCGCAAGCTCGGCGAGCTGGGGATTGATAACGCCGCGGCGTGATGCGCGCCGAATGGGTCACGCACCGACGGCGGCGGCCCGCTCTTACCAGAGCACACCCTTTACCGGGGTGACCGGCGGGGGTGCCTCGTCACCGATCGACTGGAGCAGATCGATCTCGATCGTCCGGCACATCGCGGTCAGCGGCAGATCGTGAACCGTATTGGCGAACGGATCGACCAGATCGTCACCGATCGCGAGCACCGCGAGGAACATCAGCCCCGCCACCGTCGACCCCAGCGGCGTCGCGAAGCCCAACGTCTCGACGAGGCCGATCGGCAGCAGGATGCAGAAGACGTGGGTGAATAGCGTCGGAAAGAAGCGGAACTGGTTCGGCAGCGGCGTATTCTTGAGCCGCTCCATGCCGCCCTGCGAATTGGCGATATCGACCAAGGTCGATTCCATCCGCGTCTGCTGGATCGTGTCGATCAGGCCGGCGCGGCGCGCATCGTCGATGCGGCGGCCGGTGCCGTCGAGCAGGCCGTTGGCGATATTGGTGCGGGCCAGCGCCGGCTCCGCCTCGCCACGCGACAGATATTTCAGCACCTGTTCGTCGACCGGCTGCTTGCGCAGCTGGCAGCGTAGCGCGTTCACATAGGCGATCTGGCGCAGCACGATCGTGCGGCGCAGGTCATGCGCCTCTTCGGCGGGCAGGAAGTTGCGCGCTTCGCGGCTGATGTTGCGCGAGGCGTTGATCATCAGCCCCCACAGCGAACGCCCTTCCCACCAGCGCGCATAGGCCGAATTGGCGCGCGTGCCGAGGAACAGCGCCAGCACCGAGCCGAACAGCGTCAGCGGCAGCGACGGCGCCTTGAACGGCAGGACGTAATAAGTGACCGTGACGATGACGTCCCAGACGAACAGGAGCGTCAGCGGCTTCCAGACCTCGGCGATGATGCGGTTCAATCGAGGGGAGGATGCGACGATCATGGAACCTCACGAATGATGACGGAGCGGCCATAACGCACATCTGCACGCTATGCTGCACCGCAACACTATTTTACGGTTCAGCCACCCGCGAGGGCCCGGTCACGCAGGCCGCGCCACACGCGCAGTGCCTGAACCGTTGCGGAAACGTTATGAACGCGCAGGAGTTGCACGCCGGCCTCCGCTCCTTTCAGCGCGAGTGCCAGACTGCCGCCGAGGCGCGCCGCCACCGGGGCTTCATTGTCCAGCGCGCCGATCATCCGCTTGCGGCTGGCGCCGAGCATGATCGGGCAGCCGAGACCGTGGAACAGCGCGAGGCCGTTGAGGAGGGCGAGATTCTCCGAGAGCGTCTTGCCGAAGCCAATGCCGGGATCGACGATGATGCGCGATCGGTCGATGCCCGCGGCCGCCACCGCGGCGATGCGCGCGTCGAGCCAGTCGAACACCTCGGTCAGCACGTCGCGATAGCCGGTGCGGGCGTGGCCACCCTCCTTGGGATCGGGCGAATGCATCAGTACGACGGGGCAGCCGGCCTGCGCCACGACGGCGAGCGCGCGATCGTCCCAGAGCAGCGCGGAGACGTCGTTGACGATCTGCGCGCCGGCGGCGAGTGCGGCTTCCATCACCGCGGCCTTGCGGGTGTCGATCGAGACGAGCGTGCCGCTGCGGGCGAGGCGTTCGACGACCGGCTGGATGCGGGCGATCTCGTCACCTTCCCAGACCTGCGCGGCGCCGGGCCGGGTGGATTCGCCGCCGAGGTCGACCAGCGCGGCGCCGGCGGCGGCCATGTCGACACCGGCGGCCGCGGCGGCGGCGGGATCGGCGCTGTGCTGGCCGCCGTCGGAAAAGCTGTCCGGCGTGACGTTGAGGATGCCGGCGACGAGCGGCTGGTCGAGGCGGAGCGTGCGCTCGCCGAGGACGAGCGGAGCGCGGGGGGCGGTGATAGCGGCGTGGAGCGCCTGGGCGCGGTCGCCGAGGGTGGCGATATCGGCAACCGGGACGGTGCGTTTGGTGCCGCCCTCGATCACCTCATAGGCCGCGAACCATTGCAGCCCGCCGGCGAGGCGGGCGACGGCGCCGTCGGTCTGGGTGACGGGGGTGTCGACGAATTGGACGGGGCGGAGGTGGAGCGTCATCGTTCCCGTGTCCTTGCTGTGGGCCGACAAGGCAACCCTCACTCCTCCCCGGCACGGGGAGGTGGCAGCGCGTCAGCGCTGTCGGAGGGGGCTTCCTCTTGGGGCATCGTTTGTGCCCCCCCTCCACCACTGCCTTCGGCGGCGGTCCCCCTCCCCGCGGCACGGGGAGGATTGTCAGGGCTGCGTCGCCAGCAGATACGTCTGTCTCAGCGTGTCGATCGGCTGGAGCTTGCCGCCGGCTTCATGCTGCCAGAAGGTCCAGCCGTTGCAGGCGGGGGCGCCTTGCAGCGTCGCGCCGAGCTTGTGGATCGAGCCGCTGGCGCCGCAGTCCGACAGCAGGCTGCCGTCGGCGCGGACCGTCACGCGGAAGCGGCGCTTGGTGTCGGTGAGCACCGCGCCGGGCTGGAGATAGCCGTTTTCGACCAGGACGCCGAACGCGACCTTGGGCTGCTGACGCGGCGACTGCATCGTGGAGAGCGCCGATTCATCGAGCGGCAGCGCAGCGGCGATGCGTTCCTCGGCGGCGGCGATATAGTCGCCCTCGCGCTCGATGCCGATCCAGTGGCGGCCCAGGCGCTTGGCGACCGCGCCGGTGGTGCCGGTGCCGAAGAAGGGATCGACCACGACGTCACCGGGCTTCGTGCAGGCGAGCAGGATGCGGTAGAGCAAAGCCTCGGGCTTCTGGGTCGGGTGGACCTTCACGCCGTCCTTCTTCAGGCGCTCCTGCCCGCCGCAGATCGGGAATTCCCAGTCGGAGCGCATCTGCAGCTCGTCGTTCAGGGTCTTCATGCTGCGGTAGTTGAAGGTGTATTTCGCGCCCTCGCCCTTCGACGCCCAGATGAGCGTCTCATGCGCGTTGGTGAAGCGGGTGCCGCGGAAATTGGGCATTGGATTGGCTTTGCGCCACACGATGTCGTTGAGGATCCAATAGCCCAGATCCTGCACCGCGGTGCCGACGCGGAAAATGTTGTGATAGCTGCCGATCACCCAGATCGAACCGGTGTCCTTCAGAATGCGATGCGCCTCGGCCAGCCAAGCGCGGGTAAAGGCGTCATAGGCGGCGAAGGTGTCGAACTTGTCCCAATCGTCGGTCACCGCATCGACATGGCTGCCGTCGGGACGGAACAGCTCGCCGCCCAATTGCAGATTGTAGGGCGGATCGGCGAAGATCATGTCGACCGACTTGTCGGGCATCGCCCGCATCGCCGCGATGCAATCGCCACGGACGATCTGATCGAGCGGCAGCACGCGCGTGTCGACCGACGCCACCTTGCGCGCCATTGTCCGCGCCGAAACCTTCGGCTGCCTGACCTTCTCGATAACCGCCATTACGTCCCCCTTGGACCTCTATTCGCGTCAGATGGTGGACTCGCGTCAAGGCCTGAGTGGTTAACGATAAAGCTTGCCATCCCGTTAAGCGGTGGGATCAGCGACTCGGCCCCGCAAGATATGGGAGCGTCGATTCCACGCGTCCCCCAGCGCTGGGGGTGTGACTCAAAAGACTCAGCCATGAAATTGGTTAGCGGCAGAGGCGGTGAACAGCGGTCCCGCCGCCGCATCGGGCGTGATTCGGGCGTAGGCGGCGGCAACGGGGGCGAAGCTGCGGCGGTGAATCGGGGTGGGCCCATGCTCGATCAGCGCCGCGAGGTGGTGCTTGCAGCCGTAGCCCTTGTTCGAATGCCAGTGATACTGCGGGTGGACCGCGGCATGTTCGAGCATGATCGCGTCGCGCGTTTCCTTGGCGATGATCGAGGCGGCGGCGATCGACAGGCTGTGCGCGTCGCCGCTGACGATCGCGGTGGCGGGATAGGACCAGCGCGGCAGGCGATTGCCGTCGACCAGCACATGGCCGGGATCGCAGCCGAGCTTGAGCGTGAGCGCGTCGACCGCCAGCGTCATCGCCTTCATCGTCGCCCAATAGATGTTGAGCGTATCGATCTCGTCCGGCTCGACGATACCGATGCCGAAGACGGCGCGCGTCTGGATGAGCGTGCAGAGGCGGGCGCGTTCGGTGGCCGAGAGCTTCTTCGAATCATCGATGCCGCGCGGCGTGCCCTTGGCGGGCAGCACCACCGCGGCGGCGACCACCGGGCCGGCGAGCGGCCCCCGCCCCGCTTCGTCCACCCCGGCGACGGGGGGCAGGCAGGCTTTTTCGTGCTTCAGTCCGGGCATGCGAGGCGCCATGGCGGGAAGCGGCGATGTTCGCCAGCGGTGTAGAGACAGAGCGCATTGCCGGCGGGATCGGTGACCCGCGCTTCCCGCCAGCCCCAGGATTGCGCGACCGGATCGGCGACGGCATGCTCGGCGGCGCGAAGGCGGGCGACGGCGGCGTCGAGATCTGCGGTTTCGAGGAACAGGATCGGGCGGCCGTCGATCTCGTCCGCCGCTTCGATCGACAGGGTCGTGCCGGCGGCGCTTTCGAAGCGGGCGTAGCGGCCGGCGCTGTCGACGATCGGGGTGAGGCCGAGGGTGCGGTAGAAGGCGAAGGACACCGCGTGGTCGGTCGCGGGCAGCGTCACCTGATTGGGACTGAGGCCGCCGAGGTCGCTGTCCACGCGGACACGGGCATGCCCCATCGGGCCGTGGCCGGCGCCGAGGCCCGGTGCCTCATGCAGCGCGATTCGGACGAACCCGATCCCGCGGGCGACGGCCGCGTCGAGCGACAAGCCGGCGGCGAGGCCGGTGGCGATGGCGCTGGCGAGCGTGCAGCCGGTGCCGTGGCTGTGGCGCGTGTCGATGCGGGGGTTGGACCAGGTCCGCTCGGTGCCGTCGGCGTGGATCAGGCGATCGGACACGGTGTCGCCGGGGGCATGGCCGCCCTTGGCGAGAATCGCGGCACCGCCCGCGCGCACCGCGTCGATGCCGCCCAGCGCAGCGAGTTCGGGCAGATTGGGCGTGATGACCGTGGCGCAGCGCATCAGCCGCGCAAAGGCGGCGATCGTGTCGGCGTCGGCGAGGACGGAGCCGCTGGTCGCGATCATCACGGGATCGAAGACGATGGGGACGGCGAGCGCCTCCAGCACGTCGGCGACGGCGTGGACGGTCGCGGCCGAACCGATCATGCCGATCTTCACTGCGTCGACGCCGATGTCGTCGAGGACGCTCGTCATCTGCGCGACGACCATGTCGACGGGGACGGGATGCACCGCCTGCACCCCCAACGTATTCTGCGCGGTGATCGCGGTGATCGCGGTCATGGCGTGGCCGCCGAGCATCGTGACGGTCTTGATATCCGCCTGGATACCGGCGCCGCCGCCCGAATCGGATCCGGCGATGATGAGGACGCGGGGGATCATATATGGTGCCGGAAGTGGACGAAGTGGACGGTACGTAACGTCCGGAATTGCTCCCCGTGCTGGGGCATTGGGACGACGATGGCGGGGGTGTGGCTTGTCAGGTGAGCCATGGTGGTTTGCCATGGCATATTTGGGGGCGTGTAGGACAGGGGTTTTGGTTCGCGCGAAGACGCCAAGACGCGAAGAGGGGGCGTGTGGGGTGGCGCTGTCGCGCGATCGACAGCGGGGCCGCAGGTGAAGCATCTTTGCGGCTTCGCGGCTTTGTGTGAACCATCGGCGGTGCCTGGGGCGATGGGGATTGGGTTCACGCGGAGACGCGGAGGGTTGCGCTCGTGAGATGGGTGACGCGCTTCGCGAGCGGCGTCCATTCTTGAACCGTTTTGGTGAGAGCTGCCGGGGTCTAGAGCAACACCTCCGCGTCTCCGCGTCTCCGCGTGAACCAAAATTGTTCGTCATCCCGGCGAATGCCGGGATCCATGGTGGCGGCGAGGTCGCGGCGGTGCGCCGATGCTGGCGGCGCCGTGTCCATGGATCCCGGCGTTCGCCGGGATGACGGATCGAGGGTCAGGCCTGGAAGCGGCGTTCGGTGACGGCGGGGTTCGCCTTTAGTAACGTACCAAGCCGCGTGGGGCGGTCGAGCAGTTCGCCGCTGCAATTGGGGCAGCGTTCGTCGAGTCCGTCGGCGCATTCGGTGCAGAAGGTGCATTCCATCGAGCAGATGAACGCGCCGGGTTCGTCCGCCGGCAGGTCCATGCCGCAGCGTTCGCAGTCGGGGCGCATCTCCAGCATCAGGCGGCGGCCTGACGGACGGCGTCGCAGATGCGGTCGACGAGCGTTTCGACCTGTGCCGCATCGTCGCCCTCCGCCATCACGCGGATCACCGGTTCGGTACCCGAGGGGCGGATGACGAGGCGGCCGGTGCCGGCGAGCTCGGCTTCGGCGGCAGCGATCGCGTCCTTGACCGACTGCGCCTCCAAGGGCTTGCCACCGGCGAAGCGGACGTTCTTGAGCAATTGCGGCAGCGGTTCGAAGCGGTGGAGCACTTCGCTGGCCGGCGCGCCGGCGCGCTTCAGTTCGGCGAGCACCTGCAGCGCCGCGACGAGGCCGTCGCCGGTGGTGCCGTAATCCGACAGGATGATGTGGCCCGACTGTTCGCCGCCGACATTGTAACCCGACGAGCGCATCTTTTCGAGCACGTAGCGGTCGCCGACCGCGGTGCGGACGAGGCCGAGGCCCTGCGAGCGCAGGTGCCGTTCGAGGCCGAGGTTCGACATGACCGTCGCGACGAGCCCGCCGCCCGCGAGGCGCCCGCGGCGCGCCCAGCCCGCGGCAATCGTCGCCATCAGCTGGTCGCCATCGACCACCCTGCCCTGTTCGTCGACGACGATCAGGCGGTCGGCGTCCCCATCCAGCGCGATGCCGATGTCGGCACCGCTGGCGACGACGGTTTCAGACAGCGTCTGCGGCGCCGTCGAGCCGACGCCGTCGTTGATGTTGACGCCATTGGGGGTGACGCCGATCGCGATGATGTCCGCGCCCAATTCCCACAGCGCGGAGGGCGCGACCTTGTACGCGGCGCCGTTGGCGCAATCGATGACGACGCGCAGCCCGTCGAGCCGCAGGTCGGTGGGGAAGGTGTTCTTGGCGAAGTGGATGTAGCGACCCTGCGCGTCATCGATGCGGCGCGCGCGGCCGATCTGCGCGGCGGGCGCCAAGGCTACGTCGCTGTCGATCAGGCCCTCGATCGTCAGTTCGGCTTCGTCGGAGAGCTTGTAGCCGTCGGGGCCGAACAGCTTGATGCCATTGTCGGCAAAGGGATTGTGGCTGGCCGAGATCATCACGCCGATGTCGGCGCGCATCGTCTGCGTGAGCATCGCCACCGCCGGGGTGGGCAGCGGGCCGACCATGATGACGTCCATGCCGGCGCTGGTGAAGCCCGCGACGAGTGCGGATTCGAGCATATAGCCCGACAGGCGCGTGTCCTTGCCGATCAGCACGCGGTGCTTGTGATCGCCGCGCTGGAAATAGGCGCCGGCCGCCATACCGACCTTCATCGCCATTGCCGCGGTCATCGCGCCCGCGTTGGTCAGCCCGCGAATTCCGTCGGTGCCGAAGTATTTCCTTGCCATCGCGTGGTTTCCGTCCCGCTATGCGTTTTCGTGTTTTCCCGATGCGCCAAGGAACCCGATGTCGCAAGCCACCCGTATCCTTCTGGCGCTCGTCGCCGGCATCGCGCTCGGCATCCTGGGGGTGGCGATCCACCGGGATTGGGCGCTGGCGGTGACGACCGTCACCCAGCCGATCGGCGAGGCATGGCTGCACGCGCTGCAGATGGTGATCGTGCCGCTGATCGTCGGGCTGCTGGTGACGGGGATCGCCGCCACCGCGGAAGCGGCACGCGCCGGACGCATCGCGGGACGCGCGGTGGCGCTGTTCGTGGTGGTGCTGTGGGGGACGACGCTGATGTCGGCGGCGGTGATGCCGTTGCTGCTCGATGCGTGGCCGCTACCAGACGCGTGGTCGCAGGCCTTGCGCGCGGCGCTGACCGCGGCGCCGGTGATGGGTAAGGTGCCGACGCTGGCCGATTTCTTCAACACGATCGTGCCGACCAACGTCGTTGCAGCTGCGTCCGGGGACGCGTTCCTGCCACTGACGGTGTTCACGCTGGCCTTCGCGTTTGCGATCACGCGGCTGGAGGCGGAGTCGCGCAAGCGGCTGACCGACCTGTTCCAGAGCATCACGGACGCCATGCTGGTGATCATCGGCTGGGTGCTGAAGCTGGCGCCGATCGGCATCTTCGCGCTTGCCTATGGCGTTGGTGCGCGGACCGGGGCGGCGGCGTTCGGCGCGCTGGTCCACTACATCGTGCTGGTGTCGACGATCGGCTTCATCGTGCTGCTGGCGGGTTATGCCGTGGCGCGGGTGTTCGGGGGGGTGCCGATACGCGCCTTCGCCAAGGCGGTGGCGCCAGCGCAGGGGATTGCGATCAGCACGCAAAGCTCGCTCGCGTCCTTGCCGGCGATGCTGAAGGGATCGGAAGCGATCGGCGTGGCGCCGGCGACCGCGGGGATCGTGCTGCCGGTGGCCGTGGCGATCTTTCGCGCGACGAGTCCCGCGATGAACCTGGCGGTGGCGCTGTACGTCGCACACTGGCTGGGGGTGCCGATCGGGCCGGGGCAGCTGGCGGCGGGCGTGGCCACCGCGGCGATCACGACGATGGGGTCGGTGTCGCTGCCGGGGACGATCAGCTTCTTCGCCAGCGTCGCGCCGGTGGCGTTCGCGATGGGGGTGCCGATCGAGGCGCTGGGGTTGCTGGTGGCGGTGGAGACGGTGCCGGACCTGTTCCGGACCGTGGGCAATGTGACGATGGATGTGGCGGTGACGAGTGTGGTGGGGCGGGACAAACGCCCGGACCAGAAGCCGTCACCCCGGGCTTGACCCGGGGTCCCGCTTCTATCGCCGCAGACAGAAGAAGCGGGACCCCGGCTCTTCGGCCGGGGTGACGGGCTTGGCTTACTTGACGCCGTGCATCCACTTCTTGAGCGGCCAGGACAGCAGCAGCAGAACGATGCCGAGGCCGATCGCCCATTCGGCGATCAGCGTGAAGACGCCGTTATAGGTGTCGAGGCTGACCTTCAGGTTCGTGACCTGACCGCCGACGGTTTCGACGCTGGCGACCTGCGCGATCATGCCGGCAAAATATTGCGCGACCGAGATCGAGAGGAACCACACGCCCATCATCAGGCCGACGATGCGCGCGATCGACAGCTTGGTGATCATCGACAGGCCGACCGGCGAGATGCACAGTTCGGCAAGGCTGTGGATCAGGTACAGCCCCGCGAGCCACCAGATGCCGACCTTGAAATCGGGGCCGACGAAGCGGCTGCCGAAGACGAGGAACAGGAAGCCCGCGCCGACGCCCATCAGCGCGATGCCGAACTTGACGGGGATCGACGGTTCGCGGCCCGCCGCGGCGAGCTTCGTCCACATCGCCGCCATGACGGGGGCGAAGAGCACGATGAACAGCGCGTTGAACGTCTGCGTCTGCCCGGCCGAGATCGGATAGCCGAAGATGTGAAGGTCGGTGTTGCGATCGGCGAACAGCGTGAGGCTGGAGCCGGCCTGTTCGAACAGCGTCCAGAACACGACGTTGAAGGTGATGAGCACCATCGCCGCCAGCATCATCTGGAATTCGGTGCGGCTGCCCGACACGAAGCTCCAGATCAGGATGCCGGGGACGGCGATGATGAAGGTGCCGAACAGCAGCTTGCCCATCAGCGGCAGCGCCAGGACGTAGGCGACGATCGAGCCCGCACCCGCGGTCGATTCCGCGCTGTTCATCAGGTTGACGAACAGGAGGTAGAACAAGGGGATGCCGATCAGCGCTGCGGCGTAGATGCCGAGCGTGCGGTTGGCGGGCTGGCCGGCGGGCTGTTCGCCATAGCCGTTGAGGCGGCCGCCATCGAACTGGACGAGGATCCACGACAGCAGCATGCCGACCGCGGCAAGGCCGAAGCCCGCCCACCAGCCGAGGCCCGCCCAGACGCCGGGAATACCCACCGCGAGCAGCGGACAGAGGAATTGCGAGAGCAGCGAACCGAGGTTGATGCCCATATAGAAGATGGTGAAGCCGCTGTCGCGGCGTCGGTCGCCCTGGGCATAGAGTTCGCCGACCATGGTCGAGATGTTGGGCTTGAAGAAGCCGTTGCCGACCGAGACCATGCAGAGTGCGATCAGCATCAGCGTGGTATAGAAGGCGCTGCGTTCGCCATCGGAGGCGAAGCCGCCCTTGGCGATCGTGCGCTGCGGCTGGCCGTCGGCCCCAAGCAGCGCGACGGTGCCGTCGTCATTGCCCTTGATCGCCAGTTTCTGGGTACCGTCGATGACGTAGCGCGTCTCGACGCCGTTCACCTGCGCGACGGCAACCTCGTAGCGCTGGCCGTCGATCGTCGCATAGGGCTTGGCGGGCTGGCCGCCGAAGGCGAGCGTGAAATAGCCCAAGGCCATCAGGATCGCGCCGAACTTCACCGCGCGCTTCGAGCCCAGATACTGGTCCGCCAGATAGCCGCCGACGAGCGGGGTGAGGTACACCAGCGCGGTATAGCCACCATACAGACCGGTCGCGGCGCGGTCGCCGAACAGGAAATGCTGCGTCAGATAGAGCGTCAGCAGCGCGCGCATGCCGTAATAGCCGAAGCGTTCCCACATTTCGGTGGTGAACAGGCGGGCGAGCTGGCGGGGGTGGCCGAACCACGTACCTTCGGCGGCCGGATTGATGTGGCTGATGTCAGGCTCGCCGCGGTTATCCGCGGTCGGGGTGTCCACCATTCGTTACGCTCCCTGAACTGTGCCGCATCGCTGCGCGCGCATCGTCGTTAATGGTATCAAGAGTAACGACAAAGCCGCGACTGTAAACATCGGCGTCTCGGGGCTATGGCGGCGCCCATGTTCAATGACACCTCCACGCCGCTTTCGTTGCTGACCACGCGCCGCTCGGGCAAGCCGCGCGACCTGATCGCGCCGGGCCCCTCGCCCGCGCAGCTCGAGCAGATGATCGCCATCGCGGCGCGCACGCCGGACCATGGCAAACTCGCGCCCTGGCGCTTCGTCATCGTCGACGATCGCGCCGCGCTCGCGACGCTGATCACCGACGCCTATCGCGCGGAACGCCCGCAGGCAGCGCGGACCGAAATCGAATCGCTGGAGCAGTTCGCGCATCAGGCGCCGGCCTTGGTCGTCGTCCTCTCCTCGCCCAGCACGACCAGCCACATTCCGCGTTGGGAGCAGGAGCTGTCGGCCGGCGCGGCGACGATGAACCTGCTGCATGCCGCGCATGCGATGGGCTTTGCGGGCGGATGGCTGACGGGGTGGCCGACCTTTTCGGAGGTGGTGCGCGATGCGTTCGGCGGGCCGCACGAGCGGATCGCGGGCTTCGTCTTCCTCGGCACACCCGGCCGGCCGCTCGACGAACGGCCCCGTCCCGATCTGGCACGCGTGATCAGCCACTGGCCCTGATCGCACGGGATTTTAAGGCAGGTTCGGACAAAAAGGTTTGGGATGGACCTTTCGCGCGACTGGTGTATTAAACAACCATGACAGCGCTCAGCAACGAGGACAGCCCGGTCTACATCCGGCTGCGTGGCACCATCGCCGCCGGGATCCTGCGCGGCGATTACCGCACGGGTGACCAGCTTCCTTCGGTCCGCGCCTTCGCCGCCGAACATGGCGCCAACCCGCTGACGGTCGCCAAAGCGTATCAGAGCTTCCAGGACGACGGCTATGTCGAGGTGCGGCGCGGCGTCGGCATGTTCGTGCTGCCCGGCGCGGCGGACAAGCTGCGCGCGGCGGAACGCGCAAGCTTCATCGAAAATCAGTGGCCGCGGATCCGCAGCTATATCGACCTGCTGGGCCTCGACGCGGCGGACCTGTTGGAGCGCGAGGGGGCCTAAGGCCGGTTTCTCCGCGCCACCCCGGGCTTGACCCAGGTTCACGCTTTTAGGGCAGCGGGAAGCAAGAAGCGGGACCCCGGGTCGAGCCCGGGGTGACGAATTTTTAGAACAGCCCCAGCGCCGCTACCTCGTCCGCGGTCAGGTCGATCCCGAACATCAGCGACATGCGCATGCGGTAGACGCGTGGATCGGTGATCTCGGCTGCGGTGTCGTTGTCGCCCGCGCGGCGGTGGTAGCGACGATCGGTGAGGCCCGCGAAGCCATGGGGCAGGACGATGCTGGCGATCGTCATCTGCGTAAAGCGGCTGCCGGGCGCGGTCGACGTCCAATGGTTGGACAGTGCGAGATCGGCATCGGCGACGGCGGTCTCGTGGAAGCTGTATTGCGGCTGCCAGCCCTCGCCCGTCCCGCGGCCGTCGGTGGAACCGGCGGCGCCCTTGCGCAGCAGCATCCAGCCGTGCGCGGCGTCGCGCGTTAGGCGGAAGCGCGCACCGTCGGGGGCGTCGACCTCCCACCCGTCGACCAGCGCCATCACCGGCGCATAGCTGCCGCCGAAGCCGGCGTCGGCGATCCAGTCCGCGCCATCGATCGTCACGAGGCTGAACGTGTGGGTGAGCGGCGGCACGTCGGTCGCGCCGAGCCAGACGCGGGCGAGCAGCGGGCGCGCGTCGAAGCCCAGCGCGGCGAGCGCATCGAGGAACAGGCGGTTGTGTTCGAAGCAATAGCCGCCGCGCTTGGCGGTGACGAGCTTGGCGAACACGCTGGCGCTGTCGATCGCGATCCCGCGGCCGAGGCGGACATCGAGGTTTTCGAACGGGATCGCCAACCGGTGTTCGCGCTGCAGGCGGCCGAGGCCTTCGGCGTCGGGGGTCACGCGGGCCGGCAGGCCGATGCGGGCGAGATAGGCGTCGAGATCAAACATCGGGTGGCTTTCGGCAGGATTGCCGGGGTTGGCAAGGGGGTTGGGTGGCGGGTGGCGGTGAGCCGGCGGTCGCAGCGGGTCCTGCCCTTCTTCGTCATTCCCGCGCAGGCGGGAATCCAGATTGGCTGACGTTGGGGATGGAGCCGAAAGGCTTGCCAGTCTGGATCCCCGCCTGCGCGGGCATGACGATTGGGAGGGTGTCGACGTTTGACACCTCCCCGGACGGGAGGTGGCAGCCGAAGGCTGACGGCGGGCAGCCGCGGGCGGTATTGCTTGGGGCTGCCCCTCCACCACTCGCCTCGCGAGCGGTCCCCCTCCCCTGCGGAGCAGGGGAGGAATGGGTTAGGCCGCGAACGCCTCTGCCGGCACCGCGTATAGTACGTCGGCCTTGGCGGTCGCCGCCGCCTTCAGGCCGAGCGCCTCGGGGACGATCTGGTCGAGGTAGAAGGCGACGCTGGCGCGCTTCATCTGGGCGAAGGTTTCGTCGCCCGTCGCATGGCGGCCTTCGCGTTCCAGCAGCCAGCCGCAGGTCGCGACCGAGGTCATCGTCAGGAAGGGGTAGCTGGCGGCGAGCTTGTCATCGGCGTCCGCGGTGGCGAGCCGGTGGGCGATGGCGTCGACCGCGTCGATCAGCGCGACGAGCTGCGGATGCTGCGCCTCGGCGCGCATGTCGGCGACGAGCGCGGCGAAGGCGGCGCCGTTTTCCAGGCCCAGCTTGCGGCCGACGAGGTCGGCGGCCTGGATGCCGTTGGTGCCTTCGTAGATCGGCGTGATGCGCGCATCGCGGAAATACTGCGCGGCGCCGGTTTCCTCGACATAGCCCATGCCGCCATGGACCTGGACGCCGAGGCTGGCGACTTCATTGCCGATATCGGTGCCGTGCGCCTTGGCGAGCGGGGTGACGACCTCCAGCCGGTTCTTCGCCGCCGCATCGCCGAGGCCCGCGCGGTCGACCTGACCCGCGGCGTAGTAGACGAGCGCGCGGGCGGCTTGGGTCTGCGCCTTCATGCGCAGCAGCATGCGGCGAACGTCGGGATGTTCGACGATGCGCACCGGGTTCTTGTCAGGCGAGCCGGCGCGCGCGGACTGGACGCGTTCGAGCGCATAGGCGACCGCCTTTTGCGTCGCGCCCTCCGCAACCTGCACGCCCTGCAGGCCGACGTTGAGGCGCGCGTTGTTCATCATCGTGAACATCGCGCGCATGCCGCCATGTTCGGGGCCGATCAGCTCGCCGATGCACGCGTCATGGTCGCCGAAGGACAGGACGCAGGTCGGCGAGGCGTGCAGGCCCATCTTATGCTCGATCGACACGACGCGGACGTCGTTGAAGTCGCCGGGCGTGCCGTCGGCATTGAGGCGGTATTTGGGGACGAGGAACAGGCTGATGCCGCGCGTGCCGGCGGGCGCATCGGGGGTGCGGGCGAGGACGAGGTGGACGATATTGTCCGCCATGTCGTGGTCGCCGAACGAGATGTAGATCTTGGTGCCCTTGATGCTCCACGTGCCGTCACCCAGCGGCTTGGCGGTCGCGCGCAAGGCGCCGACGTCGCTGCCCGCCTGCGGTTCGGTGAGGTTCATCGTGCCGGTCCACGCGCCGGTGGCGAGGTGCGGCAGATATTGCGCCTGCTGTTCGGGCGTGCCGTGGTGGATCAGCGCCTCGATCGCGCCGACGGTGAGCGTCGGGCACAGCGCGAAGCCCATGTTGGCGCTGCCGAGCGTATCGAGCACGGCGGTCTGAATCGCGAAGGGCAGGCCCTGGCCGCCGAAAGCCTCGGGCACGCCGATCGTGCCCCAGCCGCCCTCGACATAATCCTTATACGCCTTGATGAAAGTCGCGGGCATGTGAACGCCGTCGGGCGTCCATTTCGCGCCGACCGTGTCGCCCTCTCGGTTGAGCGGCGCCCATTCGCCCGCGGCGAAATCCGCGACGCCGTCCAGCACGGCATCGACCACGTCGGCGCTGGCGGCGGCAAAGCGATCCGTGTTCGCCAGTTCGTCGATCTTCACGACATGCTCCAGCACGAAACGCTGGTCGGCGACGGCGGCGGTAAAGGACATCATTCTCTCCCAAGGATCACCACGATATAGCGTCGGAAAATGGCCGATCCAAACCCGCGCATCTTACCCTACGGCATGGCCGCGATCGACGAGGCGGCTGCGCGAATCACCCGCGGCGAATGCGTCGCGGTGCCGACCGAGACGGTCTATGGCCTCGCCGCCGACGCGCGGAATGCGACAGCCGTGGCGGGTATCTATGCGGCCAAGGGGCGGCCGAGCTTCAATCCACTGATCGTACATGTGCCCGATCTCGCCGCAGCGGAGCGGATCGCCGTGTTCGATGCGGACGCGCGGGCGCTGGCGGCGGGCTTCTGGCCGGGGCCGCTGACGCTGGTACTGCCGCTGCGTACCGACGCGGGGATCGCGTCGCTGGTGACGGCGGGGCTGGAGACGATCGCGCTGCGCGTGCCGCGGCATCGCGCGATGCAGGCGCTGCTTGCAGCGAGTGGGGCGCCGCTCGCCGCGCCGTCGGCGAATGCGAGCAACGGGTTGAGCCCGACGCGGGCGGAGCATGTCGCCAGGAGCCTGGGAACGAGGGTGCCGCTGATCATCGACGACGGCGCGTGCGCGGCGGGGGTGGAATCGACGATCGTCGCCGGGCGGACGATCCTGCGACCAGGGCCGATCGCCGCGGCGGACCTGCCCTTTCCCGTCACCCGCCGGGCCGAGGGCGCGGCGATCACCGCGCCGGGGCAGCTTGCGACGCATTATGCGCCGGCCAAGCCGCTGCGGCTGGAGGCGACCGCGCGCCGCGAAGGCGAATGGCTGATCGGCTATGACTCTCTAATAGGGGACGACACGTTGTCGGCGCGCGGCGACCTCACGGAGGCGGCGGCGCGGCTGTTCGATGCGCTGCACCGGGCCGATGCGAGCGATGCTGCGGGCATCGCAATTGCGCCGATCCCGCGTGACGGGTTGGGCGAGGCGATCAACGACCGGCTGGCGCGCGCCGCGCATCGGTAGCGGCGCCCGGATGGGGGCGGCACGGCCGCCCCGCACAACGCGTCACCCCGGACTCGTTCCGGGGTCCACCGGGCCGCGAGGGCGTGGCTGGAGGCTCTGGCCATCCCCCTCGCCGCAGAGTGGACCCCGGAACGAGTCCGGGGTGACGGTGTGGGTGGGGTGGGCGGTGCGGGTAGCACACGCCGGAAAGACGAAGGTGACACGCCGAAAACCCCGGCGGTCGCTGGCGACCACCGGGGCTCTGGCTTGCTCGACCTTGGGGGACGAGCTCGGTCCGGCGCCGGCACCCTTGGGGGGGGCGGTGCCCGCGCCGAAGTACGCGGTTACTGAAAGTCGTCGGCTGCCGTTACTGGAGCAGCTTCATCACGCCCTGCTGGCTCTGGTTCGCCTGGGCGAGCATCGCGGTCGAGGCCTGGCTGAGGATCTGCGCCTTGGCGAGGTTGGTCGTCTCGGACGAGAAGTCAGCGTCGGTGATCTGGCTCTTCGCCGCGGTAAGGTTGGTGGAATTGGTGGTGAGGTTGTTCACCGCCGACTGCAACTGGTTCTGCGCGGCGCCGAGACCGGCGCGATAGGTGCTGACCGTCTTCAGCGCGGAGTCGACCGTGGCGAGCGCGGTGTTCGTCGCGGTGGTGAGGTCGATCGACGTCGCGTTGGTGATCGTCGTGTCGTCGGTCAGCTTGTTGAACTTGACGTTCACCGAGTCGGCCGCGTTCGCACCCGCCTGGATCTTGAAGGTGCTGTAGGCGGGCGCCACCGGGGCCGGTGCCGAAGTCGCGGCGGTCACCGTGCCGGCCGACGCGTCGAACAGCTTGTTGCCGTTGAACTGCGTGTTGGCGAGCGTCGAGGTGATCTGCGTCGACAGAGCGGAGACTTCGGCCTGCATGTTCGCCTTGTCGGACGAGCTGTAGGTGCCGCTGGTCGCCTGCACGGTCAGTTCGCGGACACGCTGCAGCATGTTGGAGACTTCACCCAACGCACCTTCGGCGGTCTGCGCCATCGCGATGCCGTCGTTGGCATTGCGGATGCCCTGGTTCATGCCCCGGATCTGGGCCGTCATCGTATCGGAAATCGCGAGGCCGGCGGCGTCGTCCTTTGCCGAGTTGATGCGCTGCCCGGTCGACAGGCGCTGCATCGCGGTGGACAACGCGGCATTCGCGTTGGTGGAGGCATTGGCGGCGCGCAGCGATGCCACGTTTGTGCCGATGACGGTCATGATCGTTCCTTCTGTAAGGGGGGTTAGGAAGGAGCCTCCCCGTCACCACGAAGGTGACGGAGCTGCGCGGGTAGCGGAACCTTACTGGAGCAGCTTGAGCACGCCCTGCTGGCTCTGATTGGCCTGGGACAGCATCGCGGTGGATGCCTGGCTCAGGATCTGCGCCTTGGCGAGGGCAGTCGTTTCAGCCGAGAAATCGGCGTCCGTGATCTGGCTCTTTGCCGAGGTAAGATTGGTGGAGTTGGTGGTGAGGTTGTTCACCGCCGACTGGAGCTGGTTCTGCGCGGCACCCAGGCCGGCGCGATAGGTGCTGACCGTCTTCAGCGCCGAGTCCACCGTGGCGAGCGCGGTGTTGGTGGCGGTGGTGAGATCGAGCGACGTCGCGTTGGTGATCGTCGTGTCGTCGGTCAGCTTGTTGAGCTTCAGGTTGATCGCATCCGCCGAGTTCGCACCCGCCTGGATCTTGATCGTGCTGTAGGCGGGCGCCACCGGGGCCGGTGCCGCAGTCGCGGCGGTCACGGTGCCGGCCGACGCGTCGAACAGCTTGTTGCCGTTGAACTGCGTGTTGGCGAGCGTCGAGGTGATCTGCGCGCTGAGCGCGGTGACTTCGGCCTGCATGTTCGTTTTGTCGGACGAGCTGTAGGTGCCGCTGGTCGCCTGCACGGTCAGTTCGCGGACACGCTGGAGCATGTTGGACACTTCGCCCAGCGCGCCTTCGGCGGTCTGCGCCATCGCAATGCCGTCGTTGGCGTTGCGGATGCCCTGGTTCATGCCGCGGATCTGTGCGGTCATCGTGTCCGAGATCGCCATGCCGGCGGCGTCGTCCTTGGCCGAGTTGATCCGGCTGCCGGTCGACAGGCGCTGCATCGACGTTTGCAGCATCGCGTTGGCGGAGGTGGAAGCATTAGCCGCGCGGAGCGAGGCGACGTTGGTGCCGATAACAGCCATGTGACAATCCTTGGTTGGTTATTGGCACCTCACCGCCGCCCCCCCTGGGCGAAAGGCTGAGCTACCATGTTGGGATACGGCCGGACGGCGTCCGAACTTGCGGAGTTTATCCGGCCGTCAGGAAGGAAATTACTGGAGCAGCTTGAGCACGCCCTGCTGGCTCTGGTTGGCCTGGCTGAGCATCGCGGTGGATGCCTGACTCAGGATCTGCGCCTTGGCGAGGGCGGTCGTTTCGGCCGAGAAATCGGCGTCCGTGATCTGGCTCTTCGCCGCGGTGAGGTTGGTCGCGTTGGTGGTGAGGTTATTCACCGCCGACTGCAGCTGGTTCTGCGCGGCACCCAGGCCGGCGCGGTAGGTGCTGACCGTCTTCAGTGCGCTGTCGACGGTGGCGAGAGCCGAGTTGTCGGCCGTCGTCAGGTCGATGCCGGGGACCGGCGCCGGCGCCGGAGCGGTGGCGTCGCCGATGACCGCGGTCAGCGAGGAATTGTTGGTCAGCTTGTTGAACGTCAGGCTGACCGCGTCGGCGGCGTTGGCGCCCGCCTGGATCTTGAACGTGCTCGACACGGCGACGACGGGGGCCGGCGCGGTGCCGGTCGTGTTGACGGTGCCGGCGGTCGCGTCGAACAGCTTGTTGCCGTTGAACTGCGTGTTGGCCAGCGTCGAGGTGATCTGCGTCTTCAGCGCCGAGACTTCGGCCTGCATGTTCGTCTTGTCCGACGAGCTGTAGGTGCCGCTGGTCGCCTGAACGGTCAGTTCGCGAACGCGCTGCAGCATGTTGGCGACTTCGCCCAGCGCGCCTTCGGCGGTCTGCGCCATCGCGATGCCGTCGTTGGCGTTGCGGATGCCCTGGTTCATGCCGCGGATCTGCGCGGTCATCGTGTCCGAGATCGCCATGCCGGCGGCATCGTCCTTCGCCGAGTTGATGCGCTGCCCGGTCGACAGGCGCTCCATCGACGTCTGCAGCATCTGGTTGGCAGCCGTCGACGCATTGGCGGCGCGGATCGAAGCAACGTTAGTACCGATAACAGCCATGAGAACCTCCATTGGTCTGCGGCCTGTCGCTGCCTCGTTGGCGAGGAAGGCCGAGCCGTCATGGTGGGTAACGGCCGGCCGAAACGGGCTTTAAGCAAAAAAATCGCGCGCAATCGGCGATGGCCGGGAACCCGGATCGTGCGGCAGGAAGAAGCATGCGCCCGCGACGTACGCCCGCATCGGGCACGTGCGTGTCGTGCGTGTCGTGCGTGCAGCGCGTGCACGAGGGCGTGTGCGAGGCGTGCGCGCACCCGACGCGGGCACGGGTGCGGCGCGTGCGCGCTAAGCGCGTACGAGCGCCCGGAAATATTTTGCCGGGCGGCAACCGTTTTAACGACCCGTTTACCACTCTTGCCGCATTTCAACGCTCATCCTTGGGGGATGACCATGCGTTCGATTTTTCCTTCCGCTGCAGTGATGCAGCGCAAATATGCGCTCGTTTCGGGCCTGCGCGCCCAGGGCTTCGGGATCGGATCGTTCGAATCCGGCCAGCCCGCAGCCACCGACCTGTTCCTGGTCGCCGAGGGCGAGGCCCCGCCCGCCCCGGCGCGCACGGTCATCATCGGTGATGGCCCGCGCCATGTCGTGCCCTCGCACGGCGGCAATCCGGCGCGCATCGCCTTCGGTCCCGAGGATGCGGCGGTCGGCAACGGCTTTGCCCGCGCGCTGGTCGCCGGCCCCGACACGCCGACCGCAGCCGACCCCGAGAGCTTGGCGCTGCTGGCGCTGGCCGAGCGCGTCGCGCAGGCGGACATCACCGTCCTGATCAACGGGCCGACCGGCACCGGCAAGGAAGTGCTGGCGCGCGCGATCCACAACAATTCGCCCCGCAAGAACGGGCCGTTCGTCGCGATCAACTGCGCGGCGCTGCCCGAAACCATGCTGGAGGCGCTGCTGTTCGGCCACCAGAAGGGTGCGTTCACCGGCGCCTCGTCGGGCGGTGAAGGCTTCTTCCGCGCCGCGGACGGCGGCACGATCCTGCTGGACGAGATCGCCGAAATGCCCCTGCAATTGCAGGCCAAGCTGCTGCGCGTGTTGCAGGAGCGCGAGGTGGTGCCGATCGGCGCCTCCGTGCCGCAGCCGATCGACGTGCGCGTCGTCGCCTGCGCCAACCGCGATCTGCAGGCCGAAGTCGCCGCGGGCCGCTTCCGCGCCGATCTGTACTACCGCCTGTCGGTCTTCCCGCTCAGCACCAAGCCGCTTGCCGACCGCACGCAGGACATTCCCGCGCTCGCCGCGACGATGATCCTGCGCCACGCCGGCACCCGCGCGGTGGTGCCGTGGCCGACCGCCGAGGCGGTCGAGACGCTGATCCGCCACGACTGGCCGGGCAACGTGCGCGAGCTGGAGAATGTGATCCAGCGCGCATTGCTGTTCGCCGGCGGCGACACGATCGAGGCGAGCCACATCGTGTTCGATCGCCCGATCAGCTTCACCTTCCGCGAGACCAGCCCGGTGACGCCGCTGTTCGCGGTCGCGCCTGCCGCCCCTGCCCTCCCCGCCGAGCCGGCGACCTTGGGCAACGTGGTGCAGATGAGCGAATTCCAGGCGATCCGCGAGATGCTGGCCGCGTGCGGCGGCAGCCGCGTCGAGACCGCACGGCGCCTCGGCATTTCCGAGCGCACGCTGCGCTATCGCCTCGCCAAGGCGCGCGAGCAGGGTGACGACCTCGCCCGGCCCGCCACCGCCTGGGCCGCTTCGGCATGAGCGGGATTTCGGGCGTCGGCGGCGCGATGAGCGTCGACCGCGTGATGCAGCTGCGCGCGCAGATCCTGGAACGCAACCAGGCGCTGGCCCGCGCCGGATCGGCCGATGGCGCCGCACCGACGCAGAGTGCCGCGACGAAGCCTGCGAGCTTCGCCGACACGCTGCAGGATGCGCTGAAGGACGTGAACGCGAGCCAGAACAAGGCGAGCGCGCTGTCGGAAAGTTACGAACGCGGTGAGACGGTCGATATCGCCAAGGTGATGCTCGCCCGCCAGGAAGCCTCGGTAGGGTTCGAGGCCACGCTGCAGGTCCGCAACAAATTGCTGTCCGCCTACAAGGACATCATGAGCATGCCGGTGTAATCGATGACCACTGCACTCGCCACCACCACGCCCGGTGCCGCGCCCGCGCTGCCCGAGAAGTTCGCCAACCCGCTGTTGCAGATCAAGTCTGTCCTGGCGCAGCCCGCGGTGCGCCGCAGCCTGCCGATGGCGATGCTGGTCGCGCTGATCGGCGCCGCCGCGCTTGCGTGGATGACGCTGTCGACGCCGACGCAGAAGACGCTGTTCCAGGGGCTGACCGACGCCGACAAGCAGGCGGTCACCGCCGCGCTGACCCAGGCGAACATCAAGAGCCGGATCGACGAGGGCACGGGTGCCCTGACCGTCGACGAGGACCAGTATAGCAAGGCGCGGATGCTGCTGGCGGGCCAGGGCCTGCCGAAGCAGGCGCCCGGCGGCTATGCGATCCTGGACCAGCTGCCGATGGGCGTCAGCCGCGCGGTGGAGGGCGAACGCCTGCGCCAGGCGCGCGAGACCGAGCTTGCCCGATCGATCGAGGATATCGACGCGGTCGCCGAGGCGCGCGTCCACCTCGCGATGCCCGAAGCCAGCGTGTTCGTGCGCGACAAGGCATCGCCGTCCGCATCGGTGGTGGTCAAGTTGCAGGGCGGCCGTGCGCTGAGCCAGGCGCAGGTCCAGTCGATCATCAACCTCGTCGCCAGTTCCGTCCCCGGCATGAAGCCCGAGGACGTGACGATCGTCGACCAGATGGGCGCGCTGCTGTCCAAGCCCGGCGGCGCGAGCGGCGTCGATGCCGAGGGCGACGCGCGCCTGGAAATGCAGCGCAAGACCGAAGACAAGGTGCGCCAGCAGCTGATCCAGCTGCTGACCCCGCTGGTCGGCGCGGGCAATTTCACCACCGAGGTGCAGGCCGACATCAACCTCGACCAGACGCAGGCGACACGCGAAAGCTATGACAAGCAGGGCGCCCTGCGCGCCGAGACGGGCAATTGGACCGGCAATCAGGCGCCCAGCCCGACGACACCGGGCGGCATCCCCGGCGCGCTGAGCAACACGCCGCCGCCCGCCAGCCAGTTGCAGCAGCCGCAGGCCGCGAACGGTGCGTCGGGTGCGGCGCCGACGCCCGACCCCTCGCCGGTCGCCGGTGGCCCCGCCCCCAACCCCAACAAGCAGAGCGACAGCTTCCAGCGCGCCTATGACCTGGGCCGCGAGGTGTCGGTGACCAAGGCGACGCCGGGATCGATCAAGCGCCTGTCGGTCGCGGTGCTGCTGCGCGATCCCGACAAGAGCCGCCGCACCGCGATGGAGATCCAGCAGATCACCGATCTGGTAAAGAGCGCGGTCGGCTTCGATGGCGCGCGGCAGGATCAGGTGACGGTCATCAGCCGCAAGTTCGCCGACGCGACCGACGTCGCCCCGCCCGCCTGGTACGACAACGCCTGGGTGCCGGTCGCGGCGCGCAACGGCACCGCGATCCTGATTGCCCTGCTCGTCCTGCTGCTCGGCGTCCGTCCGATCGCCAAGGGCCTGATGGGCAAGCGCGAGGACACGCTGGCCAAGACGAAGGCCGAGGCGGACGCCGCCGGCAAGACCGACGCGCTGGACGGCGCCGAGGACACCGAGGGCGCCACCGCCGGGATCGGCGCCGACGGCACCGCGCCGCTGGGCATCGCCGTCCACGAGCCGGTGACGCTCGAGCAGCTGGAACAGCCGCAGACCATGGACGAACGGATCATGGCGGTGCGCGGCTTCACCCGCGACAATCCCGCCCGCGCCGCGCTGGCGCTGCGCGACATGATGAAGGCTGAAGAGCAGTGAGCGAAGCCCCCGCCCCGCGCACCTTCAGCGGCGTCGAACGCGCCGCGGTGCTGATGATGCTGGTCGACGAGGAGGAGGCTGCGGCCATGCTCCAGAAGCTCGATCCCGACGAGGTGCGCGAGCTGGGCACCGCGATGCTCAACGTCGCCGACGTCTCCGAGGAGGAGATGCAGATGGTGCTCGACGATTTCACCGGCAAGGCACGCGAGCGCAACGGCATCACCTTCGACCCGCGCGCCAAGGTGCAGGCGCTGATGACGCGCGCGCTGGGCGAGGAAAAGGCGGAGAGCATCCTGGCGCGGATCGGCCCGGCCGAAACGTCGAGCGAGCTCGAGATGCTCAACTGGCTGGACGCGCCCGAGATCGCGCAGATGATCGAGAAGGAGCATCCGCAGATCGCCGCGGTGATGATCGCGCATCTGCAACCCGCGGTCGGCGGCAAGGTGCTGGAACTGCTGCCCGAAGGCGTGCAGCCCGACATATTGCACCGCATCGCGCGGCTGGGACCGATCAACGCCGATGCGATCGAGACGCTGAAGACGGTGCTCGCCAACCGGCGCAACGGCGGCGGCACCACGTCGGGCGGGCTGACGCTGGGCGGCACGCGCGAGGCGGCGCTGATCCTGCAGGGCGCACGCAAGGCGACCGAGCAGCGCGTGATGCCCAAGCTGTTCAAGATCGACAAGGAAGTCGCCAAGGCGATCGAAGAGGCGATGTTCATCTTCGACAACCTGCTCGACATGGACGACAAGAACCTGGGCACGCTGATCCGCAACGTCGACGGCGACATCCTGTCGCGCGCCCTGAAGGGCACCGACGAAAACGGCCGCAACCGCTTCCTGGGTTGCATGTCGGCGCGTGCCGCCGACGGCATCCGCGACGAGATGGAGGCGCGTGGGCCGATGAAGCTGGCCGAGGTGCTGGAAGCGCAGAAGGCGATGATCACCATCGCGCGCAACCTGGCCAAGGACGGCACGATCGTGATGGGCGCGGGCGACGACGATTATGTCTGACGCCTTCGCGCGCGGCACCGTGCCGCTCCAGCCGACCGACTTCGTCGCCGGCTTCGCCTCGCGCCACGACACCGCGACGCATCTGTTGCAGGCGGCGTTCGCGCCGCCGGTGCCCGGTTTCACCCCGCGCGATATGTGGGCGACGCTGGAGCGCGAGCTGGGTGGCGAGGCGCCGGACTATTCGCGCGCGCGCACTGCCGCCGACGATGCGGACGAGCGCCCGGTCGGGCCGAAGCATTTCAGCCCCGCCGACCGCGACGGCGACAAGCCGACCCAGGGCTGGGACCCTCTGGACGTCGAGGCCGAACCCACGGCCTTCATCGATCCGGTCGAAACCGCGCATGCCGCCGGCTACGCCGAGGGCCTGGCCGCCGCCGCGGCTGCGGCACGCGAAAGCGGCGACCGCGATGCGGCGCTGATGACCCAGCTCGCCGCGGCGCTGGCCAACGGCCACCAGCTCGACCGCGACCGGATCGCGCACCAGCTGCGCGCCACGGTAATGATGCTGGTCAGCAAATTGGTCGGCGAGTGCGGCGTCGGTGCCGACATGCTGAACGCGCGGATCGCGGCGGCGGCGGAGCTGCTGGCCGATGCCAGCGAATCCGCGCTGCTGCGCCTGAACCCCGACGACATGCCGCTGCTGGCTGACGCCTTGCCCAAGTCGATCTTCGCGGCAGCCGATCCCCATCTCGCCCGCGGCAGCTTCGTGCTGGAAAGCGCCTCCACCCTGGTCGAGGACGGCCCCGACTTGTGGCTTGCGCAGCTGGCGCAGGCGATCGAGCGCGTGCCGCTGCCCGTCGTGATCAATCCGGACGCGTGATGTTGAACCGCTTTACCACCGATTATCTGGAGACGCTGGGCGTCGCCGACTTCCGCCCCACCGCCAAGGTATCGGGCCGGCTCGCCTCGTACGACGGCCTGCTGATGGAAGCGGTCGGCTTGTCGCTGCCCGTGGGTACGATCTGCGAGATCGGCGGCGGCAGCGCCAACGATACGGGCGCGGCGCGTGTCGAGGCCGAAGTGATCGGCTTTCGCAACGGCCGCACCCTGCTGATGAACCTCGGCGGCCCCGCGGCGCTGCTGCCGCGCGCGCCGGTGCGCCCGATCGGCCCTCCGGGCGAAGCAGAGGTCGGCGCCGCCATGCTGGGCCGCGTGGTCGATGGTTCGGGCAAGCCGATCGACGGCCTGGGTCCGATCCGCGGCGCGGGCAAGTGGCCGCTCGCCGGCAAGCTGCAATCGCCGCTCGACCGTGGCCGCGTGCTCCAGCCGATGGACGTCGGCGTCCGTGCGATCAACGGGTTGCTGACGATCGGCCAGGGCCAGCGCGTCGGCATCATGGCCGGCTCAGGCGTCGGCAAGTCGGTGCTGCTCGGCATGATGGTGAAGGCGGCCAAGGCCGACGTCATCGTCATCGGCCTGATCGGCGAACGCAGCCGCGAAGTAGCCGACTTCCTGGAGACCAAGGTCGCGGGTGAGGCACGCAAGCGTGCGGTCGTCGTCGCGGTGCCCGCCAACCACAGCCCGGTGCTGCGCATCCGCGGCGCGCTGCGCGCCACCGCGATCGCCGAAGCCTTTCGCGACGAGGGCAAGAAGGTCCTCCTCATCATGGATTCGCTGACCCGCGTCGCGCATGCCGGCCGCGAGATCGGGCTGGCGCTGGGCGAACCCGCCAGTGCGCGCGGCTATCCGCCGTCCGCGATCGCGATGCTGCCCAATCTGATCGAGCGCGCGGGCACGGACGTGCGCAGCGGCGGATCGATCACCGCAATCTATACCGTGCTGGCGGACGGCGACGACGGCAACGATCCCGTGGTCGACTCGGCGCGGTCGATCCTCGATGGGCATATCGTGCTCAATCGCCACCTCGCCGAACGCGGCGTCTATCCGGCGATCGATATCGGTCCGTCGGTCAGCCGCGTGATGACCGATATCGCGCACCCCGATCACGTCCATGCCGCGCGCGTGCTGCGCCGGCACCTGGCGACGTACGAGGAAAACCGCGACCTCGTGCTGATGGGCGCCTATCGGCCCGGCGCGGATCCGGCGATCGACAACGCCATCGCGGCGCATCCGGTGGTGATGGAATACATCAAACAGGCGTCGAACGAGACGGTGAGCCTGGACGAGGCGATCGCCGAACTGACCGGCGTCTTCGGTGCCTGACGCCAAGAAGCTCGCGCGCATCCACCGGGTGCGCACGCTGCAACTGGGGCTGGTGCGTGCCGACGAAATGCGCGCGCACGAAAAGCACGCCAGCGAAACCAGCCTTCATAACCGGATCCGGGCGCTGGCCGATGCGGTCGCGCCCGCGCCGGACACGCGCGTCACCGCGGCATCGATGGGGGCGCAGGCGCATTTCCGCGAACGGCTGCATCAGTCGGCCGCCGCCGCGCAGGCGCGTGTCGACACCGCCGAACTGATGGTCAACCGCGCTACCGAGGCGACCCGGTCCGCCAAACGCGACCAGAGCGCGATCGAGAAACTGCTGGAGCGCGCACGTCGCACGGCCTTGGCCAAAGAGATGCGCGCGCTGGAAGAGACGCCGCCCGTATCGCCCTTAAAGGTAAAACGGCACGATCCTTGCTGACTGTCTCGGGACACCTCTGTCCGATGAGATGATAACCATGATCGACACTGCTCTTACCGTCGCCTCTCCCACCCCCGGCCATCCGGGTAAGGGCGCGTCGTCGGCGGGCGGTGATCTGTTTGCGTTGTCGATGCTTCAGATCGGCGGCGGTGAGGACGAGGCTGCCGTGGCACCGGGGGGTGCCGCGGCAGTCTTGCCCATCCTTGCGACCAAGACGGCAGCAACGGCGCCAACCGGCGCGGCGGCAAGTGCGCCAGCCGGGCGGCAAACGGTTGCCGCTCCTGGCATGCCGCTGCCGGCCGTGGCGGCGGCGGTGACGGCGGTGCCGGCCGAGGTCGATCCCGCGCTGGCGTGGCTGTCCGCGGTCAATATCGCGGTGCCGGCACCGCTCGAGATCCCGGCGGCGCTTGCCGCGAAGCCGGCCGCACCGGTTGCTGCAAAGGCGACGGCGATCCCCGCGATCGTGGTGCAGACGCTGAGCAGCGGCACGTCGGCGAAGGCGATGGCGAGCACGTTGCCCGCGCCCGCGCCCACACCCGCCGTGGTGACGAAGCAGGTCGCTGCGTCCGTCGGTGTCGGCGTCCCGGCGGCTCCGGTGGTCGTAGCTGCCGCCGATACGGTGGTTGCGCCGCCCGTTACGGTGTCGGCCCCGATCGCGGCCGACGCCGGGGCGGCTGTGGTGGCTTCGCCGATACCGGTCGTCCCATCGACCGCGACCGAGACCGCCCCCGCGACAAAGGCACAGCCGCTGCCGCCGCCCGCCGCCGCTGCGCCGGCGGTGCCCGCGTCGGTCGCACCGGCATCGAAGACTCCCGGCGCCGCACCGGCGACGACGGTGCAGACGGCCGCGCCGCGCGGTAGCGTAGCGCCGCATGCCGCCGAGCCGTCCGTGGTGGTGCCGTCTGTCCTGACGCCGCCCGAACCCGCGCCCGTCACCACGGCCGAGGTTGCGCCTGCACCTGCGCCCACCGCTCCCGTGTCGACGAGCGGTGCACCGACGATCCGCGTGCCGCAGCCTGAAGCAGTCGCGGCGCCGATGACGGTCGACGCGCCTACTCCGGATATGTCCGTGAGCACGCCTGCACCGATCGTTAGCGCGCCGGTCGCAAAAGAGGCGACGACGGCGGAAGCACCCCAGCCGGTCGCCGCGCCCGTCTTGCAAACGCCTGCGGCTACCAAGGCGAAGCCGGCCGCACAGATGGTGGACGCGCCGGTCGTCTCCGCGGAGGCTCCGGTCCGCCCCTTCGCAGCAGCACAGACGCCATCCGACGCCAAGACCGCCGTGGAGGCCGATTCGACCGAGCAGGATACGGATGACGCGCCGGCACAGGCCGATGCTGCCGTGATCGTGCCGGCGACCGTCGCGCCGATCGTCGATCCGGCGCCGGTCGTAGCGACGCCCGCGGTGCCCGTCGCCGCGGCGCCTCAGCCGGATGCGCCGCAGCCCGAGGCGGCGCCCGCACCGGTTACGTCGCCTTCGCGACGCGCCGGAAAAGCGACGCGTGCGGCGGTCAGCGTGCCAACCGCAACGGCGACGCCTTCGCCGGTTCCCGCACAGCACGCAGCTTTGACGCCGAATGCCGCCATGGCGCCGCCTGCGCACCGCGACGCCGCCGTTGAAGAGCATGCCGCTACGCCGGACGCGGCTCCGCAACAGGAGGCGGCCGCCGATACCGCCAGTGACCAGTCGGCCCCAGGCTCCGACGCTCCCGTCCAGCCGGAAACCGCGTTGGTCGCCACGCCGGCGCAGCCCGTGACGGTGCCAGTCGCGCAGAATGTCTCGACGGCGGCCGTGGCGACGACCACGCCGGTGTCGTCAGCCGCGGCGCCCGCCGCGATGGCCCGTGCGACCGCCACGGTCGGCCCCCGCCCCGCCGCCGCCGGCCGCGGGCGTCAGGCCTCGCCCGCCAGCGTGCTCGCGGCGCCGACACCCAAGGCCGATGTCGCGCCGCCCGCCGTGCAGCAGGCGGCCGTGTCCGGGACGACCACGCCCCTCCCCGCCGCCACGCCACCGAGTGTCGGGACGGCCACCCCTCATGCGCACCCGCAGACGGCCGCACAAACCACGCCTGCCGCCGCCTCGCCAGCGCCAGCCGACGCGGCGCCCGTGATCGCGGCGGCCGCGCCGGTGCCCGTCGCCGGTGCCCCCGTGGTCGCCGATGCGCCCGCCCAGCCCGTACAGCCCGCGCCCCCCCGCCAGACGTTCGCGCGGGAAGTCGCGGGCACGCCGCGCCAGACGGTCGCGCTCAGCGCGCAGTCACTGCCGCGGCTGCAACCGGTGGCCGGGACGACCGCGTCGGCGGCGGAGGTGTTCGGCGCCGCGATCCATGCCGCCAGCACCGGCGAGGAGCGCGATGCGCAGCCGGTCGCACCGACGCCGGTCGCGACGCAGGCCGTCGAGGTCCGCAGCACCGCCGCCACGCCGACGCAGGCGCCGCTCGACATGCGCCAGAACGACTGGCCGGCGACGATGATCGACCGGATCGAACGGTTGCGCGACGCCGCCAATGCGCAGGACACGCGCATTCGGTTGGTCCCAGACGCGCTGGGGGCGCTCGACGTATCGGTGAAGACGATCGGCGGCGCGCTGCACGTCCATTTCGCCTCCGACAGCGCCGAGACGCGCGCGCTGATCGAGGGCGCCAGCCCGCGCCTTGCCGCGATCGCCGAGGAACGCGGCATGCGCATCGGCCAGACGACGGTCGAGGCCGCCACAGCCGCCGCTAGCCAGCAGCAGGCGGGCAACCAATCGTCGTCGCAGGGGCAGAGCCAGAACCAATCGTCCACGACGCAGAGCAACACCGGCAGCCAGCAGCAGAGCGCAGGTCAGGCCCAGTCAGGTCAGGCCCAATCGGGCCAGCCCCAAGGCGGCCAGCAGCAGCCCCGCCAGCAAGCCTCCACCGCGCGCCAGCCCGACCGGGCCGCGCGCAGCCCCAACCCCGAGCGTGACGCCGCCGAAGACGGCCGTCTCGCCTGATTCCAGTCGTTAAGGAACCCGAGCGATGAGCGACAAACCCGAAGAGGCCGAACCCAAGAAGAAGGGCGGCGGCAAGATGAAGATCATCGTCATGGTGGTCGTGTTGCTGGTGCTGGTCGGCGGCGGCGTCGGCGCTGGCGTCTTCGCCGCGAGCAGCGGCCTGATCGGCGGCGGCCATGCCGCGGCCGAGGAAGACCATGGCCCCAAGCTGGTCCCCAAATCCGAACAGAAGCGCCCCAAGGCCGAAGGCGAAGGCGGTGAGGGCGGCCATGGCGGCGGCGGCGAATCGGGCGGCAGCCACGACAGCGGCGGCGGCAAGCACGTGCCGTCGGGCGGCCCGGGCGATCGCTATGCCTCCAATTACTATACGATGGAGCCGAGCTTCACCTCGAACCTGCAGAATTCGGTCCATGTCGTGCAGATCGGCCTCGCCATCTCGACGCCCTATGACGACACGGTGATCGAGAATCTGAAGACCAACGACATCGCCGTGCGGTCGGCGGTGCTGCTGACGCTGGGCGACACGCCCGAGGATCAGGTATTCAGCAGCGAGGGCAAGGAGCAGCTGCAGAAGCGCCTGGCGAAGGCAATTAACGATACGCTGACACAAAAAGAGGGATTCGGCGGCGTTAGTAACGTCTACTTTACCAATTTCGTTGTTCAGTGAGGCATGGTTAACGCCGCAGCAACCACCGAACGACGGACGCGCGATCGCGCCACCGCCGCGCATGCGTCGGTGCTGGGGGCGGCGAAGCTCAATCCGTTCGGCGACCTGCACACGCTGCAGCATCTGTCGGCCCGCTATGCCCGCACGTTGCGCGGCGTGTTCGAGCCGGTGTTGCGGCGCGAGGTGCGCACCTGGGCCGAGCCGCTGGTCGTGCAGCGCTTCGCCGATTACCGGTCGGAGCGGCCCGAGGGGCTGACCGCGTGGCTGCCGATGACGATGGCGCCCAATGCGACGAACGGCCTGTGCGTGCTGGACGGCGTATTCGTGCTGGAACTGCTCGACCTGTTCTTCGGCGGCACCGGCACCGCGCCTGCGGTGATGCCGGCGGAATTCTCGCCCGCGGGCGAGGCGATGGTGACGCGGCTGGGCCAGTGGATCGCCGCGCCGCTGCGCAGCGCCTGGGAGCCGCTCGCGCAGATCGACTTCACGCCGACCCGCGTCGAGATCAACGCCGCGATGCTGGCGATCGACGGCGAGGATGCGATGATCGTCACCCGCTTCGGCATCGCCGCGGGCGACGCGAAGCCGGTGTTCATCGACCTGCTGTATCCGGTCACGACGCTGAAGCCGCATGCCCCGACGCTGACCGGCAAGGTGCTGGAAAAGGCCGACGCCAATCCGGTGTGGCGCAATTCGCTGACGCGCGCGGCGCTCGGCGTGCGCTTCCCGATCCGCTCGGTCCTCGCCGAACCCGTCGTGCCGCTGTCGCTGTTGATGGACCTGAAGCCCGGCGACGTCATTCCGATCAGCTTCGGCCCCGAAGTGCCCGTCATGGTCGGCAGCGGCCGGCTGGGCATGGGGACCGTCGGCACCTCGAACGGCCATGCGGCCGTCCGCCTCACCCATCTCGACCGTATCGACGACGAAGGATTCGACGCATGAACGACATGACCGGCAGCTTTCCGGTGGAGGGTGGCGTCGCCGCCAATTTCCGCCTGCTCCAGGATGTCGACGTCAAGCTGACCGTCGAGATCGGGTCGACCCAGCTGACGCTGCGCGAGCTGCTGGCGCTGGGCGAATCGAGCGTCATCGAGCTGGACCGCCAGGCGAACGAACTGCTCGACGTGTTCGTCAACGGCACGCTGATCGGCCGCGGCGAAGTCGTGACGGTGGGCGACCGCTTCGGCGTGCGCATGACCGAGCTGGTCTCGCCCGACAAGCGCGCCTGAGGACACGACGCCATGATGTGGTCCTATATCCTGAAGCTCGTCGTCCTGCTGCCGCTGGTGTGCGGCCTGATGATCGGCTGCCTGTACCTGTGGCGCCGAATCGAGACGCGCATGCCCGGCAAGCCGACCAACCGGCTGATTGCCGTTAAGGAAACGATGATGATCTCGCCGGGCCTGCGCCTTGCCGTGCTCGATTTCGAAGGCAAGCGGCTGCTGGTCTCGGTCGGCCGTGGCGGTGTCGCCCTGATCGACAAGGTGGACCAGTGAGCCCGACCGTGACCCGGCTGGGCCATGGCCCCGCCCTGTTCAAGACTTCGCGCCGCACCGTCTCCCGCGACGGTGGCCGTAGCGCGCACAAGTGGATCTGGGCGATCCTGGCGATCGCGCTGGCGCTGCTGATCGCGGTGCCGGCCTTCGCTCAGACCGCCCCCGCCGCGGCTCCCGCGCCGGGCGTCGGCGATGCGGTGGACCGCGCGCTCGGCCAGCTGAGTTCGGGTGCGGTATCGGGCGGTACGCAGTCGGCGCCGCTCTCGCTGTCGCTCCAGGTCCTCATCATCATGGGCCTGCTGACGATCCTGCCGGGCATCCTGCTGATGATGACCAGCTTTACCCGGATCGTCATCGTGCTCGCGGTGCTGCGTCAGGCTCTGGGCCTGCAACAGACGCCGCCGAACCAGGTGCTGATCGGCCTCGCCCTGTTCCTGTCGCTGTTCGTGATGGCACCGACGATCAGCCAGATGAACCGCGACGCGATCCAGCCCTATGCCGCCGGCCAACTTGCCGGCACGCAGATGATCGAGCGCGCCGGCCAGCCGCTGCACGCCTTCATGGTCAAGCAGACGCGGATCAAGGACGTCACGATGTTCGCCGACATGGCGAAGTCCGGCCCCTATGCCAGCCCGAAGGACATTCCCTTCGCGGTCCTGCTGCCCGCGTTCGTCACGTCGGAGCTGAAGACCGCGTTCCAGATCGGTTTCCTGATGTTCCTGCCCTTCATCGTCATCGACCTGGTCGTCGCGACGGTGCTGATGGCGCTCGGCATGGCGATGCTGTCGCCGACGATCATCTCGCTGCCGTTCAAACTGCTGCTGTTCGTGCTGGTCGATGGCTGGGCGCTGACGATGGGTAGCCTCGCCAACAGCTTCGCGACCTGAGGGATCATCACATGGACGCCGATTACTTCCTCACCGTCGCCAACCAGACGATGTGGGTCCTCGCCCTCGCCAGCGCGCCGATCCTGATCCCGGCGCTGCTCGCGGGTCTGATCCTCGGCATGATCCAGGCCGCGACGTCGATCAACGAACAGACGCTGAGCTTCGTCCCGAAGCTGCTGGTGGTCGCGTTTTCGATCATGATCTTCGGCAGCCTGATCCTGGGGCTGCTGAGCGACTTCACCGTCGGCATGTTCGAACGCATCCCGGATCTGGTGAAATGAGGCGCGGGCAGCAAGAGCGCGCGCGTCGCGCGCCATGCTGCCAAGCCCGGCCGGCGGGGCGCAGCACCCGTCCGACGACGCGGCTTTGCCGCGGCGTGGCCAGCACCATGCCATCGCCCACGCCGCGGCAAAGCCGCGTCGTCGATCCTCAGCTACGCCGAGGTCGGCCGGGCTTGCGCCCCGGCTTTTGCCGGCCGCGCGGTCGTAGCCGCGCTGGCGCTGCGCCATGCTAGGATTTGGATTAGCGATCGAACCCAAGCTGTGGGCGCTCATCTTCGTGATGGTGCGCATCGGCGCGGCGTTCATCCTGGCGCCGGTATTTGGCGCGGTGGCGATCCCGCTGCCGGTGCGCGTCGGCCTGACCGGCGCGGTCGGCATTTTCGTGCTCGCCGTCCATCCCGTCGCACCGCCCGCACAGGTGTTCGCGGTCGCGACGTTCCTGTCCGTCTTTTCCGAAGCGTTGGTCGGCGCTGCGATCGGCTTCATCCTGCAGATCGCCTTTGCCGCGCCGATGGTCGCGTCCGAAATCATCGGCGGATCGATGGGCATCGGCTTCGCTTCGTCGATCGATCCGCAGAACGGCCGCTCGTCGCCGGCGCTCGGCCAGTTTTTCACCATCATGCTGACGCTGCTGTTCCTGTCGGTCGACGGGCACCTCGTGCTCGTGCAGCTGCTGGTGAAGAGCTATGAGACGATGCCGCCGGGCAGCTGGATCTCGACCGATCGGCTGAAGGACATCGCCTTCTTCGGCGGCTATGCGTTCCTCGCCGGGCTGCTGCTGGCGCTGCCGGTCGGTTTCCTGTTGCTGTGCCTCAACCTCGTCGTCGGCATGGTCAGCCGCGCGGCGCCTTCGCTCAACCTGTTCTCGGTCGGCCTGCCCGCCAGCCTTGCGGTCGGCGTCGTCGCGCTCGCCGTCGCCTTCCCTGCGATGGGCGATTACATGCTCGTCATCATCCGAGAGGGCCTGGCCGCCACCGATACGCTGGTGAACGGCTGATGTCGGGAGGCGGCGACAAGACGGAAGCGCCAACCCAAAGGCGCAAGGAAAAGGCCGCCGAAGACGGCAATATCCTCAAGTCCAAGGATTTCGCGACCGCGCTCGTCGTCATGGCGGGCGTCGCCTGGCTGATCTTCGCCGGCCCGTCGCTGATCGCGGCGTGCAAGGCGGTGATGACCGCGAGCTTCCAGTTCGACCGTACCGACGTCGAGGATTTCTCGCCCTGGCGCCCGCTGCAACAGGCGGGGTGGAAGCTGCTGCCCTCGCTCATCACGCTGTTCACGGTCAGCGTGGTGGCGACGATCATCAGCTCGGCAGGCCTCGGCTCGCTGACGTGGAACAACAAGCTGATCGCGTTCAAGGGCGAGCGCATCAACCCCGCGTCGGGCCTGAAGCGCATCCTGGGGCCGCAGGGGTGGATCGAGCTCGGCAAGTCGCTGCTGAAGGTCGTGCTGCTCGCGGTGATCGGCGGCTATATGCTGTGGAAGTCGAGCCGCACGACGCTGGGCCTGTCCTCGTCCAGCCTGGGCGATGCGGTGGGGGCGCTGGGCGGCACGTTCACCGGCATCATGATCGCCATGGCCGCAGGCCTCGTCGCGATCGCGCTGTTCGACGTGCCGATCCAGATCATTCAGCTGCTCTCCAAACTGAAGATGACCAAGCAGGAGGTCCGCGACGAGCACAAGGAAACCGAAGGCTCGCCCGAGGCCAAGGGCCACCAGCGCAGCGTGCAGCGTGCGATGGCTAAGGGGGGCGTGCGGAAAGCGGTGGCGGAGGCGCATGTCGTGCTCACCAACCCGACGCACTTCGCGGTCGCGCTGCGCTACGATCGCGGCAAGGACCAGGTGCCGGTGGTCGTCGCCAAGGGCCGCGGCGCGACCGCGCTGGCGATCCGCGAAGTGGCGGGAGAGGCGCGCGTGCCAATCCTGGAATATCCGATGCTTGCCCGCGCCATCTACTACACTACGCGCGAGAACCAGGAGGTCCGCGACGACCTGTACGTCGCGATCGCCACCGTGCTCGCCTTCGTCTTCAACCTGAACGCCGCGGCGGGCGGCACCGCGCAGCCGCCGGTGGAGGTGCCCGAGAGCGCGCGGTTCGACGAACACGGCATCAAGATTCCGGCGAAAACCCCTTAACCTTTGCACGGCGGCGGCCGTTAATCCTGTTGAAGCGCGTGGAGTAGACCAGTGGCCAGCACCGTAGGCAGCAGCACATCGACGCCGACACCGACGCCCACCCCGGCGCCCGCGTCGACGACGAGCCTGACCAAGAACGCGGCGCAGAGCCTGCTGACCTCGCTCAACACGGGGTCGGGCATCGACATCGCGACGCTGGTCCCGGCGCTGGTACAGGCGCAGTTCGCCGCCAAGAATGCCGCGCTGACCGCCAAGAACAACACGCTGACCGCGCAGATTTCGGCAACCAGCACGCTGCGCAGCACCATCTCGAATTTCTCGACCGCGCTCGCCAACCTCAGCGCCGGCGGCACGTTGCAGACGCAGCCGGTCAGCTCGAACACCAGCGCCCTCGGCGCGACCGCGATCGCGGGGGCCAAGGTGGGCCAGCTGTCGTCCAGCATCTCCATCCAGGCACTCGCGACCGCGCAAGGATCGCGCTCGGCGAAGATCGACGATCGCACCGCGACGATCGCGACCGGCAAGATGACGCTGACGTTCGGCACCGCGACGTACAACAGCGACGGCACGCAGATGACCGACTTCACGGCAGGCAGCGCCCCGACCGTGTCGATCGACGTCACCAACGGCAGCCTTGACGGTATCGCCAGCGCGATCAACGGCGCGAAGGCGGGCGTCACCGCGACCGTCATTACCGATGTCGATGGCAAGTCGGTGCTGTCGCTGAAGGGCTCGACCGGTGCCGCACAGGCCTTCACGCTGAAGGCGGACGATGCGGACAGCAAGCTCAACCAGTTCAACATCGACAAGAACACCGGCACGCTGACCGGCACCGCGGCGAATGCGAAGCTGACCGTCGATGGCGTGCAGGTCCAGCGCGCCTCCAACACGGTCAACGACCTGGTATCGGGCGTGACGTTGCAGCTCAACGCGGTGACGACCAGTGCGGTGTCGCTCACCAGCGTGCGGCCGACCAGCGCGCTGGCGCAGGCCGTCGGCGATTTCGTCGACACCTACAATCAGGTGTTCGCCAGCGTGAAGGGCGAGATCGACCCGACGAGCGGCGACCTGAAGGGCGACACCGCGGCCGCGACGCTGATGCGCTCGCTGCAGGCGCTGACGACGAAGGGGCTGGTGTCGGACGACGGCAGCGGCGCACCGACGACGCTGGCGCAGCTGGGCGTCGGCACCAATCGCGACGGCACGTTGAAGGTCGATACGACCACGCTCAACCGCGTGCTCGCCGCCAATCCCGACCAGGTCGAGGCGATGTTCGCCAGCACGTCGAGCAATGCGCTCGGCCTCGCGAGCACCTTGTCGGGTATCTCGCTGACGACATCGAGCAGCATCTACGGGCTCGGCGCGTCGGCGGACCGCTATACCAAGGCGCAGAAGGACCTCGCCTCGCAGCAGGACCAGGTCTCGCTGCTGTCGGATGCGATGAACAAGCGGCTGACGCAGCAATTCTCCGCCATGAACAGCAAGGTCGGCTTCTACAAATCGACACAGACCTTCCTCGATAATCAGATCAAAGCTTGGAACAAGAGCGAGTGATGGCTTACGCGACTGCACTCTCGGGCGACCCCTATGCCACCTATCGCCAGATCGACGTCGTCGGCCGCACGGCCGAGGCGCAGGGGCCGGGCCTCGTCCAATTGCTTTACGAAGAGCTCATCTCGGCGCTGCGCGCCGCGGCCTGGGCGATGGACAACAACCAGCTGCGCACCAAGAGCGAGCGCGTGACCCGCGCGACCGCGATCCTGTTCGCGCTGGAATCAGGCCTCGATTTCGAACGCGGCGGCGAGGTGTCGAACACGCTGGCGCGGCTGTACGCCGGTATCCGCCGGACGGTGGTGGACGCGTCGGTCGGCACCGATTCGTCGCCATTCCGCGATGCGGCGAGCAGTTTGTCGGAAATTGCCGAGGCGTGGCGCACCGCCCGCGCGGCGTGATCAAATCCTCCCCGGCGAGAGTCTGATCCATACGCGTTCAACAGGCCGTCATCCCAGCGAAGGCTGGGATCTTCGGGATGTAGCGCGCGCCGGGAGCCGAGAGAGACCCCAGCCTTCGCTGGGGTGACGGTTCGTAGCGTGCGCATCGTCCTCCAATGCGAGGGACGACTTAGGTCATTTCTGAAACCAGTGCTGCTGGACGAAATAGCCCAGCACCGTGACGGTGATCAGCCCGCACAGCCCCATGATCGCGTCGAATGCCCAGGGTTCCTGCGCATAGGGCAGATGCGCGACGTTCATGCCGTACAGGCCGGTGATGAAGGTCAGCGGCAGGAACACCATCGCCACGATCGAGATGATGAGCGAGCGGCTGTCGATCTGTTCGCTGCGCAGGTCGGTCAGCGCTTCATGCATCAGCGAGGCGCGTTCGCGGATCGCCTCCAGTTCCTCCGCCATGCGCGCAGCGCGGTCGGCGGCGGCGGACAGGTGGCGGCGGTCGTCCTCGGCCAGCCAGGCGCCGGGCAGTTCGGCGAGCTTTTCCAGCGCCGCGCGCTGCGGCGACAGGAAGCGGCGATAGCCGATCGCGGCGACGCGCACGCGCGTGACGGTGCGGCGCAGGTCGAAGACGCGATTGGCGTCGAGCCGTTCCTCGCAATCATCCAGTTCGTCACCCAGGTCCGCGACATGCGGGTCGAGGTCGGCGGTGATCGCGGTGGCGAAGGCGGAAATGAGGTCGCCCGGATCGGCGACATGGCCCGATTCCACCTCTTTCTCGACCGCATCGACCGCGTAGAGCGGGCGGCGACTGACCGAATAGACGCGGCCCTTAATCGCCCAGATCCGCACCGAGGCGAGCGCGTCGCCGCTGGTCTGTTCATCGGTGGAGCGGCCACGCAGGTTTAAAAGCGCGCCCTTTTCGAACGCCTCGCAGCGCGGGCGCGTTTCCATCGCTGTCAGCGCGTCGACGACATAATCGTCCAGCCCCGCCGCGTCGCGCAGCCAGATCTGCGCGCGCTCCTCGGTGGTGTTGAGGTGGACCCAGACGAAGTCCGCCGGATCGGCCAGCGCCTGCTTGACCGCGACGCGCTCCGCCGAGCGGCCGTTGATGCGATATCCGAAGCCGCTCATGCCATCTCCAGCTCGACCGTCAGGCCGTCGTGCGCCGTCCTATCCTTGCCCCACGCCTCCCGCACCGCATCGGCACGGGCGCGGTCGAGGATCGCCGCCGGCACGCCGGGATGGAAGACGACGCGATCGGCATTGGCAAGCCAGCGCGCCTGGCGCAGCGTCAGGTCGTCGGGGTCGGGCGAGGTAAGCGCGAGGCGGACATGCCCCTGCTCGACGACCTGCCCGCCCGCGATCCAGCGCGGCACGTCCACATCCTCGCGCAGCGGATCGAGCGCGCCGCCCACCGCCAACGCCGCGCCGAGCGCACGCCGCCGCGTTCGGCCATCGGGATAATGTGCACGCAGCGCGGCGCGGGCATGGTGGAGCTGGTCCGCGAGCCGCCCCAGCCCCGCCGGCAGCAGCGCCTCCAGCCGCTGGCGCAGCGCTGCGGCGAGGCCTGCCGACACGCCACCGGTGCCGATCGCGATCAGCACCGGTGCACGATCGATGATCGCGGGCGTGGTGAAGTCGCACGAGGCCGGCCGGTCGACCGCGTTGACCAGCAGCCCGCGGGCCTTCAGCCGCTCGACCGCCGCCAATGCCGCGTCCTCGTCGTCGATCGCCACCACGGCGAGCGCCGCCGCCGCGTCCTCGCCGACGATCACCGCGCCGGCACGCTCGAGCAGTCGCCGCTTGGCGTCCGCCGCCTCGCCCTCGCCCAGCAGGATCACCGGGCGCCCCGCCAGCCGGACGAACAGCGGCAGGCTGTGGAGGCTCACGCCTTCAGCCACTCCGGCACGCGCTCGGCGGCGAGAATCGTCTCGGCGGCGATGCGATCGGCGACGACGGCATAACGGTCGCCATCGACCAGCACTTCGGGGACGAGATCGCGGCTGTTGTAGGTCGAGGCCATCGTCGCGCCGTACGCGCCCGCGGTGCGGAAGACGGCGAGGTCGCCGCTCTTCACCGCGTCGATCTCGCGCCCCATCGCGAAGGTATCGCCGCTTTCGCACACCGGGCCGGCGATGTTGGCGGTCATCCGCTCGCCCGTCGGGATCACCGCGTCGAAGTCGTGCCACGCATCGTACAGCGCCGGGCGGGCGAGGTCGTTCATCGCGGCATCAACGATGACATAGGGGTTGGTGACGCCGGGCTTCACCCATACGACTTCGGTCAGCAGCACGCCCGAATTGCCGGCGATGACGCGGCCGGGCTCGAACATCAGCTCAACGTCCCAGCCCTGGGTCGCGCGCGCGACCATCGCGCCATAATCCGCCGGGCTCGGCAGCACGTCGCCGGCCTTATAGGGGACCCCGAGGCCGCCGCCGAGATCGACGCGGGTGATCGTGTGGCCACGGCGACGCAGTTCGGCGACCAGTTCGCCGATACGGCGGTAGGCCTCCTCCAGTCGCGACAAATCGCTCAGCTGACTGCCGATGTGGCAGGCGACGCCGCGCAGGTCGAGGCCGTCGAGCGGTGCCAGCCGGTCGAACATATCGGGCGCCTGATCGATCGGCACGCCGAACTTGTTCTCGGCGCGGCCGGTCGAGATTTTGGCATGCGTGCCGGCGTCGACGTCGGGGTTCACGCGCAGCGTCGCGGGCGCGCGCTTGCCCTTGGCGTGGGCGATCTGGGCGAGGACGACGCCCTCTTCCTCCAGCTCCAGGTTGAACTGGCCGATGCCTGCGTCGATCCCGCGGGCGAGTTCGGCCCGCGTCTTGCCGACGCCCGAAAACACGATGTCCGCCGCGGGGATGCCCGCCGCGAGCGCACGCGCCATCTCGCCGCCCGAGACGACGTCGGCGCCATAGCCCTCTTCGGCAAGGACGCGCAGCACGGCGAGGTTGGGATTGGCCTTGATCGCATAGGCCAGGTGGATGCGGCCGACGTCCTTCAGCCCCTCGCGGAACACCTGCGCATGACGGCGGAAGGTGTTGGTCGAATAGACGTAGACGGGGGTGCCCACCTCTTCGGCGATGCGGGTGAGCGGCACGTCCTCGCAGTGGAGCACGCCGTCGCGATAATCGAAATGGTTCATGGGTATATCAGTTCGGCGGGAGGTCGAATTCGTCGCTGCGGCGGGCTTCGGACTGTTTGAGCAGTTCGTCGCTGCGCTGCGGCCGCTGCTGCGTCGTCGGCGTGAGCAGCTGGTTCGCGGTCGGCGTCGCGGTCGCGCCATAAGGGGCGGGCGGCAGCTTCGCGCCGGGGGCGGGCTGCAATTCCTTGGCGGCGCCGCAGCCGGCGAGTGCCAGCGCTAGAAACGGAACTAGGCGCTTCATGACAGGCTCTCCCGCGCGGCGGCGATCGCGGCGCGTACGTTGACCGGCGCGGTGCCGCCGAAGCTCGTCCGGCTGGCGACCGAGGCATCGACCGACAGCACGTCGTACAGGCTTTCGTTGACCCGAGCGTCGATCGCCTGGAATTCGGCGAAGGGCAGCTCGTCGAGCCGCACGCCCAGCTCCTCGGCGCGCTTCACCGCGCGCCCGGTGACGTGATGCGCCTCGCGGAATGGCAGCCCCGCCTCGCGCACCAGCCAGTCGGCGAAGTCGGTCGCGGTGGCGAAGCCGCTTTCGGCGAGGCCGCGCATGCGATCGGTGCGGAAGGTCGCGCTGTCGACCATGCCGGTCATCGCCGCGATCGACAGGCCGAGCAGGTCGTGCGCCTCAAACACCGGCGGTTTGTCGTCCTGCATGTCCTTCGAATAGGCGAGCGGCAGCCCCTTCATCGTCACCATCAGGCTGGTCATGCAGCCGAGGATGCGCCCGGCATGGCCACGGACCAGCTCGGCGGCGTCAGGATTGCGCTTCTGCGGCATGATCGAGCTGCCGGTTGACCATTGGTCGGACAGCGCGACAAAGCCGAACGGCTGCGACGCCCACAGTACGAACTCTTCGGCGAGGCGGCTAAGGTGCAGCGCGGTCTGCGTCGCGCACGTCAAATAATCGAGCGCGAAGTCGCGGTCGCTGACCCCGTCCAGGCTGTTGCGCGTCGGGCCGTCGAAGCCGAGCGCCGCCGCGGTCATCTGCCGGTCGAGCGGGAAGCTGGTGCCGGCAAGCGCCGCGGAGCCGAGCGGGCACAGGTTCATCCGCGCGCGGGCATCGCGGAAGCGCGAGATGTCGCGCGCCGTCATTTCGACATAGGCCATCAGGTGATGGCCCAACGTCACCGGCTGCGCGGATTGCAGGTGGGTGAAGCCCGGCATCACCGCATCGGCATGCTCCTCGGCGCGGGTCAGCAGCGCGTGCGTCAGGCCGGTCAGTGCGGCGAGCACCTGGTCGATCGCATCGCGCACCCACAGGCGGAAATCGGTCGCGACCTGATCGTTGCGGCTGCGCGCGGTGTGCAGACGGCCGGCGACGGGACCGATCGCCTGCGCAAGCTTCGCCTCGGTCAGCATGTGGATGTCTTCGAGGCTGAGATCCTCCGGCACGCCGTTCGCGGCATAGTCCGCCGCGACCGTATCGAGACCGGCGTCGATCGCCGCGGCATCCTCGGCCGACACGATGCCCTGTTTCGCGAGCATCGCGACATGCGCCTTCGATCCGGCGATGTCCTGTTTCCACATCCGCTTGTCGAAGGGGATCGAGGCGTTAATCTCGCGCATTACCGCAGCAGGGCCTTCGGCAAATCTGCCGCCCCACATCGAATTGGAACCGCTCATGTCCGCACGCGTCGCGATCGTCTGTCTCCTGGCGCTGATGGCCGCGGCTTGCGATAGGCAAAGCGCCGCGACCGGGCAAGCGAACACGGCCGATACGAACGCAGCCTCACCCGACGAAGCGACCGCTCCGGCTGCCGCGACCGCGCAGGTCGGCGTCGACCGCAGCCATGCCGGCGAGGCCGCGCCGACGACGACGTTCAAGGGGCCGGACGGCAAGCCCACCACCCTCGCCGCGTTCAAGGGCAAGCCGGTGCTCGTCAATTTGTGGGCGACGTGGTGCGGGCCGTGCATCGCCGAACTGCCGACGCTGGAGGCGCTGGCCAAGCGCGGCAGCGTGCGGGTCGCCGCGATCAGCCAGGATACGCAAGGGGCGGAGAAGGTGCCGGCGTTCCTGAAAGCGCACGGCGCGCCGACGCTCACCCCGTATGTCGACGACCAGATGGCGCTGTCGCTGGGGTGGAACGCGAACCTGCCGACGACGGTGCTGTTCGATTCGGCGGGCAAGGAGGTATGGCGCTGGAAGGGCGGCAATGACTGGGCGGGCGCCGACGCGGCGAAGTTGATCGCGGAAGCGAAGTAAGGGACCGTATTCTCGTCCGCTCGCCCAAAACGTCACTCCAGCGAAGGCTGGGGTCTTTCTCGGCTCCTGCAAAACCCCCATAACCGAGAGATCCCAGCCTGCGCTGGGATGACGTCTGGCTCAACGGCCCTACCCCAGCATCACGTCCTCGCTCGCGACCACCCGCGCGATCTGCGGCAGGATATGCTGAACCGCAAAGGCATGCAGCTCCGCCGAGCGCGAGGTCGAGGCGTCCTCGACGATCACCACGTCGTACGACAGCTCCCAAGCACTGCGCGCGGTCGATTCGACGCCGAAGTTCGTCGCGATGCCGGCGATCACCACCGTCTTTACCCCACGCCGCCGCAACTGAAGGTCGAGATCGGTGCCGGTGAAGGCGCCCCAATGGTGCTTCATCACGATGATATCGCCATCCTGCCGCAACCCCTCGACCAGCGCATGGAACGCGGGCGGCGTACCTTCGGCGGGCAGGCGCGGCTGGTCGACGTTGCGACTCGGCATCATGTCGGGGGTGAAGCCGACATGGACGAGCACCACCGGCGCGCCCGCGGCGCGGAAGCGGTCGGCCAGCGCCTTGCCGCGCGCGACGACGTCGGCGGCGCTGTGCGGCCCCTTGTCGCCGGCGACGATGCCGTCCTGCAGGTCGATGAGGATGAGCGCGGTGGTGCGGGGGTCGAACGTCGGCATGCCGGTTCAACCGGCGAAGCGGGCCGCCGTTCCGTCCTCGTGCGGCACCCAAATCGCCGACTCCGCGTCGCCATAAGCCTCCGCCTGCCCGCCGAGCGCGGTGATCCCCACCCAGGCGCAGACGATCGCGTCGATCATGTCTTCGTGTGCCTTGCGCGCGACACCGCTCGCGTCGTCGGGCAGAGGCGGCAGCGCGTCCTCCACGCCATCGATCCGGGTCGCCAACAGGCCCACGATCCGCGCCCATTCCGCCGCCAGCAGCACGCGCCGCGCGGCCAGCGATTCGTCCGGCCAATAGGTGCGCGTCTTCGACACCTTATACGGCAGCCGCCGCGGCGCCTGCGCGAGCACGACCAGCGCCGGGTGCGGATAGACCTCGATCAGCCCGCCGGCCTGAGCGTTGGCGGTGCGCAGCGGATAGCCCGCATCCTGGAACCCTGCCCGCAAGCCGTCGGAGATCGGCCCCGGCCGCGCCGCGCTGGGCGAATGCGTGCCGCAATAGCGCCCCCCGAAGGCCCGCGTGATCGCGTTGTCCGACGCGCGCCGCGCGACGATCGGCGTGCGTGCCAGCGGCATGTCGATCGCGACCAGGTCGACGCGCCCGCCCGCCAGCGCCTCGGCCGCGGCAAGCAGCGCCGCCGCATCGGGCGACGATCCCCGCGGCGGTGCGTCGCACGCCACGCCGGCCGCCCGATTCAGGAAATGATCGTAGGATGGCGCCACCGCGCGCAATCGCCAGCGCGCACCCTCGCACACCGCCAAAGCGACGCCGCTGGGCTGCCCCGCGGTCCACGCCGCATCGATCCCCAGCACGACCTGCGTGGAGGTGAAAGCGGTATCAGCGATGTGAGGGATGCTCGTAGGAGCAAGTGGTAAGTGGATGCCCGACAAGGATTCGAACCTTGATTGACGGAGTCAGAGTCCGCTCTCTTACCATTAGAGGATCGGGCAACGAGGGCCGCGCATCTAGGCGGGCACCGTGGGCCTGTCAACAGGTCAAATTGCTCGCCTTGTCGCAAGGGCTTGTACGCGCTACCTAGAGGGCAAGCACCGAGCGGGGCCTTCATCCCCGTGACGGCAGAACAGAAACAGATAGAAAGTCACCACGGCTATGGGGGATCGTTCCGCCCGAATGCCGTACCGGCAGGCCCCGCCTGCCCGTTCGGCGCCGAGCCGACCGCAACGCGGTCGCTGGTCCGATGCGCAGGCCTTTGCCGCGCTCGACCTCGGCACCAACAATTGCCGGCTGTTGATCGCCCGGCCGCAGGGCGACGGCTTCGCCGTCATCGACGCCTTTTCGCGCATCGTCCGGCTGGGCGAAGGCCTCGCCGCCACCGGCCGGCTGAGCGACGCCGCGATCGAACGCACCATCGCCGCGCTGCGCGTCTGCGCCGACAAGTTGAAGCGCCGCAACGTCACGCTCGCGCGCTCGGTCGCGACCGAGGCGTGCCGGCGGGCGAGCAACGGGCAGGATTTCATCGCGCGCGCGCTCGAGGAAACCGGCATCCATCTCGACATCATTTCGGCTGAGGAAGAGGCGCGGCTGGCGGTGCTCGGCTGCCATGCGCTGATCGAACCGGGCGACGACCCCGCGCTGATCTTCGACATCGGCGGCGGCTCGACCGAGCTGGTGCTGATCGACACGACGCGGGGCAGCATGCCGCGCGTGCTCGACTGGCATTCGGCCCCCTGGGGCGTCGTGTCGCTGACCGAACATGCCGGTGGTGGTGAGGGCGAAGGCGGGCGGCTCGCGGCCTATGAGCGGATGCGCGGCATCGTCGCGGACAGTTTCGCCGATTTCGCCGGCCGGTTGCCCAAGCACGTCGCGCGCCCGCGCCTGCTCGGCACCAGCGGCACGGTGACGACGCTCGGCAGCGTGCATCTGGGCCTGAGCCATTACGACCGCGCGCAGGTGGACGGCCTGATCGTGCCCGCCGATGCGATGCGGCGGATCAGCGCCGACCTGTCGCGCAAATCGGTGAAGGAACGCGCGCAGCTCGCCTGCATCGGGTCGGAACGCGCCGATCTGGTCGTCGCGGGCTGCGCGATCCTCGAAACGATCCTCGATTTATGGCCCGCGGAGCGGCTGGGCATCGCCGACCGCGGCATTCGCGAAGGCATCCTGCGCCGCCTGATGGGCAGCCCCAGACCATGAGTATCATGACATGAGCAGAGACGGCGGCGGCCTGCGCACCCGCGTCAAGACCGCGCGTGGCCGCACCGCGCAATCGACGCGCTGGCTCGAACGCCAGCTCAACGACCCCTATGTCCGCCGCGCCAAGGCGGAGGGCTATCGCAGCCGCGCGGCGTACAAATTGCTCGAACTCGACGAGCGGTTCGGGATCATCCAGGGCAAGCGCCGCGTCGTCGACCTCGGCATCGCGCCGGGCGGCTGGAGCCAGGTGATCCGCCGCCGCGTGCCCAAGGCGGCGGTGGTCGGCATCGACCTGTTGCCGGTCGATCCGATCGACGGCGTCACGATCTTCCAGATGGATTTCATGGACGATGCCGCGCCGGGTGCGCTCATGGAGGCGCTGGGCGGCGCGCCCGACCTGGTGATGTCGGACATGGCGGCGAATACCGTCGGCCACCCGCAAACCGACGCGCTGCGCACCATGGCGCTGGTCGAAACCGCGCTCGCCTTTGCGGTCGATGTGCTGGAAAAGGGCGGCACCTTCGTCGCCAAGGTCTTTGCGGGCGGCGCCGATGCGCAGCTGGTCGCCGAGATGAAGCGCAACTTCACGAGCGTAAAACACGCCAAGCCGCCGAGCAGCCGCAAGGGGTCGGTGGAATGGTTCGTGGTGGCGCAGGGGTTCAAGGGGCGCCAAGCGGATTAGCGACGCTAATCCGCGTCGCGTGGCGACCCCGGCCAGCGTCGCGACAGCGACGACTGACGACGCGGCTTCGCCGCGGCGGGGCCTTGTGGGACGTTCCAACCGTCATCCCAGCGAAGGCTGGGATCTCCCCGTGGCGGTTACCGCCCTTCATCACACAAAGACCCCCAGCCTCCGCTGGGGTGACGTTGGTGGGGAGGCCGGCAGCGGCGGTCGAGGCGTGGAGCGCTGGCTCCCGCGCATTCCTCCCCCGCCAGGGAGAGGTGGCAGCGCGTCAGCGCTGACGAAGGGGGCGGGCACGGCGGACCTTGCGTTTAACTCCACCACCGGCTGCCGCCGGCGGTTCCCAGCGCAGGGTCGATCATGCCCCCGGCATGATCTTGGATTGCTGGGAGGAATCCAACCTGCACTCCCGCCAACGCGAGGGAGGAATTGTATGCCCCCTCCCCAAAACCCACCCGCCGCGGCAAAGCCGCGTCGTCAGTCGTCGCTTTGCGACGCTGGCCGCGGATCGGTCCGAGGCGCGGATGAGCTGGGGCTAATCCGCTGACCGATCCCCAAACGCAAACGACGCGGCAAAGCCGCGTCGTCAGTCGGGCTTGGCGCCCGCTGGCCGTGGACTGGTCCGCGACGCGGATTAGCCGAGGCTAATCCGCTGACCAGTCCTTACCCGTCGTAATCGGCGCCGAGATTCTGGTTCCGCGGCGGTGCGGCGGCGGTCAGGCGGAGCGCTTCGGCCGAGGCTGCGAGCGAGCCGACGGCATCGACTTCATCGTCGTCGTCGATCTGGACGCGCTGCAGGCTGTTGACGACCGCTTCCTCGAGGTGATCGGGACGGACCAGCTCGTCGGCGATTTCGCGCAGCGCGACGACCGGGTTCTTGTCACGATCGCGATCGAGCAGCAGTTCCGCGCCGCCCGAAATCTGCCGCGCGCGCTGCGCAGCAAACAGGACCAGATCGAAACGGTTGGGGATCTTGTCGACGCAATCCTCGACGGTAACGCGCGCCATGGACGCTTTCCTTCGCAAATACCGATTCAGTAAGGGGCGGCGTGTAAGCGGAGGGTGTGGGTAAAGTCAAGAAAATCGGGTTCGGGGCTGTCGTGGCAGGGGTGAGATGCGCGGCGCCGGCCCCGCCTTACCCGTCGCCCCGGACTTGGTCCGGGGTGACGATGTGGGTGGGGTTGAGCGCCCGACGGCCAACGCCCCGCTACCACCGCACCGCCCTTGCCACCCGACGCACCGACGGGCACAGACGAGCGCGATGGACGCGCCCGCTCTCCAGCCGACCTTCGCGGTCGATGGCAACCGGCTGACGCTGCTTGATACCGGTCCGCGCCGCCTCGACGCGCTGCTCGCGCTGATCGCAGGCGCCCGCCGTTCGCTGCGCATCCTCTATTACATCTACGCCGACGACGCGACCGGCCGCCGGGTCAACGCCGCGCTGATCGCGGCGGCGGAACGGGGGGTGGATACGGCGCTGATCGTCGACGGCTTCGGCAGCGAGACCGACGATGCCTTTTACGCGCCGCTGCGCGAGGCCGGCGTATCGGTGTGCCGCTTCGCACCCCGGTTCGGACGCCGCTACCTGCTGCGCAACCACCAGAAGCTGGCGCTCGCCGATGCGGGGCATGACGGCGAGCGGATCATCATCGGCGGGTTCAACGTCGAGGACGATTATTTCGGCACCCCCGCGCAAGAAGCGTGGCGCGATCTGGGTCTGCTGGTCGAAGGACCGGCCGCGGGTCGGCTGGCGGGCTATTTCGATGCGCTGCACGATTGGTTGCGGCTCCCCAAGGGCCGCGTGCGCCCGCTGAACAAGGCGCTGGCGCGCTGGAGCGAAGCGCATGGCGATACGCGCTGGCTGATCGGCGGGCCGACGCGGCGCCTGTCGCCTTGGGCACGCGCGGTGCGCGACGACCTGCGCCGCGGCAAGCGGATCGACATCATCGCCGCCTATTTCACGCCTTCGCCCACCATCCTGCGCCGGCTGGACAAAGCGGGGCGGCGCAAGGCGAAGGTGCGCGTCGTCACCGCGTCCAAATCCGACAACAATGCAACGATCGCGGCGGCGCGCTTCACCTATGCAGGCCTGCTGCGCAAGGGCGTCGCGCTGTACGAATATCTGCCGACCAAGCTGCACACCAAGCTCTACGTCATCGATGACGTCGTCTATGTCGGATCGGCCAATTTCGACATGCGCAGCCTGTTCATCAACATGGAGCTGATGCTGCGCGTCCACGACGCCGCCTTTGCCGCGCATGTCCGGAGCTATATCGAAGGCGAGATCGCGCGATCGCAGCCGATCACGCGCAGCTGGTACAAGGCGCATACCGGCGTGCTGCAACGCCTGCGCCAGTTCGCCGCCTATCTGCTGATCGCGGTGGTCGATCCCGGCGTGTCGCGCGGGCTGAATTTCGGCATCGACGACTAGCCGCGCGTCACCGGCCCAGCGCGTCGATCTGCGCGCGCGCCTCGGCCGGGATCAGCGCTTCCATCACCGCCCAATAGCCTGCCACCGCTTCTTGCCCGGCATAGCTGTACGCCTTGGCCATGCGGTCGCGCTGCTCCTCGAACAATGCGGTCTCCAGCGCGACCCCCTCTTCCGTCAGGCGTAGCAGGCGCTGGCGACGATCCACATCCCCGGCACGCATGCAGACGAGGTTGCGATCGACCAGATCCTTCATCACCCGGCCGAGCGACTGTTTGGTCACCGCCAGCAGCAACAGCAGGTCGCCGACGGTGACGTCGGGGCAGCGGCCGATGAAATAGAGCGCGCGGTGATGCGCGCGCCCCAAGCCCAGTTCGGCGAGCTTTTCGTCCGCTGTGCGCAGAAACCGCGTCTGGGCGAACATCATCAACTCCATGCCACGGCGGATCGCAGTGTCGCGCAGGAACAGGGCAGAGGAATGCTTTGGAGCGTCCATATCGGACGCGATTAGCTTAACCGGACGTGAAGGAAAAGGGCCCGCATCGGCAAAATCGTTTGATTGTGTCGTAACAGGCTATCTTGGCGATCAATCCTTCCACGCCCAGTAGAGCTGGGCGGGGGGTACGTTCCACCATTCCATGTCGTGATCGATGTTGGTGAAATGGGGGGTTAGGAAGTCCTTCACCTTGGGCGAGAATTGATAGACCAGGAAGGCGCCGCCGGGACGGATCACGCGGTGCGTCGCCGCGGCGATCGCCGGACCGACGCCGGCGGGCAGCGTCGAAAAGGGCAGGCCCGACAGCACGTAATCGGCATGGTCGTGCCCGCGTTCGCGTACGATCCGCTCGACGTCCGCCGCCGATCCCTCGACCGCGACGAAGCGCGAATCCGTGATCGTGTGGTCGAGGTAGCGGATGAAATCGGGGTTGGTGTCGATCGCGATCAGCGTCGCGTCGGGCGCCATGCGCTCCAGGATCGGGCGGCAGAAGGTGCCGACGCCGGGACCATATTCGACGAACACCTTGCACGCCGACCAATCGACGGGCGCCAGCATCTTGCGGATCAGCTTGTCCGACGACGGGATGATCGACCCCACCATCACCGGATGCTTCAGGAAGCCCTGAAAGAACATCGCGACCGGGCTCGGCACGCCGGTGCCACGGGTACGGCGCCTGGCGGCGGTGGTCGAAGAGGGCATCGGTTTCCTGTCGTTGATCGCGTGTCGGGACCCCGCGCAGGACCGCGCGGAAAACACCCCGTGCCACGTTTCCCGAACGCGTTTCAAGACATGCGGTTGCGTGGCCCCCTGCGGTTCGTCGCAGCGAGCGCCCCTGCGACACCGCTTGCCCTGCCCTGTCGTCGAACTAGGAAGGGGATTACGGAGGGGAAGAAACCATGGCAGAGCAACGGGCTGGCGAGGTCGCGGTGATCTTTACCTCGCAGCGCAACGGCGCCGACGGGGCGGGCTATGACGCTGCCGCTGCGGCGATGGCGGATCTTGCGGCACGCCAACCGGGCTATCGCGGCGTCGACAGCGTGCGGGGCGCGGACGGCGCCGGCATCACGATCAGCTATTGGGCGGACGAAGCGGCCGCCATCGCCTGGCGCGACCAGCCCGATCACGCAGCGATCCGCGACGCGGGCCGGGCGCATTGGTACGACCGCTATCAGGTCATCGTCTGCGCCGTGACGCGCGACTATGCCTGGGACCGCACCGGGCGCCGCGCGGCATGACCGGCCGGACCCGCGGCCCGATGGACCGGCGCTTTGCGCTCATGTTCCTCGTCATGCTGACGATCGCGGCGGGCAATACCGCGCTGCAATCGATCCTGCCCGCGCTGGGCCGTTCGCTGAAGGTCGCCGACAGCGCCGTCGCCGCCGCCTTCTCGGTATCCGCGCTATTGTGGGTCATCGCCGCGCCCTTCTGGGCCAACCGATCCGACCGGCACGGGCATCGTGCGATGATCCTGCTGGGCGTCGGCGGCTTTTCGGTGTCGCTCAGCCTGTGCGGCCTGTTCCTCGCCGCCGGGATCAACGGCTGGATCGGCGGCACCGCCGCCTTCGGCCTCTTCATCGCCGGCCGGCTGATCTACGGCACGTTCGGCTCCGCTGCGCCGCCTGCGGTGCAGGCGCTGGTCGCCGGCGAGACGAGTCGTGAGGATCGCACGCGCGCCCTCACCCTGCTCGCCAGCGCCTTCGGGCTCGGCACGATCCTGGGGCCGGCGATCGCGCCCTACCTGCTGCTCGGCCATCTCGGCCGCATTGAGGTGGGGCTGGCCGGCCCCGCTTTCGTCTTCGCGGTGTTCGGCGTCGGCGTGTGGGTCACGGTGCGGGCGATCCTGCCCGACGATCGGCGCGCGGCGTTCCACGAACATGGCACCTCCTCCGCTTATCCCTCGATCGGCGGCGCCCCCACCGGCGCGACCGTCGCCGCCGCGACGCAGCCGCATATCGAGCATGTCGGCTATCTCGATCCGCGCGTGCGCGCCTGGATGATCGCGGGACTGGTGATGGGCCATGCCCAGGCGATGACCAGCCAGGCGATCGGCTTCCTCGTCATCGACCGCCTGCATATCGCGCCCGCGCTGGCGCTGGAGCCGACCGGCATCGTGCTGATGATGGGCGCGGGCGCGGCGCTGCTGGTACAATGGGGGGTGATCCCGCTGCTTGGCCTGACGCCGCGGCGGCTGGTGCTGGTGGGGCTGGTGCTCGCCGCGATCGGCGTGGCGCTGACCGGGCTGGCGACGTCGCTCTACGGCATCGCGACCGCCTATGCGCTGGCGAACCTGGGCTTTGGCTTCACGCGTCCGGGGTTTACCGCGGGGTCGAGCCTCGCAGTCGGACCCGCCGCGCAAGGGTCGGTCGCCGGCAAGGTGACGAGCGTCAACGGGGCGAGCTTCGTGCTCGGGCCGTCGATCGGCGTCGGCCTGTACGAGCTATCGCGGCCGCTGCCGTATCTGACCGCCGCGGCGGCGCTGGTGGTGCTGTTCGTCTATGCGTGGCGGGCGTTGACGGAGCGGGGGTGATTCTCCCCGGCACGGGGATCACCTCGCCTATCATTACCTCAAACGTCACCCCAGCGCAGGCTGGGGTCTCGTGCGGCTTTCGCCGAACGCCAGAACCGAGAGATCTCAGCCTTCGCTGGGATGACGGCTGGTTCTGGCGTTCGGGCCAATTCAGGCTCAATCCGCGCCCTTGGGTCCACGCCCGCGCAATTGCCCCGGAGAGATGAAGCCGATCGGCTGGATCGCCGCCGCGTCCTGCTTCAGCTGCGACGCGATCTTCTCGTAATCCTTCTCCATCTCGGGCGTCACGCTCGCCCGCGATTCGGTCAGCGCCGATTCGAAGTCCGCCATCGTCACCGCGGTCGACTGCAACGATCGCCGCAGCGCGACCAGGCCGGCGCGGCGCACCACGTCCTCCAGATCGGCACCGGTGAACCGGTCGGTCTGGCGCGCAATGGCGTCGAGATCGACGTCGTCGGCCAGCGGCATCTTCTGCGTCTGGATGCCCAGGATGCGGCGGCGCCCTTCCTGATTGGGCACGCCGACATAGACCAGCTCATCGAAGCGGCCCGGCCGCAGCAGTGCGGGATCGATCAGGTTCGGGCGGTTGGTCGCGCCGATGACGACGACCGATTGCAGCTCCTCCAGCCCGTCCATCTCGGCAAGGATCGTGTTGACCACGCGCTCGGTCACCTGCGGCTCACCGAGACCGCCGCCGCGTGCGGGCACCAGACTGTCGAGTTCGTCGATGAAGATCACGCACGGCGCCACCTGCCGCGCCCGCTGGAACAGGCGGGTGATCTGCTGCTCGCTTTCGCCATACCATTTCGACAGCAGGTCGCTCGACTTGGTGGCGATGAAATTCGCCTCCGCCTCGCGCGCCACCGCCTTGGCCAGCAAGGTCTTGCCCGTGCCCGGCGGGCCATAGAGCAGGAAGCCCTTGGCAGGCCGGATACCCAACCGCCGGAAGGCATCCGGGTCCTTCAGCGGCAGTTCGACGCCTTCTTTCAACCGGTTCTGCGCGGCATCGAGGCCACCGACATCGTCCCAGCGCACGCGTGGCGCCTCGACCATCACCTCGCGCATCGCGCTCGGCTGGACGCGCTTCAGCGCCTCGAGGAAATCCTCGCGCGTCACCGACAGGTCGTCGAGCACTTCGGCAGGGATCGTCCGCTCTTCGAGGTTCAGCTTGGGCATGATCCGCCGCACCGCCTCGATCGCCGCCTCGCGGGTCAGCGCGGCCAGGTCGGCGCCGACGAAGCCATAGGTGGTGCGCGCGAGTTCGACGAGGTCGACCTTGTCGCCCAGCGGCATGCCGCGCGTATGGATGCCCAGGATTTCGCGACGGCCGCGCTCGTCGGGCACGCCGACGACGATCTCGCGGTCGAAGCGGCCCGGTCGGCGCAGCGCCTCATCGATCGCCTCGGGCCGGTTGGTCGCCGCGATCACGACGAGGTTCGCGCGCGCTTCCAGCCCGTCCATCAGCGTCAGCAGCTGCGCGACGACGCGCTTCTCCGCCTCGCCCTGCACGCTGCCGCGCTTGGGGGCGATCGAGTCGATCTCGTCGATGAAGACGATTGACGGCGCACTCTTCGCCGCTTCCTCGAAAATCTCGCGCAGCCGACCCTCGGATTCGCCATAGGCCGACCCCATGATTTCGGGACCGTTGATCAGGAAGAACGACGCGTCGCTCTCGTTCGCCACGGCACGCGCAAGGCGCGTCTTGCCGGTGCCCGGCGGGCCATAGAGCAGCAGGCCCTTGGGCGGATCGACGCCCAGCCGCTGAAACAGCTCGGGGTAGCGCAGCGGCAGCTCGACCATCTCGCGCAACTGGTCGATCGTCTGCGCCATGCCACCGATATCGTCATAGGTCACATCGGCGCGGCGCTGCGTCGGCTCCTCATATTCGGGACGCAGCTCCACCTCGGTATTTTCGTCGATGTGGACGATACCCTTGGGGCTCGCCGACACGACCGACAGGCGGATCTCCTGCAACGCATAGGCCGGCGCGTTCATGAACTGCTGGATGCCCGGCGGCATGTTGCCGACGCGCTGGTGACCCGCGGTCGCGACGACGTCGCCCTGGCACAGCGGCCGCCCGAAGAAGGTGCGCTTCAGCGCCTGGGGCTGGCCCTGCAAGCGGAGGTTGGCCTGCGCGGGCGCGAAGACGACGCGCGTCGCCGGCTTCGATTCCACCTTGCGCACCTCGACGAAATCGCCTGCGCCGACGCCGGCATTGGCGCGTTGCAGGCCGTCGATGCGCAGGATCTCGATCCCCTCGTCCTCAGGATACGGCCCGACGGCGCGCGCGGGGGTCGATTGCTTGCCGACGATCTCGATCACGTCGCCCTCGCCCACGCCCAGCGCGGCCATCAGGCTGCGCGGCAGGTGCGCGAGGCCGCGGCCGGAATCCTCCGGACGGCTGTTCGCCACCTGGATCTTGCGGGTCGGGGTATCGCTGTCGGCCATCCACTCTCGTCCTGAAGGGTGCGTTCGAAGCGCGCGAGATAGGAAGGCGGTTCCGATGCTACGAGGGTCGAGTTTGGGGAAAACGCGCTCACGCGCGTTAGCGGTGCCGGCCCGCTCCCCCTCCCGGCCACCCACACGGTATCCTGATGGGTGGCCGGGAG